>NZ_KB911548.1:0-339792 GCF_000383555.1 Rhodococcus sp. 114MFTsu3.1 | reverse complement strand
GTGTTCTTCTCCGGCGAAGCCCTCCCCGCCGCGAACGCCGCCGACGCCGACCGACTCTTCGCCGGCGCCGACCTGCACAACCTCTACGGCCCCACCGAAGCCGCCGTCGACGTCACCGCAGCACCCATCCACGCAGACGCGCTCGCTGATGTGGTGACCGTGCCCATCGGAATACCGGTGGCGAATACCTCTGTGCACGTCCTCGACTCGTGGCTACGCCCGGTACCCGTCGGGGTGACAGGTGAGCTGTATCTCGGTGGTGTCCAACTCGCCGACGGCTACATCGCCCGACCCGACCTCACCGCCACCCGCTTCATCGCCGACCCCACCACCGCAGGTGAACGCCTCTATCGCACCGGTGATCTCGTGCGCTGGAACCACGCCGGTGAACTCGACTACCTCGGCCGCTCCGACGACCAAGTCAAGATCCGCGGCTTCCGCATCGAACTCGACGAGATCCGCGTCGTCCTGCAGCAGCACCCCGCCGTCACCGCCGCCGTCGTCATCGCCGCCGCCCACCCCGGCGGCAATGACAAATACCTTGCCGCCTATTACGTCGGTACCGACGTCACCGACGACGAACTGCGGGAGCATCTGACCGCACGGGTGCCGGACTACATGATCCCCACGGTGTTCATTCCCATCGACACCGTCCCGGTCACCCCCAACGGCAAACTCGACCGCCGCGCACTACCCACACCCGACCTCACCGGAGCACTCACCGGCGGACAGGAACTCGAGACCGATGCGGAGAAAGCACTCGGGCGGCTGTTCCGCGAGGTGTTGGGACTCGCGGACGACATCACGCTCGCCGCAGACGACCACTTCTTCCGTCTCGGCGGGCACTCGTTGCTCGCTGTCCGGTTGGTCGCTCGGGCGAACGAGGAGATCGGTACGTCGTTGCTCCTGAACGACGTGCTCCGGAACCCGACCGTCGCAGGTTTGGCTGCTGCAGCGCAGGATCGCGCCGCGAGTACGGTCACCCCGACCGACGTGGCCGACGCGATACTCGCCCCGCTGTTGCCATCCTCGTCCGGTCGCTTTCTGTTCTGTGCGCACACGATGTACGGCGGCGATGCTGCTGCGTACGACGTGTTGGCCGACTACGTGCCGGACGGACTGGGGATCGTGGGGTTGCAGGACCCGGCACACGGCGGTGTCGACATCGAATTCGACACGCTCGCCGAACTGGCGGTCGTCTACGCGAATGCGGTGCAACGTGTGCAGTCGACCGGGCCGTACGACCTGCTCGGCTGGTCCTACGGCGGACACATCATGTTCGCCGTGGCACAGGAGCTTCGCTCGAGAGGAGAGGAGATCCATTCCTTGACGATCCTCGACACCTATCCGACCAGCGCCCCCGACACGCCCGAGACGCCTGCGCCCGACGTGTCGTTCGTCGACGACCGGGATGCCCAGTTGGAGTACCTGGAAAGCAGACGCGAGGACTTGCTGGTCATTCTCGGCGACGAGGGAAGCCGCGCGTTGTTTGCGAACCAGACGCTCGTCAAAGCCTTTGCGGTGTCCGGTAACCGATGTGAACAACTCATGGCTCAACCGACCAGCGGCCGACTCGACTGCGGCTCGCTCGTCGTGTTGGCTGGGGAAACCATCGACAACTCCGAGGCGGAGGGGCTCACCGCTGGACGGGGCGCCTGGCGTGTCCATCTCCCGCGGGCCGTGATCACTGTGGCCGACGGCGAAAACCACACGTCGGTGATCCTCACCGCGCGCGGACGAGCCCACTGGGGTGCGCAGCTCACCCGACTACTGGAACCAGGCGACGAAGGAGCCGAACAGCGATGACACTGAGCAGCGAACAGGTACAGGAAGATGTGGCGAACGTGCTGTACGTGGAGGTCGACGAGCTCGACCACGAATTGGATTTGCGCGAGCAGGGAATGGATTCCGTGCGCGTGATGCAACTCGTCGAGCAGTGGCGCAGCGCAGGGGTGGAGAAGGTGGACTACATCGTGTTGGCAGAGGATCCACGGCTGGAACGCTGGCTTGCGGTTCTGGAGGACCTGCAGCAGTCTGCGCAGAAAACGTAGGGACGCGAGAGTGTGGGGCCGGGAAAGGATCCGGCCCCGCACTCGTCGACACGCGAAGCGGTTCTACTTTCTCTTGCTGATTTTTCCGACGGCGGTGCGCTCGAACTCGGTGACCAATTCGACGACGTCAGGAAGCTTGTACGTCGCGAGCCCCTTGGCCTTCAGGAACTGCCGAACCTTGGTCAGCGACAACGATTTCGGATCCACACCCTCGCGTGGGAGCAGGAATGCTTTGACACGCTCACCGAGGACGGCGTCGGGAATGCCCTGGACGGAGGCCTCGTGGATCGACTCGTGCGCCAGCAGCAGGTCTTCCACCTCTGCGGGTGCGACTTTCTCCCCGCCACGGTTGATCTGATCCTTCGAGCGTCCGGTGACCGTCAGGTAACCGTCGGCGCCCTGGACGACAATGTCACCCGTGCGGTAGAAGCCGTCCTCGGTGAACACGTTCTGGTGCTGAGGGGCGTTGTAGTAACCGCGGATGGTCGACGGTCCACGGGTCAGAAGGTCACCGGCGGTGCCGCTGTCGACATTCTGGCCATGAGAGTCGACGACGCGGATTTCGTCGTAGTCGGTGGTCGGGCGCCCCTGGCGAGTGGTGATGATGTCCTCGTCCGCATCGAGTCGTGTGAAGGTGTGCAGGCCCTCGGCCATACCGAAGGACTGCTGGACCGTTGCCCCGAGTTCAGGCCGAACTCGTCGCGCCGAGTCGGGGCTGAACTTCGCCCCGCCGACCTGGATGACGGCGAGCGTGGACAGGTCGTATCGCTCTTTCAGTGACGAGTTCAACCACGCCAGCGCGAGCGGGGGAACCAGCGCGACGATGGTCACACCATGCTCGGCGATGAGGGGGAAGCTCACGTCCGGACTCCCGTTGGGCGCCATGACGACTGTGCCGCCGGCAGCGAGAGTGGACAGGTAACCGGGGGAGCGCATCGCGAAGCTGTGCGACATCGGTAGCACGACGAGTTGCACTGTGTCCGAGGTGATATCGGTCATCGCGGCTGCCGCCCGCACGGAGGCGAGGTACGTCTCGTGGGTGTGCGGGACAAGCTTGGGGCGATCGGTCGTGCCTCCCGACAATGCCAGGAAAGCGACGTCCGACGGGAGCGATCGTCGACGATGTTCCAGTGTGCCCTGTGCAAGAAGCGGTTCAAGTCCATCGGCGTCGACGATGATCGTGTGTTCGAGTGTGGACGACGTCGACTTCAGTTCGGCTGCGAGGGCTGCGAGATCGTTCCCGTCGTGCGCGGCGGTGGCGATGTACCCGCGGGCACCGGATTCTTCGACGATGTAACCGATTTCGTGCAGGCGCAACGCGATCGGGGTGAGGACGGGTACTGCGCCGATCTCGTAGAGTGCGAACACCAGCGCCACATAGTCGGGAATGTTCGGGAGGTGGACCACGACGCGGTCGCCGCGCCGGATTCCGAGACGCTCGAACCCGGCCGCGAGCGTCAGAATCCGCTCGCCCAGGTGGCCGTACGTGATCCGGGTGTCACCGAAGATCAGTGCAGTCTCCTCCGAGTGCTGCTCGATCGAGCTGAACAGAAACTCCGTGAACGTCTGGTCCACCCAGATGCCCTCATCCCGGTAGCGCTGCGCGAACTCCGGTGGATAGGGGACGACTCCGTCCAGGACGAGGGGTGCGAGGTCGTGAGTGGACGCGGTCATCTATCCCTTCCTATGTGAGCGGAAATGTAGGTCAGGCCTACATTTCCGCTCACGTTGTGGTGTATTGCAGACGAGAAATCAAGGCGTCGAGCGATTCTGCCCCGTGTGCCGCGACGTCGGCTGCGGGGCGTTCGCGGTATCCGGGGTTGAAGATTTCCAGTGAAAGCGGACCGGTGTATCCGGCTTCGATCACGCCGGCAACGGGGGCGAGTACGTCGAACTCGCCGTCTCCGGGGAAGCAGCGGTGATTTCGGCTCCACTGGATCAGCTCGAGATCCATCCACGGGGCGTCGGCGACCTGAAGAAAGCCGATACCGCGGGGGTCGAGGGCGTGGATCTGTTCGATTCCGTCTCCCACCGCATAGAGGTGGAAGGTGTCGACGACGAGTGACAACGACGGGTGGTCGGCGCGCCTCAGTGCATCTTCGACGTCGGCGATGCGGTTGATGTGGGTGCCCCAGGCCAGCGCTTCGAACATGACGGTGGCGCCATGTTCTGCTGCGGCCTCGCCGAGTGCGTGCAATTGCGAGGCGGAGAGGTCTCGGTCGTCGATGGCGTCGTCGTCGGTGTTGGAGACGACGAGGATTGCATCTCCGCCGAGCGCCTCCATGATGTCGCTTTCGCGGTGGAAACGTTGGAGTACGTCGGCGAATTCGGTTTCGGTGACACCTTCGGCGCGCCTGAACGGTTGGTAGAGGTCGACGGTCAATCCGAGGTCGTCGCATCGCCGACGGATGTCTGCGGTGCTCGATGATGCAGCCGTCAGGTCGGCGTCGAGAATTTCGACGCCGTCGAAGCCTGCCGCGGCGATGCCGTCGAGTTTGTCCTCGAGCGTTCCGCCGAGTGACACGGTGGCGATGCAGGTCTTCACGGGTGCTCCTCGGCGTAGGTCCGGCGAGGCTGACATTGATAGCCTAACCTAGCTCAGCTTAACCTAGCCTTACCTCGGAATGGGGTTGTATGTCGGCGCTGTACACGGCCCACAGTTCGGCGTAGCGGCCCGCGGCATCGAGTAGCTCGTCGTGGGTGCCTTCCTCGACGATGGACCCCCGCTCGAGGACGACGATACGGTCGCACGCACGCGCCTGCGAGAGTCGGTGCGCGATGACGATCGCCGACCGGCCATGTAGTGCCTTCGCTGTGGCCTCGTCGAGCAGAGCCGAGTTGCGCGAATCTGCTTCTGCCGTGGCCTCGTCCAGAATCGCCACCGCGGGGTCGTGCAGGACCAGCCTGGCCAGCGCGAGCAGCTGAACGTCCGCCGCGGTGATGCGGTGACCTTCCTCGCCGAGTTCGGTGTCGAGGCCACCGGGGAGCGAGCTGAGAAGGACATCCCCGCCGACGAGTGACAGTGCGTGCGTAAGTGACTCGTCCGAAGCATCCGGCGCGGCGAACGCCAGATTCTCGCGCAGTGTTGCCGAGAAGACTCGTCCCTCTTGGTTCAGGTACGCGATCCGCGATCGGTGTACCGATGCCTCGATGGTTCCGCCGCCCGGCTCGCGCACGCCGGCGATCAGACGGGCGAGCGTTGTCTTGCCCGAACCGCTCGTGCCGACGATCGCGAGGTGCTCCCCGGCGTGGAGCGTCAGATCGACGCCGTTCAGCACGGGGTGCTCCGGCAGATAGGAGAAGGATGCATCACGAACCGAGACGACGGGGCCGGTTCGCCTCACGGTCGAGTCCGGCGCGGCGGCCGGGGCGGCGTAGTTCTTCGTGACACCCACGACCCGAGCGAGAGATGCTGCGGCGGACTGCAAGTCGTCCATCACGAACATCAGCATCGAGATCGGTCCGGTGACCTGCAGGAACAACAGCGAGGCGGCGGTGATCGAACCCAGTGACGTGCCGTACCGCGCAGCCAGAACGAAACCACATCCGACGATCAGGAGCAGGCAGACCGCCTCGGCGAGGTTGATGCGGCTGAAGAAACGGTTCTGCATGATTCGAGCGCGCACCTCCCAACGTGCCACATCCCATGTTGCGCTCTGGATGTCGTTGATACGTGCATCGCCTACCTGAAATGCGGTAACGGTTGGAAGCGCCGTGAGTGTGGTGAGTACGCGTTCGCCGCGGGTGCTGTCTGCCGAGCGCAGTGCGCCGTACACCGGCGGCACCGCGGGGAGGTACCACCTCAATGCCCGTACGTACAACGGCGCGGCAAGCAAGAACGCGATGCCGAAGCGCCAGTCGATGGCCGCTGCCCCGATGACGGTCAGCACGATCGTGAAGATCGCTGCTGACAGCGTCGGCAGAATTGCTGGGAGTTCGTCGGACACGTTCCGCGTGTCGGATGCGGCACGAGTCACGATGTCTCCGACACCCACTCGTTCCACCTCGGTCTCCGTCAGATCCAGTGTCGCCGCCATGAACTTCTCGCGCAGGTCCGCGACCATCGTGTCGATGACGCGTCCGAGCGCCACCATGCCGAAGAACTCGACGACGCCGCCGATGAGGGCAGCGGCCACCAGTGCAGTCAACTGCCACCAGAACACCGCTGGAATTCCCGACGCTTCACTGGCGGTGACTGTGTCGACGATCCACCCGATGGTCAGTGGGAGGACGAGCGTCGTGGCTGCCGAGATCAGCAGAAGTAGGAGGATGCCCGCGATCCTCAGCTTCTTGCCCTCGGCGAGTTCTGTTATCTCGTTACGCATCTCGCGCCAGTCGGCGACCGGCAGGCGCTGCATTTCGGTATCGCTCACGAATGTTCTCCTGCGATGCTGTGCGTGGACACTGCGTGAAAGGCGGGCGAGGACGTGATGACGATCGTGGTCAATCCTTCTCGCGCAGAACGTACCCTGGTGGCGATGTCGTGCTCGGTGGCCGAGTCCACGGAATTCGTGGGATCGTGCAGAACGAGTACCGGCGGACGGCGATGCAGTGCGCGGGCGAGTGCGACGCGTTGGCGTTGGCCACCGGACAGGGTTCTGCCG
Source organism: Rhodococcus sp. 114MFTsu3.1 (assembly GCF_000383555.1). NCBI lineage: Bacteria > Bacillati > Actinomycetota > Actinomycetes > Mycobacteriales > Nocardiaceae > Rhodococcus > Rhodococcus sp. 114MFTsu3.1. The sequence continues at coordinate 333,137 of NZ_KB911548.1, read as the reverse complement.
CCGTCGCCGATATCGGTGTCGTAGCCGTCGCGAAGTTCGTGCTCCAGGCCGTCGCAGCGGGCTGCCTGCAGCGCGCCGCGGGCGCTGGTGTGCTCGTCCGACCCCGGAACTGCCTCCGCGGACGCCACGTTGGCAAACAACGTCGGTTCGAGGAGGTCCGGCTGATGGGGTGAGACGAGTATTCGGCGGCGGACCTCGGCCGGGTCATGTTCTCGCAAGGGACGTCCGTCGAGTGTGATGCCCGGGGTCTTGTCTTGCTCGCCGCGCGAGGTCAAGGTCATCGCGGCGACGAGCCCGTCGGCATCGATCGCGGACGGGTCGATCACGAGAAACTCGCCGGGCGTGACGAGAATCGGGTCGGTCATCTGGGGCGAGTGGATCCGAAGCGTCGGGGACTCCGGGATCGGAGCGGTTCCGAGCGCCTCCGGATCGGGGCCGATGTGCAGTTGATCGAGAACACGCTTGGCCGACGCCAACACCATCGCACCCAACGTTGCGGCGTCCTCGATGAGACTTCTCAGCGGATCGAGAAGCACCTGGGCCATGGCGGCAGCGGCGATAAGGCCGCCGATCGTGATGGAGCCGTTGAACGTGAGCATTGCAGCGATGACGGTCACCACGCCCGCGAACAGACCGGTCAGCGCATTGTTGATGCCGATGACCGCGCCCTCTGCCCTGTTGGCCGCGAGTGTGCCGCGCAGGGCCGATCGGGACACACCTCGATAATGGTCAGTGGCGGCGCGCTGAGCGTGGATGCCCGTGATCACTCGGTAGCCGGACACCAGATCGGCGGCGATGCCTGCCGCGTCCGCGACGGCATCTTGTTCTTCCTCTGCGCGTCTCTGCAGTGGACGCGCGACAACCGCCATGAGCGCCAACAGCAATGGCGACCCGAGTATGACGGTCAAGCCTAGAACCGGGTGGATGGCGAAGAGCGACACAGCCGCGACGACGATTGCGACGATATGGCCGAGTGGATACACCGCGAAATAGATTGCGCTGCTGGCCCGGTCGCTGTCGGAGGTTGCCACCGACAGCAGCCGCCCTGGCAGCTGCGGTCCGCCTGCGGTTCCGCGTGCGTCGAGGATGCGCTCGATCACTCGCGACGACAGCTCGTACTTCGCACGCTGTACAGCGAACCAACCGATGCGCCCGCCGAAGCGATACGTCAAGTTCATGACCACATAGAGGCCTGCGATGACGGCAAGCCACTGCAGGAACCCACCGACGGCCTCACCGGGAGGGGTGCCCGTGGTGACCGGCCCGATGCCGCGGTCGATGGCTGCACCCAATGCCAGCGGAACGAGCGTCGTCGCGGTGTTGTACAGCACCAGGAGCAGGCACCCGAGTGCCGCATGCCAGCCTGCCGATCGGATGATCGACGCCGAGAGGCGTAGCGGCGACATGCCGTCGCGGATTCTGATTCGACGCTGCGGCGGCGTGTCCGGAATGTCGAAGAAAACGGGGATGTGCTTGGGCGGATTCCAGGCGGATGTCATACGTCGGCAGGCTCGTGTTCCAGTGGGAGGGGATGGACGGTGGGGTTCCGGTGCTGCGAGCGGACGCGTCGACGGGGTTGGCCGTAGGGGTTCGACGAATCACAGGGGGTGCGCCCGACTAGTTCTATAGGTTAGCCTAACTTCGAATGTTAATCGATCAGGAGCCTGTAGTGCCTACGCCCGCCCGACGCCAGCCTTATCCCATCAAGATCCGTGCGGCAGAGGTCGTCCGGACCGAGATGATCACCGACACGATGATCCGCGTGACGTTCGGTGGAGCCGGGACCGATGGATTTGTCAGTCAGGTCGCCGACGAGCACGTCAAGCTCATCTTCCCCGACGTCGACACCGGTGAGCTGCGGCTCCCGGTGCCCGACGGCGACCATCTCGATTGGCCGGAGCCCTTCCCGACCACCCGTGAGTACACAGTCCGGAAGTACCGTCCCGAGGAGCGGGAGATCGATATCGATTTCGTCGTGCACCGACATGGGCTCGCGTCGGGGTGGGCGATCGCGGCAAGGCCGGGTGACACCCTTCATGTCGCGGGACCTCCCGGCGGGGTGATCATCGATCCCGGATACGACCATTTCGTCATCGTCGGCGACGAGACCGCGCTGCCTGCGATCGCTCGCTGGGTGGAGGAGATGCCGCGTGACACCCGCGGAGACGTGTACATCGAAGTGCACACCGAATCGAGCATTCAGAAGCTGGACCCGCCGGGTGGAATCGACGTCCACTGGATTGTGACGCCGCACGGTGAGGCGTCGGGGCTCGAGACGGCAGTACGATCGACGAAGATTCCGGACGGCGCTTCGGTGTTCGTCTGGCTCGCCGGCGAGGCCGGGGACATACGTCCGCTGCGGTCCTGGATCCGGAAGGATCTGGGTTTGGGCAAGGGGGACAGCTCGATCACGGGATATTGGCGCCGAGGTGTCTCCGATACCCACGAACATCTGGACGAGGAAGAATGAGCAAGGGTTTCTACTACGCCGAAGTTGTTGCCGTCGAGCAGATCACCAAGCACATGGTGCGGGTGACGTTCGGAGGTGAGGACGTCTCGGAGTACGTCAGTATCGGCGCGCCCGACGAATGCGTGACGTTGTTCTTCGCGCGTGAGGGTGAGGATCGTCCGCCTGCGATGACCGAGGTCGACGGCGAATGGTGGTTCCACGGCATCGAGGATGCGCCCGAGGGCCGCAACTACACCGTCCGTCGGTTCGATGCCGACTCCGGGCGCCTTGTCATCGATTTCGTCGCGCACGAAGGCGGTGTTGCTGCCACCTGGGCGCTGAACGCGACGGTCGGCCAGGTTTTGCTGTGGACGCGGCCACGTTCCTGGTACAACATCCCGGCTACGGCGCAGTGGCAGTTGCTCGTCGCAGACATGACGGGTCTGCCTGCGCTCGGACGCATCATCGAGGAATTGCCGAGTGGCGCACAAGCTCACGCGATCGTCGAGGTGCTCGAGCGCGGTGACAAGCAGGAGTTCGAGACAGCCGGCGACGTGACGTACGACTGGCGATTCGGCTCCGGCAACGGTGATTCCGCGAGTGTGCTCGAAGACGCGGCACGTCAGTGGGAACTGCCCGACGGCGAGGGTTACATCTGGTTCGCCGGTGAGGCTGCGTCGTCCCGCGTCGTGCGAAAGTACTTCCGGAAGGAGCTCGGCTACCCGGTGACTCGATTCGAGATCATCGGATACTGGCGCGCCAACTCCGAGCAGTGGCTGGAAAAATACAAGAAGTACCAGGAAGAAGCGCTGGCGGTGTACAACGGCGCATTGGCCGCAGGCCGCAGTCAAGCCGAGGCCAGCGAGGAGTTCGACGCCATGCTGGAGCGCGTCGGTCTGTAAGTGGAAATGTAGGCTCCCGCCTACCTTTCCACTCACGTGGATAATCTATGGGTGAGTTCTTCCCTGGTCGAGCCCGGCGTTCCCCTTGCAGTCCTGTGCGTGGTCATGGTCCTGCTGGCGGCCTCGGTGTACCGAGTCTCTGCCGTCGGGCGAGTGTGGACGGTGCCGTCGGCAGCTGGCCGTGGGTTCCTGCAGTTGGCCGCGGTGTCGCTGGTCCTCGCCGCGGCGCTCGCTCATCTGTGGTCTTCGTTGCTGGTGTTGGTCGTCATGTTCGCTGCGGCGGCCTTCACGTCCATTCGCCGTTCGGAGGCCGGGAGATCCGGGCTGTGGTTGACGGTCCCGCTGGCCGTGGGTATCGGCGTCGTCGTTCCATTGTGTTTGTCGACGGGAGTCGTTCCTGCCGAAGGGATTGCGATCGTGCCCGTCGGTGGCATCATTCTGGGCGGCACGATGACAGCGACGTCGCTTGCGGCTCGTCGAGCTCTGGACGCACTGTCCGAGCGGCACGGTGAAGTAGAAGCCGCGTTGAGTCTCGGCCTCACCGAACGTGATTCGCGTCTCGAAGTCGTTCGTCCCACTGCCGGGGACGCGCTGCTGCCTGGGTTGGATCAGACGCGGACGGTCGGGCTCGTGACACTGCCCGGAGCTTTCGTGGGTGTGCTGTTGGCCAGCGGTTCGGCCATCCAGGCCGGAGCCGTGCAGATACTCGTGTTGACCGGACTCTTGCTCGCTCAGACATTGGCGGTGGTCCTGACGGTCGATCTCGTCTCGCGCGGTGTGGTGCATCGCGAAAGCTGACCCACCACAACTGCGAGTGATCGATCTAGAATGCTGAGTTGGTCGAGCACTACTGACGTCTCGCGCTTTCGAAAGGATTTACCTTGTCCGGTTCACTTCTTCGGCGGCGCAGTGTGCGCGTGATCGCCGCGCTCGCCGCAGCGACGATCGGTCTCACCGCATGCAGTAGCGACAACTCGCCCGGTGACGACACCGGAACTGGAGCCACAAGCAGCGAGACCAGGGTGATCTCGACCGACAAGGGTGACGTCACCGTGCCCGCCGATCCGCAACGCATCGCGGTGCTGTCTGCAGGACTGGCCGGATACCTCTTCACCCTCGACGCACCGATCGCCATCACCGACACGCGGCTTCTGGGCGTGACCAACCTCGACGGTGGCTTCCCGCCGCAGTGGGCCGAGAAGGCGGAGGAGCAGGGCACCGAAGAACTACCCGCAGGCGAAGCGCTGAACATCGAGGCGATCGCACAGGCAGAACCCGACCTCATCATCGGTGGCGGACAGGGAATTTCCGCCGTCCAGGCAGACGAAGCATACGACCAGCTGACCGCCATCGCGCCGACTGTTCTGATACCCGCGTCCGTCAACACGTGGCAGGGGCAGCTCGAAGCCGTTGCCGACGCTGCGGGTGAGTCGGACAAGGTTGCCGGACTGCTCGAGGCATACGACGACAAGGTCGCCGAAGTAAAAGGCGCCATCAGGGTGCCGGGATCGCCCGTGTCGTACCTGTTGTCGCTGAGCACCAACGAGCCCGCGTTCATCCCGCAGACTGCAACGTTGCCGGAGTTGCTGAAGAACGTCGGCCTCGAACCGGACGACGTGCTCACCAAAGCCGACAACCCCGAGCTCTACGGCTCGGGTGACTCGTTCATCATCAGCCCCGAACTCCTGGCTCCGGTGGCGAGCGCACCCGTCATCATCGTCGTTCCGGTCGCCGGTCGTAGCTTGGACGAATTGAAACAGGATCCCGCCTACGCGAGTCTGCCTGCCTTTGCATCCGGCAACGTCTTCGAGCTGCCTGCTACGAGCTACCGACCGGATTACGACGGGGTCATCTCGACCCTGGATCAGGTCCAGACGCTGTTCGCCCAGTAGATCGTCACGGCTGAGATGCCCGTCCACTCACCTGCGGCGGAGCCGCCTTGGGCATCAACGTTGCGGCGAGGAGCATGAGTACTGCCGCACCGAAGACGCCCAGGAAGACCAGATGAATGGCGTCGGACAGCTGCTGCGGTTCCGGATCCCCGGAGACACGCGAGTTCACGATCGCACCGAAGATCGCGACGCCGACGGCGCTGCCGATGGAGCGGGCGAACATGTTGGTCGACGTCGCGACGCCACGCTCGGACCACTCGACCGACGACTGCGCGGCGATCAGCGTCGGGCTTGCAATGAGACCCATGCCGAGCCCGACGACGAAGCAGACGGCGGCGATCATCCAGATCTGCGACTGCGCGCCTATCAGCGTTGCCGATCCGGTTCCGACCACCGCGATGGACCCACCGGTCAACGCCGTCGCGCGGAATCCGAACCTCAGATAGAACTTGCCGGACAGCGACGCCGCGATCGGCCAGCCGAGCGTGAGGGTTGCCAGAGCGAAGCCGGCCACGATGGCACCGGTGCCGAGGACGCCTTGCACGAAGGTGGGGACGTACGACGTCAACCCCAGCACGATTGCCCCGACGATGAGGGACACCAGGCTACTGACGACGAGGACGCGCCGGGTGAACACCCAGAGCGGCAGTATCGGCTCGGGCGCGCGGGTCTGCTGCCAGGTGAACAACGCCAGTGAGACGACCCCGAGTGCAAAGATCCCCACCGACGTGCCCGACGCCCATGCCCAGGACTGTCCGCCTTCCAGCAACCCGAGAAGCAGCGCAGCCGCGCCGACGGTGAGCAGACCCGCACCGAGGTAGTCGATCGTGGGTTTCGAGCGGTCGACGGGCCCTTCGTGGAAGCGTCGGATCAGCATCCAGGCGGCCAGTGCGCACAGTGGGATGTTGACGAAGAAGATCCAGCGCCAGGACAGGAACTCGGAGAACACACCGCCGAGTGCAGGCCCCAGCACTGCCGACATGGCCCACACGCTGGCCAGGTAGCCCTGGGCTTTGGCGCGTTCCTGCAGGGTGTAGATGTCGCCCGCGATCGTGACGGACATCGGCTGCACCGCCCCCGCCCCGAGTCCCTGAACCGCACGGAAAGCGATCAACGCGGGCATCGACCACGCCAGGCCGCACAGAATCGAGCCGAGCAGGAACACTCCGATCCCCCACAGCATGACCTTCTTGCGGCCGAACAGGTCGGCCAGCTTCCCGTAGATCGGCACGGACACGGCCTGGGCCAGCAGATAGATCGAGAACAGCCACGGGAACTGACTGAAACCACCGAGATCGTCGACGATGGTCAACACGGCCGTCGCGATGATCGTGGAGTCCAGTGCGACGAGGGAGGTGCTCAGCATCAGTGCAATGAGCACCGGCCCGCGCTCGGAGCGGAAGCCGACGTCTGCGATCTCGTTGGTTGCCATCACCAACCATTCTTCTCCTGAGGCAGGAACACGACCACATCAGGCCCAGATAGGGTTGGTTTCGTGCGCCCAACACTCAGTAGCTACCAGCATCTGGCCGGCGGCAAGGTTCGCGATCTCTACATCGTCGACGACGACCACCTGCTTCTCGTCGCAAGCGACCGCATCTCCGCCTACGACTACGTCCTCGATACGCCGATCCCCGACAAGGGGCGCGTCCTGACGGCGATGAGCGTGTTCTTCTTCGAAGAGCTCGGGGGAGTCAATCACCTCGCCGGTGATCCGCTCGACGATCGGATCCCTCAGGAACTGCTCGGACGGGCTCTTGTCGTCAAGCGCCTCGAGATGGTGCCGATCGAATGCGTCGCTCGCGGTTACCTGACCGGTTCGGGGCTCTCGGACTACCAGCGGACCGGCGCGGTGTGCGGTGTCGCCCTGCCCGACGGTCTGGTCGAATCCAGCAAGCTCGACGAGCCGATCTTCACGCCCGCGGCCAAAGCGGCTCTCGGCGAGCACGACGAGAACGTCGACTACGCCGCCGTCGTCGACAAGGTCGGGGAGGAACTGGCGTTCAAACTTCGCGAGGACACCCTCGAGATCTACGCCCGAGCTGCCAATTTCGCACTCGACCGCGGAATCATCCTCGCCGACACCAAGTTCGAATTCGGGCAGGACGCCGACGGCAACCTGGTTCTCGCCGACGAGGTGCTCACCCCGGATTCCTCGCGGTACTGGCCGGCCGACAGCTACGAGGAAGGTCGCGTTCAGCCGAGCTTCGACAAGCAGTACGTCCGCGACTGGCTGACGGGCGAATCGGGCTGGGACCGTCACGGTGACACGCCGCCGCCCGCTCTTCCCGACGACGTCGTCGCGGCGACTCGTGCACGGTACATCGAGGCCTACGAACGCATTTCGGGCCTCAACTTCGACGATTGGGTCAAGCCATGACAGTTACTCCACCGATTGCCAAGAAGGTCCCCCTCGAACGGACCCACCACGGCGACACCGTCGTCGACAACTACGAGTGGCTGCGGGACAAGGAAGATGCCGAGGTGATCGCCTATCTCGAAGCCGAGAACGCCTATACCCAGCAGCAGACCGCCGGTCTCGAGGAACTCCGCGGACAGATCTTCGACGAGATCAAGTCACGCACCCAGGAGACAGACTTGTCGGTCCCGACGCGTATGGGCGACTGGTGGTACTACTCGCGGACCATCGAAGGCAAGTCCTACGGCCTCCAATGCCGTTGCGCCGTGGATTCTCCCGACGACTGGACACCTCCCACTCTGTCCGGTGAGGTGCCGGGCGAGCAGGTCCTTCTCGATTCCAACATCGAGGCCGAGGGGCACACCTTCTTCTCCCTCGGAGCATTCTCGATCAGCCAGGACGGTAACCTCCTGGCCTACTCGACCGACACCGAGGGCGACGAGCGGTACACGTTGCGTTTCAAGGACCTGCGCACCGATGAGATGCTGCCCGACACCATCGAGAAGGTCTCCACCGGAGCGACCTGGTCGATCGACCACGGTCACGTCTTCTACCAAACCGTCGACGAATCCTGGCGTCCCGACACCGTGTGGCGGCACAAGCTCGGCACACCATCCTCCGAGGACGTCAAGGTCTTCCACGAGCCGGACGAGAGCTACTGGGTCGGATTCGGCTCCACCCGTAGCGAGAAGTACCTGATGATCTGGGTCGGCTCCAAGATCACCTCCGAATGCCTCGTCCTGGAATCCGAGAATCCGGAAGGCGAATTCCGCGTCGTACTCCCGCGCGAAACCGGTGTGGAGTACAGCGTCGAGCATGCCGTGGTGAACGGTGAGGATCGATTCCTGATCCAGCACAACGGCTCCGTCAACGGCTGGGGAACTGACGGCGAGAAGGCGGAGAACTTCCTCCTCGCCGACGCACCCGTCGACGATCCGTCGAACCAGACCATTCTGATTCCGCACCGCGACGACGTCAGGCTCGAGGACGTCGACGCGTTCGCCGACCATCTCGTACTCAACTACCGCCGAGAAGCGTTGACACGGCTGGCCATCTGGCCGATCGGACCCGAGGGGTACGGCGACTACGAGGAACTCGAGTTCGAGGAAGAACTCTTCGCCGTCGGCGCCGGCTCGAACCCCGAGTGGACGCAGCCACTTCTTCGTCTTGTCTACACCTCGTTCATCACCCCCGGGCAGGTGTACGACTACGACGTGAAATCAGGCGAGTTGCTGCTCCGTAAGGCGCAGCCCGTCCTGGGCGATTTCCGCGCCGACGACTACGTCCAGCATCGAGATTGGGCCGTCGCGGCCGACGGGACCCGTATTCCGCTGTCCATCGTGTTGCGCAAGGACGTTCCCGAAGGCCCTGCTCCGACCCTGCTGTACGGCTACGGATCGTACGAAGCATCGATGGATCCGGCGTTCTCCGTAGCCAGGCTCTCGCTACTGGACCGCGGAATCGTCTTCGTCGTCGCACACGTGCGCGGTGGCGGCGAGATGGGCCGCCACTGGTACGAGAACGGCAAGACTCTCACCAAGAAGAACACGTTCACCGATTTCGTCTCCGCTGCACAGCATCTGATCGACACGGGTCGGACGGCGCCGAAACACCTCGTCGCCGACGGTGGTAGCGCGGGCGGGCTCCTGATGGGTGCTGTCGCGAACCTGGCGCCGGAGCTGTTCAACGGCATCCTCGCGAACGTTCCGTTCGTCGATCCACTGACCTCCATTCTCGACCCGTCGCTGCCGCTCACGGTCATCGAGTGGGACGAGTGGGGCAATCCGTTGGCGGACAAGGAGGTGTACGACTACATGAAGTCGTACAGTCCCTACGAGAACGTCGAAGCCAAGGACTACCCAGCGATCCTCGCGATCACGTCCATCAACGACACCCGTGTGCTCTACGTCGAGCCCGCCAAATGGGTTGCCGCACTGCGTGCCACCAAGACCGGTGACTCCGACCTGCTGCTCAAGACCGAGATGAGCGCAGGCCACGGCGGCGTCAGTGGACGATACGAGAAGTGGAAGGAAGCCGCCTTCGAATACGCCTGGATCGTGCAGCAGACCGGCGCCCGTATGTGAGTGTCAGCGCCAGACGTACCTGACCTGCGGGCGACCGGCCTTTCCGTACTCGGTGTTCCGGGTGACCAGGCCGTCGTCGGCGAGGCGCTCGAGGTACCGCCAGGCCGTCACGCGCGAGACTCCGACGAGCTTGGCGGCCTCGGACGCGTTGAGCCCGTCGGGGGCGTCGCGGACGATTGCGGTGACGCCGTCCATCGTCTGCGGCGCAATGCCTTTCGGGGTCGAGGCGCGTTCGTCCGCGGTGCGCAGGTGGGACATCGCTCGGTCGATGTCCCGCTGGCTCGCGGCGTTCTCTCCCGCGGGAAGGGCGTCGTGGAACTCGCGGTACCGGTCCAGCTTGTCCCGAAACGCGGCGAACGTGAACGGCTTCAGTAGGTACAGAACGACACCGTGGGCCACGGCGGATCGGACCACCGAGAGGTCACGCTCCGACGTGATGGCGATGACGTCCGGGCTGGGCCGGAGGCCGCCGAGCGCTGCGGCGACGTCGATGCCGTTGGAATCGGGCAGGCCGATGTCCAGCAGCACCAGGTCGATCGGTTCGACGGCTTCGGCTGCGGCCCGCAGTGCGGCCGACCCTGTGTGCGCCAGGGCGACGACGGTGAAACCCGGAACGCGCTCGACGTAGCTGCGATGCGCCTCGGCGATCAACGGTTCGTCCTCGACTATCAACACTCGGATCACGAGGGCCTCCCCAGCGGAATGGTCGCGGTCAACACCGAACCGTAGGTGACCTCGGAGGTCAGCGATCCGCGATACCGATTGACCACCTGTGTCACCAGTGCCAGACCCAGGCCGCGCGACCCGGATTTGGTCGAGTATCCGCGGGTCAGTGCAGTTCTCAGTACGTCGGCGGGCATCCCCGGGCCGCTGTCGGACACCCGAACCATCAGCTCCGATTCCGAATCACGCACCGTCACTTCGACCCACGGCTGCTCTGCTTCCTTCGACGCATCGATTGCATTGTCTATCAAATTACCGACCAGCGTGACCAATTCCCGCGGAGTGACGATGCCGGCATGTTCGAGTGCTGTGTCCTCGGTGATCGTGAGTTCGACGCTCTGCTCGGCTGCCTGACTGACCTTGCCCAACAACAAGGCGGCCAGAGCGGGTTCACCCACGGCACTCATCAATCGGTCGATCAAGTTCTGCGACAGTTCGAGGTCCGCAGTCGCGAACTCGACAGCTTCCTGTGGCCGACCGAGTTCCACCATCGTGATGACGGTGTGCAGGCGATTCGCGGACTCGTGCGCCTGCGAACGCAGCGATTCGGCGAAGCTCCGCACCGAATCGAGTTCACCGATCACCCCTTGCAATTCCGTGCGATCGCGGATCGTGAGAACGTCGCCGAGGCGTCGACCCTCCCACATCACCGGGTCGGAGTTGACGACCAGCACGCGGGTTTCGGTCAGGTGGAGTTCGCCGCCGGACGTCATGTGCTGCAGTGATTCCGGCAGGTCCGTCCGTCGAACAGGGCCGTCGGGGAGATCGAGGAGCCGCCTGGCCTCGTCGTTGACGATTTCCGCCGTGTCCCTCTTGCCGAACACGAGCAACCCTTCGCTGATGGAGTGCAGAACGGCGTCGTGATGCTCGTACATCGAACGCAACTCGTCCGGCGCCATGCCCAACGTCTGACGACGAAGTCGTCGGCTCAGTGCCACCGAGCCGCCGGCGGCGACGATGAAGGCCGAGATCACCACCCCGACGATGAGAGGCAGCCCGGCCAGGAACTGATCGCTGATCTTGTCCCTCGTCACCCCGGCCGACACCAGGCCGACGATGGCACCGGTGGAGTCGGTCACCGGCGTCACCGCGCGGATCGAGGGACCGAGCGACCCGACGTAGGTCTCGGTGAACGTCTCGCCCTCGAGCGCGCGATCGATGTTGCCGCTGAACGGCTGACCGATCAGGTCGACGGTGGTGTGAGTGAAACGAGTTCGGTCCGGCGCCATCACGACGATGAAGTCGACGCCGGTGACCTTTCGGATCCGTTCGGTCTCCGGTTGCAGGTACGCAGTGGGGTCGTCCGAGGCGATCGCCGTCGGCGTCGACGGTTCGTTGGCGATGCTCGCCGCGACGGCGATGACCTCGCGGCGGGTCGCCTCGTCGCTGTTGGACCGCTCGTTGACGATGGTCAGGAACCCGCCGGCAAGCACGATGACGGCCATGACGATCAATTGCAGGATCAGAACTTGCCCTGCAACGCTCGTCGGACGCTTCGCCACGTTTCGTTCCTTTGTTTCGTACCCGGTTCTCGTGAACAGAATGAACGTATTCGTGACTACGGTCACGAATTCCACCAACATCGTCCTCTAGCAAGGCGTGATCCAACTCACTCCATTAGTCACAAAGGACGTACCCATGACTACCAGCATCGATGCTGAAAACCGGAATCCGGCGCCGGAACCGAAGAAGAAGCGCGACAAGACGCACTGGCTCTACATCGCGGTGATCATCGCCGTGGTCGCCGGTGTTGCCGTCGGTCTCCTGTGGAAGGACTTCGGTGTCGAGCTCGCAGTGCTCGGCACCCTGTTCGTCAGCTTGATCAAGATGATGATCAGCCCGGTCATCTTCTGCACCATCGTTCTCGGCATCGGCTCGGTCAAAGCTGCAGCCAGTGTCGGCAAGGTCGGCGGGCTCGCGCTCGCCTACTTCATCGGAATGTCGACGATCGCCCTCGGCATCGGCATGGTCGTCGGCAACTTGATCCAGCCAGGCACCGGCCTGAACATCGTGCCAGGCGGTGGTTCGGAGTACGCCGAGGACGCCGAAGGTGCAGGCGGCACGATGGACTTCATCGCCGGAATCATCCCCGAGTCGCTGTTGTCGTCCTTGACCGCAGGCTCGGTGCTGCAGACGTTGTTCGTCGCCATCCTCGTCGGCTTCGCACTCCAGGCCATGGGCAAGCAGGGCGAGGGCATCCTCAAGGGCATCGGCGCAGTGCAGAAGCTCGTGTTCCGCATCCTGACGATGATCCTGTGGCTCGCCCCGATCGGCGCTTTCGGCGCCATCGCCGGTGTGGTCGGCAAGACCGGATTCGACGCTGTCGTTCAGCTCGGCACACTGATGCTGGCGTTCTACATCACGTGCTTCATCTTCGTGTTCGGCTTCCTCGGCCTGATCCTGAAGTTCGTGTCCGGCTTCTCGATCTTCAAGCTGGCCAAGTACCTGGGGCGCGAATACCTGCTCATCGTCGCGACGAGCTCGTCCGAGTCGGCTCTGCCGCGTCTGATCGCCAAGATGGAGCATGTCGGCGTCGAGCGCACCACCGTCGGCATCGTCGTCCCGACCGGATACTCGTTCAACCTCGACGGCACCGCCATCTACCTGACCATGGCGTCGATCTTCATCGCCGACGCGATGAACATGCCGCTCTCGATCCCCGAGCAGTTCTCCTTGCTGCTCTTCATGATCATCGCGTCGAAGGGTGCTGCCGGAGTCTCCGGTGCCGGTCTGGCAACCCTCGCGGGCGGCCTGCAGAGCCACCGCCCCGAACTGCTCGACGGCGTCGGCATGATCGTCGGCATCGACCGGTTCATGTCCGAGGCCCGGGCACTCACGAACTTCTCCGGCAACGCAGTTGCAACCCTTCTCGTGGGAACCTGGACCAAGACGATCGACGCGTCACGCGTCAAGACCGTCCTCGACGGAGACCTGCCGTTCGACGAGGAGACCATGGTCGACGACCATCTCCCGGAAGACGACAAGCGCGTCGAGCTCGATAAAGCCGCAGCCAAGGCGTAAAAGACCCCGCCTGGTGACGCGCACCCCCCGTCACCAGGCGTGTAGTACAAGAGCGGCCCTCCCACTCGGAGGGTCGCTCTTGTGTGTTCGGACAGCCAACTCACCAGAAGTCGGTACCCACAGGTAAGTTCGTGGAATGACTGAAGTCCAGAACATCGGCATCAACACGCTGGGCGGTGCGCCCACCTCGCTCGACGAGTACGCGGGCAGAGCCGTCCTCGTGGTGAATGTCGCCTCGAAGTGCGGCCTGACGCCTCAGTACGCCACACTCGAGAAGCTTGCCACCGAATACTCGGCGAAGGGACTGTCCGTCATCGGCGTTCCTTGCAACCAGTTCGGTGGTCAGGAGCCCGGCACCGCCGAGGAAATCGAAACGTTCTGCTCCACCACCTACGGCGTCACCTTCCCCATCACGGAGAAGATCGAGGTCAACGGAGAGAACCGGCACCCGCTCTACGCGGAGCTCACCAAGACCGAGGACGCAGAAGGCGTCGCAGGAGACATCCAGTGGAACTTCGAGAAGTTCCTGATCTCACCCGAGGGCGTCGTCACCAACCGCTTCCGCCCACGTACCGAGCCGGACGCCCCTGAAGTACTGGCTGCGATCGACAAGATCCTGCCCAAGGAGAACATCGCCGTTTAGACGCGATCAATTCTGCCGTCGAGCCTCGTTCACATCGGTGTGCGAGGCTCGCGGCATGTCTGGAGCACTGATCGTGTCGGTGAGCGGAATCAGGGACGACACCTGCGACAACGCAGCGGAGTTCGCCCTCGAACTGGACAAGCGTGGCGTCGCGCAGTCGCTTCTCGTTGCGCCGCGGCTGAAGGACAAGTACCGGCTCACGAAAGACGAGAACACCCAGGACTGGCTGCGAGGGCGTCGGGACCTGGGGGATGCGATAGTCCTGCACGGGTACGACCAGGCCGCGACCAAGCGTCGCCGAGCCGAATTCGCAGCACTTCCACGTCACGAAGCACGGCTGCGGCTCATGGCCGCCGACCGGGTCATGGAGCAGACCGGCTTGCGCACAAGGGTGTTCGCAGCGCCGAGGTGGATCGCATCACCCGGAGCAGTTGCCGCTCTGCCCGAGGCCGGCTTTCGAATGATCGCCGGCCTCAGTGCAATTCACGATCTGGAATCGGGATCGCTCGTACGGGCACGAGTCCTGGGCATCGGCGAAGGCTTCAAAGCCGAACCCTGGTGGTGTCGAGCACTGGTCATCGGCGCCGGACGTACCGCCCGACGCGGCGGCACCGTCCGATTGGCGGTCAGCGCAAAACAACTGGGCCGCAGCGGTCCCCGGCAGGCAATCCTGGACGCGGTCGACCTGGCGCTCTACAGCGGTGCAACACCGGGCGTGTACGAACACGTTCGCAGGGTGAGAGCAGCCTGACCGCTCGCGGGGTTATGAGATCGTGACGTAACGGACCACCTGGTCCAGTGGATGTAACCCTCGACGATGCAATCGATGTCGAGGCGGCGCCATGAAAAGAATCGTGCTCGTGACCCTCTGCATGATGGCCGCTGTGGCCTGCGGAAACACCGATGGCGGCACAGCGACCGCAGTGTCGGAATCCACTGCCGCGCCGGGGCAGCAGGCCGCGACGCCGACGGTTGCACCCTCGGTGGGCGCGCTGCCGTCGGTCGTGGTTCCGTCGCCGGTCCCTGCCCTTCCGTCGGACATCAGGATCCCGACGGCGGACGCAGCTCCGACAGTGACCCCGGTCCAGCCGAAGACATGTGTGGACGCTGCCGTGGTCGCCGATGCTGTGGCATCCATTCCGCGATACTTCCCGGACGAAGCCTGGACCGCAGGCCGGACAGGTGATCCCTGTGCGGCGTTCACGTGGGTGGAAGCTGCGGCGTCGCCGTATGCAACCGCGAGCACACCGGAGCACATTCTGTTCTTCGGCAACGGTGTGTACCTCGGCACGGCGACGGCAGCGCCGTACAGCTTCACGAGTGTTGCAACCCAGACCGCCGACACGATCACCGTGAACTATCGCTGGCTCGTCGCCGACGAGGCGTTCGCAGCACCCGACGGTGGCCCCGCCGCAATCCGCTACCAGTGGGACGGGAGCTCCGTGATCATGCTGGACACTCTGCCGCCCGAGGTGACCGGTTGATGTGAGTGGAGATGACAGTGCCATCGGGTCGCTCCGCAGGCTCCGCTCCTGTCCCCGGCCTATATTTTTACTCACATGGAGAGGGAGGATTCCTGAGGAAGCTCGCGGAATTCGGTGTTCTCGTCGGCCATGTCCTTGAACCGGCCGTAGTAGATTCCCCTGGCCTCCTCGGCGACGACGGCCTGGTGGATCGGGAACGCGGTCCGAGGTGCGACTGCGCGCAGAAACTCGACGTTCTCCGAGAGCTTCGACCACGGCGCCGCAGTCGGGAGCGCCAGCACGTCCACCTTCTGCTCGGGAACGAACAACGAGTCGCCGGGATGGAACAGTTGCCCCGGATTCTCCGGTGTCCCCAGCAGATAGCCAGTGTTGTCGATCACGGGCAGTTCGGGGTGGATGACGGCATGGGTTCCGCCGACACCACTCACCTGGATGCCGCCGACGGAGAACGTCTGGCCCGCGTGTGTGGCCGTCCACCGCTCGCCGAGTTGCGACGCGGTCATCGGATCCGCGTACAACGCTGCGTTCGGATTGCCGTCCACCAGTGCAGGAAGACGCTCGAGGTCGACGTGGTCGGGGTGCTGGTGGGTGATCAGAATGGCGTCGAGCCCGGTGATGCCCTCGAAGCCGTGTGAGAAGTTGCCGGGATCGAACAGCACCGTGGTGCCGTTCAGCTCGACGAGTACACAGGAATGTCCGAAGTGCGTCAGCTTCATTCCTCCACACTAAGCGCAGTTTCGCGGCTCGCGCTGGTGCTGCGTAAACTCTTCACCGCCGGTATTTGTCTTATCCAAGGAGCTCCCTCGTGGCCCGAGTAGTTGTCGATGTCATGCCCAAGGCCGAAATCCTCGACCCGCAGGGTCAGGCCATCGCAGGCGCGCTTGGTCGTCTCGGCGTAGCAGGCGTCTCCGACGTCAGGCAGGGCAAGCGGTTCGAGTTAGAGGTCGACGACAGCGTCGACGACGCCGAGCTCGAGAAGATCGCGGAATCGCTCCTCGCGAACACCGTCATCGAGGACTGGAAGGTCACCCGAGAAGCATGAGCACACGCAACTCGTCCGCCCGCGTGGGGGTCATCACCTTCCCCGGAACTCTCGACGACGTCGACGCCTCCCGCGCCGTGACGCTCGCCGGCGGCGAGGCCGTCAGTCTGTGGCACGCCGACGCGGACCTGAAGAACGTGGACGCCATCGTCGTCCCCGGCGGGTTCTCCTACGGCGACTACCTGCGTGCAGGCGCGATCGCCCGGTTCGCACCCGTCATGGAATCCGTCGTCAAGGCGGCCGAAGGCGGCATGCCGGTCCTCGGCATCTGCAACGGCTTCCAAGTTCTGTGTGAAGTCGGCCTGCTTCCCGGCGCGCTGACCCGCAACGAGGGCCTGCACTTCGTCTGCCGCGACCAGTGGCTGAAAGTGGAGAACTCGGACACCGCGTGGTCGTCGCGCTACGAGACGGGTGCCGAGATCCTGATCCCGGTCAAGAACGCCGAAGGCCGGTTCCAGGCATCACAGAACGTGCTCGACGAGCTCGAGGGCGAAGGCCGCGTCGTGTTCCGCTACAGCGGATCCAACCCGAACGGTAGCCAGCGGGACATCGCCGGAATCTCCTCGCCCAACGGCCGCGTCGTCGGACTCATGCCGCATCCCGAGCACGCCACCGAGCCCCTCACCGGCCCCAGCGACGACGGCCTCGGCATCTTCTACTCGGCACTGGACGCAATCGTCTCGGCCTAGCAGGAAGCAGGGTCTATTCTCCGACGCATGACCCTGACACCGGTGATGATCACGATCGACTCCTCCGATCCTGGACCGCTCGCGACGTGGTGGGCGGCCAGGACCGGCGGAACCATCGAAGAAGAGAACGACGGGTGGTTCTACACCGTCTCGCTGCCCTCGGCGCCGTACCGCCTTGCCTTCCAGAAGGTCGACGACCCGACGCCGGGCAAGAACCGAATCCACCTGGATCTGACGACGGCGGATCTCGACACCGAGGTGACGGCTCTGGTCGATTCGGGTGCGTCCAAGGTCGACGAGCACACGATGGGCGAATTCCGCTGGGTCACCCTGACCGATCCGGACGGAAACGCATTCTGCGTCTCGGGCGCGCACTAGAGCTCGGCGAGAGTCCGCTCGAACAGATCTGCCGACGAACTACCGTTGACCTGGCAGTACTGCCCGTCACGCCAGAAGTAGAGATCCTGGGACAGCGGATTCGGGGTGTCCCGAGAGAATATGCGCGCCAACTGCACGAGCAGTGTCGACGCACGAACGGTGGCGTCGAACTCGAAGGGTTTGTAGTAGTCGATCTCGTAGGCATTGGGAACGACGAACAGAACGCCGAACGGTGAATCGCCGAGGTGATCGGCGATCAGCGTGGGCATGTTCGCGACCTTGGATGCGAGATAGATCGAATCGCCTTTGCACACGTCGATCGTCACATCGTCCTTGGTCAGGGTTTCGCGATCGTCGAAGGTCATCGCGGCTGTGTTGTCGCGACCGAACGCCCACGCGGCCTCGAGGTCTCGATTCTCCAGATACCGACCTTCGAGAGTCAACGCAAGGTCCGGAAACGTCAGGTTCAGCACTCGGCGTGGTGAATTCGGCGCATCGACCAGCGGACTCGAATAGCGGAAGTCGCCCCTGCCCGGCAACGCGCTCGGCGCAGTGACCCGCTCACGCAATCGCATGTAGAACTCGTCGTCCGGCATGTTCAGCAGATACTGCGGGTCACTCAGTCGCTGTGACTCGAGCATGCGCGCGACATGGATCTCGATGATCTCGCCCCAGTACTTCCGCGGAGCACCGAGGCAGCGTGCCGTCAGATTCTCGAGCGTCACGTGGTGGCCGTCGTCGGTCTTCAGAGTGGTGGCGTCGATCTTCGTCAGCTTCACCCCGTGCCTGCCGAATGCCTCGATCACTTTCTTGCGGACGATGGCTGTCGTAGCCGGTCCCGATGCCTGCGCTGCCAGATGATTCATGACGCCCCCGAGTCGATGTGTGGTCCTTGCTCTGTTCGACGCAGCTACTGACACAATGGTTCCCATGTCGTCTCTTGCGTCTGCCGCTGGTCTGTGCAATTTCGTCGACGTGTCGCCGTCGCCGTTCCATGTGTGCCGCACCGTAGCGGTGCAGCTCGAGGAGGTAGGTTTCGTCCGCGTCGACGAGACCGAAGCCTGGCCGGCCGAGGCAGGGCGGTACTACCTCATCCGCGGCGGGTCGCTCGTCGCTTGGAGTACCGAGAGCAGCAGCGCTGCATTCCGGATTGTCGGCGGACACACCGACAGCCCCAACCTGCGCGTCAAGCAGCACCCTGATCTGGAGTCGGCGGGATGGCAGATGGTCGGCCTCGAGCCGTACGGGGGAGCGTGGCTCAATTCCTGGCTCGACCGCGATCTCGGTGTGTCCGGTCGACTCAGTGTGCGCGACGGCAACGGGCTGCGTGAGGTGCTCGTCAAGGTCGACGAACCGATTCTCCGTGTCCCGCAGCTCGCAATTCACCTGTCCGAGGATCGCAAGGGCGTGACCTTGGACCCGCAACGACACGTCAATGCCATTTGGGGCGTGGGTAACTCACCGCGATCGTTCATCTCGTTCGTCGCGGAACGCGAAGGCGTCGACCCGTCGACGGTTCTCGGGTGGGAGCTGATGACGCACGACCTCGCGCCCAGCGCAGTCGTCGGCGCTCAGAGCGAACTGGTCAGCGCGCCGAGGCTCGACAATCAGGGAACGTGCTACGCGGGTACACAGGCTTTGATTGCCGCAGTGCAGAATCCGACGGACGTCACCCCGGTGCTGGCATTGTTCGACCACGAGGAAGTCGGCAGTATGTCCGACCGTGGCGCGTTCTCGGACCTGCTCAACACGGTGCTCGAGCGAATCGTGTTGGGCCGCGGCGGCGGTCGCGAGGAGTTCCTCCGCACCATGGCCGGATCCATCTGCGCCTCCGGTGACATGGCGCATGCGACGCATCCGAACTACCCGGACCGACACGAACCCGCGCACCGCATCGAACTCGGTGGAGGGCCCGTGCTCAAGGTCAACCAGAACCTCAGGTACGCAACGGATTCCGCGGGTGCAGGAGCATTCGCGCTGGCCTGCGACCAGGCGGGGGTGCCACTGCAGCGCTACGTTCACCGCGCCGATCTGCCCTGCGGTTCGACTATCGGCCCGATCACGGCCTCACGGACGGGCCTGTCGACCGTCGACGTCGGTGCCGCACAGCTCGCCATGCACAGCGCACGCGAGCTCATGGGCGCCTCCGATGTGAAGGCCTACGCCGACGCCCTCGCTGCGTTCCTGGCTCCGTCGGCCTAGCTAGCTCAGCTGCAGGCACGCGTCGGCTGCGAGCCAGAACAGTTGCTCGCGGACGGTGCCTGCCTTGGTCCAGCCGCGGTGCTCCCAGTCCGCGGCCAGGGAGTCGCCCGCGTACAGCAGTTGCGCGAACCGCACGCCGCGATACCGGGCGACCGCGCAGAACGCCGACGCTTCCATGTCGACCGTCAGGCAGCCCTCGTCGACGCGCCGGGAGACTCGGCTTCGGGTTTCGCGGTACAAAGCGTCGGTGGTCCAGGATCGACCGGTGACGTGTGCGATCCCGGCCTCCGTCAGCACGTTCTGCAGCACCGTGACGCCTGCAGGATCGGCGTCGACGACCCGTCCGGGCGGGAGGTAGTGGAACGACGTTCCCTCGTCGCGGACAGCGCTGTCGACAACCATGACGTGACCCATGCCGAGCTGATCGGTCAGTGCTCCCGCGCCCCCGACGGCGACGAACTCCGAGCAGCCGAGCGCGATCGCCTCTTCGAGGAACAGTGCGGCCAGGGGTGCGCCGACTCCCGGATGGAACACGGCGAGCCGTTCACCGCCCCGCTCGATCTCGTAGACGGGATGCTCGCCGTGCTCGGATCGAAGCACCGACAGGACGCGTGCCTTGCCCTGACCGGCTATGGACTCGATCACTTCCGCGAAGAAGCAGACAACGGCTTTTCTGGGGACATCCACACCCTTGACCACCATCTGAGGCGTCAGGACGCCCGATTCGTCCAGATCGTTCTCCGTCAACGCGATGGGAGCGGAGCCTGAAGAGGCGACAGAAGGGGTATCCACGGCACAATGTTTGCACGCTGCTTTTGGGGCCTGTCACCCTGCACGGATAGACTCCCCCTGGCATTTCGCTCCAGGAAGGGACCCCACTCCTCGTGTCCGACAGCTTTGTGAAAATTGACACTGTCTCCGCCGCAGTCGCTACGCCGGATGTTGCGCAGCCGTACAAAGAACTCGGACTCAAGGACGACGAGTACGCCCGCATCAAGGAAATCCTCGGTCGCAGGCCGACGGATGCCGAGCTGGCGATGTACTCCGTCATGTGGAGCGAGCACTGCTCCTACAAGTCCTCCAAGGTGCACCTGAAGTACTTCGGCGAGACCACCACCGACGAGATGCGTAAGTCGATGCTCGCGGGTATCGGCGAGAACGCAGGCGTCGTCGACGTCGGTGACGGATGGGCCGTCACGTTCAAGGTGGAAAGCCACAATCACCCGTCGTACGTCGAGCCCTACCAGGGTGCGGCGACGGGCGTCGGCGGCATCGTCCGCGACATCATGGCCATGGGCGCGCGGCCCATCGCCGTCATGGACCAGCTGCGTTTCGGTGCTGCAGATGCGCCCGATACACGTCGCGTCCTCTCGGGCATCGTCTCCGGCGTCGGCGGCTACGGAAACTCGCTCGGCCTTCCCAACGTCGGCGGCGAAACGGTGTTCGACGCCTCCTACGCGGGCAACCCACTGCTCAACGCTCTGTGTGCAGGTGTCATGCGCGTCGAGGACATGCATCTCGCGTTCGCGTCGGGCCTGGGCAACAAGATCATCCTGTTCGGCGCTCGCACGGGTCTCGACGGCATCGGTGGCGTGTCCGTGCTGGCCTCGGAGACGTTCGACGGTGATGAGACGGGAGGCGGCAGGAAGAAGCTTCCTGCCGTTCAGGTCGGCGACCCGTTCACCGAGAAGGTCCTCATCGAGGCGTGTCTCGAGCTGTATGCCGAGAAGCTCGTCGTCGGGATCCAGGACCTCGGCGGCGCCGGATTGTCCTGCGCGACGTCCGAACTCGCGTCGGCAGGCAGTGGTGGCATGCACATCGCGCTCGAGCAGGTCCCGATGCGCGCTACCGGCATGACCCCGGCCGAGGTGCTCTCGAGCGAGTCCCAGGAACGCATGTGCGCCGTGGTGACGCCGGAGAACGTCGACAAGTTCATGGCCGTCTGCAAGAAGTGGGATGTTCTCGCGACGGTGATCGGCGAGGTCACCGACGGTGACAACCTCGAGATCACGTGGCACGGGGAGACCGTCGTCGACGTTCCGCCGAAGACCGTCGCCCACGAGGGCCCGGTGTACTCGCGGCCCGTGCAGCGTCCCGTCGCTCAGGACGCACTCGTCGCGAACACCACGGCGTCGCTGAAGCGTCCCGAGACCGCCGAGGAACTGAAGGCAACGCTGCTGAAGATGATCGGCAGCCCACAGCTCTGCAGCCGCAAGTTCATCACCGAGCAGTACGACCGCTACGTCCGCGGGAATACCGTGCTGGCCGAGAACGCTGACGCCGGTGTGATTCGGATCGACGAGACGACTGGCCGCGGTATCGCGCTGGCCACGGACGCGTCGGGCCGGTACACCGCACTCGACCCGTACCAGGGCGCACAACTCGCGCTCGCCGAGGCGTTCCGCAACGTCGCCGTCACCGGTGCGACCCCGAAGGCCGTCACCAACTGCCTCAACTTCGGATCACCCGAGGATCCGGGCGTCATGTGGCAGTTCCAGCAGGCTGTTCGCGGTCTCGCCGACGGCTGCGTCACCCTCGGCATTCCCGTCACCGGCGGAAACGTCAGCTTCTACAACCAGACGGGCTCCGAAGCGATCCTCCCGACGCCGGTCGTCGGAGTCCTCGGTGTCATCGACGACGTGCACCGCCGCGTCCCCACCGGCCTCGGCCTCGAGCCCGGCGAGACACTGATCCTCCTCGGCGACACCCACGACGAGTTCGACGGATCCATCTGGGCACAGGTCGAGCACGATCATCTCGGTGGCGTGCCGCCGAAGGTCGATCTGGCCCGCGAGCAGCTGCTCGCCGACATTCTGCTCGCCGGATCTCGTGACGGACTGATCTCCGCCGCGCACGATCTCTCCGAGGGCGGCCTGGCTCAGGCTGTCGTCGAAGCAGCGTTGGCGGGCGAAACCGGTTGCCGCATCCTGCTTCCCGAAGGCGCCGACCCGTTCGTCACCTTGTTCTCCGAGTCCTCCGGCCGCGTGCTCGTCGCTGTGCCGCGCACCGAGGAGACTCGCTTCACCGGCATGTGCACCGCCCGTAACCTCCCGTGGACGCGCATCGGCGTCGTCGACGAGGGTTCGGACGAGATCGAAGTTCAGGGCCAGTTCGCCGTCGAGATGACCGAACTCCGTGACACTTTCGAGAGCACCCTTCCCAGACTTTTCGGGTAGGGCAGTGAGCGGGGGAGAGGCATCGGAAGGGGCCGTCGACACGGTCGAGCGTGAACACACGCATCACCGTCTGCCGATCGAGTTCGCGGTGCCTTCTCCCGAGCGGCATCCCCTCGTCATGTGGGCGTGGGGGCTGCTGAAACTCGATTTCACGGGCATCGTCTTCAGCGCGCTGTTCTTCTGCTGGTCGCTGACACCGTCGCTGCTGCCGCGTGACTGGTTGTTCCAGGGACTGATCGGCGGAATCAACGCGGCCATCGGTTACGGCTTCGGCGTGGCCGTCGGCTGGGCGGCTCGGAGGTGGTACCTCGACCGGAAGACGTGGTGGCCCCTGCCGCGTCGGGTCGAGCTCTACGTCAAGTTCGCCATCCCGCCGCTCGCGATCCTCGCATCGCTGTACATGCTGTACCTGTCCGCCGGATGGCAGCGCGAACTTGCCGCGTTGATGGACGCCGAGGGAACGACCACCACCGGCTACTTCCGCACCGGTGCGTTGAGCATCGGCGTCGCCGCGCTGTTCATCTCGGGCATGCGTGTGCTGCGTGACCTGGTTCGCTTCGTCGCGCGCCAGCTCAACAAGGTCGTCAAGATGCCCCGTGAGGTCGCGAACGTCATCGGGGTCGTCCTCATCGTCGTTCTGGTCATCGCGCTCGTCCAAGGTGTTCTGCTGCGGGCAGTCTCCGACGTCACCAATTCGATCTTCAGCCTGCAGAACAACGAAACTCGCGAAGGCGCAGAACAACCCACCGAACCCGAGCGATCCGGCAGCCCACAATCTCTCGCGCCCTGGGACACCCTCGGATTCGAAGGACGCAACTTCGTCTCCAGCGGACTGAGCGCACAGGAGATCTCCGACGGCCTCGGACAGCCTGCGCTGGAACCGATCCGCGCCTACGCCGGGTTGGAGACCGCCGAGACACAGGACGAGCGGCTCGACATCGTCGTACAGGAACTCGAACGCACCGGAGCCTTCGAGCGTCAGGCCCTGGTCGTCGTCCCGACCACGGGAACCGGATGGGTCAACCCCACCGCGATCGAAGCCGAGGAACTGATGTTCGGCGGCGACGTCGCCACCGTCGCCGCGCAGTACTCCTACCTACCCAGTTGGATCTCGTTCCTCGCCGAACGCGACAAAGCGGCCGAGGCGGGTAAGGCGTTGATCGACAAGGTCCACGAGCGCTGGCTACAGGAACCGGAGGCCACCAGGCCCAAGCTGTACGTCTACGGCGAAAGCCTCGGAACGCAGTCCGGTGAAGGTGCCTTCGACGGTCTCGCCGAGATCCGGGACAGCGTCGACGGCGTCCTGTGGGTCGGGCCGCCGAACGCGAACCGGCTGTGGTCCCAGTTCAAGAACCGCCGCGACCCGGGTAGCCCCGAAGTACGGCCCGTCTACGCCGATGGTCTCGTCGTCCGTTTCGCCGACAACTCGTCCGGGATCCCGCCCGAGGGTCAGCCGTGGCTCAGTCCCCGCATCCTCTACGTGCAGCACGCGTCCGACCCGGTCGTCTGGTGGTCGCCCGACCTGCTGTTCGAGCGCCCCGACTGGCTGTCGGAAGCTCCTGGCCCCGACCGTCTGCCCGACATGCGCTGGTTCCCGATCGTCACCTTCTGGCAAGTCGCAGCCGATCTGACCAACGCCGCGGGCGTGCCCGACGGTCACGGTCACAACTACGGGACCCTCGTTCTCGACGGCTGGGTCGCCGTTGCGGCGCCCGCAGGATGGACTGCGGAGGACACCGAGAAAGTGCGCGCCGTGATGGACGAATACGCAGGTCGCGACGGCCCCGAGAAGTGAAAGGTCTCGCTCTGGGCGCGGTCACGACGGCATGGAGTACGGCCGTCGTACCTGCGCTGAACTTGCCTGACCGACCGCGCACGGTGGTGAACGCAGCGTTCGGGATTTCGCTGGCCGCAGTGACACGGGCCCCGCTCGGGTTGAGCAAATGGCGAAGCGGTCTGAAGTGGGGGCTCGGTGCGGCGGCGGTACCCGCCCTGGGTTCGGTCGTGATCGCATCCGTACCCGCGCTGGCCACCCGAGTTCGACCGTCGGACGACAACCTCGCCGAGTGGGTGTTGTTTCGGATCCCGATCGGAACCGTCGTCACCGAAGAGCTGGTGTTCAGAGCCGTGTTCGACGACGTGTCCCCGTCGCTGTCGCCGGTGTTCTTCGGCCTCTGGCACATCCATCCCGCCCGTGCTGCCGGCGATTCCGTTCTCGGAACGGTAGCGGGCACCTATCTGGCAGGTCTGTTGTTCTCGTGGCTCCGACGCCGCGGCGGTGTTCTCGCGCCGATGCTTCTTCACTTCGGGGTGAACGCCTCCGGAGCGGTCCTGGCTGCACACAATTCGACCTCGCAGGGCCGGATGTGACCTGCCGGGCGGACTTCTGTGCGCTGGGGACCGCGTCCTGAGCCGGGAGTGGAGCCTGCAGGAACGACCCGAATAGGCTGATCGGCATGGCTCCGAGTAAGACGGTCACCCCCGAGCAGGTTCGAACCGCCGTTCTGGCCGTCGCCGACTGGGTGCGCGACGCCTCCCTCGACAAGCCGCCGCGCGCGGCCGTCGCCGACGCCGTCCGCACGACTGCCCGCACGCTCGCCCAGGTCGCACCGGGATCCAGCGTCGAGGTTCGGGTTCCGCCGTTCGTCGCGGTGCAGTGCATCGTCGGCCCGCGGCACACCAGGGGCACACCTCCCAATGTGGTCGAGACCGATCCGCGCACGTGGCTGGAGGTCGCGACCGGAGTCCGAGCGTTCGACGACGCGCTGAACGACGGTTCGATCACGGCGTCGGGCAGCAGGGCGAGCGAAGTCGGACATTGGTTACCGATCCTGCGTGCCTGACGTGGGCCGAGTGGACAGCCGGTTACCGCAAAACAGACAACCGGGGAATGTCACTCGCCCACGATGCGTTGCCATGGCCTGTGTGCCCGTAGACTGGTGCATGCCCCCCGCCCCGTCCCCCAAGGGAGCAGTGTTGTGACCTCTGCCGATATCTCGGTCGACAGTCCAAATCTTCTGGTAGGCAAGCCTGTAGACGAACCCGAGAACGAACCTCGGGAAGAATGCGGCGTATTCGGAGTGTGGGCCCCGGGGGAGGATGTAGCCAAGCTCTCCTATTACGGCCTGTACGCACTGCAGCACAGAGGCCAGGAAGCTGCCGGCATCGCCGTCTCCGACGGTTCCCAGGTCCTGGTGTTCAAAGATCTCGGCCTGGTCAGCCAGGTGTTCGACGAGCAGACCCTCGGCGCCATGCCGGGGCACGTCGCCATCGGACACTGCCGCTACTCCACCAGCGGCTCGGTGACGTGGGAAAATGCGCAGCCGATCTTCCGGACCACGACGGCCGGTACGGGTATCGCCCTCGGCCACAACGGCAACCTCGTCAACTTCGCCGAACTGGCGACGCGAGCCCGCGAAGAGGGCCTGATCAGCGACCGGTTGCAGGGCAACGGCACGTCGGATTCCGATGTCGTCACCGCACTGCTGGCGCACAAGGCCGCAGACCGCACCATCGAGCAAGCTGCGATGGAACTGCTTCCCACTCTGAAGGGCGCATTCTGCCTCACCTTCATGGACGAGCACACGCTGTACGCCGCGCGTGATCCCCACGGAATCCGTCCGCTGTCCCTCGGACGCCTGGACCGAGGATGGGTCGTCGCCAGCGAGACCGCAGCGCTCGACATCGTCGGAGCCGCATTCGTGCGTGACATCGAGCCGGGCGAACTCCTGGCCATCGACGCCGACGGTGTTCGCTCCTCGCGGTTCGCGGCGCCGGAACCCAAGGGCTGCGTGTTCGAATACGTCTACCTCGCGCGCCCGGACTCCGTCATCGGTGGCCGTTCGGTGCACTCCACTCGCGTCGAGATCGGTCGTCGGCTCGCCGAGGAGCACCCCGCCGAGGGTGACCTGGTGATTCCGGTTCCCGAGTCGGGAACGCCCGCTGCCGTCGGATTCGCGCAGGGCTCCGGAATTCCGTACGGCCAGGGACTGATGAAGAACGCCTACGTGGGACGTACGTTCATCCAGCCGTCGCAGACCATCCGGCAACTCGGAATCCGCCTCAAGCTCAACCCCCTCAAAGAGGTCATTCGGGGCAAAAGGCTCGTGGTCGTGGACGATTCGATCGTGCGCGGCAATACTCAGCGCGCCCTGATCAGGATGCTGCGGGAAGCCGGTGCGCTCGAGATCCACGTACGGATCGCGTCGCCGCCCGTCCGCTGGCCATGCTTCTACGGTATCGACTTCGCGTCTCCCGCCGAGTTGATCGCCAACGGCGTCGACTCCGAGGACGGAATCCTCGAAGGGGTCCGTCAAGCCATCGGTGCCGACTCCCTCGGTTACATCTCCACCGAAGGCATGATCGCGGCGTCGGAGCAGCCCGAATCTCGGCTGTGCACCGCATGTTTCACGGGTAAGTACCCCATCGAGCTTCCCGCCGACAACGCACTGGGCAAGCACGTCCTCGAAGGCATGCTCGCCACCGCCGCCGGACAGGCGTCGGAATCCACCAACGCCAACGTGAGTGCGCTCAGCAGGCCGTGATCCGCTGTGAGCGGAAATGTAGGCCCTGGCCTACATTTCCCACTCACATGCGGCGGAGCCGCTACAGACTGATGGTGTGATCGGCCAGCCAGGAGTTGATGCCGACTACCCGCTCCGCGGCATGCCGGGCGTGCGGATCGTTCTGAGCGCCCAGGATCTTCTCGACGCCGGTTCGGTCCAGCAGGGCCGAGATCGGTGCGTTGGAATCGTCCAGAACGGCGCCGAGCTCCTGCAGGATCGTCTTCGAGTACTGCGGATCCTGGGTGCTCGGGTACGGGCTCTTCACACGCTGCACGACCGACTGCGGCAGTAGATCCGCCGTCGCGGCACGCAGAAGGCTCTTCTCGCGGCCGTCGAAGGTCTTGAACGCCCAGGGTGTACCGAACACGTACTGCACCAGGCGGTGATCGCAGAACGGCACCCGAACCTCCAGCCCCACGGCCATGCTCATCCTGTCCTTGCGCTCGAGCAGCAACGGAAGGAAGCGAGTCAGGTAGAGGTAGGAGATCTCGCGCATCCGGGCTTCCAGGCCCTCGTCACCGGGTCGTCTCGGAACTTCCGCCAGCGCCCGCCGATACTCATTCTCGTAGTACCCCTCCATGTCGAGCTGACGTTGCAGATCGAGCGAGAACGGCGACGTCGTGTCCCTGCCCTGCGCCATCGACCCGGCCAGCCATGGGAACGTATCGGCGGCAACCACGTTCGGGTCGTGGAAATCGGCGTACCCGCCGAACACCTCGTCCGCGGACTCGCCGGACAGCGCCACCGTCGATTGCTCGCGTACGGCCTTGAACAGCAGATACAGCGAGGTGTCCATGTCGCCGAGTCCCGGGTAGTCCCGTGCGGCCAGCACGGCCGCCCGGTGAACCGGATCGAGCAGGTCGTCGTTGCTCAGCACGATGTCCCGGTGGTCCGACGCCACGTGCTGCGCCACGTCCTGCACGAACTTCGTGTCGGGCGCGTCGCGGAGACCGTCGGCGACGAAGTTGTCCGCGTACCCCACGAAGTCGACGGCGAACGACCGCACAGGTCCTGTGCCCTCGGCGGCGAGCCGGCCGGCCGCGAGTGCGGTCAACGCCGACGAGTCGAGCCCTCCCGACAGGAGTGTGCACAGAGGAACGTCGGCGATGAGCTGGCGAGATGCAGTGTCGTCCAGCAGCTCTCGAACCGTGCGGATCGTGGTGTCGAGGTCATGGGTGTGCTCATGATCGTCGAGGCCCCAGTACTTCACTTCGTGCGCACCGTACGCGGTCACTCGAACGACGTGACCGGGCGGAACTTCCTTCATGCCGTCGAACACCGCGTTCGACGGATCGGCGACGAAACCGAGGAGTCGACGCAGACCGTCGATACCGACGTTCTTGGAGGCCAGTGAATTGGCAAGTATCGCTTTCGGTTCGGAGCCGAACAGGACTCCGTCCTCGGTTTCGAGGTAGTAGAGGGGCTTGACGCCCAGGCGGTCGCGGACGAGGAGGAGTTCCTCGGTTGCGGTGTCCCACAGTGCGTACGCGAACATGCCGTTGAGTTGTGGGACGGCGTTCTCGCCCCACTTCTCGTGGGCGCGAAGAACCACCTCGGTATCACTGCTGGTTCGGAAGTCGCCGCCGATCACTCCGCGGAGCTCGCGGAAGTTGTAGGTCTCGCCGCTGTAGACGATGACGGCTTCGGTGCCGTCGGGCCTGCGGTGGATCATCGGCTGATGGCCACCGGGTAGATCGATGATGGCGAGGCGACGATGTCCGAGGGCTGCGTGCTCGGACGTCCACAGTCCCTCGTCATCGGGTCCTCGTCGGGTCATGGTGTCGGTCATGGCTCGCAGCGTTCGATCTTCGCCACGTAGATCCCGCCCGTAGGACACCCATCCCGTGATTCCGCACATATGTTGCCTCCTGGTCCGAAGTCCCCCGACCGGCACATCGACGCAACAAGAACGTTACGCGAACTAAATAGTCTCGGCTACATCCACGGCATCCTGCATCGACGGATCGGACTCCGGTACCGTTAGAGCGCAATTGCGCGCATTTGGTGTGCAACGATCACGAGTACAAGGCTGGAGCCGCATGACCGAGGAAACCCGACCACAGAGCGCAACCTCCTCGGGTGGTGCTTCCTACGCTGCGGCCGGCGTCGACATCGCCGCGGGTGACCGGGCCGTCGAGCTGTTCGCGCCGCTGGCGAAGAAGGCATCGCGTCCCGAGGTCATGGGTGGCCTGGGCGGATTCGCCGGCCTCTTCGCTCTCAAGGGTGACTACCGCGAACCGATTCTCGCTGCGTCCACCGACGGCGTCGGCACCAAGATCGCCGTCGCGCAGGCGCTCGGCAAACACGACACCCTCGGGCTCGATCTCGTCGCGATGGTCGTCGACGACCTCGTCGTGTGCGGAGCCGAACCGCTGTTCCTGCAGGACTACATCGCCGTGGGGCGCGTCGTCCCCGAGATGGTCGCAGAACTCGTCAAGGGCATCGCAGAGGGCTGCGTCATCGCCGGCTGCGCGCTCCTCGGCGGCGAGACGGCCGAGCACCCCGGGCTCATGGCCGACGGGGACTACGACCTCTCCGCCACCGGCGTGGGCGTCGTCGAGGCCGATGCAGTCCTCGGACCGGACCGTGTGCGTCCCGGTGACGTCGTGATCGCGATGGGCTCGTCGGGACTGCACTCCAACGGATACTCCCTGGCGCGCAAGGTTCTGCTCGAGATCAACCACATGGACCTCGGCGGGCACGTCGAGGAGTTCGGCCGCACCCTGGGCGAAGAATTGCTCGAGCCGACGAAGATCTACGCCAAGGACTGCCTTGCACTCGCCGCGGAAACCGACGTGCGCACGTTCTGCCACGTCACCGGCGGCGGGCTTGCCAACAATCTCGGACGTGTGATGCCTGCAGGCCTCGTCGCAGAACTCGACCGTACGACGTGGAGCCCAGCGCCGGTGTTCTCGCTGATCGCCCAGCGTGGCCGCGTCGAGCGCGCCGAGATGGAGCAGACGTTCAACATGGGCGTCGGCATGGTCGCCATCGTCGCACCCGAGGACGTCGACCGTGCACTGGCCGTGTTGACGGCGCGTCACATCGACTGCTGGACTCTGGGAACGGTCAAGAAGTCGAGCGACAAGTCCGCGACCGAGCGAGCGCTTC
This sequence comes from Rhodococcus sp. 114MFTsu3.1, assembly GCF_000383555.1. Lineage (NCBI taxonomy): Bacteria > Bacillati > Actinomycetota > Actinomycetes > Mycobacteriales > Nocardiaceae > Rhodococcus > Rhodococcus sp. 114MFTsu3.1. The sequence goes on along the minus strand of NZ_KB911548.1, from coordinate 302,357 downwards.
TGCTGGGTAACCACCCACGCTTCTGAGCGATCAGCACGAACGACAATGAGGGGGAGCCGCCGTGCGGCTCCCCCTCACTTCGTTGTCAACTCGCTGTCAGCGTCGCCAGTCCTCGTATTCGTCTTCTTCGGCGCGGGAATAGCCGTCCGCGTCCGAAGAGGAAATGCCGCCCGAGGTGATACCGCCACGGTGGGAGTTGGACGAATGACCGGAGAGCTCTCTTTGCAGACTCTCCAAGTCCGTTGTCGGCGAGCTGTACTTCAGCTCACGAGCGACCTTTGTCTGCTTTGCCTTAGCCCTGCCTCGGCCCATGGCGTTGCCCCCTCGCGGACTTGCGGGGCGGCCTGGGGAAATTTGGGCGCCCCGTTAGATTTGGTATTTCTTCCTGGCACACACTCTAGCGCGCGAATCGCTCGGATGCTCATACGGAGTACGTGTCCGGCCTGTTTGCTTCATCTCAGCGGCGCAGGCAGTGCCCACAACCTGCGAAAATGTGCTGAGTCTCGGTAAGAATCACGATTGGGTATGTTTTCGGAGCGCGAGCTTGGCGTCCCGTTCCACCTTGACCGGCAGATCGCCGCGACCGAGAAGCTCCGTCAGACCCTCGGGGTTTCGGCCGAGAAACAGGTCTCGAACGGTCACTCCGTGCGACGGCACATCCTCCACCGAGATGCCGACACCGCCTTCGAGAGCGCCCGGCGTGATCACCCGCAGATAGGCCCCGACGTCGCCACGCTCGGTGAACCGTTTGACCCAGTTGGGCTCGCCCACCCACCGAGCGAACGTCGAGCACGGCTTGCGCGCGATGGTCACCTCGAGAACCACCTCACCGAGACGCCACCGCGAACCGACGACGGCGTCCGTGACCGCGATCCCGGACGTCCGCAGGTTCTCGCCGAACCAGCCGGGCGGAATCTCCCGGCCCAGGTCTGCAGCCCACCGATCGGCCTCCGCCGAGTCGTAGGCGTAGACGGCCTGATCGCCGCCGCCGTGGAACTTGGTGTCCAGGCTGTAGTCACCGGTCACCCCGTCGGCGTGCACGAGCACCGGGTGATCGACCGGCCGCTTGTCGATGGCGCTGTCCACGACGCCTCGACGGCCCACCGGAACGTCCGCGTGCACGACGCACACCGCGTCGACCTGCCCAGCGATCATCGCCCGCGAAGTCGGTCGACGGCGGCGCGGCCGGCCTGGACGTCGTCGTAGTCGGGAATCGAATCCGGGTCGATGGAGGCCGCACACGGACCGGCGGTGAGCTCGGTCCCCGCAGGAACGGTGCGCTTGACCAACGCGAGCGCAACCGGACCGAGTTCGAAGTGATCGACGACGGTGCCGAGGCGACCGATCGTGCGACCACCCGCGGTCACCGCATCCCCGGTGGCAGGCCGGCCGTCCGCGGAACCGTCGAGATGAAGCAGGACGAGGTGGCGAGGCGGCCGCCCCAGGTTGTGCACCCGAGCCACCGTCTCCTGTCCTCGGTAGCAGCCCTTCTCGAGGTGAACTGCCCCGAGTTCGGTCACACCGCCGATCCACCGCACCTCGTGCGGGATGGTCTTCTCGTCGGTGTCCACGCCGACTCGAGGCCGGATCGACTCCACGCGCAGGGCCTCGTACGTCCACGTTCCGGCGGGAGAGGCGCCGGCGTCGCGCAGCCTGGAGAACCACTCGGCCAACGCGGCCCGGGGAACCAGCAGGTCGAAGGCGTTGCGGCCCGGCCACGGCATGCGGCGTACGAAACCGCCACCGGTGAGCGGGGCGGCGTCGTAGACCTCCGCGGGCACCGGCGCGCCGACGGCGGGCAGAACAGCCTCGGCTTCGGCGCCCAGCAGGCTCAGCACGGCGAGTTCGCTGCCTTCACGGGGTTCCGCCTTGGACCAGAACACCATCTTCTTCAGGAACGACAACAGGTCCGGGCCGTGCGCGGCTTCGGTGTCGATCCACGTGACACCGTCCAGATCGGTCTGCACGAAATGGTGCTCGACGCGCCCGTTGACGTCGAGCGAGAGGTTCTCCGCGGAGTGCCCGTCGGGCAGATTCGACACGAGCTGGCTGGAGATGGTGTTGAGCCAGGTCAGCCGCTCTTCACCGCTGATCGCGATCACGAAGCGATGGGATCGGTCGATCACCGCAGCGTTCGACACCGCGTCCCGTTGTTCGCCGAACGGGTTTCCGTAATGCCACGCGACGGCACTGTCCGGCGTGTTCTCCGGGGACGGCACGGCGTCGGGGAAAGTCAGAAGTGGGCTCGGTGCGATCACAGCAGTATCCGACACGTCCTCCATAGTAGGTCGACACGGTGACAGCGGGTCGTCGCGGGACGTGAAAACGGACATCAGGGCCCACGTAGGCTGCGTTCATGTCGGATCGCGTAGTAGTCACCTTGGACGGGCAGGTTCACGACGCGGACGCTCCGCTGCTGCATGCGGACGATCTCGCGGCCGTACGCGGAGACGGGGTGTTCGAGACGCTCCTGGTACGCGGCGGAGCGCCGTGCGGTGTCGAACTTCACCTGGCCCGCTTGACGGCGTCGGCCGCTGCCCTCGACCTGCCGACACCGGACCTGGATTCGTGGCGTCTCGTCGTCGGCCTCGCAGTGGACGAATGGACCCGGACGTCCGACGCGGAGGGTGCGTTGCGGCTCGTGCTCAGCCGCGGTCGCGAGAGCGGAGGGGAACCGACGGGCTATGCGACGGTGGGGCCGCTGAACGAACGGGTGACGAAAGCGCGGGACGACGGTGTCTCGGTGGTCACGTTGAACCGCGGTTACTCGGTCGATTACGCGGCGTCTGCGCCGTGGGGATTGCTCGGCGCCAAGACGCTGTCCTACGCGACCAACATGGCAGCACTACGGCACGCGGCGCGTCTCGGAGCCGACGACGTCATCTTCACCAGCAGCGAAGGGCGAGTGCTGGAGGGTCCGCGGTCCACCGTGGTGCTCGCACGCGGTAAGACTCTCGTCACACCCCCGGTGGAGCAGGGCATTCTCGCGGGAACCACGGTCGACGCACTGTTCCAGGTCGCGTCGAGCAAGGGGTACACCTGCGAGCGTGCGAACGTGTATCCTGCCGATCTCGTTGCAGCAGATGGTGTTTGGTTGATCTCGAGCATCACCCTCGCCGCCCGCGTGACGACGCTCAACGGCGTCGAACTTCCGGTCCCGGCCATCGCCGAGGACGTGCGTTCCATGGTCGATCTGGCGGTCGAATCGATCGGAGACTCCGCCGCCGACGCTTGAGCTACTACTACGCGTAGTAGTACTCTCGAACTCGCTGGGGCACGCCCGTAAGCAGCGGTATCTTCCCCGCGGGCCGAGAGTTCGGAGTAGCCATGGACGCCTTGGACGTCTCGAGGTGGCAGTTCGGAATCACCACCGTCTACCACTTCATCCTGGTGCCGCTCACGATCGGTCTTGCACCGATCATCGCGGCGATGCAGACCATGTGGGTCATCACCGGGAAGGACTCCTGGTACCGCCTCACCAAGTTCTTCGGCAAGCTCTTCCTCATCAACTTCGCCCTCGGCGTCGCCACCGGAATCGTTCAGGAGTTCCAATTCGGAATGAACTGGAGCGAGTACTCGCGGTTCGTCGGCGACGTCTTCGGAGCACCCCTCGCGCTCGAAGGGCTCGTCGCATTCTTCCTCGAATCGACGTTCCTCGGCCTGTGGATCTTCGGCTGGAACCGACTGCCGAAACTCGTTCACCTGGCCACCATCTGGCTCGTCGCGATCGGCGTGAACGCATCGGCCTACTTCATCATCGCCGCCAACTCCTGGATGCAGCATCCCGTCGGCGCACGCTTCAACCCCGAGACCGGTCGTGCCGAATTGACGAGCATCTGGGAGTTGATGACCAACAGCACCGCACTCGCGGCATTCCCACACGCTGTCGCAGGCGCGTTCCTGACGGCTGCGACCTTCGTGGCAGGCATCTCGGGCTGGTGGATGGTGCGTGAGGCACGCGGCACATCGACGGGCGAGGGGCGAAGCGACAACTCGCGCAGCATGTTCCGTCCTGCGGCTCGGCTGTCCTTCGTCGTCATGATCGTCGCGGGCGGCGCACTCGCGATCACCGGAGACATCCAGGGCAAGCTGATGTTCGAGCAGCAGCCCATGAAGATGGCGTCGGCAGAATCGTTGTGCGATACGGAGACCGGTGCATCGTTCTCGCTTCTCACCGTCGGAACCCACAACAACTGCGAGTCGGTGGAACACCTGATCTCCATCCCCGGACTGACGTCCTTCCTCGCCGAGAACGACTTCGGCGCAACGGTCCAAGGGGTCAACCAACTGCAGGAACAGTACGAGCAGCAGTTCGGACCGGGTAACTACAAGCCCAACCTGTTCGTCACCTACTGGGCATTCCGAATGATGATCGGCCTCGCCGCCGGATCGGCACTGCTTGCCCTCGCCGGCCTGTGGGTCACTCGCGGCGGAAGGGTGCCGGACCAGAAATGGTTCTCGTGGCTCAGCCTCGCCGCGATTCCGACGCCGTTCCTCGCCAACAGTGCCGGTTGGATCTTCACCGAGATGGGGCGCCAACCGTGGGTGGTGGCACCGAATTTGAACGGAATCGACCAGATTCGGTTGACCGTGGACCAAGGCGTGTCCGACCACCCGGTGGGTCTGGTCGTCGCCTCGCTCGTGACCTTCACACTGCTCTACGCCGCCCTCGGATGTGTCTGGTTCTTCCTGATCAGGCGCTACGTGATCGAAGGACCGCTCGAACACGACGAGCACCCCCACGAGGACGTCGATTCCGAACAACTCTCGTTCGCGTACTAGAGGAAGACGACCATGGGACTTCAAGAATTCTGGTTCATCGCGATAGCGGTCCTGTTCATCGGATACTTCGTCCTCGAAGGCTTCGACTTCGGCGTCGGAATGCTCATGCCTTTCCTCGGCCGTCACGCCGATACAGAGGTGGGGGAGAAGAGGCGCAGGGCTGTTCTCAACACGATCGGGCCGGTCTGGGACGGCAACGAGGTATGGCTCATCACGGCGGGCGGGGCGTTGTTCGCGGCCTTCCCTGAGTGGTACGCCACGCTCTTCGCCGGCTTCTACCTCCCGTTGCTGCTGATTCTCGTCGCGTTGATCCTGCGGATCTGCGCCATCGAGTACCGCGGCAAGATCGACGATCCGGTGTGGCGTCGGCGGTGCGACCTGGGTATCGGTATCGGATCGTGGGTGCCAGCAGTGTTGTGGGGAGTGGCGTTCGCCAATATCGTCAGCGGGGTGGCGATCGACGAGAACAAGAAGGTCACAGCCGGGCTTCTCGACCTGCTCGGTCCGTACGCGCTGCTCGGCGGCGCGACGATGGCACTGGTCTTCGCGCTCCACGGAGCGGTCTTCATTGCGCTCAAGACCTCCGGCGACGTCCACGAGGATGCGGTGAGAATGGCTGTGCGGCTGTCGATCCCAGCTCTGATCGTCGGCGGCGGATTCGCCCTGTGGACCCAACTTGCCCACGGCACGACGTGGACGTGGATTCTCGTCGGCGTCGCCGCGGCATCGTTGATCGCGGTGGTCGCGCTGACGGCCAAGGTCCGCGAAGGGTGGGCGTTCGTGTTCACCACGGTGGCCGTCATCGCCGTCGTCGTGCTGCTGTTCGGGTCACTGTTCCCCGACGTCATGCCGTCGACGACGGATCCCGCCTTCAGTCTCACCGTCGAGAACGCGTCGTCGAGTCCGTACACGCTGAAGGTGATGACCTGGGCAGCAGCGTTCATGGCGCCCGTCGTGATCGGCTACCAGGCCTGGACGTACTGGGTGTTCCGCAAGCGCATTTCCACCGCTCACATTCCTGATTCGATCGGATTGTCGCTCGGTCGTTCCAAGTGAGTACGACTGTCACGGCCGGCCGCGGACCGGTGGACCCACGGCTGTGGCGCTACTCGCGATCCGCACGTCGGTACCTCGTCCTCATCGTCGTACTCGCCCTGATCGACACCGCGGCCGTCGTGGTGTCCGCGGTGATGCTCGGCACTGTCCTCGCGGGCGTCATCACCTCCGACGCCCGCGAGATGTCCGACTGGGCAGCGCAGCTGTGGATTCTCCTGGGCGCCATCGTCGTTCGCACCCTCGCGGCGTGGTTGCAAGCGCGGTACGGCCACCGTGCCGCGTCACGAGTCGTGGAGGAGATCGAGAACGAAGTCCTCGATGCGGCGTCGCACATGGATCCCCGGGACCTGGACTCCGAACGCGAGTCGATCGCGATCGTGGTGACGCGCGCACTCGGCGGCCTCGCGCCGTACCTGACCGGATACGTGCCGTCGCTCGTGCTGGCCGCGACACTCACCCCCATCACGCTCGTGGTCATCCTCACCGAGGATCTCACGTCGGCTCTGATCATCTTCTTCACTCTCCCGCTGATCCCGATCTTCATGATCCTGATCGGATTGCTGACCAAGGGGCGCGCGGAGAAGACGCTCGAATCGATGACGAGATTGTCCGCGCAACTGCTCGATCTCGTCGCCGGCCTTCCGACGCTGCGCGCACTGGGCCGCGAGCGTGGCCCGGCGGCGAGAGTCCAGGCGCTCGGCGACGCGCACCGCCGAGCGACGATGCGGGCACTGAAGATCGCGTTCCTGTCCTCGATGGTGTTGGAATTGCTTGCGACGCTGTGCGTTGCCCTCGTCGCCGTCAGTATCGGACTGCGACTCGTGTTCGGCGACATGGCGTTGGAGGCAGGCATCATCGCACTCGTACTCGCACCGGAGGTGTACGTGCCGTTGCGTCGCGTCGGAGCCCAGTTCCATGCCGCGGAAGACGGAGTTGCCGCCGCCGACAGAGCATTCGCGATCCTGGACCGACGGGCACCGACCGCATCCGGAACGGCCGTCGTCGACGCCGCAGGAACCGGAATCCGATTCGAATCGGTGTCCGCGAGGAGCGTAGCCCGCGGACAGACTCGGCAACGGGAATCCGAGGGAACCGTTGCACCGTACGAACTTTCGGCCGACATCGCGCCCGGGACCGTCACCGTGCTCGCCGGACCCAACGGTGCAGGGAAATCGACGGCGCTGAACATCCTGCTCGGGCTCACCGAACCGTGCGAGGGCCGAGTGGTCGTCGGCGACGTGGACGCCCGCAGCCTCGACCTGCGATCGTGGTGGGATCAGATCGCCTGGCTGCCGCAACGGCCCGTACTGGTACCGGGAACCCTGCGGGAAAACCTGGAATTCACCGGCAGCACCATCGATCTGCTCGGCGACACCGCTGCCGCAGTCGGTTTCGACCGAGTCCTCGCCGAACTACCCGACGGATGGGAGACGAGAGTGGGCACCGGCGGCGTCGGCCTGTCCCTCGGCCAAGTGCAGAGGCTCGCCCTGACCCGGGTCCTGTCCACCGACAAACCCGTCCTGCTGCTCGACGAACCGACCGCGCATCTCGACGACGCAGCCGAGGCACGCGTCCTCACCGCCCTGCGCGAGATCGCCGACCAGGGAAAGACCGTGATAGTCGTCGGGCACCGGCCGTCGGTTCTGGCGTGGGCCGACGTCGTGGTGAACGTGAGGGCCGCGTAGATGTACACCGATCTCCGACGAGCACTCGCGCTGTTCGAACTGCGGCCCGCGAGAGTGGCGACGAGCGTGGCTGCCGGCGTCGCGACGCTGGGCAGCGCTCTGACGCTCGCCGCCGTCTCCGCCTGGCTGATCACGCGAGCATGGCAGATGCCGCCGGTGCTCGACCTGACCGTCGCCGTCGTCGCCGTGCGAGCCCTCGGCATCTCCCGTGGCGTCTTCCGCTACCTCGAACGCCTCGCCACCCACGACACCGCCCTCCGCGGAATGACATCGGCACGCACCAGGCTGTACGAGCGACTCGCCGACGGCAATGCTCGCGCAACTCTGGACCTACGCCGCGGCGACCTGATGGCACGGGTAGGCGCCGACATCGACGCAATGGGCGACGTCGTCGTACGCGCCGTCGTTCCGATCTGCGTGTCCGCGATACTGATGATCAGCGCAACCGTGCTGATTGCACTGATCTCGCCGAGCGCGGCGCTGATCCTGTTTCTCGCGTTACTGCTCGCCGGGGTCGTCGCACCGATCCTGGCCGCACGCGCAGCCCTGATCACCGAAACCGAAGGCGTCGCCGCACGAACCGAATTCACCCTCATCGCGGTACGCGCGCTCGACCACGCACCGGAATTGCGAGTCGCGGGCACGCTGACACGAACCCTCGCCGACGCCTCCGCCGCCAACCGGGCCGCGGTGACCGCCCGCGACCGCGTTTCGATGCCCACCGCCTTCGCCGACGCGGCTCTCCCACTGTCCATCGGCGCATCCGTGCTCGGATCGTTGCTCGTCGGAATCTCGCTGTACGGCAGCACCGGTAGCGCCCTGTCGCCCATGGCCCTGGCCATCATCGTGCTGGTTCCACTGGCGGCATTCGAAGCGACATCGGTCCTGCCCGCCGCAGCGGTGACTCTGACGCGCGCGCGTCTGTCCGCGTCGCGCATCACGGCGCTGTTGGACGACGCCGACGCGCCCGAGCCTCGGCGGGTGGGCACAGGCGCGGCGCTTCAGGGACCGCACGACGCCGCCAGAATCGCCGTCGTCGGGCCGAGCGGCGTGGGCAAGACGACACTGCTCATGGAACTGGCAGGGCTCGTGCCGTCGGACGGTGGACTGGGGGATGCAGAACTGCCGGGCGCACGGTTCTTCGCCGAGGACGCCCACGTGTTCGAGACGTCGATACTCGAGAATCTTCGGGTCGTCCGAGGCGACGTCGACGCCGACCAGGCACGAGCGGCGCTGACGAAGGTCGGCTTGGGGGATTGGCTGGACCAGCTCCCGGACGGCGTCGACACCACTCTCGTCGCCGGTGCTGCCTCTCTGTCCGGCGGTCAGCGTCGACGCCTACTGCTGGCACGCGCCCTGCTGTCGGACGCGCCGGTACTGCTGCTCGACGAGCCGACCGAACATCTCGACGACGTGTCCGGTTCCGACTTGATCCGGCGGTTGCTCGATCGCGACGGCGGCCTCGTCGACGAGGACAGAACGGTTGTTCTCGTCACTCACCAGCTGCCGCCGGACACCCGTGCGGACCAGGTCGTGGATCTCGGGCGTTCGCTGTCGGCCGAACTTCGAAAAAACCCTTTGCGAGCCTCGAAATCCGGGCGTACGTTGTCGAGTACACGAGAGAGGAGGTGGTCTGAAGTTGAAGAACTCTAGGACGCGTGAGGTGGCTGCCAGCTAGCCGCTACCGCTGACGGATTCTTTTACCGCGCGAGCGGCGAGCGAATCCACGGCAGCTACCCGGCCCCCGAGCTCTCGGTCCGTCCGACCGAGACCTGCATCAGCGCAGGTATGGCTCGGGGGCCGTTCGCATGCTCATGGTGTGTAAGGCTGAATCAGCCGATGTACCGGGCGAGCCGGGCGGAGAGTCGCGGTGCGAGTTCGCCGTCGGCTCCGATGCGTTCCTCGACGTAGGCGAGATCAGCCCCTTCGACGATGCCGTACAGGCGCTTCGCGCCGCCGACGAGCGCACCCGACGTCGACCGGATGACGACATCGGTAGCGAGCTCCCACGACGACTGGTTGAGTGCGTGGCCGTAGTACAGCTCGACGACGCCGGTGCTGTGAGTCAGAAGCAGTTCGATGACCTCTTCGTTCTCGGTGCCCTTCTCTCCGTCGCCGCCACTGACCCGCCAGAAGCCCGTCTCGCGGAGATCGGGGTGCGCGTAGTTGCCGTCGGAGTCCAGACGCCAGGACCGCGATTCCCAGCCCAGGTACGCACCGCCGTCGTGGGAGACGACGATCTGCTGACCGAAGGCGTACTCCTCGCCCGATTCCGGGTCGCGGCCCTCGCCTTCGCCGCGCCACACGCCGACGAGCGGCAGCAGTGCGAGCAGCGCGGGATTGAGATCCGGCCCCAGCCGCAGATTCGCCGTGTCCTCGGGATGCGGCAGGTCCGGCAGTGTGGGGATGTTGCGCGTCGACGAGGACGCGAACTTCTCGGCTGCCTCGGCGATGGCCTCGTTGGCAGACCGGGTTTCGTCCGATTCGTCGGCGGCGCGATCACTCACGATTCGTCGGTGACCAGGCGGTAGACGACATAGAGCGAGAACGCGATGATGGCGACTGCAGCGACGGCGAGCAGTACCTCGAAGAAGATGACCACGTCGCCGAGTTTAACCCCAGCCAAGTCCAGGATCGAACCGCGCCCCGACATTGTCGTGACCGCAATAGTGGCTTCTCACTGACGATCGCCCACAGGAATGGTCCGATTCACGTCCCGTCTCTACAGATCGCGTTCTGCACGGTACGTTTCTTCTGGCGTCGGGTCGGGGGAGTATCGAGATCCGGCGCTGACGGCTGTCGAAAACGTTTCGAAGTTCTGGGGAAGGACCCGTACATGCAGCGCCGATCACGTGCCGGCTCTTGGCTGTTCACAACCGCGACAATTGCAACGGCCCTGCTGTTGGTGGTTCCCGCCGCAGCCTCCGCTGCCCCGGACAGTGGCTCTGCGGACAGTGGTTCGTCCTCCGGATCCTCGGACGAACCGAACATCGACCCCAATAATTACGCCCAGGATTGCCCGGACGTGCTGATGCTCGCAGTGTCCGGTGCGACGGACTCCGACGCCGACCGCGACCCCCTGAACGAGGAGCCGCGGTCCCCGGCGTCGAACTGGGTGGGAAATGTCACACTTCCCGTCGGGCAAACGAACGCGAACAGCCCTGGCTCCGTCGGTTGGCTCTACGTTCCGTACCCGTCGACCTACGGCGTCGGCGTGCTCTCCGACGTCGACACCTACCAACAGTCCGTCGCAGAGGGCATCGCCTCCACCAACCGCCTGCTCGACGAGTACAAGACCAAGTGCGGCGACAACACCAAGTTCGTCCTGCTCGGTTACAGCGTCGGCGGTGAAGTCATCGAACGCGTCTCCATGGAGCTCGGCCATCGTGATCCGAACGCACTGGTCACCGGGGACGACATCGCAGGAGTCGTCATGATCGGTGCGCCGTACCGGCCGGCGGGTGTGCCGAACTTCGACGAGCCCGGCCCGACCGACGGTGGCTTCCAGTCGCAGACCGCCAAGGATTACGGAACGCTGAACGACAAGGTGACATGGTCGTGCCGACCGTACGATCTGGCCTGCGACGCGCCGGACAACATCGTCGCGCTGCAGTTGGCTCTCGGAATTCTCGGGCAGATGCGGTTGACGATTCTCAACCCGCTGCAGACCGTCGCCGATTTCGCGCGGGCCGTGAGCTCCATCGCCACCCGCGCCATCGTCGACATCGCCACCAACAAGGACTGGCTCGAGTCCGACGAGACGCTGCTCGAAGTTCTGCTCAAGGTGTCCGATCAGCTCTACGAGGTCGACGAACAGAAGGCCTGGGAGCAGTTGACTCCCGACCAGCTCCTCGCCGATCTCAACTGGGCTCTCGGCCCCGGTGCGGACAAGGTGCGCGAGAAGCTCCGCCAGGAGGGTGAGGGCCTCGTCGAGAACAACAAGGGCATCGTCGACGTCGTCGTCGGGCCGTACATCTTCATCGGCTTCCTCCAGCACCTCCTGTACTGGAACAACAATCCGGGCGACGGCCGCGAATGGGAGAGCGAGAAGATCGTCGCCTGGGTGACCGATCTGGCGCAGACCGAACGCGAACGCAAGAACACCGACGACGCACCCCTGGCGCCTTCCGAGGTGGACCCGGCTCCGGCCCGGGATGCGGAGTCCCTCCCCGAGGCTGCGCGTGAGCCGAATCCGCAGACACTGCCCACCCCGGGCACCGTCACGCGCGACAGCGATCTGGGTGCGTTCCTGGAGTCGCTGAATCTGGTTCCCCCCGGGGTCTTCCCGCCGCAGTACAGCGTGGTGCCGGATCCGTCGACCGAGCCGAAGACCGAAATCGTTCCCGAGACGACGCACGGCTGACACCACACAGAAAAGAACCCCCGCACCGATCGGTGCGGGGGTTCTTTCGGTCTACGGGAGAGATCAGACTCCGACGGTCACGTCCGCCGAGTGGATGCCTGCGCCCTCCGGCGCGATGTCGGCCTGGCCGTTGCCCGACGCCGACAGTGCTCGCAGCGTCCAATTGCCGGGAGCTGCGAAGAAACGGAAGTCTCCGGTCCCCGACGCGACGACCTCGGCGGTGAACTCACCGGTGCCGTCGAGCAGGCGCACGAACGCACCGCCCACAGGCTCCCCGTCGCCTCCGAGGACACGACCGGTGATGACGGTTTCCTTCTCGACGTCGACGCCTGCCGGAATGGCCTGGCCCTGAACGGGTGCAGCACACATGATCAGTGAACCTCCAACTCGATGGGTGCTCCGACGAGGGAGCCGTACTCTACCCAGCTGCCGTCGTAGTTCTTGACGTCCGACTTGCCGAGAAGTTCCTTCAGCACGAACCAGGTGTGGCTCGAACGCTCGCCGATGCGGCAGTAGGCGATGGTGGCCTTGCCGTCGTCGTATCCCTTTTCCTTGTAGAGCGCCTCGAGAGCGTCGTCGTCCTTGAAGGTGCCGTCCTCGTTGGCAGTGGTGCTCCACGGGATGTTGATGGCGCCGGGGACGTGGCCGCGCTGCTGTGCCTGCTCCTGCGGGAGGTGAGCGGGGGCGAGGATCTTGCCGGAGAACTCGTCGGGCGACCGCACGTCGACGAGGTTCTTGTTGCCGATCGCGTCGATGACCTCGTCGCGGAACGCGCGGATCGACAGGTCGGGAGCCTCGGCGCGGTACTGCGCGGCGTCACGGGTGACGACGTCCTTCGACAGCGGGCGGCCGTCGAGTTCCCACTTCTTGCGTCCACCGTCGATGAGCTTGACGTCCTTGTGGCCGTACAGCTTGAAGTACCAGTACGCGTATGCAGCGAACCAGTTGTTGTTGCCGCCGTAGAGGACGACCGTGTCGTCGTTGGAGATGCCCTTCGACGAGAGCAGATCGGAGAACTGCTCCTGGTTCAGGAAGTCGCGACGAACCGCATCCTGGAGGTCCTTGCGCCAGTCGAGCTTCACTGCGCCTTCGATGTGACCGCCGTCGTAGGCGCTTGCGTCTTCGTCGACCTCGACGAAGACGGTCTTCGGGGCGTTCAGGTTCTGCTCGGCCCAGTCGGCAGAGACCAGGACGTCGGAGCGAGCCATGGGTTTCCTTTCGATCTTTTGCGTTACTTCGGTCGGTGGAGGGGTCGAGCGATCAAGCGCGTGCGGATTGTGTCCGCAGTCGCGCTACGAGGGGATAGATCTGGCAGCCCAGGCAGAACGCGAAGGCTGCGTTGAGGAACGCCGCGAACAGCGCGAAGCCGGTCGCGATCGTTCCCACGAGGGGAGCGCCGAGCGCGAAGCCGAGGACGCCGACTGCAGCGAACAGGAAGCCGACGAGCTGAGCGAACTTCAGCGGTGCGACGGGTTCACGTTCGGTGGTCGGTCCGAGTCGCGGCGCGACGAGGTGTCCGAAGAACGCCCCGTACGGGCTCTTCCTCGGCCCCCGCGCAGCGCCGATCGCGAACACGACGGCCTGTACTGCCAGGAGCACCGCAGCAGCGGTGGTCTGGAAGGTGGACAGAACCAGAACGAGTACCAGGACAGCCGTGGTGATCCACGCCGCGAAGCGTGGCCCCCGAACATCGACCTGGTCGACTGCGGCGGACGAAGCTGTGGGCGATGGAGATTCTGGGGACAACGGCGTGCTCCTGCGTGCTGGGCTGATGACAGACAACTGCATGGGCGCGGCGAACACGAAAGATTCGCCGACGATCTCGAACCGGATGGATGCGCGGCCACGAGGCCGGCGGTGAGATCAGTGGCAGCGACAGCAACAACCGCCCAGTCGGCACAGATCGACCGTGCGGCGACTGGTGAGCATCAGCTCGTGGGCGGTGAACACACCGTGCATCCTACCGGACGTCGCGGACCAGCAGAACTACAGGTTCTCGAGGGCGGAACGCAGGGCGTCGGCCTTCGGAACGCCGGAAATCCTGGCTCGTTCCACCAGCTCGGCGTCGAGCACGAACGTCGTCGGTAGCGACAGGACGCCCATTTCCTTCGCGAGCATCGGGTGAGCGTCGATGTCGACCTCGAGTTCACGTGGCCCGCTCGGCGGTGTTCCTCCGTCGGTCGAGCCGCCGATCACCTGGTCGACGACCCGGCGGACAGCAGCACACGGACCGCACCACTCCGCCGAGAAGTGCAGCACCGTTGCCGCGCCCGGCACGGCCCCGGCGTCGAGAAGCAGCGCGCGGCGATCGATCGAACCGTGCGACTCGGTGACCTGCACCCTGCCGGATCGATACCGGAGGACCAGCCCGACAACCGTGGCGACGACGAGCGTCACCACGAGAATTGTGATTCCGGTCATGGCTTCTCGATCTGCTCGAGATCGATGGTCACGTCCTTTGCATTGCCCTCGATCACGATCTGCGAACCCTCGGCGTAGACATCGGTCGGCAGAATCCCGAACGGCAGCGTCTGCCTGTCGATGGTCTTGGTGAAGAGCCCGAGAACCGCAGGCTTCGCGAAGTCCGGAATGCTGAAATCGGCGTTCCCCTCCGGGCCGAAGTAGAAGTCGCTCGCAACGATGTCGACGCTGTCACCGTCGAGGATGAGGTCCGCTTGGACGGCGACCTTGGTCTCGATCGGACCCACGGGCACCGTGCCGGTCAGGACGACGCCGCCGTTCGTGGTCATACCGGAGCCGCCCGACCCGCCCGTGCCGTCCGACTTGTCCGCGGGGGGAGCGGAAACCTGCAGGTCGACGATACCGAGGAACCGTCCGAGGTCGGTCGCCTCGATGCGCACTCGGCCGTCGAGTTCGTCGACGGGCACTGCTCCCACCGACCCGTCGACGAGGTCGGAGAGGGGTACCGCGACGCCGCGGAGGTTGGCCTCGATGGTCGTCGACTCCACGTAGTCGGTCGGTACGTCCTGGGCTCGAATCTCCACGTTCTGATACTTGCCGTCGGCGGCCTGGGTCAGGAACGGGAACCCGTGGACGATCACCTGTGGGTCGGAGGTCAGATCTCCGCCGTCGCGGATTGCGCGTGAGACGCGGTACTCGGAGTACGCGGCCGCTCCGAAGTCCACGACGACGGCAAGTGCCAGCAGGCTCACGAGTCCGATGATCAGTTTGCGCATGACGCCCATTGTGACCGATGCCCGCCGGGGCTTTCGGGCACGGCGGCACGCGACAGGTATGTCGGACGGGTTAGTCTTGTTGCCTGAACAAGGACTCGACCTCGGCGAAGGAGTCTTTGAGTGACAGCGGTAAGAATGGAGGCTGAATGGAGCTCTTGCTTCTGACCTCCGATCCGAACCCGGAGGCCGTACTGCCGTCTTTGGCATTGTTGGCTCACCACGTGCGGCCCGCTCCGACCGAGGTCTCCTCGCTGCTCGAGGCAGGTGCCGCGGACATCGCGCTGGTGGACGCCCGTACCGACCTCGCCGCAGCGCGCGGACTGTGCCGGCTGCTCGGTAGCACCGGTTCCGCGATTCCGGTGGTCGCGGTGCTCACCGAAGGCGGCCTCGTCGCGGTCAACTCCGAGTGGGGTCTCGACGACATCCTGCTCCCCGGGACCGGCCCCGCCGAGATCGACGCGCGGTTGCGACTCCTCGTGGGCAGGTCGGGCGGCATCGCGAGTCCCGAGGCATCGGGCAAGATCACGCTCGGTGAGCTCGTCATCGACGAGGGCACCTACACGGCCCGGTTGCGCGGTCGACCGTTGGACCTCACCTACAAGGAATTCGAACTCCTCAAATACCTGGCCCAGCATGCGGGACGTGTCTTCACCCGTGCCCAGCTGCTCCAGGAAGTGTGGGGATACGACTTCTTCGGAGGCACCAGAACCGTCGACGTCCACGTCCGGCGTCTGCGGGCCAAGCTGGGAAGCGAATACGAGTCGCTCATCGGCACCGTCCGCAACGTCGGCTACAAGGCCGTGCGACCCAGCCGTAGCTCCAAGGGAGGCCCGGCGACTCCCGACGGCGACGACGACAACGAATCGGACAGCGCCGAGTTCAGTTCACTGGGCGGCGCGACAAACGGAAGTACGAACTGACCGACGATGACTCTCTCGATCGATATCGCTCGCATCGATTCCGCGGAGATGGCGCCAGACGTCGTCGACGAGATCCGGGCGATCGCCGCACGCGCAACCGAGGTCGACGGCACGGCGCCGCTGTCCGAACAGGCACTGAAATCCGTCGGATCCGGCGACGACACGACCCATCTGGTCGCGACGGCCGGTTCACGCGTCGTCGGGTACGCGGGCACCGCTCCCGGATCGCCCACGATGACCGAGATCGTGGTGGACCCGGAGTTCCGCACTCGCGGAATCGGAACACAGTTGATCGACCGATCCTTCGCCGACGGCGGGGCCGGGGCCCGGATCTGGGCGCACGGAAACATCGATGCCGCACGGGCATTGGCGTCGACGCTCGGGCTGTCGGTCGCTCGCGAGTTGCTTCAGCTCAGGCGTCCGCTCGCCGAGCCTGCGTTGCCGGACGTCACTGTGCCGGACAATGTTTCGCTTCGGACGTATCGAGGGCATCAGGACGACGCGGAATTGCTCCGCGTCAACAACGCGGCGTTCTCGTGGCACCCCGAGCAGGGTGGATGGACCGAGAAGGACATCGCCGAACGGCGTGACGAGGCCTGGTTCGACCCGGCCGGAGTGTTCCTTGCGTTCGAGGAAGGGACCGACACGCTCCTCGGCTTCCACTGGACCAAGGTCCACCCCGCCGAGGCGGGGGAAGACGAGATCGGCGAGGTCTACGTCGTCGGCATCGACCCCGAGGCTCAGGGCCGAGGGCTCGGCCGAGTGCTGACGCTTGCGGGCCTGCACTACCTGCGTGGCAGGGATTTGCGAGACGTACTCCTGTACGTCGAATCGGACAATGCTGCCGCCGTGCACACCTACGAGCGACTCGGTTTCACGCGTTTCCATACCGACGTCGCCTACGCACGTCCGTAGAACCGGACATACAGCCCACTCTGTTCATCTTCCGTTAACCAACCCGGGGGTAGCCGTCCACCGGCGGCCCTTACCTTTTCCAGCGGGTGGCGCCGACGCCGCCCGGTGCGAGGAACGACAAACGGGCCGGCACCTCGATCCTCGTGACACGCACGACCCGAGTGCGGACACGAGACACGGCACAAGATTCCCCGGAGGAAACAGGTGAAGCTCAAGCGCAGCGCGTCTCTCGTAGGCGCAGTGGCGATCGGCGCCATGCTGCTGACCGCATGTGGCAGTGACGCGAACGTCGAATCTGCTGCGGGCACGGACTCGGCAGCAACGTGTGAGGGCAAGACCCCTCTGACCGGTGAAGGATCTTCTGCTCAGCAGAACGCGATGTCCAACTTCACGTCCATCTACTCCGGTGTCTGCGCCGGGCAGGCCGTCGAGTACACGACCAGCGGTTCCGGTAACGGCCGTACCCAGTTCGTCGCGGGCCTCGTCGACTTCGCCGGCTCCGACTCGACCATCAAGGACGAGCAGGCCGCAGCAGCAGCCGAGCGCTGCCAGGGCAACCCGGCATGGAACCTCCCCCTCGTCTTCGGCCCGATCGCCGTTGCCTACAACGTCGAAGGCGTCGACAACCTCGTCGTCAGCCCGGACGTCGCCGCACGTATCTTCACCGGCCAGATCACCACGTGGAACGACCCGGCGATCGCCGCACTGAACGAGGGTGCGACCCTGCCGTCCACCTCGATCACCCCGATCTACCGCTCCGATTCCTCGGGCACCAGCGACAACTTCCAGCGCTTCCTCTCCGCAGCCGCACCCGAGGCATGGACCCTCGACCACAGCTCGGACTGGGCCGGTGGAGTCGGTGAAGGCGCCAACGGATCCTCGGGCGTCGCTCAGGCCGTAGCAGCCACCCCCGGTTCCATCACCTACGTCGAGAAGGGCTTCGCCGACCAGGAAAGCCTCGGCACCGCCGCGGTCGACTTCGGCAACGGACCCGTCGAGCTGTCCAGCGAGACCGCAGGCGCAGCCATCGACACCGCCGAGTTCTCCGGTGAAGGCAACGACCTCGCAATCGACATCGACGCTCTCTACGCGTCGAACGCAGCGGACAGCTACCCGCTGGTTCTCGCCACCTACGAGATCGTCTGCTCCGCCGGCTACGACGCCGACACCTCCGCAGCAGTCAAGTCGTTCCTGCTGAGCGCAGCGAACGAAGGCCAGCAGGGCCTCGAGGAAGCCGGATACGTCCCGCTGCCCGAGTCCTTCAAGGAACGCCTCGAGACGGCGATCAACGCGATCGCCTGATTCAATTGAGACGAGACCCCGCTTCGGGCGCCGCGAGCAACAGCCGCGGCGCCCGGGTGGGACTCCCGTCTCTCTAAGCCACCAAACGAGAGACGTGAGCGGTATGAGCGACACCCACTCGATCACCGGCGAACCATCTGCGGCGAGCATTTCCGCGGGCGGCGTGCCGCGGAACACGGAAGAACCCAAGCAATTGCCCGACAAAAAAGCCAAGGGCGGCACCGTCACGCGCCCAGGTGACCGGATCTTCTCCACCCTCGCCACGGGCTCGGGTGTCTTCGTCATCGTTCTCATCGCGGCCATTGGCGTGTTCCTGCTGTGGCGCGCGATCCCGTCGTTGCAGAACAACACGGTCAACTTCCTGACCTACAACGGCCAGTGGAACACCTCGAACACCTCCGCGATGATCTTCGGTATTCGCGACCTGTTCCTGGTGACCGCGACCGTGTCGATCTTCGCGCTGATCCTGGCCATGCCCGTGGCACTGGGAATCGCGATCTATCTGACCAACTACGCGCCGAAGAAGGTCGCAGGCCCACTCGGTTACGTCATCGACCTGCTCGCCGCGGTTCCCTCGATCGTGTTCGGCCTCTGGGGCCTCTACGTGCTTGCTCCCGCCATCAGCCCGTTCGCCGAGTGGCTGAACGAGAACCTGAGCTGGTTCCCGCTGTTCTCCACCGGTTCGGTGTCCATCGCGGGCGGCGGCACCATCTTCACCGGCGGCATCGTGCTGGCCGTGATGATCCTGCCGATCATCGCCGCGGTGACCCGCGAGGTGTTCGTACAGACTCCGCGCGGACAGATCGAGGCTGCACTCGCCCTCGGCGCCACTCGCTGGGAAGTCGTTCGCACCACCGTCATCCCGTTCGGCAAGTCCGGCTTCGTCTCCGGCTCGATGCTCGGCCTCGGGCGCGCCCTCGGTGAGACCATCGCCCTGTACATCATCATCCGCAGCGTCCAGTCGAGCTTCGGATGGACGTTGTTCGACGGTGGCAGCACGTTCGCGACCAAGATTGCCCTTGCCGCAGGCGAGTTCAACAACCAGCTGCAGGCCGGCGCCTACATCGCCGCAGGCCTCGTGCTCTTCGTACTCACCTTCGTGGTCAACGCAGGCGCTCGCGCCGCGATCGCAGGAAAGAAGGACTAGGCCATGACCGCAACCATGGATCGCCCGGTCAAAGAGCCCACGTTCAAGGGCGTCAGTGCGCGTCGCAAGTTCTCGAACGGCGCTGCCACCGTCCTCGTCAGCCTGGCCGTCCTCATCGCGCTCGTGCCGCTGGTCTGGGTTCTGTACACGGTGATCTCACGCGGGCTCTCCGCCGTCGTCTCCCCGACGTGGTGGCAGAACTCGCAGGCAGGCATCACCCAGTTCATCGCCGGTGGTGGCGCCTACCACGCCATCGTCGGAACCCTGACGCAAGGCTTGTTCTGCGCCCTGATCTCCATCCCGATCGGCGTGTTCGTCGCGATCTACCTCGTCGAATACGGTGCGGGTACGCGGTTGGCTCGCCTGACCACCTTCATGGTCGACATCCTCACCGGTGTTCCGTCCATCGTCGCAGCCCTGTTCATCTACGCACTGTGGATCGCCACGTTCGGCTTCGAACGGTCCGGCCTCGCCGTGTCGTTCGCTCTCGTCCTGCTGATGATTCCCGTCATCGTGCGGTCCTCCGAGGAGATGCTCCGCATCGTTCCTCAGGACCTGCGTGAGGCGTCCTACGCCCTCGGCGTACCCAAGTGGAAGACCATCGCCAAGATCGTCGTCCCGACGGCACTGTCCGGCATCGTCACCGGCATCATGCTCGCCCTGGCCCGCGTCATGGGAGAGACCGCACCGGTACTGATCCTGGTGGGATCCGCCACGGCGATCAACTTCAACCTGTTCTCCGGGCCGCAGACGTCCCTGCCGCTCATGATGGTCGACCTGCAGAAAGCAGGAACCGGCGCGCTCACCTCCGAGCGCATGTGGGGAGCAGCCCTGACGCTGATCCTGATCATTGCCCTGCTCAACATCGGCGCAAAGCTGGTCTCGAAGTTCTTCTCGCCGAAGAACGTCTGACCGTCACACGCCCACCCCGAAACTTCAGGAGCCGACCATGGCAAAACGTCTCGACCTCAAAGACGTGAACATCTACTACGGCAAATTCCACGCCGTGCAGAACGTCACCCTCGCAGTCCCGCCGCGCGGCGTCACCGCCTTCATCGGACCGTCCGGCTGCGGTAAGTCGACAGTCCTCCGCTCCCTCAACCGCATGCACGAGGTCACCCCCGGCGCACGCGTCGAAGGCTCCGTCCTGCTCGACGGCGAGGACATCTACGGCGCAGGCGTCGACCCCGTCGGTGTGCGACGCACCATCGGCATGGTCTTCCAGCGCCCCAACCCGTTCCCGACGATGTCCATCCGCGACAACGTCGTCGCAGGCCTCAAGCTGCAGGGCGGCAAGAGCAAGAAGGAGCTCGACGAAATCGCCGAGCGTTCCCTCAAAGGTGCGAACCTCTGGAACGAGGTCAAGGATCGCCTCGACAAGCCAGGCGGCGGACTCTCCGGCGGCCAGCAGCAGCGCCTGTGCATCGCCCGCGCCATCGCCGTCCAGCCCGACGTACTGCTGATGGACGAGCCCTGCTCGGCCCTCGACCCGATCTCCACCCTCGCCATCGAAGACCTCATCGGTGAACTCAAGAAAGACTTCACCATCGTCATCGTGACGCACAACATGCAGCAGGCCGCACGCGTCAGCGACCAGACCGGATTCTTCAACCTCGAAGCCACCGGCAAGCCCGGCCAGCTCATCGAAATCGACGACACGGAGAAGATCTTCTCCAACCCCAGCCAGAAAGCCACCGAGGACTACATCTCCGGTCGCTTCGGATAACCTGCACTACGGAAAAACCCCCGACTGCCCAGAGCAGTCGGGGGTTTTCTCGTTGCGCGTGGACGCCGGAAGCGAGTTCGACCGGGGTGTGTGGAGCGAACGTGCCGTTCGGTCACTCAGACTGACCGAACGGCACATTCGCTCCGGAGGTAGACGGAAGAACGATCAGGAGTTGCTGAGCTTGGGTGCGTTCAGGTCGACGGGCAGCTCGCCGGTCACCAGGAAGATCACTCGGCGGCCGACCTCGACGGCATGGTCGGCGAAGCGCTCGTAGAACCGGCCGAGGAGTGTGACGTCGACGGCTGCGGCAACGCCGTGCTGCCATTCGCGGTCCATGAGGACGGTGAAGAGGTGGCGGTGGAGGTCGTCCATTGCCTCGTCTTCTTCACGCAGCTTGGCGGCGCGTTCGGGGTCGCGGGTTTCGAGGACCTCGCGGGCGGATGCGCCGAGCTGAACTGCGATGCGTCCCATTTCGGCGAAGTAGCCGTTGACCTCTTCGGGCAGGGCGTGGGCGGGGTGGCGTCGGCGCGTGATCTTGGCGACGTGCAGGGCGAGGGCGCCCATGCGGTCGATGTCGGCGACGATCTGGATTCCGGAGACCACCGAACGCAGATCACCGGCGACCGGTGCCTGCAGGGCGAGCAGGGAGAACGCTTTTTCCTCGCATACCGCGCTGAGGTCGGTGATCTTGTCGTGATCGGAGATGACCTGTTCGGCGAGAACGAGGTCGGCTTGGAGGAGGGATTGGGTGGCCTTGTCCATGGCGGAGCCGGCCAAGGTGGCCATCTCGCCGAGGGTATCGGCCAAATCGTTCATCTGTTCGTTGTAGGCGACGCGCATAAGGCGCAAGTTTAGTGCGTCACACAGATCCATTCATGGTCCGCCGGGTGAACGGGGCATGAATGGATTCGCACTAGGCGCAGGTGTCGTCGGCGGCGTTGGTGAAAGCGAGGTTCTCGGGGAGTGCCGGAGCTTCCGTGCTGCCCTCGACCTGGGTGGCTTCGATCGGCTGTCCGAAGACCGTCGGTGCGGTGGTGTAGCCGGGGTAGTCGGCGCCGAGGACGACCTCGACCACGCTGTCCAGACCAGCGGACTGTTCGATGACGGCTCCGGGTATGGCGGAGGCGACGGTAGCAGCTTCCGATTCCTGACCGGGCGAGAAACGTACGACGGTCTGCGCCGCAGAACCGACGAAGTTGCCGACGTCGAGAATCTGGAAGCCGTAGGACGCGAGTTCGCTCGACGCGGTGGCAGCCATGCCGGCGGTGTCCGAGGCGTTCGAGACCTGCACGGAGACGGTCGCCGGGTCGACGGCGAGTGTGGGGACCGTCGGCTCTGCGGGGGACTCGGGAGCGGGCGTCGGCTCGGAGCGTTCCTCTCCGGGGAGGGGGAGGTCGTCGATGATCGCTCGGAACAGGGCTGCGATGGCGCTGTCGACGGGGATCTCGTTGCCCCATTCGTTGGTGCCGTCCGTCGGGAGCGTGAGGAACGTGACGGCGCCTGCGTCGACGTTCTGCAACGAACGTCCGAGCGTGATGAGGTCCTGCGTCTTGACGTTCTCCACGAAGGTGTCCCGGGTGAACGCGCTGACGAAGCCGTTGAGCTTGCCGGGATCGAGAAGGACCTGGTTGGACAGTGCGGACCTCAGCAGTGACGACAGGAATCGCTGCTGGCGTTTGATACGCCCGTAGTCGCCGTTGCCTTCGGTGTCGACGTGCCGTGCACGGACATAGTTCAGTGCGGTTCTGCCGTCGATCCTCTGTTCACCGACATTGGGGAGGACGGTGCCCAGCTCGTAGTCGACGAGAGGTTGCGCCGTGCAGACGTCGACTCCGCCGATTTCGTCGACCATCGACTCGAAGCCGGCGAAGTCCATACCGACGAAGTGGCCGATTCTCAGGCCCGAGATCTTCTGGATGGTCTTCACGAGACACTTCGGTCCGCCGAGTGCGTAGGTGGCGTTGAGCTTGTCTCCATCGGCAGCCGGGTACATCTCACCGGTGTAGCTGTTGGTGTCGTTGTCGAACGCTTCGCATTCGGGGCGTTCGACGTCGAGGTCGCGAGGAAAGGACACGGCGACGACGCGGCTACGGTCGGCCGGGATGTTGACCAGCATCACGGTGTCCGATCGGGCGCCCTCGGCGTCCTCGACGGTTCCGGCGCCGATCTCGCCGCTGGCACCGGCCCTGGTGTCGGTTCCCACGATCAGGTACGTCTCGTCGCCGTACTGCCCGTCGGCGTCGACGACGTCGGTGGAGTTGGGGTCGAGCGCGGCAACCTGAGCGAATCCGCGGTCGGTGCTTCGGAGGTAGCCCCAGACGACACCGGTCAGTGCCACGGACAGAATGGCGATGATCGACACCAAGCCTCGAGCCATGTTCTGCATGCGCTTGCGGCGGCGCACCTTGCTCATCGCGAGACGGGTCAGCGCGGGGCGCGACTCGGCGGGTACACCGACTGCTTCCGGGAGCGCGGTCACCGGGGGAGGTGTGCTGTCCGTGATCGGATCGATCTTCTCGGTGGGGGCCTCGACGTCGGGCTCCCGTCGAGCGCGTTCTCCGGTCGACTCTCTGGGCGTGCGCGGTGCCGGGCGCTCGTCCTCGGAATCGCGATCCATGAGCTCGGCGACGGACACGGCGTCCGACTTGCCGGACGGCTTCTTACCGAATCTCTTCAGCAGACCGCCGTTCGATTCCTGCTCGGGCTCGGGCTCGGGTTCGGGGTCGGGTTCCGAAGCCTGTGGCCTCGGCGCGGCGGAAGGCCGAACGGACTCGGACTCGGGGTTGTGGATTCGCGAGATCGGTCGTTCCCACGGCGCGCGACCGTCGGACATGGAAGAGCCCGAATCTCGATCGTCAACCACGGATTCGAACCTGACCTTCCTCGAACACATCTTCTCGCCGTCGATCGGGCGATCCCAGCAATGATACTGAGGAATTCGATGTGGTCCACTTCAGTACGTTCGGCCGGGCGTCGGTGCAGGTCAGCCTCCGGAATGCATGAGGTCTGCGCCCGCCGGGACCGAGATGTCCTCCGGGTCGTCGAGCCACCCCTCCGGCAGTGACACCGCACCGGGAGAGCCCTGGCGACCACGAGGACCTTCGGCGTCCTTCGGGAAAGGAACCGACGGGTCCAGTTGTCCCAGTAGGTCGTCGAGCTCGGGAAGGGTCTTGACCAGCGCCATGGACACCCGGAGGTCCGAGCCGGCGGGGAAGCCGCGTAGGTACCAGGCGACGTGCTTGCGGAGCTCGCGCAGGCCTCTGTCCTCCCCGTGGTGTTCCGCCAGGAGCTCGGCGTGCCGCCTGATGACGACGGCCACCTCGCCCAGCGTCGGTGCAGTGGGTTCCTCGCGGCCGGCGAACCGAGCGCTGAGCTCGGCGAAGAGCCACGGCCTGCCGAGGCATCCGCGACCGACGACCACACCGTCACAACCGGTTTCGGCCATCATTCGGACAGCGTCCGACGCCGAGAAGATGTCGCCGTTGCCGAGGACCGGCACGTCGGTGACGTGTTCCTTCAGGCGTGCGATCTGCGTCCAGTCCGCGGTGCCGGAGTACCGCTGCGACGCCGTCCGCGCATGCAGTGCGACAGCGGCGGCGCCTTCGGCGGCTGCGATTCGTCCGGCGTCGAGGTGGGTGTGGTGCTCCTCGTCGATGCCGACGCGGAACTTGACCGTCACCGGAACATCGGTTCCTTCAGTGGCTTTCACGGCTGCAGCGACGATTCTTCCGAACAGGTTGCGCTTGTACGGCAGTGCCGCGCCGCCACCTTTTCTGGTGACCTTGGGAACCGGGCAGCCGAAGTTCATGTCGATGTGGTCGGCGAGGTTCTCGTCGACGATCATCTTCGCGGCCGCGTACGTCGTGTCCGGGTCGACGGTGTAAAGCTGAAGTGACCTGGGCGTCTCGGTCGGTCCGAATGTGGTCATGTGCATCGTGGCGGGCTGGCGTTCGACGAGTGCGCGCGCGGTCACCATCTCGCAGACGTACAGACCCGAGGTGCTGCCTGCGCGCTCGAGTTCCTGCTCGCGGCACAGGGTGCGGAATGCCACGTTGGTCACACCGGCCATCGGTGCCAGTACCACTGGGCTTCGGAGTTCGAGTGAACCGATCCGCAATGTCATGGGTGAAGCCTCGTTCGTGTTCTTCTCGGAGATGGTCTGTCGGCCGGCAGCGGAGCCTGCGGTGCTGCCTGTCGGATTCACGAGCGAAGCCCTACACCGCGGTCGAGGTGTAGGGCTTCGATCGCTGGTCTGTAGATCAGGAAGCTCGAGATCAGGAAGCTTGCTTCTCTGCCTTCTTCGCCTCGCGAGCGAGCGAGCGATCGCGCATTTCCTCGAACTTCGTCGCCTGCTTCTCGAGGTCCTCGAGGAACGCGGCCAGCTCTTCACGCTTGTTCTCGCCGCGTCCGGTGAAGTCGTCGCGCTCGAAGATGCGCCACTTGCGCAGTACCGGCCACACGACGTCCTCGAGGTGCTGGCGCAGGTCGTAGATTCCGTGCTTGGCCATCAACACACCGTTGCGGCGGAAGTTCGGCATCCCGGCGCCGGGCATCTGGAAGTTCATGACGATGTCCGACAGCGCGTCCAGCGTCTGATCCGGTGCGATGTCGAGGGCCGCAGCGCTGATGTTGCGGTAGAAGATCATGTGCAGGTTCTCGTCCGCCGCGATGCGCTGGAGCATGCGGTCGGCGATGGGGTCGTCGCAGACCTTGCCGGTGTTGCGGTGCGACACGCGCGTCGCGAGCTCCTGGAACGTCACGTACGAGACGGAGTGAAGAAGACCCGTCTGCGAACCGGCGGGAGAGGCGAATCCGTTGGTCATGTGGATCATGCGCGCCTGCTCGAGGGCCACGGGATCGACCCCGCGGGTCACGACGAGGTAGTCACGCATGACGATGCCGTGACGGTTCTCCTCGGCGGTCCACCGGCCTACCCAGGTGCCCCAGGCGCCGTCCTGCGAGAAGTTCTCCGCGATCTCGCGGTGGTACGACGGCAGGTTGTCCTCCGTGAGGAGGTTCGTGATCATCGCGGCCTTTGCCACCTCGGACAGTTTGCTCTGCTCCGGGTCGTAGTCGATGCCACCGAGTTCGGCGAAGTTGCGGCCTTCGTCCCACGGCACGTAGTCGTGGGGATGCCACTCCTTCGCCATGGACATGTGCCGGTTGACGTTGTCTTCCGCAACCGGAACGAGCTCCTGGAGCAGCTCCAGCTGTGTCAGATCCCTCGCCATTACATAGCCTCCATACATTGCGGACAACGGTCTCGAGCTTACGGCACCGTAACCACGCTGTGAACTCCGCTGAGTTCGCTGGGCGCGGCACGTCACCGGCTGATTTGTCGGAGAATCCCCCGAAGGGTGTGTTCGTTCCCCGAAGTCGAACCGTTACCGAGTGTACGACCGTGCACCTCGGAAGTGTGCGTACTCGTAGCTGGGAGTGCGCTGCGAATCCGTCGGCGACCCGATGCGACATACCGCTCGGCCCGGTGGCGGGAGAGGTGGTGAAGTGCCCCCAGTAGGACTCGAACCTACGACCTGCGGATTAAAAGTCCGTAGCTCTACCAACTGAGCTATAGGGGCGCGGATCGAAAGTGTAGTGGGTCCGCCCCGGCACTTCGCCACGCCCCCTGGCGCGCTCTCGAAAAGAACACCGGGAGGGTTCGGTCACCGACCGAAACTGCTGCATCCGTCGGGTGCCGGTATCCCGGCGAGCCTGTCGTCGATCCACTGATGGGAGCCTGGGAGCCCGGAGACGGCGACGATCATGTGTTCGCCGACGTATTCCTCCAGTCGAACCTGGGCGCCGCCCGCGCACC
Source organism: Rhodococcus sp. 114MFTsu3.1 (assembly GCF_000383555.1). Lineage (NCBI taxonomy): Bacteria > Bacillati > Actinomycetota > Actinomycetes > Mycobacteriales > Nocardiaceae > Rhodococcus > Rhodococcus sp. 114MFTsu3.1. Next base: position 275,449 of record NZ_KB911548.1, on the reverse strand, counting down.
ATTCGTCGTACAGGGTTTCGGCGCCTTGTTTGGGAATCCAGAACTCGTGCTGTCCCTGATAGATGAAGACCGGCGCCGACGGTGTGAGGTCGCCACCCATGCGGGTCTGCCGGATGATCTCTTCGGCTATGGGCGTTCGGTCGACGTTCGGCACGTCGGAGAGAGCCTGGACAGGAATCGGCGCGACGAGGCCGCCGGGCGCGAGCAGGTACACGCACATGTCCTTGGCGATCTGGGCGAGTCGCAGCCCGTTGGCGTTCATCAGTTGGAACATCTCGGGATATTCACGTGCCACGCCCATCGCGGCCGACAGGAACAGGGTCGATGCGGCGTTGTTGCCGTTCATCGACCCGAGGAGGATGCGGTAGTCGATGGGGGCGCCGCCGAATGCCGTTCCGACGATGTTGACGTCGGGTGCGTACACCGGTGCGAGTTGGGCCGCCCATCCGGATGCGATGGCGCCTCCGGAGTACCCGGTGATGGCGATCGGTGATTCGGCAGGCAGGCCGAGTGACGGCAGATTCACCATGGCGCGTAGGGCATCGAGGACGGCGTGCCCCGCCATGCGTCCGGCGGCGTACGCCTGGCGCGGGCCTTGGTGATCGGTGACGACGACGGCGTAGTTCTTGGCCAGGAAGAGTTGTACCGCAGCGATTTCCGGTGCGATGCCGCGGGGCAGTGTCCAGGACGGCGCACATGTCTGGCCGAGTGAGTCGATTGCCATGTTGTAGGCGACGACGGGTCGGGGTCCCGGCCCCGCCCAGGGTGCTGTCGGCACGATGACGGTGGTAGCTCCGGCGACCGGCCTATCCTTCGAATCCGTTGTTCGGAAGAGGATCTGTGTCGATTGGACAGGGGTGAGCAACGGGCCGACGGTGACTGTTCTGGTGTTGAGAACCGCGCCGGGAGAGTAGCTTTCGAATCCTGGTGGTGGATCGAACCACGGCTCGCCCAGTGGTGTTGCCGCGGCCAGTGTCGGGTCCTGGGCTGTATCGAGGAAATCGGACACCGGGTCGGCGTTCGCCGTCCAGGTGGCGGTGGTCAGCAGCGCGACGCTGAAGATTGTTGCTGCCGATCGGCGGAGGATGGTTCGAAGAGTCATGCGTGCCCCGAATTCGTTGTCGTCGTTGACCACGATGTGTTGTGGGCCACAGTAAGGGCGAGTTCGGGTGGGCGAGTGCTTCCGGCGCTTTCGGAGGCGAAACCGTTATACGAACCCCTTCTGAGACTTGCACGGCCACAGCGATATCGGCGTCGAGACGTGCGAATGAATCGAACTGGCAACGAATCCCGGGGTGTTCGATTGTTTCGACGCCATCGGTGTGGTCGAGCGGTCCAGAATGTCTGCGTGGCAGGGGATTCGTGACCGGCCGGGCTCGGTCGACCGTCGGCACGGTAGAAGTGTGTCGGACCCGTGGCCGATGGGAGTGCTGCATTTCGAGTCCATCGGAAGAGGCGCTTCACACAATTGTGACGCTTTTGTGGCGGAGGTCTCGATTTCGCCGTGCGTCGAAATCGTGGATTGACACCGGCGGGCTATATGTAAAGCCGTTCGGAATTGCTCGGTGTAGAGCTCCAATAGCGCGGCCCGCGACAAAGAAACGGCTCGAGTGCGCACCCCCTGCAGCGCACTCGAGCCGGCCTGATCGTACCACTCGGATTGTTTGAAGACAGCTCGGAGATTTGTCCGGATTACTGTTTCCAGCACTTTTTCCGAGCGAGTGGTCGGTCTCGAGTGCGCTGGTTCAAGTACGCTCGACTAGCGGTACTGCCTGCTGATAGATGCAGGTCGCTCGGGTTCGGAGGCACGGAAGCAATGGCACAACAAGAGCGCGCTCGGCGAACCCGAGCAGCGATAGTCGAAGCGGCGGCATCGGAGTTTGCACGCCGCGGGTACGCGGCTGCGTCGGTGAACACCATTCTGGAGGGCTCGAATGCCACCAAGGGTGCGATGTACTTTCACTTCCAATCCAAGGAAGACCTGGCTCGTGCCGTTCTGACGGCCGCGCTGGACCGGTACGTCGCCATCACGGAGAAATGGCTCGATTCGCCGCTGCACCCCTTCGAGGTGATCCGAGGGATCATCGACGACCTGGCGCTCGGGTTCCAGAACGACGTGATCGTTCGTGCCGAGTTCCGGCTGATAGTCGAGCCCGAGTTCTACGCCGAGATTCAATCCGGCGGAGGCCGTGTGTGGGGCCGTGCGGGGGTGCAGCTCGCGCGGAAGGCCCAGGAGATGGGCGACCTCGACCCCGAGTTCGGCCCGGAGAAGTTCATCCGAGTGCTGTCTGCGTCTCTTGCAGGCCAGCGGTACATGGCCGACCTCGTCTCCGACAGTCGCGATCTGCGCGTGATGTTCGAGGAATCGCTCGAAGTCGTTCTTCACGCGATGGCGTCACCGGCATGGCTGGACCGCTGGAAGGCTGAGGGATGGCGCGAAAACACCGCAGAAACCGAGTCTGACCTGCCGGTTTGAGTTTTCCGCGAAAAGTGTCCTAAGCTATCCCAGCTCCCAACGGAACGCCGTTGAGGGTAGCGGCGGAGCAGTTCGGAACCGAAGAAATTCGAGTCCGGGTCATTCCGTCGGGCCCCCTTCGTCTAGCGGCCTAGGACGCCGCCCTTTCAAGGCGGTAGCGCGGGTTCGAATCCCGTAGGGGGTACGCAGGAAACGATCGGAATTGACAAACCGGTCGGCAGTACAGCAGTCTCTTGCAGGCCGCCGCGGTTCGAAGCAGGTTCAAAGCCTGCTAAGGTCTACGGCGGGAAGTTCCTCCGGGAATGTTTCACAGCAAGGCCCTGTGGCGCAGTTGGTTAGCGCGCCGCCCTGTCACGGCGGAGGTCGCGGGTTCGAGTCCCGTCAGGGTCGCAAATCCGATGCGAAAGCATCGGCTTGCGCGTAGTTCACGAGATGGCATTGTCACCGGTGCCGCCCGGCCAGGTAGCTCAGTTGGTACGAGCGTCCGCCTGAAAAGCGGAAGGTCGCCGGTTCGATCCCGGCCCTGGCCACCACAGCGTTCACAAGCCTCCACCGAGAAACTCGGTCGGGGGCTTGTTTCGTTTCCGGGTTGCTGCAGGCTCCGCTTCACGGTCACGGCGCCGACCGAGTTGCCGGACGGTTACGCTTCTCGCTGTGGACGTGATCGACAGCGCGCAGCGCGCCTTGGCCGCGGGTGACCTCGACGGCGCTCGGGAACGTCTGTACGAGGCACTGAGGACGGCGCCGGCATCCCAGCCCGTTCTGGAACTGCTCGCGTACACCCACCTGTTGCGGGGCGATCGTGCTTCCGCTGGGGCGGCGTGGTTCCTGACCGACAAAGCCGACGACGACCCGACCGCGTCGTCGGCGTTCGAGGCCCTGGCTGCCCGTCACCGTTCTGCTCTCGAGTTGGCGAAATCGCTGCCCATCAACGCCCCGTCTCGGTACTACCCGGAGCGAGCTCGCGCGCGGCTCGACCGATTGGTCACCGCAATCGCTGCCGGCGGGCAGGAATGGGTGCCACCCAGGGACACGGTGTACTTCGACGAGGCGGGCGTCGATGTCGACGATTTCGTCGACGACGAGTTCTCGGACGGAAGCGTGACTCGCAGCGGCAGGCCACTGCGTCAACGTGTGTTGGCGACCCTGGTGATCGTCGCGATCGCGGCGACGTCCGCATCGGTTGTGTTGGCCATTGTGTTCTCCTGACACACTGCGCGACGGTCGGAGATACTGCAGGCGTAAAGTTTGTTTTTCGACACCGTCCGGAACAGAAGGCACCATCATCGATCCCACCCCGCAGGAGACGAGTCACCGCGACGCCAACTACGCGGTCAATCTTGCGCAGGCCCGCGTCTTCGCGAGGAGTCTTGCCGAGCACATCGAGAAGTGTTCGGCCTCCATCGAAGTTGCGCAGGCCCGGTCTTTTCGAGCGCGCGCGGACAAGGCCTTGACCCGGGCACGTGAACTCGACAGCGAAGCGGCCACGTTGCGTCGTGAGCTCTACGAGATGTATCGCCAGATCGACAACATGACCGCCCGCTTTCCCGAACTACGCGGAGACCCCGCTCTGCGCAACTGAGCCCGGCGCCAACACGTGCCCCCAGCGCGCCAGTGCTATCCGTCGTGACTCGGAATCGTGGCTGTCGCGGCCCTCGGCGATCGTGATGACCGTCCGCGCCAACTCGAACAGGCTCACCCTGTTGTCACGGGCGGTGGCGAACAGGTCGTTCACCGCGGCAGTGACGGTCACGCCGCATCGGCCGACGAGCACACCCGTCGCGATATCCACATCCGAGCGCGATGCGGGTCCCCGAGACACCGTTGTTTCGGGATTTCTCTCAGTCATGAACGTTCCTCGTACCTCTCGTGTGCTTCGGTGGTTCCGGAGCCGACGTCGTCTGCTCTCGGATCGCTCACTCTGCCATATGGATCCGACTGGAAAGTAGCGAAACAGCTACGAATCGGTGGGCTTGGCTCGAACGTGCATCCGTTCGCCCTGCGGGCCGAAAAGACTGAGGATTTCCACAGGGAGATCGTCGACTGCACCGAACCAATGCGGTACCCGGGTGTCGAACTCGGCGGCTTCGCCCGGCTTCATGACGATGTCGTGTTCACCGAGAACGAGGCGCAATCGACCGTTGAGAACGTACAACCATTCGTACCCCTCGTGGACACGGGGCGACGGCTCGGTGCGCACCGGATCCACGATGAGTTTGTACGCCTGCATCCCGCCCGGCCGACGGGTCAGCGGGTGAATGGTCACGTGCTCGCGGCGTACCGGGGTGCTCTTGATGCGAGGGTCTTCGACGGGCGGTGGGCTGATCAACTCGTCGAGCGGAATCTGATGGGCCCGTGCGATCGGCAACAGCAGCTCGAGGCTCGGTTTGCGTGAGCCGGATTCCAGCCGCGAGAGTGTGCTGACGGAGATGCCCGTGGTGTCCGCCAGCGCGGAGAGTGTTGTTCCGCGTTCGCTGCGCACCTTCCGCAGGCGCGGGCCGACGCCTGCGATGACCGAACCGACGTCGTCCTCGGAAGTGCTCATGAGGATATTGCAGTTTCGGCAAACGATTTTGTCAAGCGAGAGTCAGGGGCAGGCGAGTGCGGCCTGGTCGTAGATCCGCTGCGCCTGCTCGGTCGTCGGAACGGCGTCGCCCTTCGCGGCCTCCACCTCCAACTGCGCAACGATGTCCGACTCCGGGGTACCGCCGGCGATCTCCGTACACGTACTGGACAGGAGGTTCTCGATCGCGGTGTCGTCCCTGCCCTCGGCCAGCCCACCGAACTGGGCACGGAACGCGACCACGAACGCTTGCACCTTGGCCTCGTCGAACACGCTTCCGGCGCGATCCCGGACACTCGTCGCGATGCTGCTTGCCGAGCCGGCGGCGTTCTCGAGCGACCGATCCGCGTCGGATCGATCCTCCGCAGTGCACCCCGCAAGAAGCAGGGCACCGATCACGACGGACAGGGCCGCAGTACGGGTTCGCGAAACGATCGTCATGTCCGCGATGCTATCGCGCATCACCGACGTCGCCTTTTCACCCTCATCGGCCCCTGATCGCGCCCATACTTGTGCAGTGACCCCCGACGTCGCACACACGACCGTCCGAGTTCGGCACTCGCGCGTGCACCGTGACGCGTACGGCAGCACCGCCGCCGAAGCATTCATGATCATCGCGATCGTGACGATCCTCGTCACCCGCTTGTATCTGGAACTCACCCACTACCCCCAAGTGGGTGGCAAGACCCTGCACATCGCACACGCGCTGTACGGCGGCGCGCTGATGATGGTGGCGTTGCTCGTCGGGTGGCTGTTCATCGGGTTCGGTGTCCGGGCGCTGGCCGTCGTCCTCGGCGGCGTCGGATTCGGGCTGTTCCTCGACGAGGTCGGCAAGTTCGTCACCAAGGACAACGACTACTTCTACGGGCCGTCGTCGGAAATCATGTACGTCCTCGTCGTCGTGGTCCTCGTGCTGAACCGCATCGTGCGGGATTCCCGACGGCCTTCCCACGAGGAGACTCTGGCCAATGCGGCCGCGATCGCGGCGGAGGGCGTCGCACACGGGTTGCCGGATCATCGCCGGGAATGGGCGTTGCGCATGGTCGACCGCGCGGAAGCCGAGGGCGCCGAGGTCGATACCGTCGCCGGTCTTCGATTGTTGCTGGAGGGTGCCCCGGTGACGCGTTCGCGGTTGTACGACGCTCGCATGTTCGCGCCGCGGCTGATCCCTGGCTTCCTGAAGAGTCCGCGCCTGGTTCCGGTGGTGGCGTGGGCGATGACGGCTGCGTCGTTCGTCGGTGTGGTCTTCGGGGTGGTCGAACTGACGCTCGGTGGACTCGATCTCGACACGCGCGACAGGACCATCGATATCGACGAAATGGGAATTGCCGGCGGAATTCTGTTCGCGTCGTCGGCGATCACGTTCCTGCTCGCGTTTCCGGCCGTGCTCCGGCTTCGCAAGGGCAGATTGTGGCCACTTCGATCCCTGCGTATCGCCGCATTGGTGTTCACTCTGCTGAATGCCTTGGTCGATTTCGCGCAAGAAGGATTCACGGCGCTGATCAATGTCGCGATCGGATTGGCCACAATGGCTGTTCTTTCTCACCGAATCTCGGTGCGAACGGCCGAGATCGCCGAGGAGAACGCGTCGCGGGGCGACGTCGTATCGATGCCGAAATAGACTTGTCAGGACGGAAAATCGAGCGTTCGACGGGTCTCGAAGACACACCGTTCGCCGGTGAAAGGATCGTCGAAACTCAGCTCACGAGCCAACAGCGCCAGGGGGCAGGAATAGTCGTCGTGAGCGACCTCGTAGAACGTCGGGTAGAAGTTGTCCCCGACGATCGGCACTCCCAGTGAGCTCATGTGCAATCGAAGTTGATGTGTGCGTCCGGTTTTGGGTGTCAACGTGTACCGTGCCCAGCCGTCGTGGACGGCAGCGACCTCGACCAGTGTCTCGGCGTTGGGCTCGCCAGGTACCTCTTCGGCACGAAGAACGCCGCGCTCTTTGACCATTCGACTTCTGATCACCAACGGAACGGTCAGGTTCGGATCGTGGCGAGCGATGGCGTCGTAGATCTTGGTGACGGTACGAGCCGCGAACAGTTCCTGATACGCGCGCCGCACCTCGGGCCGGATCGTGAACACGAGAACTCCGGCGGTGAGCCGATCGAGGCGATGGGCGGGCGACAGATCCGGCAGGTCGAGTTCCCGACGGAGAACGACCAGCGCGGACCGCGCCACATAGGCACCGCGGGGGGTCGTCGCCAGAAAGTGCGGTTTGTCCACGACCAGAAGGTTCTCGTCGCGATGCAGAATCTCCATCGGGAACGGCACGACCGGTTCGACGGGCGGGTCTCGGTACAGATAGATGTCCGCGCGAGGACGCACCACGGAATCCAGCGAGATGGGAGTGCCGCCTGCATCGACGACCTCACCCAGCGCAACCTTCTCGCGGAGCCTCCTCTCGTCCTGCGGAAACCGCGAAATCAGGTATTGCAACACAGTGACAGGGCTCGGGTCGTAGGGCATCCGAATCCGAGTCGGACCGAGCCCGTCGCGCACGGGTAGGGGAGCACGCGCCATGCGCCCACCCTAGTTGCTCGGGATCAACAGCCACTCGGCGCGGGCTCGCCACGTAACCGAGCGTCGAGCCAGAGGTAGGCCTCGGGGAGGCCGAGGACGGTCGCGGAGAAGTGCTCGGCCGCAGGGTATCCGCGGAACACGACGTCGGCGCCCGATCGGCAGTATCGGTCGACCATGTCGGCGACAGGCTGGTACGGGGCGATGAAGTCGTTGACGCCCTGCCACACGAACAGTGGTGCCGTCGGGACTCCGTCGTAGAAGGTGACACTGTTCTCGCGTAGTACTTGTTGCGCACTCGGTGTGTCCGCCAGTGACGCGGCGGTGCTCAGGTCGCGAGCGCTGTGGAAGGCGCCGTCGATGAGGATCGAGCGTCGGCACTCGTTGAACATCTTGTTGCGCAGTGCGATTCCTCGGTCGTTGAGGTTGCTGGTGATGGGGAATCGACCCGGGTACTCGCGTTCGAGCCCGAGCGCCACCGCCATCGCCATGCCGAAGCCCGGGTGCGGTAGCGGGCTGTACGCCAGGTTCTGGGCGATCTGCGCCAGATCGGCCGGGATTCCACCCTCGGCGATTCCGGCGATGTCGAGATCCGGCGCGTACGTCGGCGCGAGCGCAGCAGCGAAGGATGTCGCGAGTCCACCGCCGGAGTAGCCCAGTAGGCCGACCGGCGAGTCACGGAGCGGCAGTTGCTCGAACCGCTTCACCGCTCGTACACCGTCGAGGGTGATCTGGCCCGCCATGCGCGCGGCACCGTAGGCTGCCGTCGGGCCGAGGTAATCCGGCACGGCAACGGCCCAGCCGCGGGCGACCATTCCCAGATACACGGCCGGTGCTTCGATCAGTTCCTCGGAAAACAACCCGTGCGACGGTGCGCATTTGGTGCCGAGGGCATTGACGATCGCCTGGTACGACACGAGGGGCGTGCCCTCACCGTGTCCCTGCGGCATCAGGACAGTCGTCACGGCCGCGATGGGATCGCCTGCGGAATCGGTGGAGCGAAACTTGACCTGCCACACGTCGGTGCCCGGGTACGCGGACGTAGGGACACGTCGGCTGTCGAGGACGTCGCCGTTGGCGGCGTCGGCCACGTCGGCGGGCGCGGCGTAGAACGCATCTGGATCGGCGACCAGTTCGACGGGTTCCGCGGCAGCGGTGGCCGGAAACCCGACCAGGGCGCCGACGGCTGCCAGCACTACGAACACAGCGGTGATGCGAGAACGCACGGATCTTTCCTTCTTCTCGGGCGGGCGGTGATCAGGCAGGTACGGGAACGGGCGGCGGCCCCGCGACCCGTTTGGGCAAGGCGAAGGCAAGCACCGCCGCACACGCGACGACGGCGGACAGTACGAAGAACACGTGACGCTGAGCGACGATGTACGGCTGTGCGGCGATCCACCCGGTGCTGCCCGGTGGGAGTGCGTCCGACAGCGTCGACAGTCGGTGGAAGAACAGCAGTCCCACGAGAGCGATTCCGACGGCTTGACCGACCTGCTGGACGGTAGGGATCAACCCCGACGCCGATCCGACGGTCGTGTCGTCGGTGCCCGAGACGATCGTCGTCTGCAACGGTGCGACGAACACGCCGATGCCTGCGCCGCCGACGAACAGTGGTGGTGCCAGCAGGGCGAGGCTGCGTGCCGTGTCCTCACGGTAGGTGAGGGCGGCGAAGCACATCATGGATACACCGAAGAGGACGAAGCCGAGCGGGAGCATCCGAGTTCCCAGCCGTGCGAACAAGGTCGGAGACACGACCGAGCACACCGCGGCGCCGACGGCGAACGGCAACGTGATCACGCCGGTGCGCATCGGCGACAACTCCAGGCCGAACTGCAGACTCAGCGAGACGGTGAAGAAGAAGCCGGTGAACGAGCCGAACATCAGAACGGACAGGGCGCAGCCGAGTGCGAACGTCCGTTGCCGGAACAGATCGAGCCTCACCATGGTGTGGCGTCCGGCTCGGCTCCATCGCCGTTCGTGGAGTACGAACAGCGCGAGGACCGCGAGCGAGGCGAGCACTGCCGAGGTGCCGCCGATACTCCATCCGTGCTCGTAACTGTGAGCCAACGGATAGATCAGAAGGACCAGTCCGAGGGTGGACAGAAGAACTCCGAGAACGTCGAGACGCTGAACCCCTGTGGGTTTCTCACGCGAGAGGCTCGCGGCCGCGATCACCATCGCCCCCACGCCGAGCGGTGCGTTGACGAGGAACACCGACCGCCAGCCCCACCCGAACATGTCCAACGAGACCAGGATCCCTCCGACGGACGGACCCAGAATTGCGGCACCGCCCGCGGTGGCACCGTACAGCGCGAACACGACGCTGTGGCGCTCGCGCGGAAACGCTGTGGCGATGATCGCGACGGTCTGAGCGGACACCATCCCGCCCGCGATGCCCTGCAGAACTCGCGCGGCGATCAGCAGTGTCGGCGAATCGGCGGCCCCGCACAGGATCGACGCAGCGACGAACACCGACATCCCGGTTACGAACACCGTTCTCCGGCCGACGATCCCGCCGAGCCACGCCCCGGTCAACAGGGTGCATGCGAACGCCAACGTGTAGGAGGACACGATCAGCGATTGCGCGCTCGAACCAGCATCGATGTCGGTGGCAATGGACGGAAGAGCCACGTTGACGATCGTGACGTCGATCATCAACATGAACACGGCCACCAGGCACGCGGCGAGCCTGCGCCGTGCCGTGCGCCGTGGGGATTGCACTGTCCTACGCGGTTTTTCCGGTCATCGACTGGGCGAACGAGTAGTCGCCGGTGGTCGCGACGGACTTCAGAATTTCACTGATCTTGGCGTTGTACCGCGCCACCGAATCCCGTGCGATGTCGGTGCCCGGGTACATGAAGGTCGTCCCGGTCTCGTTCTGGAATCGGTTGATCCACATGTACACCTCGTCGGAACTGCCCTGATTTCCGAAGAGTCCACCGTTGACGCTCGAGACGATGTCCGCGCCGGGCAGCGTACGGACATCGACGTACGAAATCATCGGCGCCGACCACCCGGGTCGGGTTCGAATCCCCGTGTCGGGTGTCACGAGTTCGAGGACGCGGTGGTACGAGACGTCGGACAGTTCCTTTCCTGAGTCGAACGCGCGCTGCGCGACCCCGGCGAGGTGCGAGAACGTCTGGGTCCCCGAGACCGGGAATTGAACGGGGACGAGACTGGAGAACCAGCCGATCGCGCCGAACTCGGCGGGCATGCTCCTCGTGCTCTTCGGAGTCAGGCCGAGGTAGGTGAGGTGGCCGGCCAGTTCGTACTCGGTGATTGCCGCCGCAGCGAAAAGGCCACCGATGAATTTCGCTCCGAACCTGGCACAGGCCTCGTCGAACGCCTCGCCCTCGGCTCGGTCGAAGAGCGGCTGCGTGGCCACCTCGGATCGCGTGTACTTCTCGAGCTCACCGAGGGGAAGCGCGAAGGACGGCAGGTCTCCGCCGTTGGCCTTCACCAGATCGACCCATTGACGCACTTCGGGCGAATCGAGTGTCAGTTCGCCGGATGCGGTGCGTTCGCGGGCGCAGTACTCGAAGTAACTGCCGAGGCAGGGTTGCACGTCCAGCGTCCCGGCAACCGCGTCGGTGTAGAGCGAGCGCAGCTCGAAGAACGTCAGTGCTTGAGATATCCCGTCGGTGTCGAGGTGATCCACCGCTGCGTAGACGGTGAACCCGTCACCGCGGTCGATCACACCGAACGAGAAGCAGTCCCAGGACGTCGGACCGGGTGTCGTGTTCTGTACGTGGACGCGCAGGGCTTCCTCGTCGTCGAATCTGCCGTGCTCGGTCGGTGCGAGCTCGATGTCGTCCGCTGAGGCCTGATGGCGCACGACACCGGTGTCGTCGGTGACGAACCACGTCGAGAACGTGTCGTGTCGTCGGACGAAACCGTTGATCGCGCTATCCATGGCGGCCGGGTCCAGCGGTTCGAAGATGTCGAAGGTGACCAGACATAATCGAGAGAACCGAAAACCCGAGTCGCGATTTCGGTACGCGGACTTCAGGTATTCCTCCTGGATGTGCGACGCGGGTGTCGGGTGCGGCGGCGCAGCATGCACGCGTGCCCTCGACTCGGGTGTCGCGGTCCACGTGGTCACCAGTCCTGGCTGTGGTTTCCAATCGCCGATGAGACCGAAACTGACCACGTGGACCCCTTCTCCCGACAACAAGGTGTATTCGGATGCGCAGCACGAAGCGTGCCGACGCGGGATCCATCATGGTCGTGCAGGCATGACATGGCGACGGTTTCCGGCTTGTGAGACGGCCCAAACATGGCCTGCTCCAACGCCGACTTCTCTCAATTCTCGTCGGTCGACGCGATCGGTGATGCAGTCCGACTTACCATTTCACAAATGTCGCACCGCCCTGCTCTGAAACTGCTCGCCGCGCTCGCGTCGGCGTGCTTGTTGTCCTGCGTTGCGGCTGGAGGTGCGGGCGCAGACCCCGGCGGCGGTGCCGCGGTTGTGTCGAACCGAGTGATCGCGGACCGGACCAGCGTCGTGGACGTCTTCTCTCCCTCGATGGGTAGGCCGATTCCGGTCACGGTGTACCGGGCCGCGAATCCTGAAATCCCTGCTCCTACTCTGTATCTGCTCAACGGTGCCGCCGGTGGAGACGGTGGCAGCAGCTGGTTCGACCGCACGGACATCGCCGGGTTCTTCGGCGACCAGCAGGTCAATGTCGTCGTACCCACCGGGGGTGCGGCAAGTTACTACACCGACTGGTACCGCGACGATCCAGTTCTCGGGCGCAACCAGTGGGCGACCTTCCTCACTCGTGAACTGCCCGCGGTGGTCGACGCGGAGTTTCGTGGCAACGGAACGAACGCGATTGCAGGTATCTCCATGGCGGGAACCTCGGTGTTCCAACTGGCCCTTGCCCATCCGGGCTTCTACACGGCAGCCGCGTCGTACTCCGGGTGTGCCATGACGTCGGATCCGCTGGGGCGTGCGTACGTCAAATCCGTCGTCGAAATGCGCGGTCGGGGAAACACTCTCAACATGTGGGGTCCGGACTCGGATCGGGCGTGGACGGACAACGACCCGTACGTGAACGCGGAGAAGCTGAGAGGAACCGAGCTCTACATCTCCAGCGGTAGCGGACTGCCGGGGCCACTCGACACCATCGACGGGCCGGATGTGAACGGTAGTCCGGGAAAGCTCGTGGAACAGTTGGCCGTCGGAGCCTTGATCGAGTCGGCGACCGACCGGTGTTCGCGCATGATGCAGGCTCGTCTCGATTCTCTGGGGATCCCGGCGAACTACAACTTCCGAGACAACGGCACGCATTCGTGGGGGTACTGGCAGGGCGACCTGCACGATTCCTGGCCACTGCTGGCCCGGTCGCTCGGGGTGGCGTAGATGAGCGACGTCCTGCGCAATTCGTGGCGCGAGGCGCTGTGGTCCGTCGAGGAACTGACGGCCGCGAAACAGGGGAGAACCGTGTCGGTCGTTCTCCCCGCGTTGAACGAGGAGGCGACGGTCGCGGCCGTGGTTCGGTCCATCCTGCCTCTGCTCGGCGGTCTCGTCGACGATCTCCTCGTCCTGGACTCGGGATCCGTCGACGCGACGGCGGCCGAGGCGCGTCGTGCGGGCGCCCGAGTGGTCACCCGCGAACAGGCGGTACCGCATCTGCAACCCCGACCCGGCAAAGGGGAAGTCCTGTGGCGATCACTGGCCGCGACCGATGGAGACCTCGTGGTGTTCGTCGACTCCGACCTACTGGACCCGAACCCTCGGTTCGTGCCGTCACTTCTGGGACCGCTGCTGCTGGACACCGGGGTGCAGTTGGTCAAGGGGTTCTATCGTCGACCGCTCCGAGGCGACGGGATGACGTCCCCGAAAGGCGGTGGGCGAGTGACCGAGATGGTGGCGCGACCCCTGCTGTCGGCTTTGCTACCGGACCTCGCCGGCGTTCTGCAACCGCTGGGCGGCGAGTACGGCGGGACGCGCGAGCTTCTCTCGTCGATACCGTTCGCCCCCGGATACGGCGTCGAGATCGGGATTCTCATCGACACGTATCGGCGCCTGGGCGTCGACTCGATCGGTCAGGTCGGCCTCGGTGTGCGGGAGCATCGCAACCGTCCGACGTCCGAGCTGGCGGTGATGAGCAGGCAGATAATGGCGACGATGTTCGGTCGACTCGGCATCGCGGACTCCGCCGTCGGGCTGACGACGTTCGGCTGCGAAAGCGACCCGTTCCGGGGCGTCACGAGCGACGTCCTGGGACTCGACCGGCCGCCGATGGCCGAGGTGTCCGCGACAGCGAGCAAGGAGATCAGGGCGTCCTGACGCCGCTGCAGAGTTAGGCTCGGTCGGTGAGCGCGCAGCGAGGTTGGACCACGTCGGACATTCCGGATCAGACGGGCAGACGATTCATCGTCACGGGGGCCAACAGCGGACTGGGGGAGGTGACGGCCCGGGCCCTCGGGGCAGCCGGCGCCGACGTGGTGCTCGCCTGCCGCGACACCGGCAGAGGCGACGAGGTCGCGCGCAGCATCGGGCCGCGTGCGCACGTACGTCGACTGGATCTGGCGGACCTGTCGTCGGTGAGGACGTTCGCGCACACCGTCGACACCGTCGACGTGTTGATCAACAATGCGGGCGTGATGGCGTTGCCTGAGCGCCGGACTGCCGACGGGTTCGAGATGCAGTTCGGCACCAACCACCTGGGGCATTTCGCTCTGACGGGGCTGCTGATCGAGAAGATCACCGACTGCGTCGTCACCATGTCCAGCGGCCTGCACCGGATCGGTCGGATCCATCTGGACGATCTGAACTACTCGCGCCGGCCGTATCGTCGGTGGCCGGCGTACGGGCAATCGAAGCTCGCGAACCTGATGTTCGCACTCGACCTCGACAGACGATTGACCACGGCGAATTCAGCGATCAAGTCCGTTGCCGCGCACCCCGGTTACGCGACGACCAACCTGCAGGGCCACACCGAGTCCGTACAGGACGCATTCCTGTCGGTGGGGAACCGAATCGTCGCCCAGTCCGCGGACATGGGTGCTCTCCCCGAGTTGTACGCAGCGACATCACCCGAGGTCACCGGTGGCTTGTACATCGGACCGAGCGGTCGGCAGGAGTTGCGAGGGTATCCGACGATCGTCGCTCCCAGTCGGCCTGCGCGGGACCGCGCCGTTCAGGAGGCGCTGTGGGACAGGTCGGAAAGACTGACCGGAGTGCGCTTTCCCTCTCTCGGGAGTCGGTGACGCCGTGGGGGTGACCGGTATCGGATCGCCCTCCACGGCGCCTGGGCGTCAGATGCTGACGACCATCTTTCCCGTGTTCTCACCGCGGAGCAGCCCGATGAACGCGCGAGGCGCATTCTCCAGACCGTCGACGACGGTTTCGTCCCACTCGACGACGCCGTCGGCGAGCCATCCGGCCATCTTCTCGGAGAACTCTCCCGCGAGGTGGCTGTAGGAACCGACGATGAATCCCTTGAGCGTCAATTCCTTTCCGATGGCGAGGGCAAGGTTGCGCGGCGCGGCGGTCGGCTCGGTGGCGTTGTACTGAGAGATGGCCCCGCACAGTGCAAACCGGCCGTACTTGTTGGCGGACGCAAGTGCTGCTTCGAGGTGATCGCCACCGACGTTGTCGAAGTAGACGTCGATTCCGTCCGGTGCGGCGTCGGCGAGCTGCTTCTTCACCGGTCCGTCGTGGTAGTCGAACGCCGCGTCGAATCCGAGCTCCAGCAAGCGCTTCACCTTCGCCGGTGAGCCTGCGCTGCCGATTACGCGAGCAGCGCCCAGAGCCTTGGCGATCTGCCCGACGAGGGACCCGACCGCGCCTGCCGCGCCCGAGACGAACACGGTGTCGCCCGGCTCGAACTGCGCAACGGCGGTCAGCCCGGAGTACGCGGTCAGACCGGTCATTCCCAGCGCGCCGAGGTACGCCGACGCGTTCGCCTTCGTCAGGTCGACGACACGAGCCGAATCACCGTCGAGGACAGCGAGATCACGCCATCCTTTGCCGTGGGAGACGGCGTCGCCGACGGAGATCGCGCTGTTCTTCGATTCGATCACTTCGCCGACGGCTCCACCGTCGAGAGGTGCGTCGATCTGGAACGGCGGGACGTAGGACTTGACGTCGTTCATTCGTCCGCGCATGTACGGATCCACCGACATGAAGAGGTTGCGTACCAGGATCTGACCGTCCTCCAGGGCGGGCAGTTCGGTGGTCACGGTCCGAAAGTTCTCCGGCGTGGGCTCACCGTGTGGCCTGGATGCGAGATGAATTTCGTTGGACTGCATACGGTATCGCCTCAGTCTTCCGTGACCGTCACGGTCACGTCGATGTTGCCCCGGGTGGCGTTCGAGTACGGGCAGACCTGATGCGCCTTGTCCGCGAGGGCCTGAGCTTCGTCACGTGCCAGGTTGGGGAGGGTCACCTCGAGCGTCACAGCGAGCTGGAAGCCGCCTGCGTCGTTGGGTCCGATGTCGACTCGGGCGCCGACGGCCGAGTCGGTGACGTCGGCCTTGTCCTGGCGAGCGACCATCTGCAGGGCCGAGTGGAAGCACGCGGCGTAACCGGCGGCGAACAACTGCTCCGGGTTGGTGCCGTTGCCGCTTCCTCCCATGGCCTCGGGAATCGCGAGGTCGAGGTCGAGACGGCCGTCGGACGTGCGGGCGTGCCCGTTGCGTCCTTCGCCGGTGGCCAGTGCTTCTGCGGTGTAGATCGTCTTCATTCCGATACGCCTTTCGTGTTGTGCAGCGCGTTGGTCAGTGTGATCAACGAGTCGCGGAGGTGTTCGAGGTCCTGCACGGTCATGCCGGTCTTGCCCGCAAGCTCTTTCGGGATGTCGAGGGCATGACGGCGTCGGTCCTTGCCTTCGTCGGTGAGATGAATCTCTACTCGACGCTCGTCCGACGCCAGGCGTCGACGTTCGATGAGGCCGAGTCCTTCCAGTCTCTTCAGGAGCGGAGACAGTGTGCCGGTGTCGAGATCCAGTTCTGCGCAGATCTCCCGCACTCCGCGCCCGTCCTTCTCCCACAGCACCAGAAGGACGAGGTACTGGGGATATGTCACGCCGAGGCGCTCGAGCATCGGGCGATACACCGCGGTGGTAGCCCGCGATGCGGAGTACAGCGCGAAGCACACCTGACGGTCGAGTGCGAGGTCGTCTGACATAGGAACGAATGTAGTGCACAACTAAGTTGTGCGCAACCTATCGAGGCAAGCACATGGGGAACGCGCACGTTCCCCATCCTGACTGCTTTACCGGGTCAACGTCTCCGTCAGTCCGTCGAGAACGATCGTCGCCGCCGTCGGACCGGCGTTGAGGTACCACGGATCGTCGTCGACGGTCACGATGTGGCCTTCGGTGGACGCGCTCATCCCGGTCCACAGGGGGTTGGTGGTGTACGTCTGCTGCCGGGAACCCGGGCCGTTGTCCTGACTGCCGACGAAAACCCAGTCCGCATCGGCCGATTGGATCTCTTCTTCACTGAAATCCTGTGACGTCTTGTCGAACTGCTGGCTTTCCGGGCGTGCAAGACCTGCATCCCAGGCGATGTAGCCGGCGAACGACGGAACCCCGAACACTCGGGCGCGGTCGGCAGTGAACCGCACGAACGACACGGTGTCGTCGCCGACCTCGTTACCGAGATCCTGTGCACGCGAGACGAAGTTGTCCACGAACGACTGCGCCTGCTCGGTTCGGCCGAGAGCATCCGCGAGCAGCAGGAAATCCTGCTTCCAGTTGACGCCCGTGCCCTCGGTCAACACCGTCGGCGCAATCGCCGACAACGTCTCGTAAATGTCCTCGGACGCAGCCTTGTTCGCGAGAACGAGATCAGGCTCCAGCGCCGCAATGGCCTCGAGGTTGGGGGCCTGCCTGTTCCCGACGTCGACGAACTCCGCCATCTCCGCGCTGAACTGCGGGAATTCACGGCCGACGTAGTCCGGAACCAGGGCTGCTCCGTCACCGTAGGCAACGCCGGTGGGAACGACGCCCAGTGTCAGTACCGCGTCGAGTTGGCCGGTGGCGATGACGACGATTCGCGTGGGCTCGGCCGGTATTTCCGTCGACCCGCCGAAATGAACGACGGTGCGGGGGAAGACACCGTCGTCGACTCCCGGGGAGCCCATCCCGTCGGGAATGCCGGTCGGGCCTGGGGCCTCGACGACCGCCGGTGCCGCGAGAGTCGTCGTCGGTGTGGTGCTCGGGTCGGCGGGGGTCTCGCTCGACCCGCATGCGGTGACGAGTACTGCGGTGGCGAGAAGGGGCAGGAAGATCGGTGCGCGTTTCACGAGGCCTCTGGGTACGAGATCGACAAGATGAGGTAACGCTATCCTGCATCAGCGTCAATAAACAATATCTGTGTCAGATATAGTTCTGTGGCATGAACCACCCCGCCGACGACGTCGCCCGCGGCCTTCTCGAGGTCGCATTCGACCTACGCCGCGTTCTTCGGCTCCACCTGGACATCTCCGGTACCGACGAGACGCTGCCGCTCGCACAAGCCGAAGTCGTCCGAACGATCCTGGCGTTCCCGGACAGTCGGATCGGTGACGTCGCCGCCAGACTGCGACTTCGCCCCAACACCGTCAGCACGCTGGTGCGCACACTGGTCGACAAAGGCCTGATCGACCGGCACCCCGACCCAGCCGACGGCCGAGCCGTCGTGCTCCGGGTGAACGGCGAACGGGCGGCCCGACGCGAACGCCGGGCCGACCGCAGGATCGAGGTACTTTCAGCCGAAATCGCGAAGCTCCCCGCTGCCGAGCGTCGGGCAGTGGAGGACGCCATGCCGATCCTCGCGAAGGTGAACGACGCGCTTCGCCGCTCACCGGAGGATCGAGGTCAGAATTAGCGAACGGCGCGCGGCGCCTCGACGAGATTGCGCAGCGACGCCTCGACCTCGACGGTTCCGCGTGTCTTCAGCCCGCAATCCGGGTCGACCCACAACCTTTCGGCGGGAACCGAATTCAGTGTCGCGTCGATCGAATCGGTTTTGGAGAGCAGGAGGAACATCACCGGGTTCCCTCTTGCGTCGCCGTCCGTGGTCTTCGGGGCTCCTCGCGACCGCTGGGCGAACCAACTGCACGCATGAGCGCAGGTGCCGCGCCCGCCCCCGTGGAGAGGCGTGCTACCGTCTGTTCCATGCAGCGCACGTATTTCTGGTTTAGCAGGCCGGCCCCGGGTGGGTCAGCCAGCGACGCCATGCGCTGAGACCCCACCCCACGAGCCGGATGCAGACCGGCTCGAAGCGTGCGTGGAGCTCTCCGAGGGCCGGTCTGAGAATCGAAAAGGATTTCTCATGACTACAGCTGTCACCCCTACCGATACGTCGTTGGACGATCAGCGCACCATCAGCATCAGCCCGCTGGTGGCGCCGTCGTTGCTGCGACGTGAGCACGCCGCCGACGACGCGGTGTCGTCGACGGTTCGTCGCGGCCGCGCCGGTGTGGTCGACATCCTGAACGGCGCGGACACCCGTCTCATCGTGGTGGTCGGGCCGTGCTCGGTGCACGACACCGAGGCCGCGATGGAGTACGCACGCAAACTCGCCGAGAAGGCGTCCGAGCTGGGCGATCGGTTGCACATCGTCATGCGCGTGTACTTCGAGAAGCCGCGTACGACGCTGGGCTGGAAGGGCCTGATCAACGATCCGCACCTCGACGGCTCGTTCGACATCAATTCCGGTCTGCGCGTGGGGCGTCAGCTGCTGGTGGACATTTCCGCTCTCGGACTGCCGGTCGGGTGCGAATTCCTCGACCCGATCACGCCGCAGTACATCGCGGACCTGGTCAGCTACGGCGCCATCGGTGCTCGCACCGCAGCCAGCCAGGTGCATCGCCAGCTGTGCAGCGCTCTGTCGATGCCCGTCGGGATCAAGAATTCGACGGAAGGCGACATCCAGGTCGCGGTCGACGGTACCCGTGCTGCCGCCTCGAGCCATGTGTTCCCCGGTACCGATCTGGACGGCCAGGCCGCGTTGATTCGCACCACCGGCAACCCGGACTGCCACGTCATCCTGCGCGGCGGCACCGACGGACCGAACTACGACGCAGAATCCGTCGCCGACACGGTCGCGCGTCTGCGGAAGTCGTCGCTACCCGAGCGCGTCGTCATCGACGCCAGTCACGGCAACAGCCGCAAGGACCACAACAAGCAGGTCGACGTGGTCACCGACGTTGCCCGACGCCTCGGCGAGGGTGAGCACGGCATCGTCGGTGTCATGCTCGAGAGCTTCCTCGTCGCAGGCCGTCAGGATCTGACGCTCGGACGCAAGGAGGACCTGACCTACGGCCAGTCCATCACCGACGCGTGCCTCGATTGGGACACCACTGCAGCACAACTCGATGTGTTGGCTGCCGCCGTCGAGACTCGCCGCGGTTAGCGGACACCGCGCGGCCGGAACTGCACGCTGATGCGTGGTCCGGTCGCGCGGGTGCTCTTGGGGACGGCGTGCTCCCAGGTGCGCTGACACGAGCCGCCCATGACGATCAGATCGCCATGTCCCAGTGTGAATTTCAGTGATGTGCCGCCTCCACGGGGGCGCAGCATCAGTTGCCTGGTGGCGCCGAGCGAGACGATGGCGACCATCGTGTCCTCGGTGGCGCTGCGGCCGATGTTGTCGCCGTGCCACGCCACACTGTCGGATCCGTCTCTGTAATAACACAATCCGGCCGTCGCGAACGTCTCGCCCAGTTCCCGGCCGTAGTGTGCGTCGAGTGCGTTCTTGGCTTCGTCCAACGCCGGATCCGGCCACGGCTCGGATTCCGAATAGAACCGGACCAGGCGAGGCACGTCGACCACGCGGTCGTACATCCGACGCCGCTCCGACCGCCAGTCCACCGCGTCGACGAGGCGGTCGAACAGATCGATCGAGCCTGCCCATCCCGGCCTCACGTCCACCCATGCGCCGTTCGACAGTGCCCGCCTGCTCACGGTCGATCCGAGAGGACCGAACCGCTCCTCGTCGTCGGTGAACAGCGAGCCCTGAAGTTCCACGCTCATCACCTCAGCGTAGCTGCATTCGAACGTATGTTCCACCTATACGCGAGTGGATGTTACGAGGTTAGGTGACCCTTCCCAGCGTGCTACTTTAGTGAACCTAAACCAACTCTCGGAGGGTTCTGTCGATGTACATAGGGTCGCCGACGCGTCGTATCACCGCGTTCCTCGTTGCTGCTTCGATGGCAACGGCGCTGGTCGGATGCAGTACCGACTCCGGTGACTCTGCGGCCGACACCGAGACGTCCGCAGCGACCGGGTCGGCCGCGGCGGCGGGTTCGTTTCCTGTCACCATCGACTCCGCTCTCGGAAGCGCCACCATCGACTCGGCCCCGACTCGCGTTGCCACCTGGGGTTGGTCCAACCAGGATGCTCTCCTGGCCTTGGGCGTGGTGCCGGTCGCAATGCCGGCATTCGTCGGTGAAAGCTACGGCGCCGACGCCGAGGGCGTGCTGCCGTGGGATCGAACCGCTCTCGGTGAACTCGGCGCCGCGACTCCCACATTGTTGGCTGGAGACGGCACCGGCCAAGCCCCGATCGAACAGTTCGCCCTGGCCGAACCCGACCTGATCTTCGCGCCCTACTCCGGCATGAGCCAGGCCGAGTTCGACGCGCTGTCCGAGATCGCGCCCGTCGTCGCGTATCCGGAGCGACAGTGGACCGCGTCGTGGCAAGAGCAGGTGACGATTGCAGGCGAGGCCCTGGGCAAGCAGGACGAAGCGGCCGCGGTCGTCGCGGATACGGAGAAGAACATCGCGGAGGTCGCGGCGAAATACCCCGCGCTGAAGGGCAAGTCGATCACGGTCGCCCTGCCGAACGTGCCCGGTGTGTTCTCGGTGAGCAAGGACGACGACGTGCGAGTGGAGTTCCTCGAGCAACTCGGTCTGGTCAACGAGGAGTCGATTCAGCAGTCCGATCCCACCGACGACGCCGAGGCCGTGTACTTCGACCTCAGTTACGAGAAGGCGTCGGCGATCGCATCGGACGTCCTCTTCGTCGTCGCGTACGACAAGCCGTCCCTGGCCGCGTTCCTGGCGGAACCGGTCATCGCCGAGCTTCCCGTCGTCGCCGATGGACGAACCGCTTCGACCGAAAGCTTCTCGGTGGAGAAGAACTTCGCGTTCGGTGGACTCACCGTGCTGACCATTCCCGTCGTCCTGGACGATATTGCGTCTGCGTTGAACGCTGCTGCGGAGAACGTCGACTGACCGACGTATGCGTGTCGGTGCATCGGCCTATCGTGTGCACATGGGATACGAATTTCAGGTCACGGTGGACAGTGGGAAACCTCATGAGCAGGCGAAATGGTGGGCATCCGCGCTCGGGTGGGTCGTCGAACCCACCGATGGTGCGTTCATCGAGGGCCTGATCGCGGCGGGTCACGCCAGGCAGGAGGACACCGTGGTGTTCGAGGGCGACCTGGTCTGGAAGATCGGCGCGGCGATCTTCGATCCGGACACTCCTGGAACCCCGCGTGTTCTCTTCCAACTCGTGCCCGAGCCGAAGACGGTCAAGAACCGTCTTCACTTCGACATCAGGGTCGGCGACGAACGCGAGGCCATCGCCCAGAAGCTGGTCGACGCCGGGGCCTCGGTCTCGCACCGCGGTCAGGTCGGTCCGAGCACGTGGATCACCATGACCGATCCCGAGGGAAACGAGTTCTGCGTGTCCTGACCGGGACGGGGTGTCAGCGGTAGGCACCGGGGGTCTGTCCTGTCCAGCGCTTGAAGGCTCGGCGGAATGCGGACGGTTCGGAAAAGCCCAGTCTGTTGGAGATGTCGTCCACCGAGTCGCCGCGGCTCAGACCGGAGACGGCGGCGTCTCGTAGGACTTCCTCACGAATCTGGTTGACGGACGTGCCTTCTTGTCGCAGGAGTCGACGTAGATGGGCGGTGCTGACGGACAACATGTCCGCGATGTCGTCGGTGCCGGGTGCTTGACCCTGCAGGCCGAGTTCGAGTGCACGTCGGACTTGGGCGGATGCAGTGCTGTCGTAGTCGCGGGCCGTGAACAGGAGGTTGGGGGATTCGCGGAGATACTCGGCGAGAGTGTCCTCCGTTTGCACGATGGGTGCTCGCATCGCGGAGTTGTCGAACTCCAGAGCGGCTACGTCCGCTCCGAAAGTGACTCTCGTACCGAACATTCGGTCGTAGAGCTTCCCCGTGGACGGATCGTCGAGGTCGTAGGGGAGTTCGACGGAATGCAGTTTGACTCGTCCTCCGATGAGCCATGCAGCGAAGCGGTGCACCAGAACCATCCGAAAGTCGGTGAGCAATCTGCCGGCAGCAGCCCTCGCATGCTCGGGTAGGTGGCTGTTGTCGGCGGGCGGGATGGTCAGCCGCGTCGCCCCGTCGTCGCCGGTGATCAGCATCGGGGGCATTCCCGACAGAACACGGGTCGTCTCGGACATGCGGTTGAGTGCGGCGGAAAGGTCGGGACAGTGGATCAGCGTCAGACAGATGACCCGAAAACTTCCGCGCCGCATCGGCGTCGACGCAAGTCCGAACAGTTCGTCACCGGTGACCTGCCATGCCGCCTGGGTGAACAGGGTGACCTGCTCGGCGGTCAGCCGGTTGCTCGGATCGTGCAGCGAAGACCGGTCGATTCCGGCGATGGTCATGGGGTAGGACAGGTCGACGCCACCGCTCTCGGCGAGCACGACAGCCTTGGCGATGAACTCGGCAGGAATCGTACGGGCACTCATGGGATCACAGCGTGAGTAGCCTGGAGGCGGCGTCGGCGAGCACGTCGTCCTTCTTGCAGAAGGCGAACCGTACGAGCGTCGTCCAGTTGCTCGGGCCGGAGGCGGGCGTCGGATCGTCGACGAAGGCGCTGACCGGAACGGCCGCGACTCCGATTCTCTCCGGCAGGGTTCGGCAGAACTGCAGGGCGTCGACTCCGCCCACCGACGAGATGTCCGCGCACACGAAATAGGTTCCGTCGCTTGCCTTCACGTCGAGACCGGCGTCGGCGAGCGCGGAGGACAGTACATCTCGTTTGGCCTGCAGGGACGTACGTAGATTCTCCACCCACGCGTCCTCGTGATTCAACGCATGCGCGACGGCAGGCTGGAACGGAGTTCCGCCGACGAAGGTCATGAACTGTTTGGCCGCGCGTACTGCATCGATGAGCTCACGTGGTCCCAAGGCCCAGCCGGTTTTCCAGCCGGTGGCGTTGAAGGTCTTTGCGGCACTGGACACGGTGACCGTGCGCTGGAACATTCCAGGGAGAGACGCGAGTGATACGTGGGTGGATCTCGCCGATCGACCGGACGAGTCGGGGGAGTCGAAGGTCAGTCGTTCGTAGACCTCGTCGGTCAGGACCAGAAGGTCGTGCTCACAGGCGATGTCGGCGATTCGCGTCAGCTCGGCGTGTGTGAGCACGGTCCCGGTGGGGTTGTGCGGTGTGTTGACCACGAGGAGTTTCGTGTTCGGGCCGATCGCTGCGGCCAGGGCATCGGTGTCGAGCGCGAATCCGTTGCCGTCCGGGACCAGCGAGACGGCCTTGCGTCGTGCCCCGGCCAGTGCGATGGCAGCTGCGTAGGAGTCGTAGTACGGCTCGATGAGCAGAACCTCTTCGCCGGGTTCGACCAGTCCGAGAATGGTGGCTGCGATGCCTTCGGTGGCGCCGACGGTGATCAGCACTTCCGTTGCCGGGTCGTACTCGATGCCCAGACGGCGCTTTCTGTCCGCGACGACGGCGTCGCGCAGAACGGGCAACCCCGGCCCGGGTGAGTATTGGTTGAAGCCGTCGGCGATGGCGCCCCTCGCGGCGTCGAGCATCGACGCGGGTCCGTCGGTGTCGGGGAAACCCTGGCCGAGGTTGACGGCACCGGTGGACACGGCGAGCGCCGTCATTTCGGCGAAGATGGTGGATCCGAACGGGCGTAGGCGCTCGACGGTTCGGCTCTGATACTCCGCGGACATTCCTGCAGCGTAGCTGGTGTCACATTTCGGGCATCGTGGTCGTCCGTCATCGGCGGTGTCGGTCGAGGAGTGTGATTCCTACTGGATCGGTAGGATTCCGGTCATGCGATTCGGACTCTTCATTCCTCAAGGCTGGCGACTCGACCTGGTCGGTATCGATCCTGCGGCGCAGTGGGACGTGATGCGGAACCTCGCATCCGCCGCCGACGCCGGACCGTGGGAATCATTGTGGGTGTACGACCATTTCCATACCGTCCCCGAGCCGACGGACGAGGCGACGCACGAGGCCTGGACTCTGATGTCCGCGTTCGCGGCGACGACGTCGCGCATCCGTCTGGGGCAGATGTGCACGTCGATGGCGTACCGCAATCCCGCGTATCTGGCGAAAGTTGCGGCGACGGTGGATCTGATCTCGGCCGGCCGCGTCGAAATGGGTATCGGTGCCGGCTGGTACGAGCACGAGTGGCGGGCATACGGATACGGCTTCCCTCCCGCCGGGCAGCGTCTTGGCGCACTCGAGGAGGGTGTGCAGATCTTCAAGCAGGCCTGGGAAACCGGTGAGGCGACGCTCGACGGCAAGTACTTCCAGGTCGATGGCGCTCGGGTGTGGCCCAAGCCGGTCCAGGAAGGCGGCATCCCTCTGTGGATCGCCGGCGGCGGCGAGAAGGTCACGCTGAAGATCGCGGCGAAGTACGCCGACTACACCAACTTCGACGGCACCCCGGAGGGATTCACGCGTAAGTCGGAGTTGCTGAAGGGGCACTGCGACGCGGTCGGACGCGATTTCGACTCGATCGTGCGCTCGTCCAACTACAACGTCGCGATCGGGACCACGGAAGCAGAAGTGAAGGACAGGCTGGACCGGCTTCAGGCGCGTCTGACGCAGTACGTGGGGGCCGAGAAGGCGGACGCGGCGCTCGACGCGTTCCGTGGTCTTCCCGGTGTCGGCACGCCGGAGCAGATCGTCGAGAATTTGACGGCGCTGAAGGAGAAGGGGCTCGCGTACGGCATCTTCTATTTCCCGGAAGCCGCCTACGACCGTTCCGGCATCGAACTGTTCGAGCGCGAGGTCATTCCGGCCCTGTCGTGATCGGTGGTGCGCTACCGCAGTTCGTCGGGCAAGTCGTGCGGATCCACCAGGAGTTGCTGGTTGTCGGATTGACGGACCTTGGGGGACAGACCGATGTTGGCGACCAGCAGAGCCCATTCCGCTTCGCTGATCTCCGCGGTAGCGCGCTCGATCACCGATGCGTCCGTGGTGCCCCAGGCGATGGGCATCGGGGCGACCATCTGCCAGGTGTCGCTGATCGCGTTCTTGCTTCGATCCGACAGGACCGAGATCGACGGAACCAGTTCCCCTTCGACCAGTTCGTGGCCGGGCAGCGATCGGATGCTGCGTGTGACGAGGGCGTAGTGCGACGCGTCCGCGTCGGGCTTGGCGATGTCGATCAGCGCCAGCAGGGTGACGCCGCGTGCACGCGTCTCCGCGATGACGGCGGGCACCAGCCCGCCTTCGGCATAAAGGTCCTCGACGGTGCCGACCTTGCGCGGCGCCCAGACGGTCACCCACAGCGACGTCGCCGCCGTGATCAGGAACACCGCGCCCAGAATGTAGGACCACGGGTGCGCCAACCAGAAGAACCACGCGGCGGCGGCGATCAGCACGACGGCGGTGACGACGGCGGAGACACGGAGCCGCCGGACGTCGCCCATGGTCTCGTTCACCGAGTTGGCGTGGGCAACGTCTACGGGAAAATCGAATCGGCGCACCTGCCCATTATTAGCACGCCGGCAGCTCAGATCGCAGGCCCCAGCATGTCGTCGGCGTCGGTGATGCGATAGGCGTACCCCTGCTCGGCGAGGAATCGTTGCCTGTGCGCAGCATATTCGGCGTCGAGGGTGTCCCGGGACACGACGGAGTAGAAATGCGCCTGTCCGCCATCGTGTTTCGGCCGAAGGAGGCGTCCGAGGCGCTGTGCTTCCTCCTGACGTGATCCGAAGGTTCCTGAAACCTGCACGGCCACAGATGCTTCCGGGAGGTCGATGGAGAAGTTCGCGACCTTGCTGACCACCAGGGTCTGAATCTCGCCCTTGCGGAACGCGTCGAAGAGGATTTCTCGTTCCTTGTTCTTGGTCGACCCCTGGATGACCGGGGCGTTCAGTGCCTCACCCAATTCGTCGAGCTGATCGAGGTACGCCCCGATCACCAACGTCGGCGCGTCCTCGTGCTTCGCCAGAATGGATTTCACCACGGCGATCTTGGTGTGCGCCGTCGAGCACAGTTTGTATCGCTCCTCCGGTTCCGACACCGCGTACGCCATGCGTTCGGCATCGGTCAGCGTGACGCGAACCTCGATGCATTCGGCGGGCGCGATCCAGCCCTGCGCCTCGATGTCCTTCCACGGAGCGTCGTATCGCTTGGGGCCGATGAGCGAGAACACGTCGCCCTCGCGGCCGTCCTCACGGACCAGGGTCGCGGTCAGGCCGAGGCGACGCCGCGACTGCAGATCGGCCGTCATGCGGAACACCGGCGCCGGAAGCAGGTGGACCTCGTCGTAGATGACCAGACCCCAGTCGCGCGAGTCGAACAGCTCGAGGTGCTTGTACTCGCCCTTGGTGCGACGAGTGATGACCTGGTAGGTGGCGATGGTCACAGGGCGAATTTCCTTGCGCTCGCCCGAGTACTCACCGATCTCTTCCTCGGTGAGCGAGGTACGCGCGATCAGCTCGCGCTTCCACTGGCGGCCCGCGACGGTGTTGGTGACGAGAATCAGCGTCGTGGCCTTGGCCTTGGCCATCGCGGCGGCACCGACCATTGTCTTGCCTGCGCCACAGGGGAGGACGACGACGCCCGAGCCGCCGGCCCAGAACGAATCCGCGGCCATCTCCTGGTAGTCGCGCAGCGACCAATGGCCGCCCTCCTGATCCAGATCGATCGGGTGCGCTTCGCCGTCGACGTACCCGGCGAGGTCTTCCGCGGGCCAGCCGATCTTCAGCAGCATCTGCTTGAGATGCCCGCGCTCGCTCGGGTGAACGATGACCGTGTCCTCGTCGACCTTGGCGCCGAGCATCGGCGCAATCTTCTTGTGCCGCATGACCTCGGTGAGGACGGCACGGTCCAGGCTGATGAGCGAGAGTCCGTGGACCGGGCTCTTCACCAGCTGAAGGCGTCCGTACCGTGCCATCGTGTCGACGATGTCCACCAGCAACGGTTGAGGCACGGCGTAGCGCGAGTAGTTGACGAGTGCGTCGACGACCTGCTCCGCATCGTGGCCGGCCGCACGCGCGTTCCACAGTGCGAGCGGGGTGATGCGATAGGTGTGCACATGCTCGGGCGCTCGTTCGAGCTCCGCGAACGGAGCGATGGCGCCGCGCGCTTCACCGGCTTGCGGGTGGTCGATTTCCAGCAGCAGAGTCTTGTCGGACTGGACGATCAAAGGCCCATCGGTCACGTGTTCCTCCTACAGAACTCTTCGGCGCAACGCGCCTGATGCGCATCGAAAATGCGCAACTGTTCCATTGTCCACATAACGTGCCGTCCGCGCATGTGAGCGGAACTGCATTGCCGCTCACGTCAGTCGACGAGAGCCACCGAGGTGATGCGATGCAGGGTGAAGCGACGTACTTCACCGGTCGCGGGATCGAATGCCTCGAGCAGACCACCGCCCATCGCGACCGGATCGACGACGCGTCTCGACGCGGTGCCCTGGGCGTCGACGTAGCCGATCGTGACGCTTCGCCGCACCTGCAGTGCGGTCTGGAGCAGGGCGAGCGTCGCGGTTCCGGTTGCGCGGGTGCCGTCGGAACGCACGGTGTGACCGCTCGCCCGGGAGGCGCGTTCGCCCGCTCGCAGTTCGGTGACGAGCCGGGCGAGTTGCTCGTCGGTGGGTACGGCCGGGCTGCGGAACTGGGCTCGGGTTCTGCGGACCGGGACCCGCGCACCGCGGCTGCGGAGGTCGACGATGGCGCCGTTGGAATCCTCGCCTGCGGGTGCAAGCCCCGCCGCGGTGAGGACGTTCATGACTTCGGCCAGGGGCGCTTGCGAGATGGCGACCGTCGGAGCGAGCGCGCGGAGCGCCAGTTGTTCGCTCGCCGGGGAGGCCAGAACCTCGGCGAGCAGAGCCGGATCCTCGCACCGGACGAACGATGAGGCCACACCGGCCCGGAGTCGTCCGTGGCGCCGGGCGACGTCGTCGATCAGGTAGCTCAGTCCCTGCGGAACCGGGGTACGGGAGTGTGTGGTGAACAGACTGTGCAACTCGGCCGCGCTCATGCCCACGTCGAGAGCTCGGCGCAGACTGTCCTCGGTGATCCGGTACATCGTCGCCGCGCCTGCCGACTCGACGTCGGCCACGAGCTCGATCCGGTCGTTCAGATCAGGTTCGAGAGGTCCCGGTGCCACCAGGGTGAGGTCGGCCTGGAGGAGGATGTAGTCGATCGGTTTCGGAAGAACGGACCGCATGGCGGCTTCGGCGTCGCCGCCGTGCAACAACGCTTTGCCCGGTGACGACAGCGCACCGCGGGCGACGATGCCGAGGGTCGTGGCTTCGTCGATCATCTTCTGCGTCGGGCGCATCGCGAACCTGGCCGCTGCCCGTGGACGTCGCCAGCCGAGTCCGCGCGAGACGTCGGCGGGCGTCACCGAGTTTCCGGCGCCCAGATCGGCCAGGTACTCGAGGATCGTACGACGGTCGCGCGGGGCCGCAGGCGAGCGAACTTCCTCGGACAGCGCGGCGACGGGTTTGTCGTTGGAATCGCGCATACCGATGAGCCAGGGGGCACGCTGCAGATCGAGCCACGCCGACGCCAGGGCGTGCCAGCGCGCGGCAGGCGTTGCCGTCGTCCAGGCGTCGACGGCGGAGGTGGGCGCCCAGTAGTCGTCGCCGGAGTCGTTCGACGGAAGGGGATCGGGGGTGCCGCTGGAGATCAAGCCCGCGGCCGCGAGGAGTTCGACGAGCAGTCCCACCTGGTTCTCGTCGAGACCCGTCGCTTTGGTGATGCGTTTGAGTTCTCGGATGCCGAGACCGCCGGCCTTCAGCGCCGGGGCGGGTGCGACCGCCAAGGACTCGATGATCGCCGCGCAGTGCCTGATCAGCTCGAGCGATTCGCCCGCCGCCGCGGCGTCGACGTCGGCTGCCGTGTACTTGGTCGTCGCCGGCTTGGGTGGAGTCAGCGAGGTGGGATCGGAGATCGGCTCGCCGCGCAGCGCCTGACCCACCTGATGCGGAAGCTCGACCGTCTGCTCGTCCAGCCACGTCAGCAGCCCGGCGCGCAGCAGCTTCTGGACCGGACGGTCCGGCGACGTGCCCGGCGCGGCATCGCGGGTCCGACCGACGGGAGAAGACCTCGCGAGAGTGTCGAGCAGGCCACGTTCGCTCGATTCGATACCGGCGAGCGCTTCGGTGACGCGCTCGGGCGTGAGTGAGTCGTCTGCGTCCAGGATGCGGCCGATTCGCCATGGCACGGCGTCCGGTGCCGCGGGAGCCATCCGAAGGGTTCGAGTGCCCCAGACCAGAGCGCGTTCCCGCAGCGCCGTCAGCGCACGATCGACGGCTTTGGCGGTGGCGCGCTTGTCGATCACGTCGTCGAGACGCGCACGAGTCACCGGCAGATCACCCGCACCCTCGATCGAGAGAAGCTCGAGAATCGTCAGCGCGAGGGTGTCGAGTGAGTCGGCACTACGGAGAATCGACGCGCGCTGCTCGGCGCGGCCGGCGAGAACACCGATGGTCGACGGCGGTGGCACCGTCAGGTCCGGACGCAGCGTGAGAAAGCCGACGAGTTCGGAATCGGAGCGGGACTCCAGCCACGTGGCGAGGTCCGGTGGCGCTGCTTTATCGGTCATCACGTATCAGATTAGTGACCTGGGCTGGTGTATGCCGCAGCGCAGGTGTCAAAATGGGCGCATGGTGAACAAGTCGAAGAAGCCCTATGTCGATCCAGGCTGGCCGGACACCGCACGCGGTGACCATGCGGTGACGGAATTGTCGTCCACGCGCTCGGGAGGCTTGTCGCCGTACGGCGAGGAGACCGAGTTCCCGCTGCCCGTGGAGGAACTGCCCTACGCGCACCCTGTGACCGTCGTCAACCGCTGACACAGCCGATACGAACAGACGAGAAAGGCCCCCGAGACCACGGTCTCGGGGGCCTTTCTCGTACCGGCGATGTGCCTTACTGGGGCAGGAACGCCTTGTTGGCCTGGTAGAACTCGACCAGCTGCGGGTCGAGCTGAATGCCCTGCGTCGCGTCCTTGATGATCGAGGCGATCTGCGGGTCGTTGGTGAAGGTCTGCACGGCGCTCGTGATGCCGTCGATGACCTCGGCAGAGCCGTCGACCGTCGGGATGGACGTCAGGTCGGGGAGCTTGGGTGCTTCGGGAGCGGACTTCGGCGAGGCAGGCACGCTGCGCTCGGACGGTGCGCTGCTGAGGCCGAGGCTCGAGGAGCAGGAGGGCCATGCGCCCCAGCCCTGCGATGCGAGAACCTTCTCGGCGACTGCGATCTGCTCTTCGCGGCTGGCCTGGTTCGCGGTGGCTGCGTACTGCTGGCCGCCGTGCGAGTTCCAGGTGCTCGGGGAGAACTGCAGACCACCCTGGAAACCGTTGCCGGTGTTGATGCCCCAGTTGCCGCCTGCTTCGCACTGAGCGAGACGGTCCCAATCGGAGTCAGGAGCTGCGTTGGCGGTACCGGTGAAGGCGATGCCTGCGGTGCCCATGATGGCGCCGGTGACGGCGACCTTGGCGACGGTGCGGCCGGTGGTGGTCGGCTTGCGATGACGTCCGCTCATACTTTTCTTCGAATCCTCTCCACAGGCGCCTGCGAGGTCAGCTGTCGGGTTCGGGCTGAGAGGTAGCCCGGCCCGGCGTGTCCAGCAGTGAGATCACTGCAGGATCGACGGGCTTCACCCCAAGGAATGTTCCGCGTGAGCGGAGCGTTCCGGTTATCCGAGAGGACGTGTGGGTCCCCCGTCCTCGTCCCCTGGGTGTTCTTGGTGGGGGTCCGTTTCCGCGGGACGAGGTTTGGCGCTGCGGGAACGGATTCGGCCGAAGTTTCTCAGCCGCCACTGACCGTACTGAAGTTCCCGTGGAGTGTCACCATTTGGTAACTGTTGCTTTTTCGAGCCGCTACGCGGCGTGCTCGTGTCCGATTTTCGGTAACGAACGAATCTGCAGCTAGAGGCGTCGGCACCGCGACGACGTCCGTCCGTTGCCCTTCCGTTACCACCCTGTTATGTGATGGAAGTCACACCCATCCGGATTGGGGCGGAAGGGGCAGAAGTGATCACGCGTCGACGATGTCCTTGCCGAGCGGCATCAGGGAGATCGGAATCATCTTCAGGTTCGCGATCGCAAGCGGGATCCCGATGATGGTGATGGCCATCGCGACGGCAGTCGCGATGTGCCCGATGGCGAGCCAGACACCGGCGACGATCAACCAGATCACGTTGCCGATCACCGATGCGACCCCCGACGTCGGACGTTCGACGACCGTCTTTCCGAACGGCCACAGTGCGTAGACGCCGATTCGGAAGGACGCGATTCCGAACGGAATCGTGACGATGAGGATGCAGCAGATGATTCCCGCTGCGAAATATCCGAGGGCGAGCCACAGCCCGCCGAAGATCAGCCAGATGATGTTCAGTATCGGACGCATGGTCGGTACTCCCGTCTATCGTGCTCGTCGGCCGGAAAACAGTGCGAACACCAGCGCCAGCACGAAGCCGAGCGGTGCGGCGATCATCGCGGTCAGGTACAGCCACAGCGGCGGCTCGTTTCCGCCCACCGCCGGAACCAGAAAGATCGCCGCGATGGCAACCAGTCCGGCAACGAAAAGAACGAGTGCTACGCGCAGCAGAGCCGAGCTGCCTCGGGGTCGTCGATCGGTCACATCTCCAGACGGTAGTCGCTCGCCGGACGTCGGCTCACCCGACGGAGAAACCCAGGTGCTTGCACCGGCCCACTCGCGGTAGACTGTCGTATTCGCGTCTCGCCGATCGTGCGGGGCGCGAAATTTTGTGCCAGCAACAACAATCGAGACAAATGGACGGGTGAGCGCAGTGCCTACCGGCAAGGTGAAGTGGTACGACGTCGACAAGGGATTCGGCTTTCTCTCTCAGGAGGAAGGTGAGGACGTCTATGTTCGCTCGTCTGCGCTCCCTGCAGGTGTCGACGGCCTCAAGGCCGGTCAGCGCGTGGAATTCGGCATGGCCGCAGGCCGCCGCGGACCGCAGGCGCTCAGTCTCAAGGTCCTCGAACCGGCTCCGACCGTGCGTCAGAACACTCAGGGTCGGCGTGAGCATGTCGAGCGCAAGCACACCCCGGACCAGCTGCACGGCATGGTCGAGGACATGATCACGTTGCTCGAGGCCACCATTCAGCCGGAGCTGCGCAAGGGCAAGTACCCGGACCGCAAGACCGCTCAGAAGATCTCCGAGGTCGTCCGCGCCGTCGCGCGTGAGCTCGACAGCTGATCAGTCGGTCTTGGTCGCGATCGACCAGATCGCGTGGCTGATGATCTCCTCCTGCTGAGTGTCGGAGTCGATGACGCCCGACGGCAGTCGGATTTCGACGCCCAGTAGCTCCCTGCCCTCGTCGTCGAGGGGCTGGACCGTCATGCCCAGCTTCTCGTCGGGCAGGTAGAGGGTGTCCGACTCGACGGCGCCGTCGCCGTCCGCGTAGACCGCGGCGAGGATCCAGGGCGCCGACGTGATCTCACCGGGCAACGACAGCTGCAACGGGTGGCCCTCGCGCACCGGAACGGTGGCGCTGGTGCCGTCGGTGTCGCACAGCGGCTCGTTCACGGGGCAGTAGAGGTACGGCTCGACGACGACGGTTCTACCGTCGGCGAATGCGGTGACGGTCGGCCGATGCGACGGTGCATCCTTGACGAGCAACGCGAGAACCGCGACGAACGCAACTGCGACGACTACGAGGCCGACGGTGCCGATGGCCAGTATCTTCTTGGTCTTCGGTGCGAAATTCACTGTGCTCACGTTCTGTTCGTGCTGGTCGCGGCGGACGGATGTCCGACGGCGTCGGGGATTTCCTGGTCGGCGTGGTCGGGTCGGTTGCCCCCGAATCCGGGGAGCAGCGACTTCCCACGGTAGGTGAGGAAGGTTTGGACCAGACCGATCGTAAGCACCACCGACACGACGGTGAAACCGAGCCAGAACTCGGTGGGCAGCAGTACGCCCATGGTTCCGCCCATCACCCAGCAGAGCTGGAGCACGGTCTCGGATCGGCCGAATCCGGAGGCGATGGATTCCGGTGGCAGGTCCGACTGCAGTGATGCATCCAGCGAGACCTTGGCCAGTGCGCTCGCCGCGGATGCGATCAGCGCTGCGAGCGCGGCGGTCAGCAGACTGCCGGTGATCGCTGCGACGATCGCGCCGACGGTGACCGCGGTGGTGCACCTGAGGACGACGATGGCGGGCCTGCCCAGCTTGATCCGGGCGCCTGCCGCGTTGCCGGCGAAGTTGCCGATCGCGGCAGCGGCGCCGACGAGCCCCAGCATCGCAGCCTGCTTGATCGGCTCGTGTTCGGTCTGAGCTTTCGCGACGAAGGCCACGTAGAGCGTCAGAAACCCGGTCAGGATTCGGATGGTTCCGTTGCCCCAGAGCCCGATGATCACAGCTTTGCCCAGCGGCTGGCGTCGCGCCTTCGCGGGCGTAGCCGACGGTGTTTCCCCGGCTCGGCCGCGACGGATCACTTCCGTCTGGGCGTCGTCGCCGTGGTAGCTCAGGGTTGCGGGGACTTCGCCTTCGGTGACCTCCACCCACGAGGGGATGCGCATGCTCAGGTATGCACCGAACACCGTGACGGCGGCGACGAACCAGAGCGCACCAGGGGAGCCTGCGACGAACGCGATTCCGGCGGCGATTCCGCCCGCGACGATGGTGCCGCCGATGAGGCCGAACACCGTGAGCCGTGAGTTGACCCTCACGAGGTCTATCTCGGGTGGAAGTACGCGGGGCGTCACCGCGGATTTGAGTACCGCGAAGGATTTGCTGAGCACCAACATTCCCAGTGCGGCCGGATACAGGACCCAGCTGTCGAAGTTGAACACCAGCACCACCGCCAGCACCGTCCGCAGACCGAACGAGGTGGCGAGCGCGATGCGACGGCCGTGCTGCAACCTGTCCAGCATCGGTCCGATCAGCGGCGCGATGACGGCGAACGGTGCGATCGTGATGACGAGGTAGAGTGCGACCTTCAGCTTGTCCTCGCCGGTTGCGGCAGAGAAGAACAACGTGTTGGCCAGGGCGACGGCGATGGCAGCGTCGGACGCGAAGTTGGCCATGGTCGCGTAGGTCAGTGCCGTCAGGCCGGACTTGTCGGCGCCGTCGGCTTTTGCTGCGCGCTGGAACGTCGCGATGCCCTTGCCCGTCAGTTCTCGGCTCCGCATCGCGGCGACCCGGGTGACCGTCAGCTTCCGCGGAATCGGGGGAGCTTTCGGCCCTTGCGGTTTCCGGTCCTGCGGCCGATCGGCCTGAGGCTGGGGATTCGGTGGGTGCAGAGGAGGCAGCGGGGTACGCCGGTTCGCGGCGCGGGGGGCCGGCCGGTAATTGTCGAACCCTGGGTGGTCCTCACCCGCGGGGGCGTCGGAATCACGGGGATCGGTCACGGATCAATTCTGCACTGAAAGTCGGATGGGCGAGTACACCGACTCACGTGAACTCCACCTCGTACATCGTCGGCCACAATTTTCCGGTCACGAGGAACCGGTCGGTGCCCGGTATCTGTGCGATGCCGTTGAGGACGTCGGCTCCGGCCCGTTCCTCGTCGGTCATGGCGTCCCACAGCGGCCGAGCGTCGATCATCGCCGTGACGGCGCCGGTCTGCGGATCGATCCGCGCGATGTCGAACGTCTTCCACACGTTCGCGTACACGGATCCGTCCTCGGCGCACTCGAGCTCGTTGAGGTTCGACAGCGGGTTCCCGTCCCGGGTGACCGATACCTCGCCGGTGGCGTCGAACGTCGCCGGATCGCGGAACGTCAGCGTCGACGAACCGTCACTCATGATCAGCCGCGACGAACCGTCCGTCGGCGCTTCGCACAGTCCCCACCCTTCACCGTCGTAGTCGACGCGGGCGCGTTCGGCCAGTGTCTGCGGGTCGCGGGCGAACGCGACACCGTCCTGCCAGGTGATCTGCCAGGCCGTGCTGTCGGTAACGGTGATGCCTTCACCGAAGTAGGAGGAGGACAGGTCGACCTGCCGAAGGATGTCGCCTGTGTCGAGGTCGCTCACGCGGACGTAGGACGTTCCGTTGCGGCCCGTGCTCTCGTACAGCACTCCGTCGGAGATCTCGAGCCCCTGGGTGAACGACGTCCGGTCGTGGGGCAGTGTGCGAACAACGGTGACGGACAGCGCGTCGGCCGATGTCTCCGGCGATTCCGGTTCCGTCTCGGTGCATCCGGTCATCAGTCCCGCGGCGGTGAGCAAACCCATCGCGGCAGCCGCTGTGGTCTTCACCCTGGAACGAAACGGCGCAGGCATCGCCCCATCATGGCAGCCCGAACTGGGCGCATCCGAAGTGATGCGGCAAAATGAATGTGTGAGTTTCACATCGTCTCCTGAGCTCGACCAGATTCGTCCCGTTCTCGCCGACGCCGCGGAGTTGGCTCGTGCGGCGCTGATCGATTCGGCCGAAGGCGGCGTCGGAGAATATCTCGGCGTCACCGCCGAGGATCGCTCGGCGGCCACCCACCGCTTCCGTGCCGAATTGCAGGGCTACCGCGGATGGCAGTGGGCGGTGGTCGTCGCCGCGCCCGAGGACGCCGACGTCGCGACCATCAGTGAAATCGTGTTGCTCCCGGGCCCCGATGCTCTCGTTGCGCCCGCGTGGTTGCCGTGGGACGAGCGGATCCGTCCGGGCGACCTCGGACCGGGTGATCTACTCCCGCCCCGGCACCAGGATCCGCGTCTGGTTCCCGGGTACGTGGCGACCGGTGACCCCGCTGTCGACGACGTCGCTCTCGAACTGGGTCTGGGTCGCACCCAGGTTCCGAGCCGGGAGGAGAGGCTCGACGCAGCCGAACGGTGGCACGACGGTGACTTCGGCCCGGGCAGCGAGATGGCGAAGGCCGCTCCGTCGACCTGCGGGCTCTGCGGATTCTTCCTGCCGATCGCGGGGTCGTTGTCGGCTGCCTTCGGAGTGTGCGGCAACGAGTACTCCGCCGACGGGCGAGTGGTGCACGTCGAGTACGGCTGTGGTGCGCACTCCGACACCGAGCTGCCGACCGGCGCCGGGTCCCCACAGTTCGACCCGTACGACGACGCGGCTCTCGAGGTCGTCGCCACACCACCCGCACCGGAGGCCGCCGAGCCTGAGGCCGCCACGCCTGAGGCCGCCACGCCTGAGGCCGCCACGACTGAGGCCGCCACGACTGAGGTCGCCGCGCCCGAGGCCGAGTCGGAGGCTATCGCCGACGCCGCCGAGCAGGACGATCGATCGACCGATTGAGCGATCCATTCGACACCGAATCGCTGCGTGCGGCGGTTCTGTCCGCGTGGACGTCGTCGCCGACCCGATTGCGGGAGGACTCTGCCACCGAGAGTGATCTGGTGCGCGGTGGTTATCGCGAACGGCTGCTGACCGAGCTGGCGCAGAACGCCGCCGACGCTGCCGCACGCGGCGGGGTGCCCGGTTCGCTCCGCGCGTGGTCGGATGGGGAGTTCCTGCACGTCGCGAACACCGGCGCTCCGCTCGATCGAAGTGGGGTGCACGCTCTGACGGCGTTGCGGGTGTCCGCGAAAACCGAGGGTGTCGGCCGGTTCGGTGTCGGTTTCACCGCGGTGCGCGCAGTCAGTGACGAGATCGAATTCCGTTCCGCTGCAGGCGGAGTGGTCTTCAGCGCCGATCGGACGATGCAGGCGCTGGCGGACGCCGGGGTGGTGCCGCCGGCGACCGGTGTTCCGGTTCTGCGACTGGCGTGGCCGAGTTCGGTCCCGCCCGCCGACGGGTTCGACTCCGAAATCGTGTTGCGGGTGCGAGACGCCGACGAGATCCTCGCTTCGATGCGCGAGGACGCGGCGTCGCTGTTGCTGGAACTGGAAGCTCTGACGGTCATCGACATCGCGGGCGACCGGCTCGAACGCGCCGTCACCGACGTCGGCGTCGGGGTGGAAGCCGTCGACGTGGACGGGCGCCGGTGGTGGCAGTATCGCACCGAGCGTGTGCGGTGGCTGATGCCGACCGTCGACGGCCGGCCGGTACCCGATTCCGCGAATGTTCTTCGCGCGCCCACGCGGTCGGACGAGGAGTTGTCGCTACCGGCGATACCGATCGCCGACGTGGCCATGCAACCCGATCGCCGACGGGTACTGCCCGGTGCCGATGTGGCCGGGCTTGCCGCCGGATACGGCCGGATGCTGGCGGCCCTGCCTCCCTCGGTGCGGCCTGTGTTCGTCCCGGTGCCCGGGTTCGCGCGCAGTGCCGTGGACGAGGTCCTGCGGGAGTCGATTCTGCGTGAGGCATCCTCCACTGCATGGCTTCTCGGAGTCGGAGGGGTGGATCTGGTTCCGTCCCGCGCCATGGTTCTGCCCGGGCTGACGGACGAGTTGGCGGAGGTGATGGCCGAGACGTTCCCGGACCTGGTTGCGCCGTCGATGTCCGGTCCACGACACGCAGCGGCGTTGGCGGCGGTCGACGTTCGTCGCATCGGTTTGGCACGTCTCGCCGAGATGCTCACCGGTGTGGACCGCGAACCGGCATGGTGGGGTCGCTTGTACGACGGGCTCGCGGCTCTCGTCGTCGACGGCGTTGCATCGGAAGAGCTTGCTGCACTTCCTGTTCCACTCGCGGACGGCCGTACGGTGACGGGGCCGCGGACGACGGTGCTCGCCGACGGCGTCAGCGGTGCGATCGGGGTGCACTGGACTCGGTTGGTTCACCCCGATGCCGCTCGTCCACTGTTGACGAGGCTGGGCGCGGCACAGTTGTCCGCCGCGGAGATGCTGTCCGATCCTGCGCTGGAAGCTCTTCTGGACGAACTGGACTGGGACGACGGTGATGCCGTCGACGAGCTGACCGACGCCGTACTCACTCTTGCCGCGAACGCCGACGGTCTGCCCGGGTGGCTCGGATCGATTCCGCTGGCCAGTTCCACCGGCGAACTGCGTGCGGCGGACGAATTGTTGCTGCCCGACGCACCGTTGGCGGCCGTCTTGGCCGAGGACTCGCCGTTCGGTACGGTCGATCCCGCCGTCGTACGTTCACACGGACCGGATGCGCTACGCGCTGTGGGTGTCGGCTGGGGATTCGGGGTCGTCACCGACGACCTGCCGACCGAGCCGGATCACGATCTCGACGACGAGGCCGAGTGGTGGGCGTCGCTGGCCGATGACCCGGAGACGCTCGTCGCGGTCCGCGACCTGGATCTCGTGGACTCCGATGCCTGGCCGGAAGCGCTGTCACAGCTGTTGGCGGATCCGAGAACGCGTGCCGCGCTGCAGGATCGGGACGGATACACCGCGTGGTGGTTGCGGCGTCACGCCGTCGTCGACGGCACGTCGGTCGGAACATACCGTGCGCCGTCGGACACGACGTTCGACGGACTGCTCGACGTGTTCGAGCACCCGAGTGCGGACGATCTCGCAGCTGCGCTGGCGCCGACCCACTGCGACAGCGCCTGGTTCACCCGGCTGCTGATCGACCGTCTCGCCGATCCCTCGCGCACACCGACTCCTGCGGTGATCGCGACAACTCATACAGCGATCGCCGACGCAGTGGCGTCGGGGCGCGTCGAGGAGGACGACCTGGACCTGCCACCGCAGGTTCGATCCGTGTCGGGTGCACTCGTCGACCCGATCGATGCGATGGTGCTCGATCGACCGTGGCTCGCAGCCGTCCTCGACGCCGACGTCACCGTGCTGTCGACACTGGAGTCCGCGTCCGTGCTGGCTTCGGTGCTCGATGTGCGCCTCGCCTCGGACGCTGTCCAGGGTGATGTCCGAGGCGTGGGACGGGTGAGTTCCTTCGATCGTGAGCCATCGGCGGTGTTGGCCTGCGCGGCACTGGGACTCGACTTACCCGCGGGGCGGGTCGTCGTGCACCACGAATTGATCGTTCGACTTCGCGGAGCTGTGGCGGGGGACCGAACCCTCGCTTGGTGGGTGGCCGAGGACGGCACCACTCACATCGCCGACAACAGGGAGGCCGAGGGTGGACGCTGACGTCCTTCTGTGGATGGTCGAGCATCGCGTGGCCTGGGTGACGTCACTGTTCTGGGTGATCACGACACTCGGGAACACGGTGTGGATGTTCGTGTGGTCCATCGCGGGATGCTCGGCATTGCTGATGTCCGGCCGGCGGCCCGACGCGATCATGGTCGGCGGTGCCATGCTGACGGGTTGGGGCGCAATGAGTCTGGCCAAGCTGCTGTGGGGGCGTGCCAGGCCACCGGTTCCGGAGCGACTGGTCGAGATCTCGAGCTATTCGTTCCCGTCCGGCCACGCGATGATGTCCGCGATCCTCGCGACGGTGACGATCGCTGTCCTGGTGACGTCACGAACGCCGTGGCTGCACAGGCGCAGTCTGCTGGCGTTGCCCGTCGTCGGCACCCTGGCGATCGGGTTCTCCCGGATCTACCTGGGCGCCCATTGGACGACGGACGTGCTGGCGGGCTGGGTGTTCGGAGCCCTGTGGGGACTGCTGTGGATCGTCGTGGTCCGTGCGATCAGCGACCCGCGTAGTCGGACCGCTGCGCGATGACGAGGAGTTCGTCGCGCATCGAGGGGCTGCTGACTGCGTGTGCGCGTGCGTAGAGGGCGCGAAGCGAGCGGGTGTGGTTACGGCGGGTACGGAACTGCGAAACGAACTTCATGGCCTTGCTTTCGTGGATTACTCGGTTGCTTGAAACTGACATAACCAATACTCCACGTTAAATCTGTGTAACTCAACCGATTCAGAGGTGAGTTTCCGCACGTCAGAGCATGTGTGGCGTGACGACGATTACGTGCGGCGGCACGACGTGACGTGGGTTATGGACGGCGGTCGGTCAGTTCAAGCCGCGCTGCGCGGTCTTTTTGCCGCGCCTCGATGCTGCGCGTTGGACGAGAAACACCACGTAACCGGTTGCTCCGACGCCGATTCCGGCCCAGCAGACGGGCAGCGCCGACGACCACCGTTCGCCGACGAGCAGAACGACCACCGTTGCCGCGATCCACAGAGCGAGACCGGCCGCGAGCACCGGAGCCGGATCGGTCAGCCTGGGGCTGAGCTCGTTCGGTTCCGACTCGGGGTCCACGAAATGTAGGTTACCTCCATGGCCTTCCAGTCCCGGCTCCTGGACAACTACTTCAAGATCACCGAACGTGGATCCACCGTTGGATCCGAAGTGCGCGGCGGCGTCGTCACGTTCGTCGCGATGGCGTACATCGTCGTACTCAACCCGTTGATCCTCGGCAGCTTCTCCGCCGACGACGCCGCGGCCAAGACGGACGTGCTCGGCAACATCTTGCCGGTGTCGCAAGTCGCTGCCGTGACCGCGCTCGTCGCGGGATTCATGTCGATTCTGTTCGGCATCGTCGCCAACTACCCCTTCGGCATCGCAGCCGGACTCGGCATCAACACCCTGCTGGCGGTGACCATTGCGCCTCAGGTCACATGGCCCGAGGCAATGGGTCTGGTGGTGATCGACGGGATCATCATCGTGCTGTTGGCCGTCACCGGATTCCGTACCGCCGTGTTCAACGCGATCCCGTCCGAGCTGAAAGCTGCGATCGCGGCCGGCATCGGAGCGTTCATCGCGTTCATCGGTCTGGTCGACTCCGGATTCGTCCGGCGAATTCCCGACGCCGCCGGTACGACGGTTCCCGTCGGGCTCGGCATCGACGGCTCCATCGCGTCGTGGCCGACGGCAGTGTTCGTCTTCGGACTTCTCCTCATGGGCATCCTCGTCGCACGCAAGGTGCGCGGTGGACTGCTCATCGGAATCGTCGTCACCACCGTCGTCGCGGCCATCGTCGAGGCCGTCACCGACGTGGGTCCGTCGCAGGGCGTCGACCCCAAGGGGTGGAACCTCAGCGTCCCGATTCTCCCGGATCAGCTCTTCCAGATCCCCGACCTGTCGTTGGTCGGAGATGTGAACCTGTTCGGTGCGTTCACCCGCATCGGTGTACTGGCTGCCAGCCTGCTGGTGTTCACGCTCGTGCTCGCGAACTTCTTCGACGCGATGGGAACGATGACCGGTCTGGGCAAGGAGGGGAATCTCGTCGACGAGAAGGGCACGCTCCCCGGCATCGGCAAGGCACTCGTCATCGAAGGCACCGGAGCCATCGCCGGCGGCGGGGCGTCGGCGTCGTCGAACACGGTGTTCGTCGAGTCCGCGTCGGGAATCGCGGAAGGAGCGCGTACCGGCCTGGCCAACGTCGTCACCGGTGTGCTGTTCCTCGCGGCGATGTTCCTGACGCCGTTGACCGCCATCGTCCCGATCGAAGCCGCGGCCCCCGCCCTGGTCGTGGTCGGTGCGTTGATGATCGGACAGGTCAGGGACATCGATTTCACGAAGTTCGAGATCGCTCTTCCCGCGTTCCTGACCATCCTCGTGATGCCGTTCACCTACTCCATCGCGAACGGTATCGGCGTCGGCTTCATCGCCTGGGTGATACTCGCGGTCGGTCGAGGCAAGGCCAAGTCGGTACATCCCCTGCTCTGGGTCGTCGCTCTACTGTTCGTGGCGTATTTCGTGGTCGGACCCATCACGGACGCGGTTACCTGAGCTCATCCTCGCTGCTAGGCGTAGTCTCCTCGCTGTGACGTCGGGAAATAACGTGAAGGACAACCGTGAACTGGCGAGCGACCTGTCGCTTGCCGTCGTGCGATTGACTCGTCATCTGAGGGGGAGACGAGTCGATTCGCAAGTGTCGTTGACTCAGCTGTCGGCCTTGGCCACGCTGAGCCGTGAGGGGGACATGACACCGGGGGCTCTCGCGGCTCGTGAACGCGTGCAGCCACCGTCGATGACCAGGGTCATCG
Organism: Rhodococcus sp. 114MFTsu3.1; assembly: GCF_000383555.1. NCBI lineage: Bacteria > Bacillati > Actinomycetota > Actinomycetes > Mycobacteriales > Nocardiaceae > Rhodococcus > Rhodococcus sp. 114MFTsu3.1. The sequence continues at coordinate 233,013 of NZ_KB911548.1, read as the reverse complement.
CGTCACTGGCAGACCTGGGATTGGTGGTGCGCACCGCGCATCCGACCGACGGCCGTCAGGTGATCGTGTCGCTGTCGCCCGCCGGGCACACGCTCATCGCGGACGAGGCGAGTGCGCGGGAGGCGTGGATGACTGCGCAGCTGGCCGGGTTGAACGAGACCCAGCTCGCAACCCTGCGCGATGCCGTCGGGATCATCAGCGCGTTGGTGAGCGAGTCCGAATAGGCAGGGAGCGGAAGTGGAGCCTGCGGAACGACTCGTTAGGCCAGGAGTGGAGCCTGCGGAACCACTCGTTAGGCCAGGAGTGGAGCCTGCGGAACGACTCGTTAGATAGGTTTAATATCTATGGGGTGCCCACAGCCTCGCCGATGTTCGCTGCGCTTCGTACGCGCAATTACCGATTGTGGGCGTCGGGGCAGATCGTGTCGCTCGTCGGGACCTGGATGCAACGTGTTGCTCAGGACTGGTTGGTTCTGACGCTGTCCGGCGGTAACGGGTTTGCCGTCGGCATCGTCATGGCGTTGCAGTTCGGTCCGACGTTGCTGCTGTCGGTGTGGGGCGGTGTGCTGGCGGACCGCTACGACAAGCGCAAGCTTCTGATGATCACGCAGGTCTTCGCTGCGGTGTGTGGTCTGGTGCTCGGACTGTTGGACGTGGGCAACGTAGTCGAGTTGTGGCATGTCTATGTCATCGCCTTCGTGCTGGGGTGCTCGTCCGCCATCGACGCTCCGGTGCGTCAGTCCTTCACCATCGAGATGGTCGGCAAGGAGACTCTGTCCAACGCAATTGCGTTGAATTCCATGACGTTCAACATGGCCAGGATCATCGGGCCCGCGATTTCCGGTGTCCTGATCACGCTCGTGGGAACGGGCTGGGTCTTTCTGATCAACGCAGCGTCGTTCGCCGCCGTCTTCGGTGCGTTGATCGCGATGCGCGCCAAGGACTTGTTCGCCGTGGAACGTGCCCCACGAGCGAAAGGGCAAGTACGAGCCGGTTTTTCCTACGTGTGGGGACGGCCCGACCTGCGAGTGTTGCTGGCGACGGTGTTCGTGGTGTCCACGTTCGGCTTGAACTTTCCGCTGAGTCTTGCGGTGTTGGCTCGGAACTCGTTCGGCAGCGGTGCCGATGCATACGGTCTGCTGTCGACGACGCTGGCGGTGGGCACATTGCTGGGAGCGACGTTGGCCGCGCGACGATCGACGACGCCTCGGCTCCGGTTGTTCCTCGGGGCGGTCATCGCGTTCGGTGTGTTCGAACTTCTCGTCGGCCTGATGCCCAACTACCTGCTCGTTGCGCTGCTGCTGATTCCGACGGGTGCACTGAACCTGACGTTCTCGACGTCGGCGATGAACATACTGCAGATGTCCGTGCCGTCGGACATGCGTGGACGAGTCATGGGTATCTACATGCTCTGTTTCCTCGGCGGTACACCGATCGGAAGTCCGGTCCTCGGGTGGTTGGCGGACGTACTGGACCCCCGCGCCCCTCTCGTCGTCGGCGGCGTCGTCTCGCTCCTGACCGGCGTCATCGCGGCCGTGTACCTGCTGAAGCACAACGGTTTACGGATCGGGGTCAGCCGGGCCGCGCCCGGTCGTCGGCTGCCGTCCTTGGAAGTGACGTCAAATCCAGCCGTGGCGTCGCGCAACGGCTGACGCCTCGTGCCGGTTGGCTGCTCCCAGTTTCGCAGCGGCCGAGGACAGGTAATTGCGCGTGGTTCCCTGGGACAGGTGAGCGCGTGAGGCGATTTCGGCGATGGTCGCGCCGTCCGCCGCGAACTCGAGCACGTCCGCTTCACGCGGGGTCAGTGGAGAATCTCCCGCGCCGATTGCTTCCGCGGCGAGCGATGGATCGACGTATCGGCCGCCTCCGTGCACGGTCCGGACAACTTCGGCGAGCGTCGCGGCCGATGTCGTCTTCGGTAGGAACCCGCGAACTCCGGCTTCCAATGCTTTCTTGAGATACCCCGGCCTGCCGTGGCTGGTGACGATGATGGCGGCACAGGTGGGGACGGCGTCGGCAATGAGTCCCGCGGCCTCGATACCGTCGATTCCGCCCATCTGCAGGTCGAGAACAGCGATGTCGGGTGAGTGTTGCTGCGCCGCGGTGACGGCTGCTTCCCCGGAATCGGATTGCGCCACGATGTCGATGTCGTCCTCGAGCGACAGCATCGTCGCGAGGGCGGAACGGATCAGGTTCTCGTCGTCGGCCAGGAGTACGCGAATCATGAACCAACCTTAGGGTTGGAGCCTGCGGAATGACCGGGGTGGGCGGGAGTGGAGCCTGCGGAATGACCGGGGTGGGCGGGAGTGGGGTGGGCGGGGGTGGAGGTGCTCGTCGATGCCGATGCCGATGCCGACGCCGAGGCGAAGGTCGCGGTAAGGGTGAACTCGTCCTCGGTGAGGGTGGTGTCGACGGTTCCGCCGACGGCGGCGAGTCGTTCCCGGAGTCCTGCGAGTCCGGTGCCGTCGGTTGTCCGTTGCCGGTGGGGGACGTTGTTGGTGATGCGGACGGAGTTCTCGGTGACGTCGAAGCTGCTGAGGGTGGCGTCGGAGTGGCGGAGGATGTTGGTGGCACCTTCGCGCACGATCCAGGCGGCAGCTTCGCTGAAGTGGGGTGAGACGTCGTCGGGGCTGCCGGTGACGGTCGTGTCGATGCCTGCGGCACGCAGGAGCGAGCATGCTCCGTTCAGTTCGGCGGCGAGGTCGATCGAGCGGTATCCGCGGACGAGTTGTCTGGCCTCGGTCATGGAGTGCTGAGCCAGGTCTCGGACTTCCTCCATCTGCTCGGCGGCCCGCTCGTCGCCGCGTCGGGACAGTGTGGCGGCGAGTTCGCTCTTGACCGCGATGGCGGACAGAGCGCGGCCGACGACGTCGTGCAGGTCGCGGGAGAATCGAAGTCGCTCCTCGGCGACGGACAGCAGGGCTGCCGCCTCCCGGGACGCGTCGAGTTCGGTGACGACGGCCAGTAGCCACATCGACAGCTTGACCGTGGCTGCCATACCCACCACGACTACGAATGCGATGACGCCGGCGAGGGGGCCGTAAGGGGAGACGCCGGTTGCGACTCCGGCGACCACCCCGATGGCCGCCGACCACCGGAGCGGGACGAGGGCCGTCACCGGGATGGCCACGATGAGCAGTGCCCACATCTTGAACGTGGCCGTTCCGGCGATCCCCGCCACCACTGCAGCGACCGCCGTGACGGCGAGGGGCCACCGAATCTCGCCGGTGCGCATTCCGCCGATGATCGGCATCCGGTGCACCGTGATCACGGTCGCGCCCGCGGTGACGGCGAGAGCGACTCCGGACACCCACAGTCGTTCGGTCACCGATTCTGCGAGCGCGACCACTCCGAGAAGGACGATGATGCTCACGAACGACTGGCGGGTGTAGAGCCGCACCTTGTCGACATCGGTGGTGTCCCGCCATGTCGTTCGCGGATCGAGGTAGCGCCGCAGGTTCATGTCCTCCACCTTTCCAGAGCGTGACCGAGGACTCTAGGCACGCGGTTCCCAGCGGAAGTGCGTCTTGGCGATCACGATCGACCCGACGATCCACGCGGCGATGACCAGAATCGGCTTCAGGGCGGGGGAGAAGGTGTCGGCGAAGGCGAGTGCGGCCGAATCCGGATCGGTGGTTCCGAGCCACCCCAGGTTGACGACGTCGAGGACGGCCGCCATCGGAGTCAGGTCGATGACCGTGTCCACCGACTCGGGAACGATTCCCCGCAGGAACGACGTTCCGGCCATGGCGACGAGGATGATCGGCAGGCTGGTGATCTGTGCTGCCTCGGCGTTGCGGGTGAACGTCGACGTGATCAGGGCCAGCGCGGCGAACAGTGCTGCGCCGCCGCCGAATCCGATCACGAGGAGTATCGGGTTGACGGGGAGTCCGCCTCCCAGGACTGCGATGACGGCGACGATGACGATGGTCAGGAGAATCGTCAGGGCGAACGACGGTACGGCCGGGCCGAGCAGGATCTGATTATCCGTGGCTTCACCGGTGCGAAGTCGCTTGAGTACCAGCTCGTCCCGTCTCGTGGCGTACGCCGAGAGCAAGTTGTAGTACACCAGGAACACGAGCAGGAACAGGGAGAAGACTTCGAGGGCGGAGGACACGATCGTGTCGGTCAACCCCGCGTCGCTGTTCCGCCCGATGATCAGGACCACCACGGGGAACAGCAGCGGCATGATCATGGCGTTGAACAGCAGTACTCGGTTGCGAACGAGGAGTGTGAACTCCGAGCGCGAGAGAGTGGCCAGGGTACTCATGCTGCAACTTCCTTACGATCGTCGAATTCGTCTGCGATGGAGAGGAACACGGTTTCCAGCGATGCGGCGCGGGCGTCGAGTCCTTCGAGGCGTACTCCGGACTGTCGTGCCCACAGCAACAGGTCGGTCAACGTGTCCTGCACGGTCTGGGTGGAGATGACGAGGCGACCGCCTTCGATGTCGAGCGTCGCACCGGGTAGCTCGGGGAGCGTCACGGGTGGCAGTTCAAGGTGGATCTTCGCGGGATGCCCGGAGATGACGTCGGCGACGGTTCCGCTACGGACGACGCGGCCCTTGTGCATGATCGCGAGCCTGTCGCACAACTGCTCGGCTTCGTCCAGGTAGTGCGTGGTCAGCATGATCGTCACACCGGACTGCTTGAGTTCTTCGATCAAAGTCCATGTGTTGCGGCGACTCTCGGGATCGAGACCCGTCGTCGGTTCGTCGAGGAACAGCACCCGCGGCTGCCCGATGATCGCGCACGCCAGGTCCAATCGCCGCTGCTCGCCGCCGGAGAGGAACTTGACCCGGGTGTCCGCGCGGTCCGCCAGATCCACTCGGGCGAGGACGTCGCGTGCCGGCAGCGGGTTGCTGCACGTGCCCGCCCACATCTCCAGGCTCTCGAGTGCGGTCAGGTCGGATGGAAGTCCGCCCTTCTGAAGCATGATCCCCAGATTCGGGCGCACGTCGCGGCGGTCGCGGACCGGATCCATGTCCATGATGGACACCGTCCCTTCGCTCGGACGCGAAAGTCCTTGGATCACTTCGAGAGTGGACGTCTTACCGGCGCCGTTGGTGCCGAGGAGTCCGAACAGTTCGCCCTCCCGCACCGAGAGATTCAGGTCGCTGACCGCCTCGAACGCCGTCTTGCCGGTGCCGTAACGACGGGTCATGCCGTCGACGTCGATGATGCTCATCGATTGCCCCACTCACGAAGACCGAACGCGAAGCGTGCCGCGAGGAACACGACCGCGACCGCGGCGACGATCCACACGAGCGTGCTGGTGCCCACGAGGGCGATGACGGCGGCCAGGAGGGCAAGGGAGATGACGATGACGACGACCTCTCGCGCCATCGTCGGCGCGGGGCCGAACTCCATCAGGTCGGTGAAGAGGTTTCCTTCGTCTGGTTGTTTCATGAGAACAACTTTCGTCCGATCCGGCCGCGACCAGTAGTGCTGTGCGTCATCGGCTGGCGTGACGATGTCACGGCCGAGCCATGACAAATGTCAGGGGGCGGAGACGAGCTCCACCTGATCTCCACCCGTGGGTCGATACGAATGCACTCGATCGTTCCTAGCGTTGTGGACATGAACATCACCTGGATCGTCCTCATCGCAGCCCTGGTTCTCTACCTACTGTTCCGCCGCATGACGGGTCAGATGATCGAAGTTCGCCGGACATTGGTGCTCCCCGGGGTCATCGCGGTCATCGGCCTCGCGAGTATCGGCTCCGTCGGCATCACCCCGATGGCCGTTGCCTTCGTGGCGTTCGGCGTCGCCGTCGCCGCGGCTCTGGGAGTGCTTCGCGGGTTCACCATCAAGATAGAACCCCGCGACGGCTTCGCCTTCATGCGCTACACGGTCGCGTCGGTGGCCCTGCTGATCGCGTCGGTTGCCGTACGTCTGGTCGCGGCACCGATCGAAGCCTCCATCGACGCGTCGGCGGCAACCGTCGCAGGACACGCGCTGATGCTGTCGCTGGGCGTCGGCTTCCTGGCCGAGGGCCTTGTGGTCCTCTACCGCGCCACGCGTACCGGGCACGCCATTGCATGGCAGGCACGCAAGACCGGTGACCACGCGGTGTGGCGGCACGGAGCCGCCCGCGCGGCGTGAGTGACAGACTGAATCCGTGCTGACCCCGTACTTCGCGGCGGTGATCGTCGTCGCCTCGTTCCTCACCCTCCGCCCACTCGGGGTGGAGGGTGAGGGCCTTCTCGTGCTGTGCCTGCTCGTCGTCAACAGCGTCGTCATGTCGGTGCGGACGGCGCCGGAGAAATGGGTGCCGGCACGGGTGGGCAACGGCTTGATCGGTGTCGGAATCGTCGCCTCCGCGGCCCTGCTTCCGTTCGCGACCGATTCCATCGCCTCGGTGTTCCCGTTCTTCGTCGCGGGCAGTATCGGGTACCGCTTCCGTCCGTCGGTGTCGTTACCGCTCGCGGCATCGGTGAGCGTCGCGTGTGCGGTGTCGCTCGCGATCGCCGACGCCTGCGGCATCGACACCTGGCCGCCCATTGCCGGATTGGTCGTCGGCATGCCGGCGCTTCTCGGTTATTCGCGACGTAACCGGGTGGCGGCACTGGAGGCACAGATTCGTGAACGAGCGCTCGCCGAACGGGCCCGGATCGCGCGCGACATCCACGATGTTCTCGCGCATTCGTTGTCCGGGGTGACCATGCAGCTCGAGGTCGCCGACGCGTTGCTCGACGGCAATCGGATCGAGTCCGCCCGCGAATCGATCAGACGGGCGCAGTCGCTGTCGCGAGAAGGCCTCGTGGAGGCACGTCGCGCGGTACAGGCACTGCGCGACGACGCCCTGCCGCTGGTGCCGACGCTGCGTGATCTCGTCGGCGATCAGGCGAGGTTCGAGGTGCACGGATCACCGCGAGAACCGTCGGTCGAGGGCTCGCAGTTCCTGATTCGTTCCGTTCAGGAAGCGATGACCAACGCGCATCGGCACGCACCTCACGCACCCGTCGACGTCGCACTGACGTTCCACCCTAAGAGCATCGAACTGACCGTCGACAATCAGGCGTCCGAGTCGCCGAGCGCGGTCGTCGGCAGCGGGATGGGTCTGGTCGGAATGCGTGAACGAGCTGCCCTCGTCGGGGGTACGGCGACGGCAGGGCCGACCGATCAGGGGTGGCGCGTACACGTCACACTCGACGCATGAGCGTGCGCGTGGTGATCGCCGACGACCAGACGTCGGTGCGAGAAGCCCTGGCGACGATGCTCGATCTCGTCGAGGACATTTCCGTCGTCGCGACAGCGTCCGACGGCGAGGGGGCGATCGCGGAGGTGGACCGCGTCGATCCCGACGTCGTCCTGATGGACCTTCGCATGCCGGGGATCGGTGGGGTGGAGGCGACCGCGCAGCTGCATCGACGACACCCGGACCTGCCCGTCGTGGTGCTGACGACCTTCGCGGACGACGACTCCATCCTCGGCGCGCTCGGCGCAGGGGCCGTCGGATATCTGACCAAGGATGCCGGACGACACGAAATCGCTGCGGCGCTCCGCGCGGCGGTGGCAGGTCAGTCGGTACTCGACCGTGCGGTGCAGGCGCGCCTGCTGGCCGTCGCCCGACCTGCGGCGCCGACGGCTCCTCCGGTGGAGCTGACCCCGCGCGAAACCGAAGTGCTCCGTCACATCGCGGAAGGGCTCACCAACCGCGAGATCGCTTCGGCGTTGTTCGTCAGCGAAGCGACCGTCAAGACACACATCAATAACCTGTTCGCCAAGGCCGGGCTGCGGGACCGGGCGCAGGCCGTGCACTACGCCTTCACCAACGGCGTGGTCGGCCGGCCGTAGATTTCTAGAAGGCCCAGCCCATGACCGAGGCGCGGTCGGTGGAGAAGGCGAGGTCCACGGTGTGCAGCGCTTCCGGGTCACGTGCCCACAGCCTCGACGCCGCCGCGAACCTGGTGGCGCTGTGAGTGCCGAAATACATCGCCGAGAGCACGTCGAGCTTCATCGTCGCGTCCGGTGCTGCTTCGGTACGCGTCACCGACGCACGTCCCTCGGAGATGGTCACGTCGAAGGTGCCGCCCGCGTTCAGGAACGGATCTTCGATCTCGAGGACGAACTGCGCGTCGACTCCGTAGGTGCGGGCCTCCAACGCTGCCTCGACGTCCATGATCCGGCACCACAGTGCGTCGTGGTGGGCGGTGATCTTCGGTAGACGATTGCTGGTGAGCAGGAACGGCAACGCTTCGTCGGGAGCCTGGTTCACTTCGATGGTGTCGACGAGGTCGACCCCGGCGAGTACCTGCCACAGCTCCGCGTACGCCCGGTCCGTGACGGCGATGAATTCCTGGACGACGATCTTGGACTCGGTGGGGCTGCGCCGGTAGGCGACGTAACCGTCGGCGTGCGCGATGAAGAACAGTTCGGTGAGTCCGTGCCTCCGGTTCTCGCGGTCCGCGAAGAAGCGCTCCCAGCGAATGGGCGGTTTGGGCTGGGCCCCGGCCGTCCTACGCTGCCACCGGTGATAGATGTCCGGGAGAAGGGTCGATGCCTCGGCCGACTCGATCAGGCGAACCCCGGTGACGGGAGGGACGTCCTTGTGGAACTGCGCGAACCGGCGATCGAGCACCACAGAATGTTCCTCGGTGGCAGGTCCGTAACCGAACCGGCCGTAGATGGTGGCTTCGCTCGCGGTGAGAAGCGACAGCGGCGCACCAGCCTTCTCGAGTTTCTCGTGTTGCCGGGTGAACATGCGTCGCAGGATTCCGCGCCTGCGGTGCGTCGGCGCGACCGACACCCACGACACACCCGACGCCTCCACCTGCGTGCCGCCGGGGACCGTCACCGACATCGGGAAGTGCATCGCGACTCCGACGGGCGCATCCCCGTCCCACGCCATGACGACGTGTTCGGAGCTGGTCAGTATCTGTGTCTCCGCCAGGTCCTCGGAATTCTGGTGCTCTCCGAACGCGTGCGCGTCGAGCAGCGCGACGGCATCCCAGTCGTCGTCGGTGGCGGTACGGATCGTGATCGTGTCGTCGGTAGTCATCGCTCCTCAGCTTGGCATAGACGGGGACGCTTTTCATACGGGTGGGAAGATGGACACGTGGTACACGTAATCGACATCGAAAACTCCGCGGACCCGCGGCTCGACGACTTTCGCGATCTCAACTCGTCCGACCGTCGACCCGATCTGCCCGACGGCAAAGGCCTGGTGATCGCGGAAGGTGTGCTCGTGGCCGAGCGTCTGCTCACCTCGAGGTTCGCGCCCATCAGCCTTCTCGGTGTCGACCGCCGCCTGAAAGAGCTGGGCGACCGACTCAACGGCGTCGACGTGCCGTTCTATCGGGCGACCGCGGACGTGATGGCCGAGGCCGTCGGTTTCCACCTGAACCGTGGCGTTCTCGCCGCCGCGCACCGCCCGCCGGAACTGGAGCTCGCGGACGTACTCGACGGCGCCAGAACTGTCGTCGTGTTGGAGGGCGTCAACGATCACGAGAACCTGGGGTCGATGTTTCGCAACGCGGCCGGACTCGGTGCCGACGCCGTGCTGTTCGGTGCCGCGTGTGCGGACCCGCTCTACCGTCGCGCGGTGCGAGTGTCGATGGGGCACGTTCTTCGAGTGCCGTTCGCCCGCGTACCGGAGTGGCCTCGAGGTCTGAAGATACTCCGGGACAGAGGTTTTCAGACCATCTCGCTGACGCCCAACCCGTCGGCGATTCCTCTGGCGGAGGCGATGACCGGGGAGAAGGTGGCCCTGCTGCTGGGCGCCGAAGGGCCAGGACTGACCGAACACGCGATGCGCGCCACCGACGTCAGGGCCCGGATCCCGATGGCGCCCGGTACCGATTCGCTCAACGTCGCCACGGCTGCCGCGATGGCGTTCTACGAACGTGTTCGGCTGCAGCCGTCGTGACCGACAGGGCCGTGGCACGCGACCGTGACGTGTTGTTCACCGGCATCCCGGTGGCAGTGTTCGTGGCCGTACTCGTCGGCGCTGCCCTGACGGCGTTCGGACGAGAACTCGCCCACATCAACGTGTTCCTCGCGATCGGGATCAACCTGATCGTCGTCGGCGGTGCGGCTCCGACCGTACTGCGGTGGCGGTCGACGCGGGTGTGGCGATGGCCGGTGTACGGCGTGTGCGTCGGCGGGGTGCTCAGCTTTGTGGCTCTGGGGATTTCCGTCGCAGCCAACGCATGAACTTGCGATCGGTCGGCGCGGACACCGGTGCGGGAGCTTCGGCGGCCGGTTCCTCGCCGGGTGTGTAGAGCGCAAAACCGGACGCGGGAACGGACATCGGATCGAACTCGTCGCCGCGCGGCGCTCCCGTGTAGCGGAACCCGAGCCATTCTGCGTTCGCTGCTTCCGCGAATTCCTGCGGATGGAACGGAAGCGATTGTGGGTCCGGTAGCACCCCGGGCGGATAGATCAACGGGCGTTCGCCTGCCCAGAACGGTCGCTCCCACACCAGCGGCAGGCCGAGGTCCTCGTAGATGTAGATCGGGGTCGCACTGAACGAGCGGCGAAGGGTTCCGCGTTCCCAGTAGGCGAACGCACCCCATGCGTTCTCCGGGTCGGTTGCAACGAAGTACGTGTGCTCCGAGGCGAGAGGCCGTACCCAGGACTCCGGGATCAACGACGGTTTGGCGATCGAGAGGTTCAGCGAACACACGACGGTGGTGCCCGGGTAACAACCGACGACGATCGCGTCGGGTCCGACTCCGGCGGACTGCGGCAAGGGGGTCGGTGCTGTCGGCAGCGCGGTGAGGTCGGGGATCAACCGGCCGACGAGGGCCGCGGCCGCAGCGTGATCGGACGCCGACGTCTCGCGTAACAAGGACGCCGGGTCAGGTGCGTCGGTGTACCAGATGGTCGATACTTTGACCCCCACTCCCGGCACCCTTCTCGACTGTCAGCGGTTCATGTCAGCTGTGCCCGCTGCTGCGGACACCCAGCAAAACATCTTCCCACGACGGCATGGCAGGTTTGCCCCTCTTGTCCTTTTTGGGTGCCGGAAGTGCATCATGTTTGGGCTCGTTCACAACGACCTCCGCCGGTTCGTCGTCGGCGGCTTCGTCGAGTTCACTGTCCGCGGTGGTGCCGTAGTACTCGTCGAACGTCTGCTGCGACTCTTCCTGCGGGGCAACTTCGAGGGCTCGGACCGGCGCGAGACCGCGGAGCTGACGCCCGAAGTCCGGATCGACCAGCTCGGCCGCTGCGTCGTCCAGAGCGGTGATGGTGCCGCCGTGTCCGTCGGGCAGAAACTGCCAGTGCGCTTTGTTGGTGGTGCGGCCGGCCTGCCATTTCAGCTGCGCGACCCACTTGTTGTCCTCGTCCCGCCACGCATCCCACGTGGCCTCGTCGAGGTGGTGGCCGCGTGCGCGGAAGGCCAGTGCGACGACCTCCGCGAGGGTCTGGACCGCGGGGCCGTCGTGACGAAGTGGGTGACCGGATTGCGCCATCGTCGCGGCCTGCGAGCGTTCGAGCAGAACGGGATGGGCGAAGACCTCGACACGGCTCAGTGCCATTCCGGAGTCGCTTGCCACCTGTTCGACGGTGGCACCCGCTCGAATTCGGGCCTGAATCTCCTTGGGGCGAAGCAAACTGTCCATTTCGATCTCAATCTGTCCTAGTCGAGCGATGTCGCCGCGAGAGGCCGCGCGGAGTTTGTCGTCGGCCGGAAGCCGGAATTTGTCGCCGGTTTTGGGATCTGCGCAGATCACGTACTGCCCATCGGGTTCGAGACCGACCACGCGTAGATCCCGCACCTTGACCTCCTCATCGCGCCGACTCGCGATATCGTCCTCGTCGACAGTAATCCACTCGTGACGTCGAGCGTGTCTGCGACACGCACCCGCCGCGTTCTTGTCAAAGACTAGTCATTGCGCTAGTCGGGTGCACGGATTCCGTTGCCGCGTCGGCAATGTACCTGTCGCGGAGAGCTTTTGCGTCGTGATGCAGGAAGTATCCGCCCAACGTCAGTCCGATGCAGAGAGCCGTGGCGTGGCCGAATGCGGTGAACGACGGATCGGCGATCGCCGAGGCTCCGACCAGAGCCAGCCAGCCGCCCGCCCACAGCACGCGCCACGGTCCGCGTAGGTAGCGGATCAGCGATCCCGCAACGGCCGCGGCGGCATAGCTGACGCCGACGTCGACGGCTACGGCGAGTGAATCCTCCAGCCAGTCGGCGTGGATTCCGACGAACAGTCCGGCGGCGACGAGCACCGTCGCGCCGACGTGACCGGCGGCGAAAGCCAGCAGGAAGCGCGTCGACCCCGAGATCCACTCGGCGACCGCGAAGAGAAGGGCAACGGCGCCGAGCCACACCCAGTTCGGTTCACCGTCGGTCAGGAATGCGCTTGCGACGAGCGTGCCGACGTGACCGTCGCCGAGATTGTGCAGGTTGGTGCTGGCGCGAAGGAGTACGTGCCATTGTGCGTGGGGGCCGAGGTGTCCGACGAGTATCGCGGCAGTCGCGGCGAGGACCGAGTAGGCGATCGTGACTTTCAGTCGCAGAAGGACCGCCGGCCAACGCACAGGGCGCTCCCTTCGAGATAGTTGCAGATGCCAACTAGTTTAGCCCTCGAAGGGAACGCCCGTGCTGTGAGCTTGCTGCCAACCAGGTGCTGGTCAGCCGAGAGCCGACACGACCCAGTCGATGCTCTTCGTCAATGCGGTGACGTCGTCCGGCTCGATCGCCGGGAACATACCGACGCGCAACTGGTTGCGTCCGAGCTTGCGGTACGGCTCGGTGTCCACGACACCGTTGGCGCGCAGGACCTTCGCGACCTGGGCGGCGTCGACCTTCTCGTCGAAGTCGATGGTGCCGACGACCTGGCTGCGGTGCGCGGGATCCGTCACGAACGGGGTGGCGAACTCGCTCTTCTCGGCCCAGTCGTACAGACGCGAGCTCGAGTCCGCGGTGCGCTTGGTCGCCCAGTCCAGGCCGCCCTTGGCGTTCAACCACTCGATCTGGTTGGCGAACAGCAACAGCGTGGCCACCGCCGGGGTGTTGTACGTCTGGTCCTTGCTGCTGTTGTCGATCGCGATCGGCAGCGACAGGAAGTCGGGAACCCAGCGGCCCGACGCCTGGATCTCGCTGACGCGCTCGAGCGCTGCGGGGCTGAACAGGCCGACCCACAGGCCACCGTCGGCGGCGAAGTTCTTCTGCGGGGCGAAGTAGTAGACGTCGGAGTCGGCGACGTTCACCGGGAGGCCTCCCGCGCCACTCGTCGCGTCGATGGCGATGAGCGCGTTCTCGGAGCCGGCCGGGCGGCTGACCGGAATGGCCACACCCGTCGACGTCTCGTTGTGCGCCCAGCCGATCAGGTCGACGGACGGATCAGACGTCGGCTCCGGAGCGCTACCGGGCTCTGCCTTCACGACGATCGGGTCGCCGATGAACGGGTTGTTCTTTGCGACCGAGGCGAACTTGGAGCTGAACTCACCGTTGGTCAGGTGCAGCGACTTCTCGCGGATCAGACCGAAAGCCGCGGCGTCCCAGAATGCGGTGGTTCCACCGTTACCGAGCACCACCTCGTACCCCTCGGGAAGGCTGAAGAGATCCTTCAGGCCACCACGCACCCGTGCAACGACGTCCTTGACGGGCTTCTGACGGTGGCTCGTACCGAACACGGACGCACCGACATCCACCAGAGACTGCAGCTGCTCGGGGCGAACCTTGGACGGTCCGCAGCCGAAACGTCCGTCGGCGGGCAGAAGATCAGCGGGAATGATCGGCAATTCGGCCATTGAGCAGCGCATCCTAAGCATCGAGGGAACTGGCACGTACAGGCTAGTCCAAGAGGGTCGATCACAGGTCGCCGGTCTCCACGCGCACGTTGCCCTGGACGCGAGGGTTGCAACCTGCGCATGGGGCTGGAACCTGCGCGTTCACGGTCCGGTGGAGACCGAATGTGCCGTTCGGTCACCTGGGCGCGCCTGCGCGGGTTGCAGCGACTGCGTGTGTTGAAGACGCGCTCCCACTGAAACCCGCGCGTCGACCGACCGCCGGACGCTGCGCCGGTGTCAGACGATCTGTCCCCAGCCGTCGACGGATTCGGGGGTGCGTGGTGCGGGGCCGGTGTAGATGGCGGCGGGGCGGACGAGTTTGCCGAGGCGTTTCTGTTCGAGGATGTGGGCGCACCATCCGGCGGTGCGGCCGCAGGTGAACATGGCGGGCATCATCTGAGCGGGTACTTCGGCGAAGTCGAGGATGACCGCGGCCCAGAATTCGACGTTGGTTTCGATGGGACGGTCGGGGCGGCGTTCGCGGAGTTCGGCCAGAGCTGCTTGTTCCAGTGCGGCGGCGACTTCGTAGCGCGGGGCGTTCAGGCGCTTGGCGGTTGCGCGCAGGACGCGGGCGCGAGGGTCTTCGGCGCGGTAGACGCGGTGCCCGAAGCCCATGAGCTTTTCCTTGCGGTCGAGGATGCCTTTGACGAGGGCGCGGGCGTCGTCGTTCTTCTCGACTTCCTCGATCATCGGGAGGACGCGGGCGGGTGCGCCGCCGTGCAGTGGGCCGGACATGGCGCCGATGGCTCCGGAGAGTGCGGCGGCGACGTCGGCGCCGGTGGAGGCGATGACGCGGGCGGTGAAGGTGGAGGCGTTGAGGCCGTGTTCGGCGGCCGAGACCCAGTAGGCGTCGATGGCTTCGGTGTGCGCGGGGTCGGGGTCGCCTTTCCAGCGGGTCATGAAGCGTGCGGTGACGGTTTCGCACTGGTCGATCTTCTTCTGCGGCACGGCCGGCTGGTAGATGCCGCGTGCGGACTGTGCGACGTAGGACAGTGCCATGACCGAGGCGCGGGCGAGTTGGTCGCGGGCGGTGGCGTCGTCGATGTCGAGCAGGGGTTGATAGCCCCAGATGGGGGCGAGCATCGCCAGGCCTGCTTGGACGTCTACGCGGACGTCGCCGGTGTGGATGGGGAGCGGGAACGGCTCGGCCGGTGGGAGTCCTGGTCCGAAGCGGCCGTCGACGAGCAGTGCCCAGACGTTGCCGAAGGTGACGTGTTTGGCGACGAGGTCTTCGATGTCGACGCCGCGGTAGCGCAGCGCGCCGCCGTCCTTGTCCGGCTCGGCGATGTCGGTGGTGAACGCGACGACGCCTTCGAGACCACTGACGAAATCTTCGGGAACCTGTTGTACAGCCATGACCGTAGGACTCTCCTTGTAGCCTCGCGACTCGCGTTCGAGCTTGCCTGGTCAGAACTGTAGCGCTTCGTACCCGGGAGTAACGTGGCGGTTCGTGCACCGAGACAGGCAACCGAGCGACACCTCCCCTCTGGCCGATATGCGGGTCGACTACAAGCAGGACGCCGACGTGGATGCGGAGCGGCTGCTCGGCGGTTGGCTACCGGTGGCGCAGCAGTGGCTCGCCGACGCTGTCGAGGCGAAGATCGCCGAGCCCAACGCGATGGTTCTCGCGACCGTCGATGCCGACGGACGGCCGTCGACCAGGACGGTGTTGTGCAAGGGTCTGGACGCCGACGGTGTGGTGTTCTACACGAACTACGGATCCGACAAGGCGACCCACCTCGCTCACACCCCGTATGCGTCGGTGACGTTCCCGTGGATCGGTATCGAGCGTCAGCTCACCTTCCGAGGGTCCGTCCGAAAGGTGTCCGCGGAGGACACTGCGGCGTATTTCGCGTCGCGGCCTCGCGGGTCGCAGCTGGGGGCGTGGGCGTCGCAGCAGTCGCAGCCGATCGATTCCCGTGAGGCGCTCGAGGCTGCTCTGGCTGAGGTTGCTCGCAGGTTCGACGGTGTGGATGTGCCGGTTCCGCCCGGTTGGGGTGGGTTCCGGCTGAGCCCGGAGACCGTGGAGTTCTGGCAGGGCCGAACCAATCGGTTGCACAACAGAATTCGGTTGACGACGTCGACTCGGCTGGTGGAGCGCCTGCAGCCGTGAATGCTCTTCGCGGTGTCCTGGCCGACACCACTCCGCTGAAGACTCCTGCCTATCGGCGCTTGTGGCTCGCCAACATCATCACCGTCATCGGTGCGCAGTTGTCGATCGTCGCTGTGCCGCAACAGGTATTCCAGATCACGCTCAGCTCGGCGTACGTCGGGTTGACGGGCGTGTTCGCGTTGGTTCCGCTGATCGTGTTCGGGCTGTGGGGCGGTGCGCTCGCCGACGTGATGGATCGTCGAACGTTGTTGATGTGCACCACGTTCGGTCTGATCGGTACGTCCGCGCTGTTCTGGCTGCAGGCGTTCCTCGATCTGAACAACGTATGGGTGGTTCTGGTTCTGCTGGCCGTCCAACAGGCGTTCTTCGCGGTCAACCAACCGACGCGTAGTGCACTGTTGCCGCGCATCCTGCCACCCGGACAGCTCCCGGCCGCGAATTCGCTGAACATGACGGTGATGAATTTCGGCGCCATCGCAGGACCGTTGAGCGCCGGAATCCTGATCTACTATATCGGCTTGGAGACGCTGTATCTGATCGACACGGTGTTCCTGTTCGCGACGCTGTGGGCGGTGATCAAGCTCCCCGCGATCCCTCCGGCGTCGGCGGGTCAGCGTGCCGGTCTGCGTTCGGTGTTCGACGGTTTCGCCTACCTGGCGACGCAGAAGGTGCTGCTCGCGTCGTTCGTGGTCGACATCATCGCGATGGTGTTCGGTATGCCCCGTGCCCTTTTTCCGCAGATCGCGCACGAAAGTTTCGGTGATCCGGCCTCGGGTGGGCCGGTTCTCGGCATGCTGTTCGCGGCGATGTCGGCGGGCGCGGTGGTGGGCGGTGTGTTCTCGGGATGGCTTCCGCGTGTGAAACGGCAAGGCATGGCTGTGATCGTCGCGATCATGGTGTGGGGTGCGGCGATGATCGGGTTCGGTGTCGCGGTCGGCCTGGCGTCCGACGGTGCGACGACGGTGGCGTTGTGGTTCGCGCTTGCGTTCCTCGCTCTGGGCGGCGGCGCCGACATGATCTCGGCTGCATTCCGGTCGACGATGTTGCAGACGGTCGCGACGGACGAGATGAGAGGTCGGCTGCAGGGAGTGTTCATCGTCGTGGTTGCCGGTGGCCCCAGGATCGGTGACGTCCTGCACGGCGCTGCGGCGGCGTCGGTGGGTACCGCGGCGGCGGCAGCGGGCGGCGGAGTGCTCGTCGTGATCGGTGTATCGCTTGCCGCGCTGGCTCTTCCGGCATTCATTCGGTACCGGGTCAGGAGCGTAGCCCGCGGAATGACCGAATAAGCCTGTCAGGTAGTGGACAATGGCAGCCATGGCTGACGCATATTCGATCTCGAGCGGGAGGTACCGGGCGGAGATCGCCGCGGCAGGCGCCGGTCTGAGGCTGCTCGAGTTCGACGGATCGCCGCTGACCGAGACGTGGGAAGTGGGCACCACACCACCGCTCTCGGCGGGATTGGTGCTCGCTCCGTGGCCCAACCGTGTCGCCGACGGTGCATTCACTTTCGGTGGTAGCGACCACCAGTTGGAGATCACCGAACCGTCTCGCAACAATGCAAGCCACGGTTTCGTGCGCAGGGTCGACTGGACTCTCGTGGACAGATCGGAGTCTCGCGTCGAGCAGTCGGTGGACATCGGGCAGCACCCGGGTTGGCCGTACAGCGTGGAGGTGACGGTCGTGCACGAACTGTCGAACAGCGGGCTCGTCGTGACCGCGTCGGCGACCAACACCGGTGAGTCCGACGCTCCCTACGGCATGGGTTTTCACACGTTCGTGCGCGTCGGCGATGTTCCGCTCGACGACTGCACGTTGGAGTTCTCCGCCGGCACTCGGCTGCAACTCGACCCTGTTCGCAACCTGCCCAACGGTCCGTCGGTTCCGACCGCGGGTTCGGAGTTCGATTTCACGGCGCCGCGGCTCATGAAGGACGTCTGGCTGGACACTCCGTTCAGCGCCGAAGTACCCGACGCCGACGGCAAGGCCTGGCACGTTCTCCGCGGGCCGGACGGCACGGGTACCGGACTGTGGACGGACCGCGAGTTCGATTGGGTGCAGGTGTTCACCGCCGACCCCGGACATGATCAGGCGTACCCGGACCGTGGGCGCGCGGTGGCCGTGGAACCGATGACGTGCCCGCCCGACGCGTTCAATTCCGGCGTCGACGTGATCGTGTTGACGCCGGGGCAAACCTGGACCGGCTCATGGGGAATGGAGTTTCTGACGCGATGACGATTCTGGTGTGCGGCGAGTCTCTCGTCGATCTGGTCCCGGTGCACGAAGGCCCGTTGCTCTCTCCGAAGCTCGGGGGTGGCCCGTTCAACGTCGCGGTGTCGCTCGGTCGTCTGGGCACGAACGTGTCGTTCCTGTCGAGGGTGTCCACGGACGCGTTCGGGGAGCAGATCCTCGGCAGCCTGCGTGATGCAGGCGTCGACACCACGTGGGTGCAGCGCGGCGCCGAGCCGACCACGTTGGCGATGACCACCCTGGCGGACGACGGTAGCGCTCAGTACTCGTTCTACGCAGACGGTACGGCCGATCGGCTCGTCGGTGACCCGGGCGAGTTGCCGGACGAGATCACGACTCTGTCCTTCGGCACGCTGTCGCTTCTGTACGAGCCGGGCGCGTCGATGTACGCAGCCCTGCTGCACCGTGCGCACGCGGCGGGGAAGCTGACGATGCTGGACCCCAACATCCGTCCGGCTGCCATCGACAGCACCAGTGGAGACATCACGGCCGACGGTTTTCGTACCCGATTCAAGTCGTGGTTGCCGTCGGTGGACATCTTGAAGGTCAGCGAGGACGACGCGCACTGGTTGGGACTCGGACCCGAGGGGACGACGGTCGACGACTGGCTCGCGGCAGGCGTCGCAGCCATCGTGATGACGCGCGGAGGCGACGGTATCTCGGTGTTCACTTCGGCGGGCGAATTCTCGGTTCCCGGGGTGCCCGTCGACGTCGTCGACACCATCGGTGCAGGTGACACCGTGCACGGAGCTTTACTCGCGTATTTGACAAACGAGACCATTGTCACAACGCGTGACCTGAATGACATGGGCGCGGGAGACTGGAAGGCAGCACTGAGGTTCGCCGCGCGAGCAGCCGCCATCACGGTTTCTCGCCCGGGTGCCGACCCTCCGTGGGCGTCCGAGGCGCCGAGAGACTAGTTTCTCTATCGACTGCAGTAAGTGTCCGATTTAAGTACGTGTCCGTTACATGAGTTCGAGAGGGACCATTCGTGCCCGCTGAGAATGACGCAAAAGCCACCCTCGTTTACCCCGGTGGCGAACACAGCATGTCCATTGCCAAGGCAACCGAAGGCAATGACGGCATCGAGCTGGGTAAGTTGCTGGCCGAGACCGGCTACACGACGCTCGACGGCGGATTCGTCAACACCGCGTCGACGAAGTCTGCGATCACCTACATCGACGGTGCTGCAGGGATCCTGCGCTACCGCGGTTACCCGATCGAACAGCTGGCCGGCAAGTCGAGCTTCATCGAGGTCAGTTACCTGCTGATCTACGGTGAGCTCCCCACGGAGGACCAGCTCGAGAAGTTCACCGACAAGATCCGCAGGCACACACTGCTGCACGAGGACCTCAAGCGATTCTTCGACGGTTTCCCGCGCAACGCTCACCCGATGCCGGTGCTGTCCAGTGCGGTCAACGCGTTGTCCGCGTACTACCAGGATTCGTTGGATCCGAACAACCCCGAGCAGGTCGAACTCTCGACCATCCGCTTGCTCGCGAAGCTGCCGACCATCGCGGCTTATGCGTACAAGAAGTCCGTCGGTCAGCCGTTCCTGTACCCGGACAACTCGAAGAGCCTGGTCGAGAACTTCCTGACCATGACGTTCGGATTCCCGGCGGAGCCCTACGAGGTGGACCCGGAGATCGTGAAGGCTCTGGACATGCTCCTGATTCTGCACGCGGACCACGAGCAGAACTGCTCGACGTCGACGGTTCGTCTGGTCGGATCCTCGGACGCGAACCTCTTCACGTCCATCTCGGGTGGCATCAATGCTCTGTGGGGACCGCTGCACGGCGGCGCCAACCAGGCCGTCCTCGAGATGCTGGACAAGATCAAGGCGGAGGGCGGCGACGCCACCGACTTCCTGCGTCGGGTGAAGAACAAGGAAGACGGCGTGAAGCTCATGGGCTTCGGGCACCGCGTCTACAAGAACTTCGATCCGCGCGCCACGCTGGTCAAGGAGACCGCGCACAACATCCTCGGCAAGCTGGGCAACGGTGACGAGCTCCTCGACATTGCGCTCAAGCTCGAGGAGACGGCGCTCACCGACGACTACTTCGTCGAGCGCAAGCTGTACCCGAACGTGGACTTCTACACCGGGCTGATCTACCGAGCGATGGGCTTCCCGCCGCACATGTTCACGGTGCTGTTCGCCATGGGACGTCTCCCGGGCTGGATCGCGCACTGGCGTGAGATGCACGAGGATCCGACCACGAAGATCGGTCGGCCGCGTCAGATCTACACCGGTTACACCGAGCGTGACTACAAGGACGTGTCCTCGCGCTAGTCGTCACCGAGCGAAGAGCCGCCTGAACCTGTCACGGGGTCCAGGCGGCTTTCGTCGTTTCGGGGTGCACGTGTCAGTCGAGCACGGCCGTGGCCTCGACCTCGACCATGATGTCCGGTTCGCCGAGCGCGACGACTCCGATGAGCGTGATGGGTTTGACGGGGTCGATGCCGAGCTTCGCTGCGGCCCGCCCGACGCCTTCTCCGAGCAACGGCATCTTCTCGGCCGTCCAGTCGACGACGTAGACCGTCAGCTTCGCGACATCGTCGAACGTCCCGCCGACGGCGTTCAGCGCGGTGGCGACGTTGAGGTAGGCCTGTTCGACCTGCGCCGCGAAGTCGTTCTCCCCGACGCGGTTGCCGTCGGCGTCGCGGGCGACCTGGCCGGAAAGGAACACGAGCTTCGATCCTTCGGCGACCGAGAGTTGGCGGTAGACATCGGGTTTGGGCAGACCGTCGGGGTTGTGCAGGGTGATGGTCATATCTGGCTCCTTCGTCGGGGTTCCGAAAATATAACACTGTTATGTATTGTTGGGGAATGGTCAGAACCAAAGATCCTCGGATCAGGTCGATGCTCATCGAACGAGCCGCGCGAATGTTGGGGGACAGGCAGCCCGTGACGCTGCGTGCGCTCGTCAAGGACACCGAGGTCTCGACCATGGCCGTGTACACCTACTTCGACGGCCTCGACGGTCTGTGGATGGCCGTGCGGCAGGAAGGTTTCAAGAGGTTGGCCGCCATGTCGGAGGCCGCGGAGGTCACGGCGGATCCGGTCCGTGACCTGGCGTCGCTCGGATCGGTGTACACACGTAACGCGTTGGAGAATCCGGATCTGTATCGAGTGATGTTCGACGCGACGGTCGATCTGGAGGATCCGGGCGGCGCTGATGCGGTTCTGCAGCATCTGGTGCTGGGGATCGACCGTGCAAAGGATGCCGGACGATTCCGGGCGGATGTGGATTCGGTGGATCTCGCGCTTCAGGCTTGGATCGTCGGGCATGGGCTGGTCTCGCTCGTCGTGACCGGGCCGCTCGACGAGGCTGCGTTGGCCTACGGGGCGTCGATGCTCACGGCGGTGTACGTCGCCGCCGGCGACGACGAAGCCCGCTGCCGTGAATCCGTGGCAGCGGGCTGGGAGTTCGGGTGACCCGTCAGAACTGTCGGCGGTTCTTCAGGACCGGTAGGTTCTGGCGCACCGACTCGACCTGTGTGGTGTCGATGTCCACGGTCAGCATGCCGGGAGTCGTGTCGAGTTGACCCAGTACCTCGCCGGTGGGGGAGCTGACGATGGAGTGGCCGACGCCCAGGGGCGCGGTTCCGTTCGACTGCTCGGGTTGTGCTTGGTCGCAGGCGGCGATGAACGCCGTGGAGTCGAGGGCGCGGGCTCGGGCGAGCAGCGACCACTGTTCGGCCTTGCCCGGACCGGAGCCCCACGACGCGGCGACGACGACCAGTTGAGCGCCGAGGTCGCCGAGCTTCTGGAACAACGCGGGGAAGCGTATGTCGTAGCACGTCGCGAAGCCGATGCGTACACCGTCGATGTCGAGGACGAGCGGTTCGGAACCCGGTGCGACCGTGTCGGATTCGGCGAAACCGAAGGCGTCGAAGAGGTGGATCTTGTCGTAGCTCGCGTCGACGCCGTCGCCGGTGACCAGGAGGGTGTTGGCGACACGGTCGTCGTCGGCGGGGGTGAACATTCCCGCGACGATCGTGATTCCGACGCTGGACGCGATCGCACGGACGCCGTCGGCCCACGGGCCGTCGAGGGGTTCTGCGACGCCGCGAATCGGTCCGCCGAAGCACCGCATCATCGCTTCCGGGAAGACGACGACGGAGGATCCGGCTTCTTTGGCTGCGCGGGCGTGGGTGTCGATGATTCGCAGATTGTCCGATGGTTCAGTTCCACTGGTGACCTGGGCAAGGCTGATTCGGAGGCTGGTGCTCATCTGCTGATCTCCTGTTTCGTGGGCGCTGTGCATGGTTTCGCAGCGCGTCGAGAGGTATACATATCGTATGCAATCGGTGTCGGGTAGGGACAAGGCGTACTCGTTCGTTCGTGACCAAGTGCTCACGTCACCTGCGGCCACCGGAACATTTCTGAACGAGCAGGACCTGGCGACTCGAATCGGGGTGTCTCGCACGCCGGTTCGTGAAGCCCTGTTGATGTTGCAGGCGGAGGGTCTTGTCGAGATGGTACCCAAGCGGGGTGCTCACGTTCCCGCGATGTCCGGCCGCCAGATCGGTGAGTTGATGGAGTTGCGAGGCGTGCTGGAGCGTCACGCGGGCTCGGTGGCCGTCGGAACCGGCACCCCGCCGGTGGCCCTGATGCGCGACGCCCTCGGTGCTCAGGAGGTGCTCGCCGAGGTTCGAACCGATGATGCTGCAAAGGAATTCATCGACCTCGACGGCAGGTTCCATCAAATTCTGATCGATTCCGCCGGCAGTGAACTGCTGTCGCGGACGTACGCAGGCCTGCGGGCCCGTCAGCTGCGCGTCGGATTGACCGCGTTGTTCGCGGCGTCCGATCGCCAGCGCAACGTGTGCACCGAGCACGAGGCCATCGTCGTCGCTCTCGAGAGCGGCGACGAGGACCTCGTGCATCGGGCGATCGACGATCATCTGGAAGTCACACTGCAGATCCTGTTGAGGGCGTAGTCGCGCGAATGACCTCGTACTCCTCTTCCTCGGCCCGGTCGGGGTTGCGTCCGAGCGCGAGGCCGAGGACGGTCAGGGCGCCGACGACGGCGACGTAGGCGACGATCAGCGTCCAGGTGTCGGTCTTGTCCAGCAGGAAGACGAAGATCAGCGGTGCCATGGCTCCACCGACGACTCCTGCGAGGGTGTAGGCGAGCGAGCTGCCGGTCGATCGCAGGCGCACGGTGAACTGCTCGGTGACGAAGGCTGCCTGCGGTCCGTACATGAACGAGTGGAACGCCAGTCCGACGACGACGCCGAGGATCAGCAGCGGCAGCGAGCTTCCGCCGATGATCAGGAAGAACACTGCGCTCCAGGCGACTCCACCGACGGCGGCGACGCCGTAGACGAGGCGGCGGTTGATGCGGTCGGACAGGGCGCCGGCGAGCGGGATCAGGCCGAGCTGGAATGCGGAGCCGATGAGAATGGCGATCAGAACTTCGCTGCGTTCGAAGCCGAGCTTCTGTGTGCCGTACGTGATGGAGAAGACGGTGAACAGTGCGTAGATGACGTCGGGGGCGATGCGGGACAGAATCGCGGCGATAAGAGGGCGACGCTGAAACTTGAAGACCTCGCTGATCGGCGCTTCGGAGCGATCTCCGCTTTCCTGGAGTGCCTTGAACACCGGAGTGTCCTCCAGCTTCAGGCGAATCCACAGTCCGAAGCCGACGAGTACTGCGGAGAGCAGGAACGCGACGCGCCAGCCCCAGGATTCGAACTGCTCCTCGGTCAGGGCGAGGGTGAGTGCGGCGAGAGCACCGTTGGCGAGGAGGTTTCCGGCTGGGGGACCGATCTGTGCGGCCGACGACCAGAAGCCGCGCTGACGGGGGTTGCCGTATTCGCTCGACAGAAGTACCGCGCCGCCCCATTCGCCGCCGACGGCCACGCCCTGGGCGAAGCGCATCGTGACCAGCAGGATCGGGGCGACGATGCCGATGGTGTCGTAACCCGGGATCAAACCGATGAGGAATGTGGTGACGCCGATCAGCAGCAGCGTGATGACCAACAACTGCTTGCGGCCGATGACGTCGCCGAGGCGTCCGAAGACGAATCCGCCGACGGGGCGTGCCACGTATCCGACCGCGTAGGTCGAGAAGGCCAGCAGGGTGCCGGTCAGTGGATCGCTGTCGGGAAAGAAGACGATCGGGAAGATCAGGGCGGCCGCCGCGGAGTAGACGGCAAAGTCGTACCACTCCAATGCGGTGCCCGTCAGGCTGGCCGCAAATGCCTTGACCAGGCCTTTCTTTTCGACTGTCTGCGCAGTCATGGCAACTCCTTCGTCTGTGCCTTGGATCACTGTATCCGTTGTACTGATTCCATACTTGCTGTATACAAGACGTATGCGCAAGCTTTTCGGCGTATTCGAAACAATCAATTAACGAGAGAGGCATTCACGATGCTGACGTTCACGCTTCCGGACGGAACCACCGAGACCGTCGAACCGCTGAATCTGCTCAACGCCGGCTACGCGGGCCGCAACCAGGAAGAAGTTGCTCATCACATCGCCGAGCTGGCCGAACTCGGTGTTCCGGCACCGACCGTCACGCCCGCGATGTACCCCATCTCGCCGTACCTGGCTCAGCAGACGAACGCCGTGCACGTGCAGCACGGGCGCACCTCCGGTGAAGCCGAGTGGGCGCTCGTCGTTCTCGGCGATACCGACGACGACGTGCTGCTCACCGTCGCGTGTGATCACACCGACCGCGACCTCGAGGTCCACAGCGTCGCGTGGAGCAAGAACGCATCACCCGACGTGCTCGGTTCCGGTGCGTGGCGTCTGTCCGACGTCGCGGACCGCATCGACGACATCACGCTGAAGGCATGGGTCGGCGAGACCCCGATTCAGACGGGGTCGCTGGCCGATCTCCTCGCTCCGAAGTACTGGCTCGACGTGCTCCGTGAGCGCGGGCTGTTCAAGCGCGGAACCATCCTGATCTCGGGCACGATCTCGATGCATCCCGGCGTCGACCAGTTCGCCGACGCGTGGAAGGTCGAGATGTCCGACGCCGCCACCGGAAACGTGCTGACCTGCGAATACGACGTCATTCGCATGGCTGACCCGATCGGCTGACCAGCGCGACGTAGGGTGGAGTGCGTGACGAAGCCAATTATCGAGTTCCAGGCAGGCCCTCCACCCATCGATCTAGTGCTGGTGGACTTGGTCGAGGGAGACGGTGACGAAGCCTCACCCGGCGATACCGTCGAGGTGCACTACGTCGGGGTCGAGTTCGACTCGGGCGAGGAGTTCGACTCCTCGTGGAACCGCGGGGAGTCCATCAAGTTCCCGCTCCAGAACCTGATTCAGGGCTGGCAGGACGGCATCCCCGGGATGAAGGTGGGCGGACGCCGTCAGCTCACCATTCCGCCGGAGCTCGCCTACGGCCCGGCCGGACACGGTCATCGCCTGTCCGGAAAGACCCTCGTGTTCGTGATCGACCTGCTCGGCGTCAACTGACGTAGACCGGTCGTCGACCAAGTGCCCACAGTTCGAAGTCTCCCGAAGTAGACTTTTCGGACATGTGGGCATTGGTCGTCGAAAACGACGATCGCGTGGCCCGTGCTCTGCGTCGGTCCTTGCATGCCGAGGGTTTCGACGTCGAACGGGTCGGCGCGGTCGCGGCAGCCCGCCGAGCGATGGCCCGGCAGGACTTCGCCATTGCTCTCGTCGATCTCGGTCTCGACGACGGAGACGGTGTGGACGTGATCCGAGCGCTGCGGGACCATCCGTCCACCGGGGTCATCGCCGTCACAGCGCGTGGGGCCACGAACGACCGCGTCCGCGGACTTCGTGCCGGCGCGGACGACTATCTGGTCAAGCCCTTCGGGATCGCCGAGCTCATGGCGCGTATCGACGCCGTGATGCGCAGGCTCAGGCTCTCGTCCGTACCTCTGGAATCGCAGGGTCGTATCGGGCACGGGGAGCTGTGCATCGATCGCGACCGTCACGAAGTTCTGCTGGCAGGCATGGTTCTTCCGTTGACCCGCAAGGAGTTCGACGTGCTCGTGCTCCTCGCTCAGAACGTGGACGTCGTGGTCGAGCGCGACCGCATCCTGGATCACGTGTGGCAGTCCGCCCGCGAAGGAAACACCAGGACCCTCGACACCCACATGGCGTCGCTTCGCACCAAACTCGGCGCCGCAGCGTCGATCACGACGGTCCGAGGCGTCGGATATCGGCTCGAATCGGCGTCCGAGAGCTGACGGACAGCCGTGCGCAGACGGATCGTTCTCAGCATGGTCCCGGTGATCGCCCTTCTCGTTCTCGGCGTGGGTATCCCGTACGCGATTCTGGTGTCCGAGCGCGCAACCCAGCGTGTGTTCATCGACCGGACCGGTGACGCAGTGCGATTCGCCTCCGAGGTGGACGCGGCGATCGAATCCGGGGAATCGACCGGGCTGGGAGAGGAACTGGCGTCGTACTCGGCGTTGTACGACTCAGCGGTGTGGGTGCTCGCTCTGGACGGGGCGACCGTGTACGACCCCGGCGTTCCGCTTCCCGACGACGAGGAACTGGCCGGTGCCGTCAGGCGTGCGTTCGCGGGCGGCCGGGTGTCCGAGGCGCCGACTGTCTACCCGTGGACCGCCGCTCCCGTGCGGGTGGTCGAACCGGTCGGCCGGGACTCCCAGGTGACCGCCGTCGTCGTCATCGAGGCTCCGACGGACACGTTGCGCGCCGGGAGCCTGTCCCAATGGGCTGTCGGTATCGGAGTGTTGGTGGTCGCCGTCGCCGGGTTGCTCGCCGGGTTGTGGCCGCTGACATCGTGGATTCTTCGGCCCGTCCGCGATCTGGAGCGCAGCACTGCCGGTATCGGCGCAGGCGATTTTACGACCCGCGCGGACGTCGATCGAGGCCCGCAGGAGCTACGCGAACTGTCGGAATCGTTCAACACGATGGCCGACACCGTCGAGCGGTCGATGCAGCGTCAGCGCGCGTTCGTCACCGACGCCGCCCACCAGCTCCGAAATCCGTTGGCCAGCTTGCGTTTGTCGGTCGAGAATCTACGACCCTGGCTGCGCGACGGTGACGCCCGCGAGGCCCACGAGGATGCCGTTGCCGAGACGGTGGAACTGGGTGCGACGTTCGAAGCGATGCTCGGCGCCGTCTCCGCGGAGCGGGACGACGGTGAACGTGACGGTGACCTGTGCTCGGTCGTCGGCGTGTTCGATGCCGCGCGGCCGCGGTGGCAGGCGTGCGCGGAGAGCGCCGGGGTTCGGTTGGTGATCGAGGGACCGGCTCCGGGGTGTCGCACCGTCCGCCAACCCTCCGGTGGCCTCGTCGCGGTGCTCGACGAACTGGTGTCCAACGCCGCCCGGCTGTCCGGCGGCACGACGGTGACGGTCCGGATGCGCACCGAATCCGAGGGTCGCTGGGCGTTGTTCGAGGTGGAGGACGATGGTCGCGGGTTGTCGGAATCGGAGACGACTGCGGCGACGGGGAGATTCTGGCGCGCGCCACGGCATCAGAACGTGGCCGGGACAGGGTTGGGTCTTGCCATCGTGAGTGATGTGGTGGCCGATGTGGGAGGAACGTTCGAGTTACGGGGTGCTTCCGGTGGCGGAATCGTGGCGACTGTTCGATTGCCCTGTGCGTCAGCGTGAGTCAGGGTTTCTGTTCGCGGAACCAGTCCGCTGCACCGGGATGCAGTGGAACGGGTGTGGTGGCGGCCCCGGTTCGCGGGTTGATCTGATCTGCTTCCGGGCGGTTCATCGACAGCGCCCGGGCATTCTCGAACGTGCTCGCCGTCAGGAAACGAGCCAAGTCGCGTGGAAACTCGTTGCGCACCAGCACGAACGTGGGAACGGCGAGGGTGCGACTCGACGCGATGTCCGGATACACCGTCCGTGAGATCACGACGCCGACGTACTCTCCGGGATAGGCGGCCCGTACGGCCTCGGTGTCGACGGCGAGATCGACGAATTCGACGGCTCGGCCCACCGCCGAGGCGTCTCTGACCAGCGAGTCGAGGGCCGGTGTCGGCATCGCGGTCAACGAGAAGACTGCATTCAGTTCGCCGGAGAGCAGTGCCCGGGCCGCGTCGTCCTGGCCGTAGGACAGTGGAGTGACGGCGAGCCCGGCCGAGTCGAGGAGTCGAAGCGCGGTGAAGCGGGTTCCCGATCCGGGGAGGCCGACCGCGACCCGCATGCCCGGTAGATCCTGCAGTGTTCGTACCGGCCCGTCGGCCATGACCGCGAGGTGCAGCACCGAATCGAACACCCGGAACAGTGCGGAGAAGTCCGAGACGAACGGTTTCGCGACGTCGGCGTTCACGAAACCCAGGTCGACGGACCCGGCCGTGAGCAGTGCCGCGTTGTCGACGGCCGCGTCGGTTTCGACGATGTCGACGACGTGGCGGGCGAGGGCGTCGTTCCAGCGCTCGGCCAGCGCGGTCCCCGTCTCACGGTAGGTCGCACCCGCCGGTCCCGTCGCGAACGTCAAATTGTCGACGGAGGGAACGGGCCGACTGGAACACGCAGGCAGCAGGGCTGCGAGACTCACGGCCGACACCCCGGCGAGCAGGGTCCGTCGATCGATCCTTCCGCTCACTCGTCTCCTATGTCCGAAATGTGAATGTCAGATCGACCTCAAATCTACGCAACTTTGTTGGTGTGACGGGCGCCACTGCGGAACATTGGCGGCATGGCTTCCACCACCGAGACGGGTGACACCGTCAAGCGCAAGCGTTTCTACCACCAGCTGTACTTCTGGGTTCTCGTCGGAATCAGCGTCGGGATCATCATCGGCCTCACCGCTCCCGGCGTGGCGTCGGAGATGAAGTGGATGGCCGATCTGTTCATCAAACTCGTCAAGGTGGTCATCGCGCCGACGATCTTCGCGACGATCGTCGTCGGCATCGCGGGGATGGGGAACCTGGCCAAAGCGGGTGGTCTCGCCTTCAAGACCGTCATGTACTTCAACGTCACCACCGTGTTCGCGCTGGCGATCGGCCTCGTCGTCGTCAACGTCCTCGGGCCGGGGCGTGGATTGAACTACGACGTCGCTTCCTTCGACTCGTCGGCGGCCGCGGGCACCATCGAGTCGGCCGGCGAAGCGAGCGGAACGGGACTGACCGGGTTCATCCTGAATCTGGTACCCGACTCGTTCGCGAGTGCATTCGTCGACGGAATGTTGCTGCAGGTACTGCTGCTGGCGATCCTCGTGGCCGTAGCGGTGACGATGCTCGGCACGCGGGCGGCACCGGTCGTCAGCGCCCTGGACACGTTCGCCAAGATCATGTTCGGCGTCATCAAGCTCGTGATGTGGGTTGCGCCGCTGGGTGCGATGGGCGGAATCGCGTTCACGATCGGCGAGCACGGCAGCGCGATCCTCGGTTCACTCGCGACGTTCATGGGTTCCTTCTGGCTCACGTGCATCCTGTTCCTGCTGTTCGTCCTCGGCCCCATCTGCAGACTCGCCGGGTTCAGCATCTTCAAGTACCTGCGGTACATCAAGGACGAACTGCTGATCGTGCTGGGCACGTCGTCGTCGGAGACGGTCCTTCCGCGGATGATGGCGAAGATGGAAGCGGCAGGCACACCGAAGCACGTGGTGGGCATGACCATTCCCACCGGCTACTCGTTCAACCTCGACGGCACCGCCATCTACATGTCGATGGGCGCGATCTTCATCGCCCAAGCCTTCGGTATCGACGTCCCCATCTGGACTCAGATCGGTCTGCTCGTGTTCATGCTGATCTCGTCGAACGGTGCTGCAGGCGTGTCGGGCGCGGGCCTGGTCACCCTTGCCGCGTCGTTGACGGCATTCGACTCGGTGATCCCGGTTGCGGGTATCGCGTTGATCGTCGGAATCGACCGCTTCATGTCCGAGGGCCGTGCGCTGACCAACCTGTCCGGCAACGGACTCGGAACGCTCGTCATCGCGAGGTGGACGGGCGAGCTCGATCGAGAACGCCTCGCCTACGTGCTGGACAACCCGAAGACCGTCGACGTCGACGACCTGTTGGATCCCGACGAGCCGGCCGACAAGGAGCTGGCGTCCTCGGGTGCAGCAGGTCGCTAGTGTCCGCGTGCGAGGTCCAGTACCAGTCTGGCCCCACCGAGCGGACTGTCGGTGAAACGAGCTCGGCCACCGTGCAGTTCGGCCTGCTGCGCCACCAGGGCGAGGCCGAGGCCAGATCCACCCTTCGTCGCCGACGCCCCACGGTAGAAGCGCTCGAAGACGGAATCCCGCTCGGCGGGCGGGATTCCGGATCCGTTGTCGTCGAGGACGATCTGCACCGTGGACTCCGTCTCGGTCAGCGTGATCGCGACGTCGGTGGCCGACCCGTGGCGAACGGCGTTGATGATGGCGTTGTCCAGGGCGAGGCGGAGTCCGGCGGGCAGAGCGTCGACGACGAGCGACGGGGCCGATTCGACGCGGACCGTCAGACCCGGGTTCTGCCGCATCGCGTCCTGAGCGGCCACGTCGCAGATCTCGACGATGTCGACCGGGACGCGATCCTTGTCGCTGGACAGTTCACCGGACGCGAGTTTCTCGAGAGCCGTCAGAGTTGCTTCGACGCGGCCCTGCGTCCGCTGCAGATCCTCCAGGATCTCGAGTCGCTGCGGCGGCTCGAGGTCGAGGGTGCGCAGCACTTCGATGTCGGTGCGCATCGCCGTCAGCGGCGTCCGAAGTTCGTGCGCGGACACCGCCGCGAAATCCCGAGCGGTGCCGAGTGCTTCGGTGGTACGTGCCTGCGCGTCGCCGAGTCGTTCGAGCATGCCTGCGATGGCCACGGCCAACTCGTCGGACTCCTTCACCCCGGTCGAGGTGTCCGGCGACCTCGGGGGCTGCGCACTGACCTGCCGAGTCAGTGTCACGAGCGGTTTCACCGCGCGGCCGCCGAAGATCCAGCCGAGGCCCGTCGACGCGGCGATGGCGGCCAATCCGCCGAAGATGACCCACCGCTGTTGATCGTCGGTGATCTCCTGCGCCTCGGCGGCGGGAACGCCGATGGAGATGATGATGTTTGTCGCCGACACAGCCTCCGAGGTGTAGACGCGGAAACGGTCTCCTCCCACGTCGACGGTCTCCGAACCCTCGTCGAGCTTCGGCAGCTGCGTCGGAGTCGACGCGATGACGGTGTCCCCGGTTCGGATCGTCACCGCGAACGCCCCTGAGCTGCCCAGCTGGTCGAGGAACAGTTCGAGGCTCGACGCACTGGGAATCAGAACCTGGGACGCCGTCGTCAACCGGTCGTCGAGGTTGCTCACGTTGTTGCGGGAGATGACCACGGAGGCGACGGTCGCGAGCGTCGCGACGACGATCGTCGCACCCAGTGCGGTCGCGACGGCCACTCGGGCGCGAAGAGAGAACCTCACGAGCTCGGCCGCAGCACGAAACCGACACCGCGCACGGTGTGCAGGACACGGGATTGACCGTCGACCTCGATCTTGCGCCGGAGATAACCGACGAACACGTCGACGACATTGGTGTCGGCCACGAAGTCGTACCCCCACACCAGCTCCAGCAGCCGCTCACGCGTCAGGACGACGCCTGCGTTCCTGGCGAGGACTGCGAGCAGTTCGAATTCCCGTTTGGTCAGATCCAGTTCGCGCATCCCGACGTGGGCGCGATGGCCCGGGATGTCGACGCTCAGCCCGCCGACGGTGATGGCGGAGCTGGATTCGGGTGGCGCAGGTGCCGTCGCGCGTCTGCGGAGCATCGCGCGGATCCGAGCGACCAGCTCGGCCAGGACGAACGGTTTGGTCAGGTAGTCGTCGGCGCCGGATTCCAGGCCGGAGATGCGATCGTCGACCGAGCTCCGAGCACTCAACACACAGATGGGTACGTCGTTGCCCATCGCGCGGAGGGCTTTGACGACGCTGGCGCCGTCGAGGACCGGCATGTTGATGTCCAGGACCACCACGTCGGGCGATCGCTGGGAGACCGCGGTGAGCGCTTCGGCGCCGTCGACCGCGGTGATGACGGTGAATCCGGACAGGCGGAGTCCGCGTTGAAGCGAGGCGAGCACGTCCGCGTCGTCGTCGACTACGAGTACGGTGGCTGATTCGGGCACAGCTCTATCGTGCTATGCCGCCCAGCTCCGGACGGTCATCTCGCGCTCCTCGGGCGATTTGGCGAAGAATTCCTCGAGCGCACTGCGGCGTTCGCGATCGGCATCGAGCGTCCACGCCAGTTCAGGTGCATTGGCGTAGAGCTTGGCGTAGTAGGCGTCGAACGTGCACGTCGTGTCGATCAGCGACGCCGCTCCCGGAAAGATGGGGGTTGCTGTGTTTCTCATGTTTCCCAAGGTAGAAGGCTACTTTGGGGACTCGGTGAGGCAAATGTGGGAGAACTGTGAGAAATGGATTGTCGAACAGTCCCGCGGGTATGAATACACGCATGACTGTGGTGTGGTTTCGACGTGACCTGCGAACCGGTGATCTTCCGACGCTGACGGCTGCGGCCGATTCCGACGGGCCCGTGATCGGATTGTTCGTTCTCGACGACGTGCTGCTGAAGGCGTCGGGCGGGCCGCGTCGGGACTTTCTCTTCCGTTCGCTCGAGGCACTCGACGAGCAGTTGGACGGTCGACTGCTGGTCGTGAAGGGTGATCCGGAAACCGTGGTACCCAAGGTCGCGAAGGCCGTCGACGCCGAGGAGGTCCACATCAGCGCGGATTACGGGCCGTACGGGCGGTCCAGGGACGAGCGCGTCGGTGAACACGTGTCGTTGGTGTCGACGGGATCGCCCTACGCCATCGCCCCCGGCCGCGTCACCAAGAACGACGGCGAGCCCTACCGCGTGTTCACGCCGTACTTCCGGCAGTGGATGGAACACGGATGGCGAGGCCCGGCGGACACGTCGGCGAAAACCGTGTCGTGGCTCGACCCGTCGGATGTGAAGGGGCTTCCCCGACGCGTGAAGATCCCCACCGACAAGGACGCGTCCGACGCGCCTGCAGGGGAGAAGGCTGCGTCCGACGCCTGGGCCGAGTTTCTGGAGCGAGTCTCGGACTACGACGACGAGCGCAACCGGCCGGACCTGGACTCGACCTCGCGTATGTCTGTCCACCTGAAGTACGGCACCATCCATCCGCGGACGATGCTGGCGGACCTCGGAAAACTGCGCAGCGAGGGGTCCGCGTCGTACCGTCGCCAGATCGCCTGGCGAGACTTCTACGCGGACATTCTGTTTCAGCGCCCGGACAGCGCGCGGGAGAACTACGACAAGAAGTTCGACAAGATCGAGCTGGACACCAGCAAGCACGCCCAGGAGCTGTTCGACGCGTGGAAGGACGGCAAGACCGGCTTCCCCATCGTCGACGCTGGTATGCGACAGCTGAATTCCGAGAACTGGATGCACAACCGGGTCCGCATGATCGTGGCGTCGTTCCTCGTCAAGGATCTGCATCTGCCGTGGTGGTGGGGAGCGCGATACTTCCTGGACCGATTGGTCGACGGCGATCTGGCCAGCAACCAACACGGCTGGCAGTGGACGGCAGGCACGGGAACCGATGCGTCCCCGTACTTCCGCGTGTTCAACCCGATCACCCAGGGCGAGAAGTTCGACCCCACCGGTGATTACGTACGCCGCTGGGTTCCCGAGCTGCGCGGGGAAGAAGGCAAGGCCGTGCACACCTTGAAGTTCGGACGCCCCAAGGATTACCCCGACGCCATCGTCGACCACAAGCACGAGCGAGAGGTCGCGATAGCCCGGTTCAAGGCGCTGTGACGCTCACCGTCGGCGAGAGAGCCCGACGCCGACGAGGCAGACGACGCCGCCCAGCACTGCGAGGATGTGCGGAACTTCGTTCAGCAGGGCCCAGCTCAGCGCAACGGTGATGGGTGGGACGGCGTACGTGGTGATGCCGAGCCTGCCTGCATCCATTCGGGTGAGCGCGTAGGCCCACGTGGAGAACGCTAGCGCTGTCGGAACGAGGCCGAGGTAGAGCAGGCCTCCGGTTGCCTGGGCGGATGCGTCGGCCAAGTCGTCGAGCAGGGCCGGGGCGAACGGGAGAGTGCACAGGGCGCCGATCGCGCAGGCCATCCACGTGACCTGGAGGCCGGGCACACTGCGCAGCACCGGTTTCTGGCAGAGCACACCGACTGCGTAGGTCACCGCGGAGACGAGGCACAGTGCGATGCCGAGGGCATCCGCGTCGGTTCTGACGGTGCCGGTGGTGGTCACGGCAGTGACGACACCCACGAGCACGGCCCCGCAGAACGCGATGGCCGCGCCGATCACGAGCCACCGCGGAAAGCCCTCGCCGAGGAGGAGTCCGGCGAACAGGGCAACGAGAATCGGGCCGATCTGAATGATCATCGACGTGGTGCCTGCATCGACGCGTTGTTCGGCGGCGTTGAGGGCCACGTTGTAGATCGCGAACCAGAACACCCCGACGCTGAGGATCTGGATCCACTGAGTGCGGGTAGGTCTGACCCAGGTGCGTTTCGCCAGGAGAATCAGCCCGAGCGCGCCCGTGCCGATCAGCAACCTGCCGAGCGCCAGCGGACCCGCTCCGAACGACGTACCGACTCCCCGAATCGCGACGAACGCCGACGCCCAGGACACCACGGTGACCGTCACCGCTCCGAGCGCAAGCCAATCCGTCTTCTTCGTCACTGCGACATCGGTCATGGCATGAGATTACGACGAGCGGACCGCCTGGGGCGCGCGGATTTCGGACAACCTTGCTCGTTTTCCTGCCCTCACCTACGGAGTAGCTTCTCCAGCGCATCCAGAACCGCTGGATCCTCGATTGTCGACGGCACCCCGTACTCCTCACCTGCAACGATCTGCCGCATGGTCTTGCGCAGGATTTTCCCGGACCTCGTCTTGGGAAGCGCACCGACGATCGTCACGTCCCGGAATGTCGCGAGTGCGCCGATCTGGTCACGCACCATCGCGACCAGTTCCGTGCGCAACCGATCCTCCTCGATGGTTTCGCCCGCCTTGAGGACCACGTACCCGCTCGGCCGCTGGCCCTTGAGGTCGTCGTGAATTCCGATCACCGCGCATTCGGCCACTGCGGGGTGGCTCGCGACGACGGCTTCCATCGATCCTGTCGACAATCGATGTCCCGCAACGTTGATGACGTCGTCGCTGCGACCGAGGACGTACACGTACCCGTCGGCGTCGATGTAACCGGAATCGCCGGTCAGGTAGTAGCCGGGGAACGTGTCGAGGTACGAGCGCTGGAAGCGGTCCTCGTCGTTCCACAATCCCACCAGGGTGCCGGGAGGCAGCGGGAGCTTCACGACGATGTTGCCCTCGGTACCGGCGTCTACTTCGGCGCCGGCAGCGTCCACGATCGTCACCTCGAAACCCGGTACCGCGACGGTCGGCGAACCGGATTTGATCGGAAGCGGCTCCAGCCCGCGGAGATTCGCCGCGATAGCCCAGCCGGTCTCGGTCTGCCACCAGTGGTCGACGACGGGCCGGTCCAGGGTTCGGCTGATCCACTCGTAGGTATCGGGATCCAGTCGCTCGCCCGCGACGAACAGTGTCTCCAAGCTCGAGACGTCGTACTTCTTCAGTTTCTCGGCGTGCGGATCCACCTTGCGAATGGCGCGTAACGCCGTCGGGGCGGTGAACAATGCTCGCACACCGTGACTTTCGATGACCCGCCAGAAGGCCCCGGCGTCGGGAGTGCCGACGGGTTTGCCTTCGTAGAGAATTGTTGTCGCACCTGCCAGCAGTGGGCCGTAGACGATGTAGGAATGCCCGACGACCCAGCCGACGTCGGACGCCGTCCACATGACCTGACCCGGACCGACGTCGTAGATGTTGTGCATCGACCATCGCAGTGCGACGGCATGGCCACCGTTGTCGCGTACGACGCCTTTGGGTTTTCCGGTGGTCCCCGAGGTGTAGAGGATGTAGAGCGGATCCGTAGCCTTCACCGGAACTGGTTGCGCCGGTGACGCTTCGGCCATCTCGGCATCCCAGTCCAGCCATCCGTGATCGCTCGGAATCCCGTCGCGGCTCTTGACGATCACCGTCGGCGACGAGGACAGAGCGAGCGCCTTCTCGACGATCGGGAGGTACTCCACGACCCGTCCCGGCTCGAAACCGCCACTCGCCGTCACCACCAGCACCGGTTCGGCGTCGTCGATCCGCGCCGCGAGCTCCTTCGCCGCGAATCCGCCGAACACCACCGAATGCACCGCACCGATTCGCGCACACGCCAGCATCGCCACGGCTGCCTCGGGAATCATGGGCAGGTACAGAATGACGCGGTCACCCTTCCCCACACCGTTGCGCACGAGAACTCCCGCGAACAGCGCCACCTCGTTCAGCAGCTCGGCATAGGTGTACCGGCGCTGCGTACCGGTCATCGCCGAGTCGTAGATCAGCGCGGTACGGTCCCCGTCGCCCGCATCCACATGCCGATCGAGCGCATTGACACACGTATTGAGCACTCCGTCGGGGAACCAGCGGCCATCGAACGCCGTCGTCGGAGCACTGACCCAATCGATCCCCTCGGCCGCGTCCAGCCAGAAACCCTCACGATCGGACCTGGCTCTGTCGAATGCTTCTCGATACTCGCCGCTCATGGCCCGAGCCTAGTGCCACGAATTGCCCGATACTTTTCGAATCGGCGGGATCCCGAGTAATTGCACAGTATCGGGCAATCCATCGCATCGGATCTGTCGGAGGTATGCGCCATCATGCGCGCATGGGGGTACTCACCACGAAAGCGCAGCTGATCGCGCAGGGACTCAGCGTCAGCACCATCTCCCGTCGGAGCCGAAGCGGCCGGCTCACTCGGCTGCTGCCGGGCGTGTACGCGACGGAGAAACCGGGCTACATGGACCTGTGTCGCGCCGTCGCTCTGTGGAAACCGGACGCGGTGTTCAGCCATTCGACCGCGGGTTGGCTGTGGGGCCTGGTAGAGGCGGAACCGCGCTCGGTCGAGGCGACCGTCGCACCCAACGCGCAGGTCCGGTCACCCGATTGGGTCGTGCTACGCCGACGTGCACTTCCTGACGTGCAAAAACTACGGGGGCTGCACGTCGTGTCGATCGAGCAGGCGTTCGTCGACCTCGCGGCAACGATGCCGACGGCCGAACTCGAGAAGTTCTTCGACGACGCCGTCGGCACGCACATTCCTGCGCGCCGGCTGGCGGCGTTCTGCGATACCGCCAAGGGGATGGACGGAATGCAGGCCTTACGCACACAACTCCGACGGTGCTGCCCCGGCACGTTCTCGGAAGCGGAGCGCGTGGTGGCGCGCGCATTGACCGCACGCAATCTGTTCATGGACATCAACGCGAGAGTCGGACCGTACTACGGAGACCTCGTCGACTTTCGTGCGCGCGTCATCGTCGAGATCGACGGGCGCGAGTTCCACAGCACAGGTGCGGTGTTCACGAGCGATCGCCGACGCCAGAACGCGCTGGTCCTCGACGGGTGGCTGGTGCTGCGATACTCCGTGGCCACCGTCATGTCGGACCTGGATGCCGTGGTGGAGGAGATCGTGTCGGTGGTGAAGCGTCGCCGTCGGTCGATCGACGCCGACCGGACATCCCACGCGTAATCGGTGGCGGCATGAATTGCCCGATACTTCTCGATACGACGGAATCCTGCCGACTCGCGGAGTATCGGGCAATCCGTTGCAGCGGACGGCGTCGGTGGCAAGGCCGCGTAGACGTCGACCCCGTGGCCATAATGATTCCGTCAAGATCCTGGCGACGCGGTGGGGGCGGATGGAGACTCGCTGATGTGACTCTTTTCGAGATGCTGCCGTCTCTTCGTAATGCAGGCCGACCACGATTCGATTCGGAGTTGTGGCCGTCAGGCACGGGTTTTCGTGATGGGCGATTGATGGTCGACGGGGTGTTCGTCGACGATTTTGCTGATTGCGAGGGCACGCCGGCGCGGTTGGGTTGTGTGGTGGTGACGCGGGTGAGGTCGGTGATTGCCGGGATCGTGCGTGTCGATGCCGTGCTCGGGTGCGTGGAGGTCGCCGATATCGCGAACCGTCATTCGGTGGTGGGTCGGCAGTTCTTCGCGATGGGCGACGCCAAGGTGGAGCTTCCGTCGGATGTGCGGGCCGGTGACCTACTGGCCTTGATTCCCGAGGCCCAGGCGTCGGTACCGGGCGAGGCGTGAGGACACGCGGTCGTCGTCGGAGCTGATGTTGCGCAGTTCTCGTGCGATGGCTCCGGCGATGCGGATCGAGAAATCGACGGGTTCCTCTGCTGCATCGGGATGTTCGGGGACGATGGCGTCGACGATGCCGTCGCGGAGCAGGTCCACGGACCGAATGCCCTGTGCCTCGGCCATGTCCGACGCATGTGCTGTGTCGCGGTGAACGATGGCGCTGGCGCCTTCCGGAGGAAGCGGTGCGAGCCAGGCGTTCTGTGCGCACAAGGTGCGGTCGGCGGGCAGCAGGGCGAGGGCGCCGCCGCCTGTTCCCTGGCCGAGGAGAACCGACACCGTCGGGGTGTCGACGGTCACGAGATCGCTGATGCATCGGGCGATCTCGGGTGCGATCCCGCCTTCTTCCGCTTCCTTGGACAGTGCTGCGCCGAACGTGTCGATGACGAGGACCAGAGGAATGCGGAGCTCCTCGGCCAGTTTCATTCCACGCCGAGCCTGACGCAGCGCGCCTGGTCCCATCGTCGCGGTGATGCTGTGGCTGCTTCGGTCGTTGCCGAAGACCACACAGGAGATTCCTCGGAATTTGCACAACGACAACAGGATCGTCGTGTCCGACTCGCCTTGGCCGGTGCCGCTGAGCGGAACCTGTTCGCTGGCTGCATGTTCGAGGAGTTCCCGCACGCCCGGCCGATCGGGGCGACGTGAGGATTCCACGGAATGCCACGCGGAACGATCAGGGATGTCGCCGACGGTGGGAGCCGGGTCGAGGTGGTGGGCTGTCTCGCCGTCGTGGCTGACGACGCGGAGCGCGCGGACCATGAGGTGTCGGAGGCTGTCCACGGGAACCACACCGTCGATGACGCCATGGTGGTAGAGGTTCTCGGCGGTCTGTACGCCTTCGGGAAAGGGCTTGTCGTACAAAGCTTGATAGACGCGCGGGCCGAGAAATCCGATGAGCGCACCGGGCTCGGCGAACGTGACGTGAGCGAGTGATCCCCAGGATGCGAAGACGCCCCCGGTCGTCGGATTGCGGAGATACACCAGGTACGGCAGGCCGGCTTGTTTGTGCAAGGTCACCGCACCCGCGATCTTCACCATCTGTACGAACGCGAGGGTGCCCTCCTGCATGCGAGTCCCACCCGACGTGGGCGACGCGATCAGCGGGAGGTTCTCCGCGGTGGCGCGCTCGATGGCAGTGGCGATTCGTTCGGCGGCCGCCACGCCGATCGACCCGGCCAGGAAAGCGAACTCGCACGCAATGATGGCCACCGGCCTGCCGTCGACCAGTCCCTGTCCGGTGAGAACGGACTCGTCGACGCCGCTCTTGTCTCGGGCTTTCGCCAAGTCGGCGGCATACTTCGGGCCGGGGGAGACGTCGATCGGCGCACGATCCCACGACACGAACGATCCGCCGTCGAGAACTGCATCGAGTATCTCGGCGGCGGACGTCCGTGTTGTCATGAATCAGAGCCTAATCGGGTCGTTCCTGCAGGCTCCACTCCCGGATCCTAACGGGCGAATGCTTCCTTCCACGTGACGGTCTTGCCGATGCGCAGAATGGACCGCTGGTAGATCTTGGCGGCGACGACGGCGAGTGCCGCGGTGGTGGCCGCCATGATGAGGGCGGTTCCGATGATCTGGTAGACCGGCGCGACGCCTGCTGCGATACGGAGCGGCATCATGACGGCGGAGAACGGCGGAATCCAGCTGAGAACGTTGCTGAGTGTGCTCTCCGGGTCGCCGACCGAGTAGAACGCCGCGAAGAACATTGCCATGATCAGCAACAGGAGCGGCATCGTCGTCGAATTGACGTCTTCTTGCCTGGAGACCATCGATCCACCGGCTGCGTACAGGACCGCGAAGAAGGCGAAGCCGAGCACGAACCAGCCGAGGGTGCCGGCGAAGACGCTGATCGCGGTTCCGGTGATGGTGAGTGTGCCCGTTGCAAGTCCGGCGCCCACACCTGCCGCACCGTAGAGGGCGAGTTGCAGGATTCCGACGGCTCCGATGCCGAGGATCTTGCCCCACAGCAACTGAAGCGGCCTGACGGTGGAGAGCAGCAGTTCGACGACGCGCGAGGACTTCTCTTCGACGACGCCCATGGCAACGTACATTCCGAAGCCGATGATCTGGGCGTACAGGATGAACACGGCAGCCAGAGACAGCGCAACTCGTTGTCCTGCTTCGGGATCCGGCGGGTCGATAGCTTCGACCGTGACCGTTGCGTTCGCGACGGCGGTTGCGACGGCGTCCCGGTCGACGCCTTGCTGCGCCAGCGCGGCGTCGGTGGCCTGCGATTGGACACTGCCTTCGACGACGGCTCGCAGTGCTCCGGTGAGCTCGGAATCGGTGATCGCGGTGTAGGCGCCGGATCCCGCCGGTACGAGAGCTACTGCGACGTCGCCGGATTCGACGTCCGATCGAGCTGCGTCGGCGTCGGCGATCTCGCGGATGTCGACGGGGCTGCCGACGGCGTCTCCGGTGGCGGTGATGACGGCCGCGATCTGTTGGTCGCCGACGATGCCGACGACGTCGCGGTCTTCGTCGTCTCCGCCCGCGAAGATGGAGTACGCGATGATGCCGCCGATGATGACGGCGAGAATGATGACGTTGGAGATGACGAAGCTTTTCTTCATCACCTGAACGGTGAACTCGCGCTTGGCGATCAGGCCGATTGCCCGGCTCGAAGATACTTGGGTGCTCATGCCACTGCCTCTCGGAACAGGTCGCTCAACGACGGTTTGTGGAAGGAGAATTCGTGTACGGGTCCGGTGGCGAGGGCGGCACGAAGGATGGCCTGGTCGTCGGTTCCCGGTGCGATCGAGAGGAGCGTCCGGCCGGCGCTGTGACTGACGGCACGGGCGCCTTCGATGCCGTCGGCCCAGCCGGGCTGGGCGTTCGGTGCGTGTACTTCGAGTTGCGCATCACCTGATCCGCGGAGTTCGTCGACGGTGCCGACGGCTTTCATGGATCCGGCGGCGATGATGCCGACTCGGTCGCACAGTCGTTGCACGAGATCCAACTGGTGGCTGGAGAAGATCACCGGGACTCCGGACGACGCTTTCTCGCGGAGTACGTCGCTCATGACGTCGACGGCAACCGGGTCGAGACCGGAGAACGGCTCGTCCAGTACCAGAACCGCGGGGTCGTGCACGAGTGCCGCGGCGAGCTGAACGCGCTGCTGGTTGCCCAGGCTGAGTGCGTCGACGGTGTCGTTCAGTCGTTCCGAGATACCGAGTCGTTCGGTCCACGTGCCTACGGCCGACTTGGCGTCCGACGGTGAAAGGCCGTGCAGTTCGGCCAGATACGCGAGCTGCGGGCCGACCTTCATCTTGGGATAGAGGCCGCGTTCCTCCGGCATGTAGCCGATGGTGCGGCGGACATCGAGGTCGACGGGTTTGCCGCCGAGCAGGACCTGCCCGGAGTCGGCGGACAGTACGCCGAGGGTGATGCGCATGGTGGTGGTCTTGCCTGCGCCGTTGCTGCCGACGAAGCCGAAGAGTTCACCGGGGTGTACGTCGAACTTCAGGGAGTCGAGGGCGATCTTGTCGCCGTATCTCTTGGAGATGTTGTCGATCGTAAGGGTGCTCATGGTGCCCTTTCTTCTCGTTTCTCAGAGGTCTTCCGGGTCGGGGTCGGGAGTGATCCAGGCGAGAATCATTGCCGGGGAGCAGATTCCGGCCATGAGGCTGACGAGAGTCCACAACGCGCCTGCGTAGGCAAGTCGCTCGTTCTCGTATCCGGTGGCGAGGATGATCAGCGTGAACACCGAGACCATGACGAGGCCCTGGGTGACGGTCAAGCCGATCGACCGAGCCTCGTTGCGCTGCTGTACTTCCCATTCGTCGAGTGCGCCCACGGGTGCATCGCTGTGGCGGCCGGAGGCGGTTTGCAGCATCGTCCACAGCACGAGGAAGGCGACGGTGCCGGCGACCCACAGGATGGGTGCCCACTTCCAGAACAGCGATGCAACAGCGATGGCGAGAAGCGCGACGAGGGTGGAAATTACTGCAAACGCAAGGATTCGACGGCGCTTCTGGGTTCGCCACTTCGGCAGCATGTGCCGAGTCTTCGCGTCGTTCTCGAGAAACCTGCGTGTGCGGTAGTCCTGGTAGCGCGTCAGAATGTTCGAGTCGGGGGTGGTCACTTGTCGTTCTCCCTTCTGAACAGTTCGGCGGAGAGTGGACCGAGTTCCTTGCGTGAGAACACTGCTTCGACGGGAAGGTCGAATACTTCACAGATGCGCAGTGCCAGGTCGAGGCTCGGATAGTGGTCGCCCCGCTCGAGGGCGCCCACTGTCTGCGGGTTGACTTCGATGAGTTCGGCGAGTTGCGCGCGGCTCATCTTTCGTTCGGCCCGCAGAACTCCCACCCGGTTGAAGATCGGGAGCGTGTTCCCACGCTTGACGGGGCTCATGGAACAAAGTGTTGTATAAACCCAACGATCTGTCAACCATGGATAACGTCAGGCCTCGGTGAGTTGCCCCGACGTCATGGTCCACCGACGGGTCGCCCGGACGGTGCCCAGCATGCGGCGGTCGTGGGTGACCAGCAGGAGCGTGCCCTCGAAGTTCTCCATCGCCCGTTCCAACTGCTCGATGGCCGGAAGGTCCAAGTGGTTCGTCGGCTCGTCGAGCACCAGAAGGTTGACGCCGCGCGCCTGCAGCAGGGCCAAGGCCGCGCGGGTGCGTTCACCGGGGGACAGGGAGCCTGCAGGCCGGAGGGGATCGTCGCCGCGTAGGCCGAATTTCGCCAGGAGGGTCCGCACATCGGCGTCGGGCCAGTCGGGGACTGCTGCGCTCAGCGAGTCCGATACGGTCGCTGTCCCGGTGAACAGCCCACGAGCCTGATCGATTTCGCCGATCGCGACGCCGGAACCCAGGGACGCCGTCCCGTCGTCGGGAACGAGTTTTCCGAGCAGAACGGACAGCAATGTGGTCTTGCCCGAGCCGTTCTCGCCCGTGATCAAGACTCTGTCACCGAATTCGATCTGCGTGGTGACGGGTCCGAACGTGAAACCTGTCCGACGGACGACAGCACCGCTCAGCACCGACACGACGGTCCCGCTTCGGGGTGCAGCTGCGATCTCCATGCGCAGCTCCCACTCCTTGCGGGGCTCTTCGACCACCTCGAGCCGTTCGATGCGCCGCTGCGTCTGACGGGCTTTCGCGGCCTGCTTCTCGGTGGACTCCGCCCGAGTCTTGCGGCTGATCTTGTCGTTGTCGGTCGCCTTGCGGCGTGCATTGCGGACACCGGATTCCATCCAGTTGCGCTGCATCTGCGCACGAGATTCGAGCGAGGCCTTGGTGTCGGCGAATTCGTCGTACTTCTCCCGCGCGTGCTGACGGGCGATCTCTCGCTCGGCGAGGTAGGACTCGTAACCCCCGTCGTACACGTCGATGCGGTGTTGCGCGCGATCCAACTCGACGATGCCGGTGACCGTCCTGGCCAGGAACTCACGGTCGTGGCTGACGACGACGATCGCCGCTCGCGTTTCGACCACGAACCGTTCCAACTGCTCGAGGCCGGCCAGGTCGAGGTCGTTGGTCGGCTCGTCGAGCAGCAGAATGTCGTACCTGGCCAGCAGAATGGCGGCGAGCCCTGCCCGGGCAGCCTGGCCACCGGACAGCGACGTCATGAGCGCGCTTCCGTCTACGTCGAGACCGAGGTCGGCGAGCACCTTCGCCGTTCGCTCGGCGAGATCGGCGCCGCCGAGGGCAAGCCATCGCTCCAACGCGGGAGTGTAACGATCCTCACCGTCGTCGTCGCCGAGGGCTTCGGCTGCATCGTTCATCGCCTGCTCAGCGGCCGTGACGCCGGTTCGTCGTCCGACGAACTCCACGATGGTTTCATCGGCGATACGTTCGGGTTCCTGCGCGAGATATCCGACGGTGGCGTCGGGCGGGCTCGTGTAGATCTCCCCCTCGGAATCGGCGGTTCCGACGCCGGCCAGAAGCGTGAGCAACGTCGATTTACCTGCACCGTTGGCTCCGACGAGGCCGATGACATCGCTTTCGGTCACGGT
The DNA here is from genome assembly GCF_000383555.1 of Rhodococcus sp. 114MFTsu3.1. Taxonomy (NCBI): domain Bacteria; kingdom Bacillati; phylum Actinomycetota; class Actinomycetes; order Mycobacteriales; family Nocardiaceae; genus Rhodococcus; species Rhodococcus sp. 114MFTsu3.1. The sequence continues at coordinate 188,850 of NZ_KB911548.1, read as the reverse complement.
GAGGTCGAGGCCGGAGAACAGCGTGCGGTCACCGTGAAAAGCAGCGAGGTCGTCGATACGGAGCGTGGCAGTCACCCGATCAGTATTCCCTGCCAGGGAACAGACTCGCACCGCCGACCGTTGGCATTCGTATGACGTTTTCACCGCAGACAAGCACTGTCCCGACGATCACCCTCAACGACGGACATGCGATTCCGCAGCTCGGCTTCGGCGTGTGGCAGGTCCCGGACGACGGCGCGCACGACGCGGTAGCCGAGGCTCTGAAGGTCGGTTACCGCAGCATCGACACCGCCAAGGTCTACGAGAACGAGACCGGTACCGGTAAGGCGATCGCGGAGTCCGGCATCGCCCGCGACGAGCTGTTCGTCACCACCAAGTTGTGGAACGACGACCAGGGTTACGACTCCACGCTGAAGGCCTTCGACGCCAGTCTGGAGCGCCTCGGCCTCGAGTACCTCGACCTGTACCTCATTCACTGGCAGCAGCTGGACCGCGACAAGTACATCGACACGTTCAAGGCGTTCCAGAAGCTGAAGGCCGACGGACGTGTCGGGTCCATCGGCGTCTCGAACTTCACGATCCCGACGCTGGAGAAGCTGGCCGACGCCGTGGGCGAGACGCCGTCGATCAACCAGATCGAGCTTCACCCGCGCCTCATCCAGGAGGAACTGCGGGCTTTCCACACCAAGCACGGCATCGCGACCGAGGCCTGGAGCCCGCTCGGCTCCGGCACGGTTCTCGAGGAGCCCGCCCTGAAGCCGATCGCCGACGCTCACAGCGTCACCCCGGCGCAGGTCATTCTGCGTTGGCACATCCAGCTCGGCAACGTCGTGATCCCCAAGTCGGTCACTCCCGAGCGCATCGCGAGCAACTTCGACGTGTTCGGCTTCGAGCTGTCGAACGACGAGATCCAGCAGATCAACGCACTCGACTCTGCTGACGGCCGTACCGGCCCGGATCCGGACAAGTTCTCGTCCTGATTTCTCTTCACTCACGCGCGGACGCAGACCCCAGGGTCTGCGTCCGCGCGTGTGTAGGTGGGCCGGCCCTCGGCGCTTATGCTGAGCGGCATGGCACCGCTGACGGGGAAAACGATCGCGCTGACGGCCGAGCGTCGGGCCGACGAGTTCGCGACTCTTCTCGAGCGCCGGGGCGCCCGTACCGTGCACGTTCCCGCGATTCACGTACTTCCCCTCGTCGACGATTCCAATCTGCGGGAGAAGACCGAAGGCATCATCGCGCATCCGCCGGAGCTGGTCGTGATCAGTACCGGTATCGGTTTCCGCGGTTGGCTCGACGCCGCGGAGACCTGGGATTCCCGTGATGCGCTGCTGAGCGCTCTGGGGAATTCCCGCATCATTGCGCGAGGACCCAAGGCGCGCGGCGCGATTCGCGGCGCCGGACTCCGCGAAGTCTGGTCCCCGGCCACCGAGGCGTCGCAGGAAGTAGCCGATCACCTCGAGTCCGAGGGGATCGCGGGCGTGGATGTCGCAGTGCAGCTTCACGGCACCATCACCGAATGGGAGCCGACGATTCATCTGAGCGAATCGCTCGAACAACTCGGCGCCTCCGTTCGCGCCATCGGTGTCTACCGCTGGATCCGGCCTGTGGATCAGCAGCCGTTGATCGATCTGCTGGCCACGATCTTGAACCACGAGGTCGACGCCGTCACCTTCACCAGCGCGCCTGCGGTGGCCTCGATGTTGTCGACAGCCAAGGACAACGGCATGCTCGACGAATTCCTCACTGCCCTTTCGGGTCCCGTCGCCGCCATCTGCGTCGGTCCGGTCACCTCGGCGCCGCTCGACGCTCTGGGTGTTCCGACGCGTATGCCCGACCGAGCGAGGTTGGGTTCGCTGGCCAAGTACGTGGTGGACGAGCTGGGCGAGAAGAGCTAGCGCAACGCGGGGCCGAGCAGCATGCCGCCGTCGACGGCGAGGTCGGAGCCGGTGGCGAACGACGCCCTCGGTGAGGTGAGATACAGGAGTGCCTCGGTGATGTCCTCGGGACGTCCGAGTCGCGGAATCGCAAAGGGCTCAGGCGAATAGAAGTCCGTTATGGGTCGCTCTCCCGGTGCGGTGGGATGCGTGACGAACGGGGTTTCGATCACGCCAGGACTGACCGAATTGACTCTGATGTTGTCTCGCCCCAACTCGAGGGCCGCAGATTTCGTCAAACCCAAGAGAGCCCACTTGCCGGCGACGTACGGTGCGTACATCGCAGTTCCTCCGTGCGCCATCGTCGATGCGATGTTGACGATGACTCCGCCGCCCCCACGTCTCATCGAGGGTGTCACCGCCTTGATCCCCAGAAATTGACCGGTGAGGTTCACGTCGAGGATTCGGTTCCATGCGGCGGGGTCGGTGTCCTCGATGGTTGCCGCCGGGTTCTGGATACCCGCGTTGTTGACAAGAATCGACACAGGTCCGAACCGGGACTCCGCGACGTCGATTGCCGACGCCCACTCCTGTGGGCGAGTGACGTCCAAGCGAACGGCGACGGCCCGCTCACCGAGTTCCTCGGCCACGTCGTCGACGGCGTCCGACCGTCCTGCCGCCACCACGTTCGCACCGGCTGCGTGATACGCCCGCGCGTGGCTCTGTCCCTGTCCGCCTGCTCCTCCTGTGATCAACACTGTGATGCCGTCGAATTCACCCATGAATGCCTCCTGCTCGAAGTGGTGAGTCGATTGACTCACCATGCGAACGTAGATCAGAGAGGTGAGGTGAGTCAAGCGACTCACCTCACCTCGTGCAGAATGCAGAGATGCCAACACGACCGTCGGATTATCACCGCGGAATCGCCGAGGAAAAGCGAGCTGCCATCGTTCGAGCGGCCACCGACCTGTTCCTGAAATCCGGCTACGATCGGACTTCGCTGGCGAAAATCGCGGACGCTTCCGGCGTTTCGAAAGCCACCTTGTTCAAACAGTTTCCGACCAAGGCGACGTTGTTCGAAGCAATCGTGCGCGAATCGTGGACACCGGGAGGCAGCGAAGACCTGCCCAGTGACGTCGATCTGGTCGGGCTCGGACGCCGATACGTCGAACTTCTCGGTCGACCCGAAATGGTGGCCCTGTTCAGGATCGTCATAGCGGAGGTGCCGCGATTTCCGGAGCTCGGACGCACGCAGTTCGACCTCGGAAAGATGCCGTACTTCGATTCGGTCAGAGCGTGGTTCGACACCACGAACGAGTCCGGACGGTTCGTCGTCGAGGACGCCGAGCTCGCAGCTACCCAGTTTCTCGGAATGATCTCGAACTTCGTGTTCTGGCCGAAGTTGCTGCTCGTGGACTGGTCGCCGAGTGCGGAACAGTGTGATCGTGCGGTCCTGGAGGCCGTGGCAACCATGGAGGCGCGGTATCGGGCGGTTCGATGAGTCCGGCGGTACGCGGGGTCAGCCGTCGAAGAACGCCGTCAGGGCAGGTCCGACGTCGCGGTAGGTGCGCACTGTTCGAATGCGGCCGTGACCGAGGCGCGCGAGATCACGTCCCAGATCGACGTCGTGTTCACCGGAGGCGTCGAGCAGGACGTCGAGCCGGGGAATCGATGCGGCGACGTAGCGGGGGTCGGGTCCGGCGTTGTGTACGCAGTCCGAGAGCAGCAGCACACGCTTGTCGGGCGACGAGACCGTACGCAGAAGTCCCGCCGCAGTCTCGAGCGCGAACTGCACGTTCGTCAGTCCACGAGCCGGGATGCTCAGCACGGTGTCGAGAATCCCGAGCGGGGTCGTCGGATCGCCGAACCGGGCGAGCACGGCGGCGTCGGACCAGAATGCGACGACAGCCAGATCGTCCGCGTTCAGCTCACCCGCCACCGCACCCACCGTCGCCGCCGCGGTACGTACCCGTTCCCCCTTCATCGATCCCGAGATGTCGACGACGAGAACGATCGACCTCTTGGTGTGCAGCCGCTCGCGTACGACGATGTCGTCGTCCTCGGGATACGGGTTGGCTGCGAGCACGTCGATCGTCCGGTCCATGTCGAGTTCGTCGGAGCCGTCGCGGTATCGCAGCGACGTCAGTTCGCCGATTCCACGGCGAGCGCGGACGTCGCGTCGGGGGCGGCGAACTGCCAGGCGTGCAGCGATCTTTCGGGCTCTGGCCCGCGTCGCGGCATCGATGGTGGTGTTCTCGCTTGCCTCGAACAGCGAGATGATCTCGGCGGACTCGTCGGTGAAACCGGGTGCCGACGGATTGTTCTCACCGGCAGCGTGTCCAGGCCGACCGCGGCCGTCGGCGACGAGAACGACTCCACCGGCGCCCGGGCGATACAGGGACGGTGATTCGGTGAGCTGTTTCGGTTTGCGGCGCAACGGCGTCAGTGCCGAGGTTTTCGAACTCGGTCGACGGACGGGTGAATCCGCCGGTACTGCTCTTCAACCCGGAGCGGCGGCAGCCGGCTGAAGCAGGAAGTGGTCTTCCCATATCCGGTACAGGATCGTTTCCGGCGTGGCGTCGGCGGTATCGTCGACGTGGATACGCCCGGACAGGGCGACGTAGACGGCGTCGAGCATCACCTGTCGGTAGTCGTCGGGTAAGTCGCGCGGGGGTTCGATGTCGGTGACGTCGGGGACCGTCACCTCGCGCAACGACGCCAGTTGCCAGGCCACGAGCGTCAGATCGATCGCTCCTCGGACGCTGCTGCCCTGGGTGATGTCCTCGTGTTCACGAGTCGCCCGGGTGATGGCGACGGCGTCGGCGATCAGTCTGAGAGAGTCGGATTCGGTTCTCAGGGCTACGATTCCGCGCTCGGCCTCGGCGTCCTGGTATCCGATGGCCAAGCGGCACAACCGGTCGTGCACGCTGGTGGAGAGTCGAGTGGTGCCGACGTTGTCGTACGGGTTCATCGACGCCACCACGCGGAACGACGGCAGAGCGGACACCGTTCCGACGCGGGGGATGGTGATTCTGCGTTCGGCCATGGCCGTCAGCAGAGTGTTGAGCGTGTCCTCGGGCGCACGATTGAATTCCTCGACGTACAGGAAACCGCCGGTGCGCATGGCCTCGACCAGCGGGCCCGGTACGAAGTTGTCCTCACTGTAATCCTCCCGGAGTACCCGAGATGGATTGTGATGCCCGACGATTCGAGCCGGCGTCAGGTCGGCGTTGCCTTCGACGAACAGCAGCGGGATGCCCCAGTCCGCCGTGATCGCACCGAGCAGTGTGGATTTGCTGGTGCCGGGCGGACCCTCGATCAGCAGATCTCGCCCGGCGGCCACGGCAGCCAGCAGCAGGTCGAGTTCACGATCCCGCCCGACGATGTGCGCCGCGATCCGGCGGCGCACATCGGTGATCGACGTCAGCAGCGTCATTTGATCGTGTATCCCGCATCGACGGGAATGGTTGCCCCCGTGATGTATCGGGCGGCATCCGAAACCAGGAAGGCGATGGCATTGGAGATGTCGATCGGTTCGACCCACGGGATGGGCAGTGTGTTGGTGGTCGCGAAGATCGGCTCGGCCTTCTCGCGGCTCGGGTTCGGGTCGTCGGGCGCGAACAGACCCCACGTCTTCGGGTTCTGAATCATCACGGTGTCCACACCGGTGGGATGAACGGTGTTGACGCGGATACTGTGCTGGCCGAACTCGTTCGCCAGCGTTCGCATGATGCCGACGACGCCGTGTTTGGTTGCGGTGTAGTGCACGGTGTTCGGGGTGCCCTTCAGACCTGCCGTCGAGCTGGTCAGGACGATCGATCCACCGCGTCCGCCGGCGACGATGTGGGGGAGCGCCGCCTTGCACGTGTTCCACACACCGGTGAGGTTGACGTCGATCATGGTGCGCCAGGCGTCGTCGGTGATGTCGAGCGCGGGTGAAATCTCGAAGACGCCGGCGTTGCCGAGGGCGATGTCGAGGCGTCCGAGCTCGGCAACCCCGTCGTCGACGGCCTCCTTCAGGCCCGCCGAGTCGCGGACGTCCACCTGGGTGGCGACGATGCGACGATCGAGTGCCTCCACCTGCTTCACGGTGTCATCCAGTTCGGCACGCGTTGCGGCAGGGTACATTTCGATGGTGTCGACGGGCCCGCAGATGTCGACGGCGATGATGTCCGCGCCTTCCTCGGCGAGCCGGAGTGCGTGGCTGCGGCCTTGGTTGCGGGCAGCTCCGGTGATGAAGGCGACCTTGCCTTCGAGTGTTCCGGTCATTTGATCACCGACCCGGCGTCGACGGGCAACTGGACTCCGGTGATGTAGCGAGCGTCGTTGGACACCAGGAAGGCGATGGCATTGGAGATGTCGACGGGTTCGACCCACTCGATCGGAAGTGCGTTGAGTGTCTTGAACGCGGCGCCTGCATCTTCCTTCGTGGGATTCGGGGTGTCCGGCAGGAAGAGGTTGTACGTCTCCGAGTTGTGGATCATGTCCGTGTTCACCGAGGTGGGGTGTACCGAGTTCACGCGAATGTCGAAGGGTGCCAGTTCGTTTGCGAATGTCTTGACCAGCCCGACTACCCCGTGTTTGGCAGCGACGTAGTGCGCCAGGTTGGCCAGGCCCTTGATCCCGGCGGTGGAGCTGGTCAACACGATCGCGCCCCCGTTCCCGCCGGCCTTGAGGTGCGGCACGGCGGCGCGGACGGTCTTGAACACGCCGGTGAGGTTGATCGCGATCATCTCGTCCCAGACGTCGTCCGTCAGGTCCTCGAGCGGTGCGAACGTGGCGATGCCTGCATTCGCGAGAACGATGTCGAGGCGACCGAGTTCGGCGACGCCGTCGTCGACGGCCTTGGTGACCTGGTCGGTGTCACGGACATCGGCTTTGGAGGCGACGATCCGTCGATCCAGAGCTTCGACCTGGCGGACCGTCTCGGCGAGGTCCTCCTCGGTGGCGAGCGGATACCCGACGGAGCCGACCTGCTCGCAGATGTCGATCGCGATGATGTCGGCACCTTCCTGGGCCAGTTTCAGCGCGTGGCTTCTGCCTTGGCCGCGTGCGGCTCCGGTGATGAATGCAACTTTCCCGTCGAGCTTTCCCATGTGCGAACTTCCTTGTTCGTGTGCGGTGAAAACCTGTGCGAGCGCGGAACGTTCACGCACCGAGGCGGTACGTTCCGCGGCAGGACGCCCAAGATGGAGGGCATGCAAAGAAACCTATCCGACACTCAGTGCAGAAGTGGGCGATTTGCTTGAATTTTCTACGTGTAACCGACGGTTTCGGGTAAGAACCGGATCCGGAACTTCACTACCGATCTCGAGTTCGCACTTGTTCAGATCGAATCGGCAGAATCACCTGCACAAGTGCGAACTCGGCGAGCTATCTGCTGCCGAGGGTGTCGAGGAGTTCGGTCACTGCGGCTCGGCCGGCGCGGTTGGCGCCGATGGTGCTGGCGGAGGGACCGTAGCCGAGGAGGTGGACGCGGTGGTCGGAGGCGACGCGGGTGGCGAGGCGTCCGTCCATGACTATGCCGCCGCCGTGGCCCCGGAGCCGCAGGGGTGCGAGGTGGTCGAGTGCACTGCGGAATCCGGTGGCCCAGAGGATGACGTCGGCGTCGAGGAAGGAACCGTCGGCCCAGCGCACTCCGCCCGGTTCGATGGTGCTGAACATCGGTAGCCGGTGCAGGGCGCCTCGGTCGCGTGCTGCCTTCAGTCGGTCGGTCAGCAGCAGCCCGGTGACGGAGACGACGGATCCCGGTGGCAGCCCGGCGCGGACGCGTTCTTCGACCATGGCGACGGCGGCGCGTCCGGCGTCGGGTCCGAAGTCGTTGTTGCGGAACTCGGGTTCGCGCCGTGTCACCCAGGTCGTGGAGGTGACGAGGGAGATCTCGTCGAGCAGTTGGACAGCGGAGATGCCGCCGCCGACGATCACGACGTGCTTGCCGGCGAACTCGTCGGCTGTGCGGTAGTCCTTGGTGTGGAGTTGGCGTCCGGTGAACGTCTCGGCGCCGGGGTACCTCGGGACGAACGGTTTTTCCCAGGTTCCGGTTGCGTTGATCAGCCCGCGAGCCGAGAGCACGATGTCCTCCGACTCGACTCGGAAACGGGGTTCGCGGTCGCAGACCACGGTGACGGTGATCGGTCGTCGAACCTGCAGGTCGAACTTCTTCTCGTAGACGTCGTAGTAGCGCGGGACGGCCTCGGCGGCGATCACTCCGTCCGGGTTCTGGTCGGTCAGCACCTCGGCGAACTCCATGCCCGGCAGGTCGTGGACTCGGTTGACGGTGCTGAGGGTCAGCGACGGCCACCGGTACTGCCACGCGCCTCCGGCGGCGGGAGACCTGTCGAGCATGACGAATCCTTCGCCGGCCACCAGCCCGGCTCGGCGGAGGTGGTAGCCCGCGGACAGGCCTGCCTGGCCGGCCCCGATGACGGCGACATCTGTTTCGATCACGTTCACCAGTACATCAGCCCGCAGTAGTCGCTCACATCTACCGATGGGTAACGTCTGATCTCATGATCGGACAGACTCGTGACGGAGATGTCGTCACCCTCGAGCTCCAGCGCCCCGAGCGCCGCAACGCTTTGAACACCCAGCTGTGCGTGGCACTGCGGGAGGGGATCGAGAAGGCCGTCGCCGACGATGCCCGCGTCATCGTCGTCACCGGCCAGGGAACCAGCTTCTGCGCGGGTGCGGACCTGGACGGCGACGACTTCGCCAAGGAGTTCCCCGAGGCTCTCGAATCGCTGCTCAGGGCGGTCGATGGTGCACCTGTTCCTGTCATCGCGGCGATCAACGGACCGGCCGTGGGTGCGGGAACGCAGCTCGCGATCGCGAGTGATCTGCGCGTGGTGGCGGACGGTGCGTTCTTCGAGATCCCGTCGACGAGGCTCGGCATCGCCGTCAACAACTGGACGATCAAGCGGCTGGCGTCCCTCGCCGGTGGCAGCGTCGCCCGGACGATCCTGATGGGCGGCGAGCGGCTCGACGCCGACCGCGCCTACACCAGCGGTCTCGCGAACAAGCGCGGCGACCTCGCGGTGGCGATGGAGTGGGCGTCGGCGATCACCGAACTCGCGCCGCTGGCGCTGAAGCACCTCAAACTCGTCTTCAACGACGACGGCACGCACGACGAGCCGACGCGGGAACAGTGGGACGCGTTCGGTGCCGCGTGGACGAGCGAGGACTTGAAGGAAGCGCGGCGCGCGCGCACCGAGAAGCGCAAGCCGAAGTTCCAGGGTCGTTGAGGGGCCGGTGACACTCGGCGCACCCGACACGGGTGACACTGCCTGGCTGCTCGTCTGCACCGCGATGGTGCTGCTGATGACGCCGGGGCTTGCGTTCTTCTACGGCGGCATGGTGCGCGCCAAGAGTGTGCTGAACATGATGATGATGAGCCTGTCGGCCATCGCCGTCGTGTGGTTGCTGTGGTTGTTGTTCGGGTTCGGAATGGTGTTCGGTGACGGTGTGCTGGGCGGCTGGATCGGTAATCCGCTACAGTTCGTCGGGCTCGGTGACCTGCTGGGCGGAACGTATTCCGGTGACGCCGTGTCGATTCCGCTCGTCGGGACCGTCCCCGGCTTGGTGTTCGCGGCGTTCCAGGCGGGGTTCGCAATGGTCACGGTCGCGCTCATCTCCGGCGCCGTCGCGGACAGAATGCGGTTCGTGCCATGGGTTCTGTTCGCAGGACTGTGGGCGACGCTCGTGTACTTCCCGGTGGCGCACTGGGTGTTCTCTCTCGACGGACTGGTCGCCGAGACCGGCGGGTGGATCTCGAATGCCCTGGGAGCGATCGACTTCGCGGGTGGCACCGCCGTCGAGATCAACGCGGGAATGGCGGGTCTGGTTCTCGCGCTCGTCGTCGGCAACCGTCGGGGATGGCCGCGAGAAGCGATGCGCCCACACAATCTTCCCGCCGTCATGCTCGGTGCGGGGTTGCTGTGGTTCGGGTGGTTCGGCTTCAACGCAGGCTCGGCGCTGGCAGCTGACGGTGTTGCCGCCGTCGCGTTGGTGAACACCCTCGGGGCAGGCGCGATGTCGATGGCGGCGTGGCTCGTCGTCGAGAAGATCCGCGACGGCAAGGCCACCTCCTTCGGCGCTGCCTCGGGGGTCGTCGCGGGACTCGTGGCGATCACGCCGTCCTGTACGGCGGTGACGCCGATCGGTGCCGCGGGCATCGGTATCGCAGCAGGAGCATTGTGTGCGCTGGCCATCGGCCTGAAGTACCGCTTCGGTTACGACGATTCGCTGGACGTCGTCGGTGTGCACCTCGTCGGCGGAATCGTCGGCACCCTGATGATCGGATTGCTGGCGAGCGCCGACATGCCGGCGGGCGTCGACGGCCTGTTCTACGGCGGCGGACTGCATCAGCTGTGGGTTCAGTTCGTTGCGGTCGTCGCCGTGATGGCCTACACCGGCGTCGTGACCGCCCTGATCGCACTCGGAATCAAAGCCGTCATGGGTGTGCGTGCGGACGCCCAACACGAAGCCGACGGGTTGGACGAACACGAGCACGCGGAGTCGGCGTACGACTTTGCCGTCGGTCACGGTGGGTCCAACGGGCCGGGCTTGTTCGGCAAGAAATAGGATGGCGATTACCGGATCTTGAATCTACGAAATCCGTTCTGTCCCTTTGGGGTAGAACTGATTCACTGTTAACGCTATGGACGTGCCCCGTCTCTCTGTCGTCCAGTATCCGGACTCGCTCCGCGCCGTAGCTTTGCGCCGCACCCAGAAGGGGTGTGTGAAGCAGACACCGGAAGACGGGGAACATGAAGATCGGTAGATTCGCAGCAACGTCGGCATTGGTCATCGCCGCAATGACGACCGCAATGGGGACGTCCTACGCGGACCCGGCGCCCGCTCCCGCGCCCGTGGGGTGGAACGTCACCGCACAGGGTGACCAGGTGCTCGTCGACACCTCCGCAGGCACACTGAGCAACGAGAACAATCATCTGGTCGTCCGCGACGCAGGCGGAGCCCTCGTCGATTCGGTTCCGCTGTCCATCGCGTTCGAGGGGCTCGCGCACCCCGTTGCCGCGGAGATCGACGGCAACCACGCAGTGCTCACCGCCGACGTGTCGCCCGCGGCCGCGACGCCGGTGTCGACGCAGATTCCCGGCCTGCAGCAGGTCGACCTTCCCGCTGCAGTCGCAGGCGTCAAGGACAACCTGAGCCTGTCGGCATCCGTCGGCGGATTCCTGGGTGCAGCAACGGGACTCGTCGGTGGCTGCGTGCTCGGCGCAGTCGCGGTCGGCGTCGTGTCCGCACCCGCAGCTCTGCTCTTCGGCGCAGGACCACTCGCGGGCTGCATCGGCGGCGCACTGCTGCTCGGTTCCACGGCATCGCTCGCCGGAACGGCCATCGGCGGTCTGTCCGCACTCGCCAGCAATGCGGGACCGTTCATCACCCTGCTGAACGCACCGCCCGTCAAGAAGTAGCTTCTGCGTCTTGCTCCGGCCTGCCGGGCCGGAGCAGGATGTAGCGGTGAATCCTGGGGAGCAGGACGGTGCGCGCCTTCGATACGACGCCGACGACGGAACACGTCGGGACGTCGCGCTGTCGCCGGAGCTCGGCAGGCTGACGCTCGGGCGGTCCGTACAGGCGGACGTGTCCTTCCCCGACGACCACGAGGTCTCGCGCCTGCACGCGACGGTCGAATGGATGGGCGGCCACTGGACCATCGTCGACGACGGGCTCTCCCGCAACGGCACCTTCGTCGGCGGAGACCGGCTGACCGGGCGGCGCCGGCTGCGGCACGGCGACACCATCCGCATCGGCACGTCGCTGCTGACCTTCCACGACTTCTCCGGCGTCGGCGACGAGGCCACGCGCATCGCATCCGACATGCCGAGTACGCGGTCACTCACCGAGACGCAGCGAGCTGTCCTCGTCGCACTGTGCAGGCCGTACAAGCACAACGCGACCTTCGCCAACCCGTCGTCCAATCAGCAGATCGCGTCGGAGATCTTCCTCAGCGTCGACGCCGTCAAGACGCATCTGCGGGTGCTGTTCGCCAAGTTCGGAGTCGAGGACCTTCCGCAGAATCAGAAGCGTGTCAGGCTGGCCGAACGCGCCATGCACAGCGGGGTCATCTCACAACGCGACCTCTAGGACGCGCCTCGCCCCATCGTGACGCGAGGCGGGGTCGGCTTGGGCGACGAGCGTGGCCACCGCGTCGGCGACCTCACCGGCACGTTCCAGGATGACCATGTGCCCGGCCTTCTCCACGGTCACCATCCGCGCCGCGGGCAGGAAGTCGGCGATGACGCGGGAGTGGCGTATCGGCGTCATCAGATCGTCGGAGCCGCACAGGACCAGCGTCGGGACCACGGCGAGAGCCGGCAGGTTCTCCGATTCGTCGAATTCGTGCAGCGATCCGAGGAATCCCGCCATGGTCACCACCGAGGTGTCGTTCAACATCGCCGACGCCAAGGCGACCACCCGCGGGCTGACGCGTCGCGATCCGCAGCCCGCCGCCCGCACGATGGGCGCGCAGATTCCCCTGCTCAGGCGCTTCGACGCGGCCATGACGCTCGGGGCGCGTCGGACAGCGGTGCGGAACATCGACACGACGGGGTGAGCGAGACAGGCGCCGAGTCCTTCCTCGGCGATGCCGTTCGCGGCGGACGCGATCAATCCGACGCCGACGAGGCGGCTGCCCAGCTCGCCGAGGTGCTGGCGAGCGTAGGACATGGCGGTCATCCCGCCCATCGAGTGCCCGATCACGACGTATCGGCCGGTGGGGACCAATGCCCTGACCACGGCACCGAGGTCGCGTCCGAGCTGCTCGATCGTGTACGTCGACGCGTCGGCGGTCGCCGACGAGCCGTGTCCGCGGTGGTCGTAGAACACCATCCGCACCTCGTCGCCCCAGGCCTGCCGCAGCTGGTCCCGGACGTCGAACCAGGATTCCTTCGCCAGGCAGTGGCCGTGCACGAACACCACGGTGAGCGGCGCATCGCGGCGACCGGTCTCGAACACCGAGAGCGCAGTGCCGTCGTCGGTCACGACGGTGCTTCGTCCGTAGGTTCGCTCGCTCATGCTGATCTCCGTTTCCGGCCGCTGTGTAGGGCTATTCGCCGACGCGTGACTTGCTGTTACGCCCTGATTCATCGTGCGTTTCTTCGCGCGGCAACACAGGAACCCGAAGAGGTGAGCGTCGGGCACCGCAGGGGTGGGCTCACCTCACCCTGGGGTGGGTATCGACCAAGCCGCATCCGCCGCAGGATCGAACTACACACAAGGTGCTTCGGTGAGTCAGGGAGGACTTCGGCGATGACGAACGACATCGTGGACATGCTCGACAGGCGGGTTCCGCTTGCAGTCGGCGGCGATCGACGAGCTCTCGAGGACGTCATTGCGCTGGTCAGGCCCAGGCTCGCTCGTTACTGTGCAACACGTTTGGGCAATCTGGACGTGGCGGCAGACGACGTGGTGCAGGATGTGTGTCTGGCGTTGGTGACGGCTATTCCCAAGTACCGAGACATGGGTAAGCCGTTCATGGCCTTCGTCTACGGCATCGCTGCGCACAAGTTGGCCGATGCCGGTCGCAAAGCCACTCTCCGGCGGTCGTATTCGCTGGAATCGGTGGTGGACGAGCCGTCCACCGACGACACACCGGAAGAGCATGCCATCGAGGGCGAATTCCGAAGCGAAGCAATGGCGTTGATGGCAACCCTGCCTCCTCGCCACCGCAAGATCATCCTGATGCGGGTGGTGTGGGGCATGACCGCACCGCAAACCGGTCGAGCGCTCGGGATGAGCGCCGGTGCAGTACGTGTCGCCCAGCATCGAGCGATGAACCAACTGCGAGCGGAAATGGCGAACTTCGTACTGCTCAGTGCGTGAAGGTCCGCACTGTGGTTGCCTACTGGGCATGACACAGGGGGACGAAGTACGGAAGCGTCGACCGACATCGGCGCAATACGTGGTTGCAGGCAGCGTCGTCGCCTTCGCGGTGGCGGTGTTTCTGCGGTACGTGCTGACGGAGGCGGGGGCCGCGCAGACCGCTGCGTTCTACGTCGGCATTCCTGCGGTGGTGGCGGTGATCGTAGTGCTGTCCGCTCCGAGTCGAAGCGCCGTCGGTATCACGATGAAAGTCATCACCGTCCTGCTTCTGATGTCGATGATGCTGCTGGGCGAGGGCTTCATCTGTGTCATCTTCGCGGCCCCGATCTTCTACCTGATCGGCGGACTCGTCGCCATCGTCGTGGAGAAGATCACCAAGTCGGGACCGGGAGACGACAGGATGCATGCGGTGGCCGTCCCGGCGCTCGTCCTCGTCGCCGTCGCGGCATCGGAAGGCATCGTGCCCGCGACGACGCTCGACGGTGCGACCACCGTGTCCGCATCCAGGACGCTGAACGCCGACGTGGACGACGTCGTCGCGGCGTGGGAACGACCACTGGACTTCGGTGGAACACCCCTCCCCGGAGTTCTGTCCTGGGGTTTTCCGGAGCCGCTCGCCGACAGCGGTGGATCGCTCGAGGTGGGCGCACGTCGAACCGTCACGTTCGCCGGAGCGCACCATCGGCCCCTGCTGGTGTCCGAACACCACTGGGGAGAGCGCACGACCGAGTTGACCTTCGAGGTCGTCTCGCGCACAAGCGATTCCGCGCGCCTTGCGGTCGTCGGCGACACCACGCCCATCTCGTCGTGGCTGACGTGGAACGTCGCGGACATCTCCTGGAGCGCAGTGGATTCGACACACACTGCGGTGGATCTCGAGCTGTCGTACACCCGTGAGCTGGCGCCCGCGTGGTACTTCGGTCCCCTCGAGGACCACGTCACCGAACGCGCCGCGGGATGGCTGTTGGACAGCCTGGACCGGTGAACATCGACACCGGTCTCTCGGTGGCGGTGCTGCGTTCCTGCGCGGTACTGGTGCCGGTGCTGCTGGTCGGTGCGTTCTGGGTGGCCTCGTCCGCGCGGGTTCGAGGCGCCGCGTTTCTTGCGATGCTCTGGAATTTCCTGGCTTTACTGCTGGTGAATGTCGTTGCTGTGCAGAACGGTTGGTGGAGCTTCGGCACCACGGGAACCATGTGGTCGTCGGTGCCCGTCGACGTCGTGCTCGGATGGTCCGCGCTGTGGGGTGCACTACCGATACTGCTGGCCCGGTGGGTGAACGTGTCGGTCACCGTGTGCGTCCTGATCGCGGCGGACGTGCTCGCCATGGGTAGCCTGCGGCCGCTGGTGACGCTCGAACGCGCGTGGTGGTGGGGAGAACTGCTGGCCGTGGCTGCCGCACTGCTGCCAGGAGTGCTGCTCGGCACGCTGACGTCGAACCAGCGGGCGCTCAGGACCCGCGCGAGCATGCAGGTCGTGCTGTTCGGCGCGGTCCTCGTGTTCGGCCTCCCCACCGTCTCCTTCGAGCTCGCGAACGTCCTCCTGGCGTCCGATTCCGGATGGTCGACGGTCGGGAACCGGCTCGCGGCCGGCGGCGGTGGCGTCGTGGATTCCCTGTTGCTCCAACTTGCCCTCGTCGTCGTCGTGATCGCCCTGCGGGCTGTCGCCGATTTCGCGGTGATCGGCGGCGGCACACCGTTCCCGTGGGATCCACCGATTCGGTTGGTCACCACCGGGCCGTACGCATACGTCGCCAATCCCATGCAGGCGTCCGCCGTCGTGCTCCTGCTGATTCTCGCGGGTCTGTTCCGCGAGCCGTTTCTCGCCGGCGCGGCGTTGCTCGCGGGCGCATTCGGTGCCGGGCTCGCGACATGGCACGAGAAAGCAGACCTGGTGACGAGGTTCGGGCCTGGCTGGGACGACTACCGCCAGTCGACGAGGGACTGGATTCCCCGGTGGACACCCGCTCTGATTCCGTCGGCGACGCTCTACGCGTCGGTCACGTGCGACCCGTGCTCGACCGTCGGACCGTGGTTCGCTCGTCGACGCCCGGTGTCGCTCGAGACCGCGGCCGCCGAGGACCATCCCGAGAGCTTGACTCGTGTGCGTTACGAAGGAGCGGTGACGCTGACCGGGACCAGAGCGATCGCGGCAGCGCTCGAACACGTCTCGTTGGGATGGGCCGTGCTGGGCTGGATCCTGCGTGCGCCGATCCTCGGGTGGTTCCTGCAGATACTCGTCGACGCAGCCGGGGGAGCCCCACGCACCGTCAGAGTGCCCGATTAGTCAGGTTTGCGGCTCTGCGTAACAGCATCTGTACTTCGCGTGACGTGGGCGACACGTAGCGCTTCTACCTTCCTTGCATGACCGCTGTGCAGCCTGCGCCGACAGATTCGGCACTGAAGGAAACGCTGGAGGACTACACGCTGCGCTTCGCGCCGCGTAGCTACCGCAAGTGGGGCACAGGCGTCGTCGCCACGTCCGCACTGGGCGGCATCGCGTACCTCGCCGACTTTGCGATCGGCGCCAACATCGGCATCTCCTACGGCACCGGAAACGCGCTGTGGGGAATTCTCGTCTTCGCCGTCGTCATCTTCCTCACCGGTCTACCGCTGGCCTACTACGCCGCCCGGTACAACATCGACCTCGACCTCATCACGCGCGGAAGCGGATTCGGGTACTACGGATCCGTCGTCACCAACGTCATCTTCGCGACGTTCACCTTCATCTTCTTCGCCCTCGAAGGTTCCATCATGGCGCAGGGCCTCGAGCTCGGGCTCGGCGTCCCGCTGCCGATCGGGTATGCGGTATCGACTCTGATGGTCATTCCGCTCGTCATCTACGGCATGAAAGCGCTGGCCAAGCTGCAGGTGTGGACGACGCCGCTGTGGCTCGTCCTGATGGTCTTTCCGTTCATCTACCTCGTTGCTGCACATCCCGATTCGGTCGGAACGTTCTTCGCCTACGGCGGCGCCGACGGTGCCGAGGGCAAGGGCGTCAATTTCGGCTCGGTCATGCTGGCGGCCGGTGTCTGTCTGTCGCTGATCGCGCAGATCGCCGAGCAGATCGACTACCTGCGGTTCATGCCGCCCAAGACTCCGGAAAACCAGCGCCGCTGGTGGACTGCAGTACTGCTCGCCGGGCCCGGCTGGGTCATCTTCGGTGCACTCAAGCAGGTCGTCGGACTCTTCCTGGCGGTGTACCTGATCGCCAACGTCGCCGACGGAGCCGCCATCGCCAACGAACCCGTGCACCAGTTCCTGGAGATCTACGAGAACATGATGCCGGGCTGGCTTGCCATGACTCTCGCGGTCATCCTCGTCGTCATCAGTCAGATCAAGATCAACGTGACCAACGCGTACTCGGGCTCGCTCGCGTGGACCAATGCGTACACACGCGTCACCAAGACCTACCCGGGACGCATGGTGTTCGTGCTGTTCAACCTCGCCATCGCGTTGATCCTGATGGAAGCCGACATGTTCAGCTTCCTCAACGACATCCTCGGCTTCTACGCCAACTGCGGCATCGCCTGGATCGCGGTGGTGGCGTCGGACATCGTCTTCAACAAGTACATCCTGAAGTTGTCGCCCAAGGTCCCGGAGTTCCGTCGCGGCATGCTCTACAACGTCAACCCCGTCGGCTTCGTCTCCATGCTGCTCGCTGCCGGCCTGTCGATTCTGACGTTCTTCGGCGGCCTCGGTGGCGCATTGGAGCCGTATTCGCCGATCGTCGCACTGATCATCGCCATCGTCATGCCGCCTGTGCTGGCTGTCGCGACGAAGGGGAAGTACTACCTTCGCCGTACCGACGACGGAATCGATCTGCCGATGTTCGACGAGCACGGAAACCCTTCGGACGCAACGCTTCTGTGCCACGTGTCCGGCATGGAATTCGAGCGACCGGACATGATCGCCTCCAACGTTCCCGGTCCCGACGGCGAGAAGCAGTACATCAGTTCGCTCTCGCTCAGTACCGACAAGACGGGTGAACACATTCTGCCGGAACAGAAGTGAGGGTCTACCGGCCGGAGAACCTCGGATCGCGACGGCTCAGCATGGCGTCGACTGCTTCGGCGTGGTCGGCCGTGGTGTGCGCGACGGCCTGATACGCGGCGGACAGCTCCAACAAGGATTCCAGGCTCTGGTGCTGACCTTCGCGCAGTAACTTCTTGGTCATGCGCAGTACCTGAGGGGGATTGGCGGCGACACGGTCTGCCAGAGCGTGGGCGGCGCCGAGCAGGTCACCGGGCTCGACGACCTGCGACACCAATCCCCACCCGAGTGCAGTTGCCGCGTCGATCGCCTCACCGGTGAACGCCATCTCGCTGGCGCGCGCCATACCGATCGCTCGGGGAAGAAGCCAGGCCCCGCCGTCGCCGGGGATGATGCCCACTTTGACGAAGCTCTCGGCGAACGTGGCCGTCGTCGACGCGATGCGGAGATCGCACATCAACGCCAGATCGCAACCGGCACCGATCGCGGCACCGTTGACCGCGGCGATCGTCGGGATTTCGCAGTGATACAACGCTTTCGGGATCCGTTGAATGCCGTGTCGGTACCCCTGCCTCAGCTCGGCGGGGCTACCGCCGAACATTCCTTCCTTGTCGCGCATGTGCTTGACGTTTCCGCCGGAGGAAAACGCGGAACCTGCCCCGGTGAGAATCGCGACCCGAACGCTCGGATCGCGATTCACGTCGGAGACGGCGTCTTCGATCGCCTCCACCGTCTCGATGTCGGAGATCGGATTGCGCGACTCGGGATTGTTCAGCGTCCATACGACGGCATCGCCGCGGCGCTCGGTCAGCAGGAGTTCGGTCATGCCTACAGTGCAACACGCTCGGGTTCGGTCTCCGACGAGGCGCGCACCGTGCTGCGGCTCGCAACGGTGAGCTTGCGGTGTCCGACGGCCATGAGTACCGCCCCGGCCGCCACCCACGCGGCGAGAACCAGCCAGGGCTGAGTCGTCGACGCGCCAGGGAAGTACGACAGGTCGCGGAGCAGGGTGGCACCTGCTCCCGGCGGGAAGAACTGCCCGACGGCTCCCCAGGGCTCGGGGAGGAACTGCCACGGCTGTATGGCGCCGGAGATCTGGTTTCCGATGAACATCATCAGGACGGCCACGACGCCGATTCCTGCGGGTCCGATCAGCGAGGTCAGGCCGACGATCAGCGCGCTCACCGCCAACCCCGACAGCGCTACGGCGGCGATGTTCGGAACGAACGCGCCCTGCAGGATTCCGAACCACCCCTGCGTGATCGCGACGACGACGATACCGGCGCCGACGCCGTACACCACGGTCGCCAGAAGCCGTCGCCCTGTGCCCTTGACGAGCATGGAGATGATGACGCCGCCGACTATTCCGCCGATGACAAGGGGGAAGGCCATCGCGGAAAGCCCGGCACCTCGGGCGTCGGTCGCCGCAAGGGGCACGATGTCGGTCGCCGTCGTGTTCAGGGCAGCGGCCACGCCGTCGAACATCTGCGCGACGACGGTGCCGTTGGCGGATGCGGTGAGGACCTCGGGCGAGGGTCCGGGAACGACGGCGCCGTAGACCTCGCGTGTGGTGATCAGATCGAGGGCCGCAGCGCGGTCGGGCACGGTGGTGACGTCGAACGACGATGCCAACTGGCTGGTCAAGGCCGGATTGTCGCCGACGACCGCGACAGGAACATCGTGGGCCGTCGACGTGACCGAGGGCCACAGAAAGGCAAGTACGACGACGGCGAGCGCGGCAGCGCCTGCGAGTGCGACGACCACTGCGCGTGGCCACGGGGTGGACTTCATGACGACTCCTCATTTAAAACGAATAACCGTTCTTTATCTTGGGTGGGCGGGTCTCGGTTGTCAAGAACGAAGATTCGTTTTTAATATGGACGCGTGCCCAAGGTAAGCGAAGACCACCGTGAGGAACGCCGCAGACAGATCATCGACGCGGCGATGACGTGTTTCGCGAGGTCAGGTTTCGAGAAGACGTCGATGGCGGACATCATCGCCGAGTCGGCGTTGTCCGCGGGCGCGATCTACAGCTACTTCAAGAACAAGCAGGATCTGGTTCTGCACGTCACGCGGGATGTGTTGAAGAGTCGGACCGAGGATCTCGACGGGCTGGAGAAACAGCACCCTCTGCCGCCGCCTGCTGTCGTGGTGCGACTGTTCCTGGACGGCATGACCCGCGACGTCGGCAATCCCAGCATTCTGCTGCAGATCTGGGCCGCGGCAGCCAGGGAGACCGACGCGGACTCCACCGTGGTGCCCGTCGTTACGGAGTTGCGCGGTCTGTACGAGCGATACTTGCGAGTGTGGTTCACCCGCAACGGCTTCGATGATCCAGACACCCGGGCGCAGTCGATGGCGCCGTTGGTGGTCGGCCTCTGTCAGGGATTCATCCTGCAGTCGGCACTGCTACCCGACTTCGATTCCGAGGGCTATCTGAAGGCCCTGGATCACCTCTCGCTGTGAGTGGAAATGTAGCGTTCCCCGGTCGCTCCGCAGGCTCCGCTCCTGACCCAGGGCCTACATTTCCACTCACGTGCGGCGGAGCCGCCTAGACGGTTCTGGTCAACCGATCGGCCAGCAGACGAGAGAACTTCGCCGGATCCTTCAACTCGGTGCCTTCGGCGAGAAGAGCCGTCGCATAGAGCAGTTCGGCGGTCTCGGCAAGGGAGGCGTCGTCGCTGCGCTCCTCGCGTGCCTTCTTGAGCCCCGTCACCAGATCGTGCGTCGGGTTGAGTTCGAGGATGCGCTTGGAGGTCGGAACGAACTGTCCCGACGCCTTGTACATCTTCTCGAGCTGCGGGGAGAAGCTGAACTCGTCACCGACGACGCAGGCGGGCGAGGTGGTCAGGCGGGTCGAGAGGCGAACCTCCTTGACGTCCTCGGACAAGGTCTCGGTGAGCCACTTCAGCAGCTCCTCGAACTCCTTGTCCTGCTCCTCGCGCTTGGCTTCGGCGTCCTTCTTCTCCTCTTCGGTGTCGAGGTCGACCTCGCCCTTGGAGATGGACTGGAAGGATTTGCCGTCGAACTCGGGGACGTTGCCGACCCAGACCTCGTCGACGGAGTCGGTCAGCAGCAGCACCTCGATGCCGCGCGCCTTGAACGCCTCCATGTGCGGCGAGCTTTCGATCTGCTGACGGGATTCGCCCGTCATGTAGTAGATCTGCTCCTGTCCGCCCTTCATCCGGTCGACGTACTCGGCGAGGGTGGTCAGACCCTCCTCGGAGTTGGTGGACGCGAACGACGACACCGACAGCAGCGTCTCGCGGTTGTCGGCGTCGGAGATCAGGCCTTCCTTGAGCGCGCGGCCGAACTGAGACCAGAACGTCTGGTACTTCTCGGCGTTCTCGCTCTGCAGCTCCTTGACCGTGGAGAGGACCTTGCGCGTCAGACGACGACGGATCGCACGGATCTGACGGTCCTGCTGCAGGATTTCACGAGAGACGTTGAGCGAGAGGTCCTGTGCGTCGACGACACCTTTGACGAAGCGCAGGTACTCCGGCAGCAGCTCCTCCGAGTCGTCCATGATGAACACGCGCTTGACGTACAGGTGCACGCCCGACTTGCCTTCGCGCATGAACAGATCGAACGGTGCCTGCGACGGAATGAACAGCAGCGCTTGGTATTCGAACGTGCCCTCGGCCTTGAACGGGATGACCTCGAGCGGCTCGTCCCAGGCATGGGAGACGTGCTTGTAGAACTCCTTGTACTCCTCGTCGGACACTTCGTCCTTCGGCCGAGTCCACAGAGCCTTCTGCGAGTTGATCGTCTGCGTCTCGATTTCGACGGTGTCCTCGGCGCCCTCTTCGGTTGCCTTGACCGTCTTCTCGACGTCGATGCGGATGGGCCACGCGATGAAGTCCGAGTACTTCTTGACGAGCTGCTTGATCTTCGATTCCGACGCGTAGTCGTAGAGGTGATCCTCTTCGTCGGTCGGCTTGAGGTGCAACGTGATCGAGCTGCCCTGCGGTGCGCCGTCGACGTCGGAGATCTCGTAGGTGCCCTCGCCGGTCGACTCCCAGCGGGTGGCGCTGGTTTCGCCGGCCTTGCGGGTCAGCAGCGAGACCTTCTCCGCAACCATGAACGTCGAGTAGAAGCCGATGCCGAACTGGCCGATCAGCTCCTCCGACGCCGCGGCGTCCTTCGCTTCCTTGAGCTTCTTGCGCACCTCGGCCGTGCCGGACTTGGCGAGCGTGCCGATGAGGTCGATGACCTCGTCACGCGTCATGCCGATGCCGTTGTCACGGATCGTGAGCGTCCGTGCTTCCTTGTCGATGTCCAACTCGATGTGGAGATCGGAGACGTCGACGTCGAGGTCCTTGTTGCGGTAGGACTCGAGCCGCAACTTGTCGAGGGCGTCGGATGCGTTGGAGATCAGCTCCCTGAGGAAGCTGTCCTTGTTGGAGTAGATGGAGTGAACCATCAGGTCCAAGAGCTGGCGCGTCTCGGCCTGAAATTCCCGCTGTTCGGTGGTCATGAGTGTGTGCGATCTCCTTCTAGAGCAAAACCGTCGCGAGCATTCTACTTACGAGCCGCATCGCCCAGCTGCGGGACTATCTCGTTCAATGCCCAATCCAGACTGAGCGGCGACGGGAACGCGATCGATTGTGCCTGCGTGGGCGAGAGCGGCACGAACGCACCCCGTCCAACGGCGGGGAGAGACTGCACGGCGGGCTGGGCGGCGAGCTCGTCGACGGAACCTGGCAGGCCGGTCGCGATGATGACGTCCGCGTCCGTCTCCGACAGGTAGTCGTAGCTGATCTGCGCGCGGCCCGGGATGGTGCTGACGGGTTGGGCGGTGGCGAACTCCGTCGGGGTCATGCCGAGCTGTCCCAGCAAGCTGGCACCCGCGTCGTCCGGTGAGTTGACGATGTAGACCGCGCCCTCGCTCGGTCCGACGAAGAACGTGAAGGTCTTGCCGTTCAGTTCGGGGAACTGCGCGGCCGCGTCGGCGATGCGGGACTCGGTGTCGGCGATCACCTGCTCGCCCGTCTCGGGAACCCCCCAGCGCCGACGCCACCGTCGCGGTCGCGCTCTGCCACGTCTCCGACGACGGGGTGTCGGCGAAATGGACGACCGGCGCGATCTCTTTCAGCTGGTCGTACGCGCGCGCGAGGGTGAAGGACTTGGTGGCGACGATCAGATCGGGTTGCAGGGCCGCGATCTCCTCGATGGGGATCGTGGCTCCGCTCGCTTCCCACACGGGAGGGGTCTGCGGCACCGCGTTCTCGAACCACGGTTGATAGCCGGAGTCCGTCTGGGCCTGTGCCACGGAAATCGGCGTTACGCCCAGGGAGAACACGATGTCCGCGTCGGTCCACGTCAAGGCAACGACGCGTTCGGGCTTGTCCGGCACGTCGGCGGTGCCGAGGGCGCCGGCTACCGAGACCGGAAAAGCGCTGTTCGACGCTGGTTCCCGGGCCGGTTCGCCGTCGTCGGCCGAGGAGCATGCGACGAGGGTCAGAGCTGCGGTGGCGGTGACCAGCGTCATGGCCAGGGTGCGTCCGAAAGGCATGAGGTGAGGCTAGCCAACGACCGCCTGTCCTGTTCGCCCGGTTCGGCTCACCTATCCTCGCGGGGGTGACCAAACAGCGGATCGTGCCGATCGCCCTCGGCATCGCAGGTGCAGCATGGGTGGCCCGAGCGGCGTGGGGACTCCCGGCTCAGATCGGTGCGACAGCAGGCAAGATCGCGCCGTACGCGGCAGGGTCGGCACGCTACCGCGACCGCCGATTCCACAACACCGAACCCAGCTCGAGCTTCTCCGGCGGCGGCGACGAGTCGATTCTGGTGTCCTTCCTCCGGCGCCGCGCGCTGGGCAAGCCGCAGCAACCGATTCCCCTCGCACCCCAGGTCGCTCCCGTCGACGCCGGTGAAACAGCCGTCACCTGGTACGGCCACTCGTCCGTGCTGATCGAACTCGACGGCAAGCGCATCCTCGCCGACCCGGTGTGGAGCCACCGAGTGTCGCCCTCGCGCACCGTGGGGCCGTCGCGGCTGCATCCGACGCCTGTTGCCCTCGACGCGCTTCCCTCCGTCGACGCGATCGTCATCTCTCACGACCACTACGACCACCTCGACAAGGCGACCATCGTGCGCCTCGCGAGCCTGCAGACGGCGACGTTCGTCGTCCCGCTGGGGATCGGTGCCCACCTGCGCCACTGGCGGATACCCGAGGACCGAATCGTCGAGTTGGACTGGGACGAACAGACCGAGGTCGCCGGCATCACCATCACCTGCACCGAAGCCAGGCACTTCTCGGGTCGAGGGCTGAGGCGTGATCTGACGCAGTGGGCGTCCTGGGCGTTCGCTGGACCGAAGCACCGGGTCTTCTTCGGCGGTGACACCGGTTACACGGTCAAGTTCGCGGAGATCGGCGCCAAGTACGGCCCGTTCGATCTGACGTTGCTGCCGGTCGGTGCCTACGACCCACGTTGGGCGGACATACACATGAACCCGGAGGAAGCCGTGCGGGCACACGGAGATCTGGGCGGCAACGTGCTCGTCCCCGTGCACTGGGCGACGTTCAATCTGGCGTTCCACCCGTGGTCCGAACCCATCGTTCGGCTGAAGGCCGC
This sequence comes from Rhodococcus sp. 114MFTsu3.1, assembly GCF_000383555.1. Lineage (NCBI taxonomy): Bacteria > Bacillati > Actinomycetota > Actinomycetes > Mycobacteriales > Nocardiaceae > Rhodococcus > Rhodococcus sp. 114MFTsu3.1. The sequence goes on along the minus strand of NZ_KB911548.1, from coordinate 164,562 downwards.
AGCGGACAGCGTCGGCGTTCCCACGGTCGTGCCGATGCCGGGTCAGCGGATTGATGCATCCAGGGGAACACAGGACGATCGGTGGTGGGCGAGGCTCGGCTGACGACCACTACTCTGTGTCCATGTCGATCGAGACGGACGCGCAGTGGGAACGTGGACTCACCGAAGCGGAAGTAGCGCAACTTCGAGCCGACGGAAAATCCAACGACGTTCCGGCCCGGGCGAGTCGTTCGGTCAAGGACATCGTCCGCGGCAACGTGTTCACGCGGATCAATGCAATTCTGGGTGTCCTGCTGATCATCGTGCTCTCGACGGGATCGATCGTCGACGGCATGTTCGGGTTGCTGATCATCGCCAACAGCGGTATCGGCATCATCCAGGAGATCCGGGCCAAGAAGACTCTGGACGAACTGGCGATCGTCGGCCAGAGCAAACCGGTCGTTCGACGGGACGGCGTCGCGCGCGAGGTCGCCCCCGACGAGGTGGTTCTCGGTGACGTCATCGAGTTGGGCCCGGGTGATCAGATCGTCGTCGACGGCAGCGTGGTCGAAGCGTCGTCGCTGGAGGTCGACGAGTCGCTGCTGACCGGTGAAGCGGACGCGGTGCACAAGGAGATCGACGCGCCCATCCTGTCCGGCAGTTTCGTCGTGGCCGGTAGTGGTGCCTACCGCGCGACGAAGGTCGGCCGCGATGCGTACGCCGCCAAGCTCGCCGAGGAGGCGAGCAAGTTCACCCTGGTGCACTCCGAGCTGCGCAGCGGCATCGACAAGATCCTGAAGTTCATCACCCACCTGATGATCCCGGCAGGCGCGCTCATCATCTACAACCAGCTGTTCTCGTCGGGGCAGTCGCTGGGCCCTGCGCTGAACGGCATGGTCGCAGCTCTCGTTCCGATGGTGCCCGAAGGTCTGGTGCTGATGACGTCGATCGCGTTCGCCGTCGGTGTCGTTCGGCTCGGGCAACGCAAGTGCCTCGTCCAGGAGCTTCCTGCAATCGAGGGGCTTGCGCGAGTCGACGTGGTCTGTGCGGACAAGACGGGCACGTTGACCGAGAACGGTATGCGGCTCGCGGAGCTTCGCGTCGTGGAGGAAGGGGACACGGCCGTGCTGCCCCGCGTCCTCGCCGCGCTCGCACACGACGATCCACGCCCGAACGCCAGTGTTCTGGCGATCGCCGAAGCGTTCCCGGAGGATCCGGGGTGGACCGAAACCGCGGTCGCGCCGTTCTCGTCGGCGAAGAAGTGGAGCGGCCTGTCCTACGGAGACGACGGCAACTGGCTTCTCGGAGCGCCCGACGTGCTGCTGGACCCGACCAGCGACATCGCACGCCAGGCAGAGGAAGTCGGCTCGTCGGGACTGCGTGTTCTGCTGCTCGCCAGCAGTGATCTCCCGGTCGACGACGACGCGGCCCCCGGTGTGGTCACTCCGCGGGCGCTGGTGATCCTGGAACAGAAGGTGCGGTCCGACGCCCGCGAGACACTCGAGTACTTCGCGAGCCAATCCGTTGCCGTGAAGGTCATCTCCGGGGACAACGCCGTGTCGGTGGGGGCCGTCGCGGGATCTCTCGGCCTCGCCGGCAGCCCCATCGACGCACGCAACCTACCCGAGCGCACCGAGGACCTCGCCGACACCGTCGAGAATTCCACCACGTTCGGACGAGTGCGCCCCGATCAGAAGCGTCGGATGGTCGGCGCCCTGCAGTCCCGGGGACACACCGTGGCGATGACCGGCGACGGCGTCAACGACGTGCTCGCACTCAAGGACGCCGACATCGGTGTCGCCATGGGCTCGGGCAGTGCCGCGACACGCGCAGTCGCGCAGATCGTGTTGCTGGACAACAAGTTCGCGACGCTGCCGTACGTCGTGGGTGAAGGCCGACGCGTCATCGGCAACATCGAACGCGTCTCGAACCTGTTCCTCACCAAGACCGTGTACTCGGTGTTGCTGGCGTTCCTCATCGGCCTGTCCGGGGTGCTGTCGCAGATCTTCCACTTCGAGCCGATTCCGTATCCGTTCCTGCCGCGTCACGTCACCATCGCCGCGTGGTTCACGATCGGCATCCCTGCATTCATCCTGTCGCTCGCCCCCAACAACGAGCGTGCGCGGTCCGGGTTCGTCCCGCGCGTGATGCGCCTCGCGGTGCCGTCGGGCCTGATCGTCGGCGTCGCGACGTTCGTGTCCTACCTGCTCGCCTACCAAGGACCGCAGGCGACCGAGGAACAGGTGACCCAGGCCAGCACGACGGCACTGATCACGTTGATCATGATCGCCGTATGGGTGCTCGCCGTCGTCGCTCGGCCGTACGTGTGGTGGAAGATCGTGCTGCTCGCCGGTTCGGTGCTGGGCTACCTGGCGCTGTTCACCATCCCGTTCTGCCGCACGTTCTTCAAGCTCGACCCGTCGAACATCGCGCTGACGACTTCGGCGTTCGTGATCGGCGCCGTCGGAATCGTGCTCGTGGAGGTGTCCTGGCGCATCAGCGCGGCCCTGCAACGAAACGGTTCCGCGAAGTAAGCTTCTCCCGCCAGCACAATCACAGCGAATGGAGTGATCTCATGGGTTTCGCAGACAACCTCAAGGGCATCGTCGACAAGGGCAAAGAGCTCGCCGCCGAGAACTCCGACAAGATCGAGGACGTCGTCGACAAGGCAGGCGATTTCATCGACGACAAGACCGGTGGCAAGTACGCCGACAAGGTCGACAAAGTGCAGGAAGCGGCGAAGAAGGCCATCCCGGACAAGCCGTGAACGGATGATCGTGTGCGAGTCGGCTGCGCGAGGCCGCGCAGCTGACGGCATGATCTAGCTGTGGACGGACCAGTACTACTACTCGTCGTGATCGCGGCCGTCGCGGTGGCGGGTTTCGCCAAACGCTTCGACCTTCAGGTGCCGCTGGTGCTCGTCGCGGTCGGATCGGCGGCGTCGTTCGTTCCAGGAGTTCCTCAGCTGACCCTGTCACCCGAGCTGATCCTCGGCGTGGTGCTGCCTCCGCTGTTGTACTCGGCCGCCCTCGACTTCTCGTTCGTCAGCTTCCGCAAGAACCTGGGACACATTCTCCGGCTCGGCATCGTCATGGTCATCGTGACCGCGGTGGCCGTGGGGTACTTCGCCAATTGGCTGGTCCCCGAACTCACTCTCGGCGCCGCACTGGTCCTGGGCGCTGTGGTGGCGCCGCCCGACGCCGTGGCCGCGATCGCCGTCGGCCGCAAACTCGGACTGCCCTCCCGCATGATGGCGATCCTTACCGGGGAAAGCCTGGTCAACGATGCGGCCGCCTTGACTCTGTTCACCCTCGCCGTCGCGTCGGTGACGGGCAAGAAGATCGAGATCGACTCGCCCGTACTGTTCTTCGCGTACGAGATCGCGGGCGGAGTGATCGTCGGCTACGTACTGGCCCGCATCGTCCGCTTCGTTCGTTCGCGCATCCGCGATTCCTCGCTGGAAACCGTTCTGGGACTCGTGCTTCCGTTCACCGCGTATCTGGCTGCCGAGGAGATCCACGCGTCGGGAGTGCTGGCCGTCGTGACCGCGGGATTCGTGCTCGGCAGGGTCACCGCCGACGTCGCGGTCCCGACGCGGATCCAGGAACGCCAGGTCTGGCCGTTGATGGACCTGCTGCTCGAAGCATTCGTGTTCGCCTACATGGGGTTGCAACTCAAATCGGTCATCGAGGAAGTGCAGCGGGACGGACTGCCGGTGCACCACATCTTCGCCTACGCCCTGCTCGTTCTGCTCGTCGTCATTCTCGTCCGGCCGGCCTGGATCTTCGTCAACACCTCCAGACGATCCGTGGTGCGCAAACTCCTGCGCAGAAAGGCGTCGGAGACGTCCGACGTACTCGGACTGACGTGGCGACAGAACCTCGTCCTGTCCTGGGCGGGGATGCGCGGCGTGGTGACGCTGGCCGCGGCGTCGGGTGTGCCGCTCGCCACCGTGGCGGGAGATCCGTTCCCGGGCCGCGCCGTCATTCAAGCGGTCGCATTCGTCGTTGCGGTGGGGACGTTGGTGATCCAGGGGCTGACGTTGCCGATGCTGATCCGCAGACTCGACGTCGCCGACGCCGACGAACAGCGTCGAACCGACGAACAGGCGGCTCTCGCACGGTCCATCTCGAGGTCGGCTGCCGAGCAGTACCTCTCCGAGGCCGCGGTGAACGGGATCGACGGAGCCAGCCGAGAATCCGTCGAGCACGTCCTGGAGCGGGTGCGGCGATCGGTTCGCGCGCGACTCGACGCCGACGAAACCGAAGACCACGAAGAGCGGATCGCCGCAGCGGGCGCACTGTTCGACACGTTGCGGCGCAACGTCCTCGTCGCGCAGCGCGCAGCACTGGTGCACGCCCGTGATGCGGGTGAACTGGACGACGAGGTCCTGCGGACCGTGCTCGACGGTCTCGACGTGGAAGAAGCTGCGGCCGAAGCGCGACTGGAACGGAGAAACCGATAGTGCGGCGGTGGCTGGTCGGTGCCCTGGCTCTGACTCTTCTCGCCGGGTGCGGCGGGCCCGAGGCGCAGCCTGCGCTCGATTCGTCCGTACCCGCTGTCGCACCGGCACCCGTCGGCGACGAACGTGGTGCGATCGTCTCGCAGACGGACATGGGTCATCTCGACCTCGCTGTGCGGTTCCTCGGTGCGTCCGCCACCCGCGTGGTGTACGCGTCCACGTCGGGTGACGGCACGTCGCGGACCGAAGTGTCCGGGGTGATCTTCGCCCCGAAAGGTACACCGCCACAGGGTGGTTGGCCCATCGTGTCCGTGGGTCACGGCACGACCGGAGTCACCGACGAGTGCGCTCCGTCGCTGTACCCGAACCTGTTGGGCACCATCGGCACGGTCGCCCCGTTCCTCGAACGAGGCATGGTCGTCGCGGTCACGGACTACGAGGGCATCGGCACTCCCGGTATTCATCCCTACCTCGACCCCAATGCCGCGGCGTACAACGTCATCGACGCAGTCCGCGCGGCCGCGAACGTCGTACCCGGCACCGGTGCGCGGTGGGGAGCGATCGGTAATTCCCAAGGTGGACAGGCCGTGTGGGCGGCAGCGGAGCATGCGGACTACGCCGACGGGTTGGAGCTCGTCGGCAGCGCCGCGCTGTCTCCCGTCCTCGATCTCGCGCCCATGTTCGACGCGGGGCACGTGAACACCCTTCCGCAGATTCTGCTGACGCCGTTTCTCGTCGACGGGCTGCAGTACCGGCATCCGGAGGTGACCGGAACGGAGTTCGTCCGGGGCGCACTCGAGGCCGACAGGCGCGCGCTGACCGCGTGCACGGACCTCCTCGGTGTGCAGAAGGCGGAAGCCGCCGGGCGTCTGACGGCGTCGGACGCGACGCCGGCCACCGAGGCGTCACGTCTGAAGATGGTGGAGTGGTTGACGTCCGTCGCACTGCCGCGGACGCGGACGGATGTGCCGTTGCTGGCTGTCGTCGGGCAACAGGATCAATTGATCGACCCGAAATGGACACGCGACGCCGTAGCGCGGGCATGCTCGATGGGAGACGTCGTGTCCATCCGGGAAGAGCCCGGCCAGGGGCATTCGGACCAGGCGGCCGTCGCCGACGGGGTGGCGTGGTTGGCCGACAGATTTGCCGGCGTACCACCGCCCGACACCTGTGCAGGAGGATGACATGGATCCGAACCCACTGACGATGGTGCGGGCGCTGTGCCTGGCGCTTCCCGAGGCCACCGAGCGCATCAGCCACGGCGAACCGTCCTGGTTCGTCAGAAAGTCTCCACAGTTCGCGATGTTCTCCGATCATCACCACGACGACCGCGTCGGATTCGTCGCCGCCGCCCCGGCCGGGGCGCAGCAAGCCTGGGTTGCGAAGGACAGCACCCGCTTCTACGTACCCCCGTACTTCGGCGGGCGAGGGTGGATCGGCGTCTACCTCGACGTGCCGCAGGACTGGGAGGACATCGCGGACATCGTGGAGGATGCGTACCGGACGGTGGCGCCCAAGACGCTGCTGACCCAACTCGATGCCGAGCGCCAACCCGAATGACCTCGGCTCTGATGTGGTTCGCGGTCATCGTGGCCTGCGCGATCGTTGCCGTCGCCGTGATCAGTCTGCGGGGACGGCGGGATCTGACGACGCCCGAGGAGCGCGCGGTCCACGCGACGCTGCATACCGCATCGTTGGCAGCCCGCCCGCTGCGCCGCGGCCTGGACACCCAGTCCGCGGCCGAGGCCGCGCCTCATCTGCGCGCGCTCACCGGTGGCGACGCACTCGGCGTCGCCGACGCCGACGCGCACCTGCTGGCGTGGAACGGTCCCTTCGAGGAGGTGGTCGGGCAGTTCCTCGAGGCGGCCGCGCGGGCAGTCGGCGGGCAGCGCCGAATTCTGATCACCGCGCCTGCGGGTGCCACGTGGCGCACCGTGGTGGTCCAACCGTTGCTCGTCGAGGACGTCGGTGTCGTCGGGGTTCTCGGTGTCGTCACCACGTCGACGCCCGGACCGGGCATGCTCGGAGCCGTCGGCGAGGTCGCCCGCTACGCCTGCGGGCAGATCGAGTTGGCCGAACTCGACGCCTCGCGTGCACGCCTCGACCGCGCCGAAGTCCGAGCACTGCGCGCTCAGATCAGCCCGCACTTCATCTACAACGCTCTCGGCACGGTCGCCTCGTTCGTCCGTACCGATCCCGACAGAGCACGAGAGCTGGTGCTGGAGTTCGCGGATTTCACCCGCTACTCGTTCCGTAACTCCGGCGAGTTCACCGTCCTGTCCGACGAACTACGCAACATCGATCGGTACCTGACGCTCGAGCGGGCACGCTTCGGCGACACTCTGCAGGTCACGTTGCAGGTCGCGCCCGAGGTACTGAACGTCGCACTGCCGTTTCTCGCGCTGCAGCCCCTGGTCGAGAACGCGGTGCGGCACGGGATCGCGGGTCGCGCCGGTGGCGGCACCATCACCATCGTCGCGGCCGACGAGGGAACCGACTGCCTCATCAGCGTCGAGGACGACGGCGTCGGAATGGATCCGGAACTGCTGCGATCGGGAACGCTGGACTCCGACGAGGCCGCGCACGTGGGTCTGTCCAATGTGGACGATCGACTGCGCGCGGCGTTCGGCAACGACTACGGTCTCGTCGTGGACACGGGCATGGGTGCCGGAACGAAGGTCAGCATGCGGGTTCCCAAGTTCAAAGCGGGGATTCGGGCATGACCGCCGTGGTCGGCAGCGCTGGATGTCTGGGATGATGCGGTGATGACCGGTCTTGTTGTGCTCGCAGTCGACGACGAGAAGCCGGCGCTCGACGAGTTGGCTTTTCTGCTGAACGCGCAGGATTCGGTGGCCGAGGTCTTCGTCGCGTCGGACGCCACGACGGCACTGCGACGACTGCAACATCCGGTCGACGCGTCCTACCCGGCGATCGACGCAGTGTTCCTCGACATCAACATGCCCGGTCTCGACGGGTTGGAGCTCGCCGGGATCCTCTCGAACTTCGTGCGTCCACCGGCGGTCGTGTTCGTCACCGCCCACGACGACCGAGCACTGGCCGCATTCGACCTCGGCGCCGTCGACTACCTGCTCAAACCCTTGCGCGAGGACCGTCTGGCGGAATCTCTGCGCCGAATCACCGCCGCGGGCCGACGACTGGAGGGTCAGGAACCGGCTACAGGGGACGAGATCATCCCGGTCGAGCTCGGCGGCACGACGACGCTCGTGCAACGTGCGAGCGTGGGGTGGGTGGAAGCGGACGGCGATTACGCCCGGCTGCACACCTCCACAGGCTCTCACCTCGTGCGGATCCCTATCTCCACCCTCGAAAGTCGTTGGGCAGAAGTCGGTTTCCTCCGAGTGCACCGGTCCTACCTGGTGTCCCTGTCGTTGGTGACGGGCATCAAGAGCGTCGGATCGGGGCTCGTGGTGTGCCTCCGACGCCACGGAGACCTCGCGGCCGTCGAACTCCCGGTGAGCAGGCGTCACACCCGGGCACTCAAGGATCGTCTCGTCCGCGGCCCGCTGCAATCCTGGTCGAATCGGTGACGGAGCCCGGTCGGAACCCGCGTGAACGCGTGGTCCTTGCCCGCAGGCGCGGCGCCCGGATCGTCAGAACACGGGTGGAAGTGCAGGAACACACCGAGGTCGGCGACGCCATGGTGCGCGGCCTCGTTCGCGCTCAACTGCTGCTGTCGATCCGCCTCGCCGTGGTGACGCTCGCCGTACTGTTCTCGATTCCGTTGCTGGGCCTGCTCGTTCCCGCGTTCTCCGACGCCGTGGTGTTCGGAGTTCGGTTGCCGTGGGTCGTGCTCGGGGTCGCGGTCTACCCGTTGCTGCTGGGTGTCGGCTGGATCCACGTCCGCCGCTCCGAGCGCATCGAGCAGCAATTCCTCGACCTGGTGGACGACTGATCATGACGGGGGTGCCGTGGCTCACGGTGGGAGCGTTGCTGATCGCTGCCGCCGCGACCGTCGCCATCGGTGTGTACGGCGTGCGCCTGGCCCGCACCACGTCGGACTTCCTCGTCGCGTCACGCACCGTGGGGCCGAAATGGAATGCGGCCGCCATCTCCGGCGAATACCTTTCGGCTGCATCGTTTCTCGGGGTCGCCGGCCTCATCGCGAAGTACGGTGCCGACGCCCTGTGGTATCCGATCGGTTTCACTGCCGGGTATCTGGGTCTGCTGCTGTTCGTTGCCGCGCCGCTTCGGCGCAGCGGCGCCTACACCGTTCCCGATTTCGCCGAGTTCCGACTGGGCTCCGGGCGATTGCGCACCCTCGCGATGTTCGTCGTCGTGGTCATCTGCGCTCTGTACCTCGTGCCGCAGTTTCAGGGTGCGGGCCTCACTCTCAATATCTTGCTGGGAGTTCCCGGGTGGGTGGGCGCGGCGGTCGTCGGGTTCATCGTCATCGCCAACGTCGTCGGTGGAGGCATGCGCTCCATCACGTTCGTGCAGGCCTTCCAGTACTGGTTGAAGCTGACGGCCGTCGCTGTTCCGGCCCTCGTGCTTGCCGTGCACTTCTTCGCCGACGATCGTGCGGTCGGTAGTCCGGCGCCACCGACGGTGGACCGGGTGACGACGGTCGAGATCAACACCGATGTTCTCGTTCAGGTGGATTCACCGATCGGCGCGCTCATCAGCGGCACTCTCGACGGTGACAGCGTCGACGGCGCGGTGGTGCTGGGTGCAGGCACGCACGAGTTGTCCGAGGGAACGTCCCTGGTGCTCGACGCGGGTTCGGCCGTTCCCGTCGTGGCGGGCGCACCGACGACGGACCGTCAGTGGGCGATGCCCGGTGGCGGGCTCGGCGGCATGCATCCGCTGTACCAGGTGTATTCGCTCATTCTGGCGACGTTCCTCGGCACCCTCGGTTTGCCTCACGTGCTCGTGCGGTTCTACACCAATCCCGACGGTCGTGCCGCGCGAGTGACGTCGCTGACGGTCCTCGGTCTGCTCGGCTTGTTCTATCTCTTTCCGACTCTGCTGGGAGTCTTCGCGCGTCTGTACGTTCCGCAGTTGTTGATCACCGGGAACTCCGACGCGGCGGTACTGCTGCTCCCCGGGTCGGTGTTGTCCGGTGTGGGAGGCCAACTCCTGGCCGCTCTCGTCGCCGCCGGGGCCATCGCGGCGTTCCTGTCGACGTCGTCGGGTCTGTTGGTGAGCATCGCCGGGGTGCTCAGCACCGATGTACTGCGTGGACGCGTCCGAGACTTCCGCATCGCAGCGGTGCTCGCGGGAGCCGTGCCGCTGGCGATGTCCCTCGGGCTCGCGTCGCTCGATCTGTCCCGCACGGTGGGGCTGGTGTTCGCGGTTGCCGCGTCGACGCTGTGCCCCCTCCTCGTGCTGGGCATCTGGTGGCGCGGACTGACTGCGGCCGGTGCAGCAGCCGGGCTGATCGGCGGCGGAACCGTCTCGCTCGTGGCAGCGTCGCTGTCGGTGTTCGGAATTCCGGAGGCATGGTTCGGGGGATGGGCGGCGACCGTCCTCGGGTACCCGGCCGCTGTCAGCGTGCCCCTCGCTTTCGGGTTGATGTACCTGGTCAGCAAGGCGACATCGCGGACGGTTCCCGTCGACATCGGCGGCATCTTCACCCGATTGCACGCTCCCGAACGCCTGGGTGTCGGCAAGGACCGCGAGCGCGAACTCTGACACCTCGGCCGTTTGTCGCGGTGAGACAACCGTTCGGCGCAGACCTACGCAGCTGAACGTGTGACCGACGCCACCACGTTCTTTTGTGATCCCCATCTCACTACTCTCAGTCCAGATCTTCCGTCACACTCCGTGACGCCACGACGAGGGAGCACTTTCGTGACAACACCGGACACATCTCCACCACCGGACGAGCAAGCGTTCATCGACATGCAAGCAAGCCCGGAATTTCAGGAACTGCGTCGACGCCTGCGCAGCTTCGTCTTCCCGATGACCGCGTTCTTCCTGATCTGGTACATCGTCTACGTGCTGCTGAGCAACTACGCGCACGACTTCATGTCCACCCCTGTGTGGGGCAACGTCAACGTCGGCCTGCTCCTCGGACTGGGGCAGTTCGTCACCACCTTCGCGATCACGGGCATCTACGTTCGTTTCGCGAACCGTGAACTCGACCCGCGCGCCGAGGCACTGCGCAACGACATGATCGCGTCCCAGGAGGCCAAGCGATGAACGTCCTGGCGCAAGCCGCAGACACCACCGTCGGCGAACCACTCGTCAACATCGCGATCTTCGGAGCGTTCGTCGCCGTCACGATGTTCGTCGTCATCCGCGCCTCGAAGAAGAACGCGACCGCCTCCGAGTTCTTCACCGCCGGTGGCGGATTCTCCGGACCACAGAACGGCGTCGCCATCGCAGGCGACTACCTCTCCGCGGCAAGCTTCCTCGGCATCGCGGGCGCCATCGCCGTCTACGGGTACGACGGCTTCCTCTACTCCATCGGCTTCCTCGTCGCCTGGCTCGTCGCGCTGCTGCTCGTGGCCGAGTTGCTCCGCAACACAGGCAAATTCACGATGGCCGACGTGTTGAGCTTCCGCCTCAAGCAACGTCCGGTGCGCACCGCGGCCGCGCTGTCGACGCTGACGGTGTCGCTGTTCTACCTCCTCGCGCAGATGGCGGGCGCAGGCGGACTCGTCGCACTCCTGCTCGACATCTCCGACCGCACCGGGCAGTCCATCGTCATCGCCGTCGTCGGTGTGTTGATGATCGTCTACGTCCTCGTCGGCGGCATGAAGGGCACCACGTGGGTCCAGATCATCAAGGCGGTTCTGCTCATCGCCGGTGCACTGTTCATGACGGTGCTCGTTCTCGCGAAGTTCGGCTTCAACATCTCCGAGCTGCTCGGTAGTGCACAGGAAACGATCACCGGCTCCGCCGATGATGCAGTCGCAGCCCGCCAGGTTCTCGAGCCGGGCGCTCAGTACGGCGGCAGCAACATGTCCAAGCTCAACTTCCTGTCACTCGGTATCGCACTCGTGCTCGGAACTGCTGGTCTCCCACACGTTCTCATGCGCTTCTACACCGTCCCCACCGCGAAGGAAGCTCGTCGCAGCGTCGTCTGGGCCATCGCACTCATCGGCGCGTTCTACCTCTTCACCCTGGTGCTCGGCTACGGAGCCGCAGCAATCGTCGGACCGGACCGCATCCTGGCGTCGGCAGGCGGACAGAACTCCGCGGCACCGCTGTTGGCCTTCGAGCTCGGTGGCGTCATCCTGCTCGGTGTCATCTCGGCGGTCGCCTTCGCGACGATCCTCGCCGTGGTCGCCGGCCTGACCATCACCGCGTCGGCGTCCTTCGCTCACGACATCTACGCCAGCGTCATCAAGAAGGGCGATGTCGACGAGAAGAAGCAGGTCAAGGTCTCGCGCATCACCGCCGTCGTGATCGGTGCACTCGCCATCGGCCTCGGCATCCTGGCGAACGGTCAGAACATCGCGTTCCTCGTCGCACTCGCCTTCGCGGTCGCTGCCGCGGCGAACCTGCCGACCATCGTGTACTCGCTGTTCTGGCGTCGCTTCAACACCACCGGCGCACTGTGCAGCATGTACGGCGGCCTCATCTCGACGCTCGTGCTCATCGTCTTCTCCCCGGCCGTGTCCGGATCCAAGACCGCGATGATCCCCGGCTCGGACTTCGCCTGGTTCCCGTTGTCCAACCCCGGAATCGTCTCCATCCCACTCGCATTCGTGCTGGGAATCGTCGGTACGCTGCTGTCGAAGGACAGCGAGAGCCGCGCCAAGCAAGCCGAGATGGAGGTTCGCTCACTCACCGGTATCGGTGCGGAGAAAGCCACCGCCCACTGAGGGTTCCATCTCTCTCGCACACCTTCCAGTCCCTCGCACAGGTTGCAGCCTGTGCGGGGGACTGCAGTGTGTGCGGGAAGGGGGTCACCTTGCCGACCGCCGGACCACGGTGCGTGGGGTGGGGAGTGCGGCTGCGAGCTCGATCGACGCTCGCAGCTTGGACACCAGCCTGTCGGGGTTCTCGAGGTCGGACCACGTCAACCGGAGAACGATCCAACCGTGCGCTCGCAGCGCGTCCTCGCGCTTCTTCTCGGCGACCACAGCAGCAGCCGGTGTCTGCCCAGGTTTCAGATACTCGAGAGGTGCGGGATGAACGTGCCGCCCACCGGTCTTACGGCCACCACCGCTACGACCGACGGTGAAATGAACACGCTGCAGATCCGGGGCCCACAGTGCGATCCCGTGGACCAGGGCAGCGGACTGGTGACTCACGACGAGTCGGCCACCGGCGGCGTTCGCGTGCGCCCGCGTCCGGAGAACGTGGCGATCCTCGGGCCCCAGAGCCTGGAGCGCCGACGAATCGGCGAATGCGCCGCGTCGGATTCGCTTCATCGTCCCGTTCCTGGTCGCGGTCCGTATCTCGCTGTCCGACGTTCCGGTGCGCACGAGCTGGCTACGCATCAGCAACGGGTCCTCGTCGAATCGCATGGCGACGATCGTGGTCGATCGGGCGCGTTCGCGATAGCTGTGGATGAACGATCCTGGGGATAACTCGATTGTGTTGTACGACGCGCGATTTCGTTCTGCTCCCGCACACCTTCCAGTCCCTCGCACAGGTTGCAGCCTGTGCGGGGGACTGCAGTGTGTGCGGGGGTGGGAGCTGGTAGCTATCACAACTCCGCGGGCCCCGGTGAGGTCTGCCTCACACATCGGGGTTGACGCGTTTGGTTACGATCCCTTCCGTGGCCAAGCTGAAGGTAACCGTCAACGTCCCGCTCGACCCCGAGACTGCGTGGACTCATGCGTCCGATCTCGCCGACTACGACAAGTGGTTGTCCATCCACGAGGGATGGCGCTCCGACCTGCCGGAACAACTGTCCGTCGGCACCACTCTGGAGTCCGTCGCGTCGGTGAAAGGGATGCGTAACCGCGTCCGGTGGACCATCGAGAGCTACGACCCGCCGAAGAAGCTGAAGTTGAAGGGCAACGGCAAGGGCGGAGTGAAGATCGGGCTGGTGTTGTCGGTCGCGGAGGGCAAGAGCGGCGGCTCCGACCTGACGCTGGACGTCGAGCTCGGCGGTGCCCCCTTGTTCGGCCCGATAGGCTCCGGCGTCGCTCGGGCGCTGAAGGGTGACATCGAGAACTCGATGAAGACCTTCGAATCGCTGTACGCCTGACAACGGAGAGGCCTTTCCATGCCCGGCAGACACAGTGCCCCTGGTAGACACAGTGCCCCCGCGTCGGGTGCAAGCGCCGTTCCGGCGGTGAAGTACGGGATCATCGCCGTCGTTCTCCTGCTCGTCGTCGGCGGTGGAGTGTTCGCGGCGCAGAAGGCCTTCGGTTCCGATTGCACGGATCCGGCCACGTACTCCCTGGCCGCGGACCCTGCTATCGCAGGAGTGGTCCAGCAGGTCGTCGACGACACCTCGGCCGAGGATCTCGGGTGCGCGACGGTGGAGGTCACCGCGACCGATTCCGGCACGGCGTCGGCTGCAGTGTCGATGGGTGCGGATGCGCCGTCGTTGTGGATCCCGGATTCCGCACTGTGGGTGGGAAAGGCCGTGCGCGCGACGGGTTCGCTGGTGGATGTAGCAAGCCAGTCGGTGGCGAGTTCCCCGGCGGTGATCGCCGCACGCAAGGACGAGGTTCCGTTCTTCGACTCCTGGTTGACGGCTCTGCAGCTGAAGAGTCTGCGCATCGGAAATCCGTTGACCAACACCATCTCCGACGCTGCCATTCTCGGGGCGCTCTCGGAGGCGGGCTCCGACGCGGACGCCGTGGATTCGGTGTCGGCCGCGCTGGTGCCGATCGCGCAGGCGCAGGCCGCTACCCGCGGTGAAGCAGATCCGACGGTGCGTCTGGAGGAGATGGTCGCCGACGGCGGAGTGTCGGTGGTGTCCGAGCAGTCGTACCTCGACTTCCAGAAATCCACCGGCGCCGAACTCGGCACGACGACGCCCCCCACCGGCAGTTTCTTTCTCAACTTTCCGCTGGCCGTGACCGAACCGGCCGACGATCGCGTCGAGGGCGCGAAGGCCGTCGGGCTCGCCGTGGCGGAGGCCCTGGCGTCGGAGACGGGGTTGCAAGCTCTGTCCGACGCCGGATTCCGAGCACCCGACGGCACTCCGCTCAGCGACGGCCGTGGCGTCGGGGACATCGAGGCGTTGACCATCGCCGACCAGCAGACTGCCGAGGAGACCCTGCGTCGCTACCAGGTTCTGGCCCTGCCGTCGCGCACCCTCGTGATGGAGGACGTGTCGGGGTCGATGGGGTACAGCGCGGGTGCGGACACCCGTATCGGGCTCACCGTGCAGGCCAGCGATACCGGCAATCGGTTGTTCCCGAACAACGCCGCGCTGGGGTTGTGGGCCTTCTCGGTCGGCCTCGGTGGGGGAGACCAGGACTACCGCGAGTTGGTTCCGATTCGTCGGCTCGACGAGGACGTGAACGGCACGTCGCAGCGTGACCTTCTGCTGCAGGCGACGCGCACGCTCCCGGGCCTCGTGGGCGGCGGAACAGGCCTGTACGACACGGCGCTCGCGGCGTTCCGCCAGGTCAAAGAGGGATACGACCCCGATTACATCAACAGCGTCATCATCCTCACCGACGGTTCCAACGAGGACCCGGGCAGCATCTCGCTCGACGAACTCCTCTCGACGTTGCGTGCCGAGCAGGATCCCACCAAGCCTGTCGTCATCGTCACGATCGGTATCACCGACGACGCCGACGCCGGGGTTCTCCAGCAGATCTCCGCGGCGACCGGCGGAACCAGCTTTCTGGCCAGAAATCCGGCGGAAATCCCCAACGTTTTTGTGAATGCTCTCAAGAGCCGCGCAGGACGCTGATTTTCCCGCTATTTTTGGGTTTGCCGTTTGCTCGGCGCGCTTCGTCGTGCATGATGCAGCGTGCAACGGAAGCTGACTGTTTGGGGGAACACGGGGATGTCGGGGCGTCACGGAACGGGAACGCGCAGAAATCCGCTGTACGTGGGGGGCGCGATCGTCGTCACGGCAGTAGTGGTCGTCGTCGGCGGATACTTCGGAGTGCAGGCCGTCCGTGCAGGTGGCGCCGAGTGCGACACCGTCGCGCAGGTGTCCGTTGCAGTCGATCCCACCGTCGCCCCGGTCGTCACGGACGTGCTGTCCACCGTGGAACCTGTCGACCGAGGGTGCACCGATTTCGACATCAGGGCCGAGGCGCCGACGGACACGGCCACCGAACTTGCCGGCAACAACGAGAACCGTCCGGACCTGTGGATCCCTGATTCGACGCTGTGGCTGCTGAAGACTCTCCGGTCGACCGGGGCTCTTCCCGAGGTGGCCAAGTCCTCGGTGGTCAACACCATGCCCGTCGTCGTCACGCGTCCGGGTGAGTCGGTTCCGGTGAACACCTGGCTGGAGGTGCTGCAGAATCCGGGCCTTCGGATCGGCGATCCGCTGGACAGCAGCGGAGCCCTCGCCTCGATTCTCGGAGCTCTGTCGGAATCGGAGGTCGCGATCTCCGACGCCAAGGCAGTCTCTGCCGCACTGGTCCCGAAAGCTCAGGACTACGGCCGGATCGCGAATCTGCCGCACGGAACGGCGGATCTCGTCGACCAGGTCGCGGCCGAGGGTGGCACGTCGGTTGCAACCGAGCAGAGCGTGCTCGCGTACAACGCCGCGCATCCCGATGCCCCGCTCGAAGCGTCGGTTCCACCGACGGGCAGCTATTTCCTGAACTACCCGCTCGCGGTCACCGCGGCAGCAGGCCCGGACTACGACCGCGTCAAGGATGCCGGTACCGCCTTGGCGTCGGCGCTGTCGACCACCTCGGCCACCGAGGCCCTGACGGCCGCCGGTTTTCGGCAGGCCAGCGGTGTTCCAGTGGCCGACGGTAGGGGTGTGGGTTCGGTCGCGTCGCTGGAGTTGAAGAATCCGCTGGCCATCGAATCGACGCTGCGTGACTGGTCGGTGCTGGCCCTTCCGCTTCGCACCCTGGTCGTCGAGGATGTATCCGGGTCCATGGCGGCGCGGTCCGGTGACTCGACACGGATAGCTCTGACCGTCGATGCAAGCCTCGGGGCCAACGCTCTCTTCAGCGACCAGACCGAGATGGGACTGTGGGCGTTCTCCATCGGTCTCGGCGGAGGACAACAGGATTATCGCGAGTTGGTTCCCCTGGGAGCGGTGGACACGGTGTTCAACGGTCTGCCACAGCGCGAAGCGATTCTGTCTGCAATCCGCGGGCTTCCAGGCATCGTGGGTGGCGGAACCGGTTTGTACGACACCACTCTCGCTGCGTTCCGTCGGGTCAAGGAAGGGTACGACCCGAATTTCGTCAACAGTGTCATCCTGCTGACGGACGGTACGAACGAGGACGAAGGCAGCCCCAGCTTGGATCAGCTGATCGAAACCTTGCAGCGCGAACAGGATCCGGTGCGCCCCGTCGTCATCGTCACCGTCGGTATCACCACCGACGCCGATCCTGTTGCGCTGCAGAGAATTGCCGCTGCGACGGGTGGTACCAGCTACGTCGCCGAGGATCCGCGTGACATCCCGGACGTGTTCGTGCAGGCACTGAACAGCCGAACCCAACGCATCGGCGGCGAGTAGCTCTAGACGAACGTCAGCACGATCCCGGCGGTGCAGCACAGTGCGACGACGGCGAGGGCCAGCGCGTCGGACAGCCCCGGTCGGCTCGGGTGCGCGGTGATCTGGCCGGTACCGCCGCGGGCGGTTATCGCTTCGCCCATCTCGGTTGCCCGACGAATGGCGATGGACATCGTCGCGGTGATCAGGTCGACGATCGAGTTGTCCGAAGCGCTGTTGAGCACCGATTTCGGCCGGAGTTTGCGGGCTGCGATCATCGTGCGCATCTCTTCGATGAGCAGGGGTAGCGATCGCAAACACAGTGCCAGGGTCGCGGCCCATTCGTCGACCGGCAATTTCAGCTTCTTCAGCGGCGAGACCAGTACGGCCACTGCGGGTGCGATGTCGCTCATCGACGTCGTCCACCCGATCATCAACGAGGCCCCCAGAAGAACGAAGGCGAAGACGGTCGAGCGTAGGAACAACAGAACCGCATCGAGACCGAGCGGAACGTTGATGAGTGCGCCGACGAGAAACAGCACCCAGATCCACCACGGAGGCCGCGGAACGGCGGTCGGTGGAACTCGGCCGATCACCGCCGCGACGACGAGCACTCCGACGACGAGTCCGATGGATGCCCAGGACGGTGCGACGACGATCGTGATGCTGATCAGCAGCACCGCGAGCAGTTTGGTTCCCGCCCAGAGTCGATGGATGGGCGAGGAACCGGGGACCTGACGGAGAACGACTGTGGTCACGACGCGACCCTGCCGGCGTCGAGTACGACGGTCCGATCGCAGATTCGATCCATTCCGTCGACGTCGTGCGAGATCACCACGATGGCAATCCCTTGTCGTCGCAGCGATCCGAGCACGTCGATGATCTCCGTTCGGCCGGGCGGATCCAAGCCGGCAAGGGGCTCGTCGAGCACGAGAATTCGAGGTTTGTTGACAATCAGGCCTGCAATCACGACGCGACGCATCTGCCCGCCGCTGAGCGAGTCGATCTCGCGGCCCGCAAGGGTGCGATCCAGCCCGACGGCGTCCATGGCCACCGCGACCTTGGCGGATCCCACCTCCGGACCTCCTGCGGACTCGATGTCCTCGGCGACGGTTCGACGCTGCAGTTGCAGACGTGAATGTTGGAAGGCCAGGCCCACGGCACCGACGTTGCCCGCGATGTCGCGTCCGTCCAAACGAGCGGTGCCTGCCGACGGTGACGTCAACCCGGCGAGAATCCAGGCCAGCGTCGACTTGCCGGATCCGTTGCCGCCGAGGACAAGAATGCCGTCGCCCTTCGAGATGGACAGATCGATGCCGTGCAGCGCGTCCTGAGACCACGGTGTCCGGCTGTTGTAGGTGTGGGTGACGCCGGTCAACGTCATCAAGGGCGCGCCGGTGTGGAAAGCGTCCGCGGAGTAGGCGAAGTGCCCGCGCATCCAATCGGGTGTATGCGCGACCTGGAACCCGCTGTGCAGGTGTACGACGCGATCGGCAGCCACCGTCTCCAACTCCTGATGCGTGACGAGCACGACGGACATCGGGTGTCGTTTCGGAAGTGCCGCAACCAATGCCACCAGACTCGCGCGACCCTCCGCGTCGATCATCGCGGTGGCCTCGTCGGCAATCAGAAGAGCGGGACGCCGAGCCAGGGCCGACGCCACGGCAAGTCGTTGCAGCTGGCCGCCGGACAACGACGACGTGTCCCGCTCGCCCAGACCTGCCAGCCCGACTTCGGACAGTACCGATTCGACGTCGATGTCGTAGCCGGGCGGAAGCCCCCACACGACGTCGTCGGCGACGCGGCTGCCCAGCACCTGACTTTCCGGTCGTTGCAGCACGACGGCCGTTCCTCCGGTCAGTCCGAGTCCGGCTGTGCCCGGGCGTTCCACCGTCCCCGACGTCGGCTCACGGCCCGCGAGGATGCGTGCGAGTGTGGATTTGCCCGACCCGTTGTGTCCGACGACGGCAACGAACTCACCGAGCTCGATCCGCAGGTCGATGTTGTCCAGTGCGGCGAATGTGCTGTCCGGATAA
Source organism: Rhodococcus sp. 114MFTsu3.1 (assembly GCF_000383555.1). Lineage (NCBI taxonomy): Bacteria > Bacillati > Actinomycetota > Actinomycetes > Mycobacteriales > Nocardiaceae > Rhodococcus > Rhodococcus sp. 114MFTsu3.1. The sequence goes on along the minus strand of NZ_KB911548.1, from coordinate 145,565 downwards.
CGGAATCCGACGCCGCGCAGTTGTACCGGAAGTGGTCCGACGGCACCGTCCGTTGCGACGGGCAACCGGTCGATCACCGGGATGGTGGCGAGCCGATCCAGGACGGCGCCGAGGATCAGCCAGGCGAACAGGGCGCCGAAGACGATCGACAGTGTGGTCGTGCCGAGAATCCACCACCACCAGTGATCGAGGATGGTTCCGACGCTGTCCCGCAGAACATTCGCGGGGGTGACGAGGAATTCGGCCCGAGACATCAAGCGGGCCAAGCCTTCCACGGTGTTCTCGATGGTCCGCAGAAACAGCTCTCGCAGTGGCGACAGAATCAGCAGCAGGCCGACCATGATTGCCCCGATTGCCGGACCCACCACCATCGACGTGGCCAGAACGGACAGCAGCCCCTGCTTCTTCCGTTTGGCCCGGCCGACGAGGCCACCCAGGATCGCGGACATGGCGACGGTGAACGCGGTGGTGGTGCCGGCTGCGACGAACGCCACGAGCACGCCCGCAACCGCCGCTGCCACGAGTGCTCGGGTGCGGTGACGCTGCACCACGACGGCCATCGGCACGGCCGCCACGATCTGAAGCGCTGTGGCCATGGGAACGAGAATCGCGACGACCGACAGGGCGACCGCGAAACTGCTCATCACCGCTGCCGTAGCCAGCTCGGTAGGCGATAGAGCCCCGGACGTGCGAGGCTCGGCGGGGCTGACTGTCACTTGTCCAGTGTGCCAGCAACCGAGATGGGCGTTTCACGCTCTGCGAACGAAAGAGGCACAGCACAGTGATCACAGTCGACGAAGAGGACTGGGAAACCCCCGTCGGCGCGCAACTGCGCGCAGCACAACGCGCTGAACTGGACGCGCGTTACGGCAACAGCAACCACGAGCCCGGCGCGGCGCCCACCTCCGAGGACATCCTGGTGTTCGTCGTCGCACGGGACGACACCCACGTCGGAATCGGGTGCGGGGCGCTACGACTGCTCGACGAGGGCGAAGCGGAAATCAAACGGATGTACGTCATCCCTCCCGAACGGGGACGAGGCGCTTCGGTGGCGATACTGCGACGGCTGGAAACCAGTGCCCGAAATCGGGGGATCCGTGTCCTCAAACTGGAGACCGGATCCGGACAACCCGACGCCGTTCGCTTCTACGAGCGCGAGGGGTACTCCCGCATCGACGGATTCGGGCCTTACACCGACTCGCCGACATCCATCTGTTTCGAACGGACGCTGTAAGCCAGGATCCAAGACACACAACAAGAGCACCCGACCAGGTCGGGTGCTCTTGTCATGTCTTCGGGTAGGTCGAGTCCGACTACCTGGTTCGCTGGCTTGTCGTCGGGCCCGCGGGACGGCGACGACGGCCACCGCCTGCGGCGTGCTGCCGCTGATCCGGCTGTCCCTGGCTGGAGCGTCCCTGGCTCGGCTGGCCCTGCCCGGAACGCGCCTGGCCCGAACGGGTCTGCTGCCCGGACTGCGCGCGGTCACCCTGGCCGGCGCCACGAGCACTACCACCACGAGCACTGCCACCACGGGCACTGCCGCCGCGGGGTGCGCCGTTGCGGGGCCGAGGGGTTCCCTGACGCTGCGGCTGCGGTGCTGCCTTCGGTGCGGGCTCGACGTAGCGAGCCTGCTCGCCCACGAGTTCTGCAACCTGCGGTGAATCTGCCGTGACGCGGACGGGAGTCACCGTGATCGCGGCCTTGCGAAGCAGCACGGCAGTGTCCTTGCGCTGCTCGGGAAGGACGACGGTGACGACGTCTCCTGCGCTTCCAGCTCGGGCGGTACGGCCTGAACGGTGCAGGTAGGCCTTGTGCTCGGCAGGCGGGTCGACGTGCACGACGAGCTGTACGTCGTCGACGTGGACTCCGCGAGCCGCGACGTCGGTAGCGACGAGAACTCGAGCGGTGCCGGACGAGAACGCGAGCAGGTTCCGGTCACGGGCAGCCTGAGACAGGTTGCCGTGGAGGTCCACCGACGGGATACCCGCCTCGGTGAGCTGCTTGGCAAGCTTGCGCGCCTGGTGCTTGGTGCGCATGAACAGGATTCGGCGGCCGGTGCCCGACGCCAACTGCTGAACGAGCTTCTTCTTCGCCTCGACACCGTCGACCTCGAACACGCTGTGGGTCATGGCTTCGACGTGCGACGTTGCTTCGTCGACGGAGTGTGTGACCTGGTCGGTGAGGAATCGCTTGACGAGCTTGTCGACTCCGTTGTCCAGCGTCGCAGAGAACAGCAACCGCTGTCCCTTCTGCGGTGTGGCAGCGAGGATCCGGGTCACGACGGGAAGAAAGCCGAGATCGGCCATGTGGTCGGCCTCGTCGAGGACGGTGATCTGCACGCCGTCGAGGCTGACGTGGCGCTGCTTCATCAGGTCTTCGAGGCGTCCCGGGCAGGCGACGACGATGTCGACGCCTGCGTTCAAGGCGGACACCTGGCGGCCCTGGGACACACCGCCGAAGATCGTGGTGACCTTCAGCTTGTAGGCGGCCGCCAGCGGTTCGATGGCGACGGCGATCTGGGTCGCCAGTTCACGAGTGGGGGCGAGGATCAGCCCACGCGGACGACCGGGCTTGCGGTTGCCCGCGAGCTGGCCGGCGAGGCGAGCGACCATGGGAATGGAGAACGCGAGGGTCTTGCCGCTTCCGGTCTTTCCACGTCCGAGCACGTCGCGTCCGGCGAGTGTGTCGGGAAGGGTGTCGGCCTGGATGGGGAAGGGCTCGGTCTTGCCTTGTGCTGCAAGTGCCTCGGCGAGTGCATTCGGCACGCCGAGTGAAGCAAAGGTAGTCATAGTGATGGGTTGCGCCTTTCGGGCATGGTGCTGCACCGCAAGGTTCACTGCTGTGACCTGTGAGTGCAAGGTTGGCGAGACTGCCGGTGGGCAATTTCGATCGCCGTAAGAAAAGCCTGTGCAGGGTGCACATGGACAACACGGCCGAAGCCGGGCGGAAGTTGAAGCATTCCACGACGTCTGGCGTGCAGCTACACACACCGTTACCCAGTGTAACCGCTGAACGCTCCATCGCCTTCCCGGAGTGACGTATCAGGCAGCTCTGTGGGACGTCGCCAGCAGTTTTGCCGCGTATTCCTCGGCGAACTCGTGTTCGACGAACGAGCAGTACCGTCGTGCGACCGGCATCGGGGGCGCCTGAGAGCTGTACCTGTGCCCGGTAGGAGTCTCGAAGTCGTAGACGTGGATCGCCCGCGGCTCCTGTCGCTTCGGTGTGGACGTCCACCCGTCGGCTTCTTTGGCGTAGTTGCACGCGGCGCACAATCCCGCTCCGTTGTGCGCACTGGTTGCACCGCCGTGTGCGTGGGAGCGAATGTGGTCGCGGTGACGTATCGGGGCGTCGCACCACGGTGTGCGGCACGTTCGGTCACGCACGTCGATCAGCGTGGCCAACGCTGTGGGAAAGCTCCGCGCCTTGGATTCCATCGCGGTCAGAGCGCCGGAGAGCGGTTCCGCGTACAGCTTGCGCAGCTCGGTGCGCACGGGTGATGCGGCGGCGTCGGCGACGAGCTTGCGTGCGATCGACGCGGGGATCTCGCCGTAGCCGCTCAGATGAGCCGGCTTCGAGTCGTGTCCGAACAGCGTCTCGTCGGAGATGACGAGATTGACCGACACCGCGGCCCCCGAGGCTGCGTGCGCTGTACCGGTGATGCGCTCGAACGCGAGGTCGGCCATGATCTGATCGCGGGTGCGACGTTCGTCCCCCACACCGACCAAGGAGTCGGCGTCTCTTCGTAGAGTTGCCCACATCGAGACACCTCTGTCCATCGATGTCATCACCTTGAACTCGCACATGAAGTCGGGATGCGGCCGAGTGCTCGCGCGGCGTTGTTCGAACGCTCTTGCTTTCCTCCTGGCCACCGAGGCGGGGTCCAGTTCAGCTGTCAATGCCCGGGCTCGACGCTCGATCGCGTTGTCTCCCAAATTCTTCAAGGTTGCCGAGTCGGAGCACAGTTGCTCGTCGATCGACCGCCTGTCCTCTGCGGTCAAGCACGCAGTTTCTCTGGCGATCAGAGTTGCTCGCCACTCGTTCAGCTCACCCGAACGCAGGCGTGCGTGGGTATGGGGCATCTCGTGGACGAGGGCCCGGGCGAGGCCCAACAGCCGGCCTCCCTTGTTCGGTGATTCACGACGGGCGAGGCCGATCTGCGACGCGACTCCCTTGCGCCACTCTGCCTTCGGTCGACCCTTCGCCTTACGTTCTGCGGCAATGCTGTTCGCCACGGCGTCCGTGACGGTGGCTTGGTGCGCGGAGCCCGCACTCTTCAAGTCCTCGAGCGCGGAGATGAGGTCGATTCCCGCCGCCGCGTCGTCGTCGAACTCGCTGGTGCGCAGACGGGCCACGAAACCGAGTACTTCTGAAGCGTTCACAAGTCCCCCCCAAGGAATGCATTCGAACGTATGTTCTACAGTAACCGCCACGGGCCCACGCCGCAACCGCGCGCTTCCCTCAGTGGTGAACGGCTTGGTATCGTTCGCGCATCGACACATATTCTCTGTGAACCAGGCCTCTCACGACGGCTGTGTACGCCGCCCACGCGCGGTGGTGATTCCGTGCGCCACGGGAGGAACCCGATCGAGGGTTCCCAGCTCCCGTCCCGTACCGAAACGCCATTCATCGGAGTTCTTTCACCATGTCGTCGACACCTCTTCCCTTCACGTCCGCCATCGGCGCCCGCGCTGAACTGCGGGCAGACTGCAGCAACTGTTTTGCCCTGTGCTGCACAGCTTTAGGATTTTCTCGATCGGCGGATTTCGCCGAGGACAAGGCAGTCGGTGCGCCGTGCCGACACCTCGGGTCGGATCACTCCTGCACTGTTCACGACAGTCTTCGCAGCCGCGGTTTTCGTGGGTGCACGGTATTCGACTGTTTCGGCGCAGGGCAGGCTGTGTCGCAACGTCTTTTCGGCGGTGTCGGCTGGCGTGATCGACCGGACACGCGTCAGTCGATGTTCGCGGCGTTCACGACCGTCAAGCTACTGCACGAAATGCTCTGGTACCTGGCCGAAGTGGGGGAGCGCACGTACGACCCGGATCATGCGGACGAAGCACGCAGCGTCACGAACACGATCACCACGCTGACGGCATCAGGTCCCGAGGAGGTGCTCTCGGCCGACGTCGAGAACCTTCATCTCACCGTGAGAGTGCTTCTGATGGACGTCAGCGCTGAAATACGGTCTCGCTACTTCGCCGAAGGGGATCGCCGGGATCGACGGCTGACACCGGGCGCGGACCTGGCTGAAATCGACCTGCGCGGACTGCCCCTGTGCGGAGCCGATCTTCGTGGCGCGTGCCTCATCGCGGCGGACCTTCGACACTGCGATGTCACGGGCGTCGACCTGCTCGGAGCAGACCTGCGAGACGTACGCGTCGAGGGAACAGATCTCTCGGGTGCTCTGTTTCTGACCCAGTCGCAGGTGAACTACGCGCAGGGTGACGAACGAACACGCCTTCCAGCCGGGATCGAACGCCCACGGCATTGGAACGCGGAGTGACCGAAGTGCCCTCGGCAGGATTCGAACCTGCGACCTACCCTTTAGGAGAGGGTTGCTCTATCCCCTGAGCTACGAAGGCGAGTTGTGCACGTGCGAGTGTACCGGCTCCCTTGGGCGAGATGAACTCGTGCCCGCTACGCCCATCGAGGGCTGGTGAACGCGAGAAGCCGCCCACACGAATGTGGGCGGCTCCGCTGACAGTGTCCGCCAGTGCGCCTCTCGGCAAGAGGCCGCTCGAAGCGGCAATGTGTTGGTACCCGGGGCATGGATCGAACACTGTCGATCGGTTCAACTCATGCCGGTGGAAAATGATTCCCCGCGTCGCCGACGGACGTTCTAGGCAGCGCCCTGTGCTGCTTCCAGTCTGCGAGCGACCAGAGCTGCCTGCAGATGGCGGATGCCCGACGGCCGTGTCGGGTCGAATCCGGTGAGCTGCGCGATTCTCTTGAGGCGGTAGTCGACCGTATTGGTGTGCAAGTGCAGTTGCCGCGCGGACCGCTGACGGTTGAGGTCGTGCGAGATGTGGATCTCCAGCGTTTCCAACAGTTCCGGTGACGCGTCGAGCGGTTCGAGGATCTGCCGGAGGTGGCGTCGTCCTGGGCCTGGGCGCGTCAGCTGGTACTCGAGAACCAGATCGTCCATCCGGTACAACCCTGCCGGGCGGTGGAGTTGGTGCGCGAGCGCAAGCAGTTCGTGCACCTGGTCCGCGGCCGTCGGGATGTCCGCGGTGGCTGCTTGTTCGGCGGTGACGGTGAGTTGTACTTCGGCGGCCGTGCTGAGGCGGTGCACGAGTGCTTCCACCCATTCCTCGTCCTGCACGCCGGGAATGAGGACGGTGCCGCCTTCGGTGCTGAGCATCGACAGGGGGCTACGTCCGCAGACGGTGGCCAGTTCGGCTTGGACCCGCCGGAGCTTGCGGCGAGCAGCGACGGTGCGTTGGATTGCCGGATCGTTCTCGTCGGGATGAGGCGGCACGGACAGAGCGAGGACGAGGTAGCTGTCCGCGAGCTCGATGCCGGACTGCCGAGCGATCGAGACGGCGTTGTGTCCGCTGAGCAAGGAGGACACGAGGGTGTGCGCGGCGGTGTGGTGCTCGCTCGCGACGGACTGCAGTTCCTCGACGTAGCTCTTCGACGCGGCGATCGAGACTTTCTCCGACAGCAGGACGAACATCCGTGCTGCTTCGATCAGATCGCTCGTGTCGCCTTCGCCTGCGCGTTTGGACACCAGGTTCCAGCCGATCTGAATTCCTTCGTGGTACACGGTCAGTACCGATTCCAGCGGCACGCCCTCGCGTGCCCACTGGCTGGCCTTGGCGCGGAGCTCTGCCAGGTCGCTTTCGTTGGGCGGGCGTCGTTCGTCGAGCATCTGCACAGCGATGCTGATGCATTTGACGGTGAACTCGGTGACGTCGCCGTGCAGTTGTTCGCCGGGCAGCGAGCCGCAGGGTGTATTGGCCGCGAAGTGGCCGACCAGCAATCGCGCGACAGCGCGGAAGTCGCGGAGCGGCGCCGACGCCGGCTGGCCGGCAACCATGATTCCGAGGCTTGTCGTGTTGTGAGCGGTCACAGATCAGCCTTTCGTGTAGGAACTTCAGCTCTGTCCGAAAAAAAGTTACTGATGCGTATTGTTGCGCATCCACGCAAAAATGGTTGGAAACTTGACCGAAACCCCGGCGATTCTGAACCCGAAGTTTGTTTTCAGGCGCCTAACAAACTTGATCATAGGATGTTATCAACGCGTTATCCAGTCTTTCAACGGAGAAATTTGTGAAGGCTCTCAACTCGTCTCGGATTCGGGTTGCGACATTGCCTAAACAATCCGGGGAACCTACTCACGGTGCCGATCGTGGGCTTAGCGTCGTCGTGTGCCGATCGGAGTCTGTGGTCGGCACAGAGAATCGGATCCGATCACGAGGGGGTGGGGACAGTGAACGGAGCACCAGGTCGAACGACCTTGCTTCGAGATCTCGAGCCAGTGATCGAGCAGAGACTCGAGCGTCATCTACGTACCGCGCAGAGGTGGGACCCGAGCGCCTACGTTCGTCCGGAACTGTATTGGGGGCAGCGCCGCTCGTCGCTGACCGAGACGGCGAAGGCCGCGCTCGTCACCACGCTGCTCACACACAACAACACTGCGCTCGCCGACCCGGCCCGGGAACTCTTCACGAGTTCACCTGCGTGGGCCGAGTGGAGCGCGGTCTGGTCCGACGAGAAGCGTTCACATGCGGATGCGATCCAGCGATACCTGGTCGCCACCAAGAGCGTCGACGCCGTCGCGCTGGACCGAGCGAGGGTGCAGTGCACCACCATCGGGATCGAGTCGTCGATGGAGGGCGACAACTTCCTTCGCTCGATCGTCCACTCCACGATCGATGTCATGGCGACGATGGTGAGCCACCGCAACACGGCCGTCGAGTGCGCGGATCCGGTGGCGGAGGAGCTGCTCGGGCGCATCGTGGCCGATCAGGAGCGGCACGTGGCGTTCTTCTCCGACGTCGTCGCGGGTGCTTTGGAGTCTGCGCCGGCGCAGACGCTCAAGGCGATCACCGAGGTTCTGATGAATTTTCAGCTGCCCGGGAGTGGGCTCGTCGGTTTCGAGCGCAGCGCAATGCTGCTCGCCCGCGACGGAATCTACGATCTCCGTCTGCATCTCGACGACGTGCTCCTTCCCGCTGTACGGATGTGGCGCATCTTCGATCGGTCGGCCGTGGATTCGTCCGACCGCAATCGCAGGATCCTGTCCGACTTCCTCGATGACATGGAGGTCCAGGCGACCACCTTCGAGCAACTGCGGATTCGCGCTCGTGCGCGGGACGCAGCAAGACTGCGCGCGTCCTAGAACGCTCGCACGAGACCCCGGGGGGTCTGTGGGAAGGCGCCCTCTCTCCGGTTCTCCGATGATTGCTCTCGGAGAACCGGAGAGAGGGTACTTGCCGTTCGAGAACCCGCATGCGCCCGTGGTGTGGACTATCGTGTGGGGCGGCACAGCGAGCGGAGGCAGCCACGTGAGCAGCAGCACCATCGTCGTCGGAATCGACGGGTCGGAAGCGTCGGATCTGGCGGTCGTGTGGGCCGCGCAGACAGCGTCCAATCGGGATTGCACCCTGCGGATCGTCGCCGCTGTCGACCTTCGTTCCTATCTACCCGAGGACAACGACGTTCGAGCCGTGTTCGGCTCTCGGCTCGTCGCCGCGGAAACCCTTGCGCGTGAAAGCATCGAGGGCTCCGCGTTGTCCGTTGTGACCGAGGCCCGGGACGGAACGGTCGTCGACGTTCTGCTGTCCGAGTCCGAGAACAGCGCCCTCGTCGTCCTGGGTGCACGCGGGCTGGGCGAATCGGATTCCGGACTGCTCGGATCTGCTGCCATTGCACTCACCGCCCACGCGTCGTCCCCTGTCGTCGTGGTTCGGGGCCGCAGTATCGACGGACGCCCGCCCACAACGGGGCCCGTCGTCGTCGGAGTCGACGGGTCCGCCGTCGGCCAGGCAGCGGTGGCAGCGGCCTTCGACGAGGCGTCGCACCGCGGTGCGCCCCTGGTTGCGGTGCATGTATGGGCCGACGTGGCCCTCGCTCCGATGTCGGCCGTGCCACTGCAGTGGGACGACATCGCGTCGTCGGAGGAAGCGGTTCTGGCGGAAAGCCTTGCCGGATGGCAGGAGAAGTATCCCGATGTCGAGGTCAGGCGAGTCGTCGCGCAGGACAGGCCGGTGCGGGTGCTCGCACAGTTGTCCGAGCAAGCGTCGCTGATCGTCGTCGGGAATCGCGGCCGCGGTGGTTTCCGCGGGATGTTGCTGGGCTCGACCAGCTACGCCCTCATCCACACGGCGGACTGCCCCGTACTGGTTGCCCGAGGCGAGTCCTGACGCGGCAGAGTATGCCGAACTAGACGGCGACGGTCAGTAGGAACGCGACGTCCTCGATTGCTTCGACGCTGTGGCGGGCATCCGGCACGACGAGGAGGTCGCCTGCCGAGCCCTTCCAGGATTTCTCGCCGCTCACCAGAGTGAGCTGACCGCTGATGACGAGGACGGTCGACTCACCGGACAGGTCGTGCTCGGCCAGTTTGTTCCCGGCAGCCAACGCGACGACCGTCTGGCGCAGGTGACGCTGGTGCCCGCCGTAGACGGTCTGCGAACTGCGGCCACTCGACGTGCCCACGGCGAGCTTCAATTGCTGGCGGGCAAGGGCGGTGAGTGACTTCTTGTCCATGCGCCCCAGTATGGCCCAACCGCAGCCGCGGTGAGGGGCATCGGAGCGAAATCCACTGTGAATCAGGTAGTTCGGTAAGCCTTGCCGTACTGGTTCCAGCGGAAGCGGTGGCCGCTCTTCTCGCTGACATGCCACTCGCCGAGCGTTGCCGCCCAGCCGTCGGGAATGTGCGGTGCACGAGTTTCTCCCTCGACCGAGAGGTCGATCTCGGTGACTTCCAACCGTGTCGTGAACGGCAGTGCAGCGCGGTAGATTTCGCCGCCGCCGATGATCCAGACCTCACCGTCGACGAGGGCGAGCGCGTCCTCGACGCTGCCGGCGGTGTCTGCTCCGTCGGCGTGCCAACTGCGGTCTCGGGTGACGACGATGTTGCGCCGACCGGGCAGCGGTCGAAATCGTTCCGGCAGCGAATCCCAGGTCCTACGACCCATGACGACGGGATGGCCGCGGGTGATCTCGCGGAAGTGAGCCATGTCCTCGGGGATGTGCCACGGGATGGTCGTGCCGTCGCCGATGACTCCGTCGTGGGCCTGTGCCCAGATGGCGCCCACCGTCGTCGGGCTCATACAGCGACCGGCGCCTTGATGGACGGGTGGTGCTGGTACCCGACGACCTCGATGTCCTCGAACTGGTAGTCGAAGATCGAATCACGCTGTGCAAGCTTCAGTTTCGGGTACGGGAACGGTTCCCGGCTCAGTTGCTCGGCAACTTGCTCGCGGTGGTTGTCGTAGATGTGGCAGTCGCCGCCGGTCCACACGAAGTCGCCGACTTCGAGGCCCACCTGCGCAGCGACCATGTGCGTCAGCAGTGCGTAGCTGGCGATGTTGAACGGAACTCCGAGGAACAGATCGGCGCTGCGCTGATAGAGCTGGCAGGACAGTTTGCCGTCGGCGACGTAGAACTGGAAGAAGGCATGGCAGGGCGGCAGTGCCATCTGCGGAATCTCGCCGACGTTCCACGACGAAACGATGTTGCGTCGCGAATCGGGATCCGAGCGCAGAAGGTCGAGAGCAGCCGAGATCTGGTCGATGTGCTCGCCCGACGGTGTCGGCCACGACCTCCACTGGACCCCGTAGACGGGACCGAGTTCACCGTCGGGTGCTGCCCATTCGTCCCAGATGGTGACGCCGTGCTCCTGCAGCCAGGACACGTTGGAGTCGCCGCGGAGAAACCACAGCAATTCGTAGACGATCGACTTCAGATGCACCCGTTTGGTGGTGATCAGCGGGAATCCCTCGGCGAGGTCGAACCGCATCTGGTGGCCGAAGACGCTGGTCGTGCCCGTCCCGGTGCGGTCGGACTTGGCGGTGCCGGTCGCGAGTACGTGCCGCAGCAGATCTTCGTACGGGGTGGAAACCATGTGGAACATTATGCGCTCCGTGCTGTCGATCCGCGCCGAGCACCCGACCGGCGCTGTGTCGATGGTGCGCAAGTGTCGGCGCCGAGCGCATAATTGCGCCATGCCCGAGTTGCCCGAAGTCGAAGCCCTCGCCGGTTTCCTCCGTGAGCACGCCGTCGGCGCTGTGATCGGTCGTGTCGACATCGCCGCACTGAGCGTGCTCAAGACGTTCGATCCGCCCATCACGGAGTTGCAGGGACGAGACGTGACCGACGCAGCGCGGTTCGGCAAGCACCTGGCTGTCCAGGCAGGGGATCTCTGGCTGATCACGCATCTGTCCCGCGGCGGATGGCTTCGGTGGACGGACAACCCGTCGGCGGCTCCGCCGAAACCGGGGAAGGGTCCGCTGGCGCTCCGTGTCCACTTCTTCACGCCGGAGGGGCTGACCCCCGCCATCGACCTCACCGAAGCGGGCACGAAGAAACGGCTGGCAGTCTGGGTGGTGCGTGATCCGCAGGAAGTGCCGGGCATCGCTCGCCTCGGTCCCGACGCCTTGGCCGTCACGGAAACGGAATTCGCGGACATCCTGAAGGGGACGACGGCTCGGCTGAAGACGGTTCTCGTCGACCAGTCGATGCTGGCCGGGATCGGCAACGCCTACTCCGACGAGATCCTCCACGTGGCCAAGCTTTCACCGTTCGCGTCGTCGGGCAAGCTCGATGCCGAGTCGGTCGGAGTGCTGTACGCCGCGATGCGCGAGGTGCTGCTGGACGCCGTCGCCAGGTCGACCGGTCAGGATGCGGCCCGGCTCAAGGGCGAGAAGAGGTCGGGAATGCGGGTGCATGCCCGGGCGGGTCTGCCGTGTCCGGTCTGCGGGGACACCGTCCGCGAGGTCTCCTACGCCGAACGTTCCTTCCAGTACTGCGCGACGTGCCAGACATCCGGCAAGATCCTGGCGGATCGTCGGATGTCCCGCCTGCTCAAGTAGCGGACGCTTCGGTCTTCTGGCTCGCGTAACCGCGGTAGCCCTCCCAGGCCCGTCGCCGATCGCTGCGCGGGTCACGTTGGACCCGGGTTCTGGTGTCGAAAATGAGTGTCTCGCGCGTACTTTCGTCGTACTTCGGCCAACTCGGGAGCGGCGAGCCCGTACGCGCGAACTCCAACCACTGCGACTGGACGTGTTCGGTGACCTCCTGGAAGGCGCGTCGTCCACCGGGAACGGTCATCAACTTGCCGAACGACGTCTCGTTGATTCCGAACACTGCGAACAGTTCGAATCCATGTGTGGCGTCGAGTCCGAGCCACTTCATCACCCGCGGCGCGAAATCGAATCGATAGCTGTAGGTCGGAGCCCTGCGCGAGTGTGTTTCCGCGACCTCGATGGACGGTTTCCAGAACGTGAAATCGCCTCCGACGTCGATCGCTGCCGATTCCTGCGGATAGTCGGGGTACGCCTCGAGGACAACGTCTTTCGCGGCAGGGTCGGTCAGTGCGAAGAGTGTGTCGATGCGTGACGGATTGGTCGGGAGGGCGTCGAGCACCTTGGGGAACAGCGTGCCCTCGCGTCCGTTGGTGCCGATGATCAGCGGAACCGCGTGGGCAGTGCCGTCGGCGCAGGCGTCGACCGGGTTCTTCGGCAGAAAGTCACCGTCGACGACCGGGCCGAACGGATGGAGGCCGGGAGTGCTCTTGACGACCGACAGAGCCAGCTTCGAGCCCGTGCTGCCGAGAGTCTTCACGTCGGCGCTGTCCAGGGTGCTCGCTACGTTGCCTCCGTCGCCGAGGAGTTCGACGAACTGACGTGCCCAGTCCGTCGCTCGGTCCTGGGTGGCGACGAGTCCGGGAGCCGAACTTTCTGCGATGGCCCGTGCGAACAAACCCTTCGCCGACGGTGTCGCCAACAAAGTCGTCACCGCGTTGCCGCCGGCCGATTCGCCGAAGACGGTGACGTTGTCCGGATCGCCACCGAACGCGCTGATGTTGCGCTGCACCCATTCGAGCGCGGCCACCTGATCTCGCAAGCCGAGATTGGAGTCGAATTGCCTGGTCGGTGTCGAGAACTGGGAGAAATCGAGGTAACCGAGCGTGCCCAGGCGGTAGTTGATGGACACGTAGACGATTCCGTCCCCGTCCTTCAGCGCCCGACGCACCAACGAGCCCCCGCCGTAGAGCGGGGTGGCCGACGTTCCCAGCGTGTAGGCGCCGCCGTGGATGAAGACCATGACCGGCAGAGACCCCACGCTCCGGCGTCCGGGAGCCAGAACGTTGAGGGTGAGGCAGTCCTCGCTCGACGGTTGGTACTTGTTCACCGACAGCATGGTTCCGCGCTTGTGCTGGACCGAGGCGTTGCCCCATTCGGTGGCGTCCCGCACTCCGGTCCAGGGCGCTACCGGCTGTGGTGCGCGCAGGCGGAGCGGGCCCACCGGAGGAGCTGCATAAGGGATTCCCCGCCACGTGACAAGGTCAGCCACGGTCTTTCCCTGCAGGACGCCGTCCACGGTGGTGACTCTGGTGTTCGCGAGCATGACACGCAGTCTACGCGGAGATCTTACCGACGGGTAAGTATCGGGGAGTATGGACAATCGGGGTCATGGAGTTCCAGTACCGCGCCGATGTGGTGCAGCTGCTCGTCTCGCCCGCCCACGCGTATTTCGGCCGCGCCAAGGACGGACCTGCGAAGGAGGTGCCGACGCAGTTCCCCGAACAGGTGGACATCGTTGCGCACAAGGGAATTCGCGGTGACCGCTTCTTCGGCGTCAAAGCGCACACCGAAGCCGCGGTGACGTTCCTGGCCGCCGAGGCGTGGGACGCCGTCGGCGACGCACTCGGAATCTCGATGCCCGACACCGCGGTGGCCAGGCGAAACATCGTCGTACGCGGTCTGGAACTCGATCCGTTGCGCGGTGAGGAATTCGAGCTCGATTCCGGTGACGGTCCGGTGAGATTTCGAGGCGGCAGGCCGGCGCATCCCTGCGTGTGGATGGACACCATGGCGGCCGAGGGTTCGCGCAAGGCTCTGATCGGCCGCGGAGGACTCCGCGCCGAGCCGCTCACCGACGGGATTCTCCGCGTGGGAACCGTGGTCGTCGGATCGCCCGTCGAACTGCGTGCCGTCGACGCGGCACGGCAGGTCAAACGGGCTCAGCCACTCCGCGACGGGCGATGAACCCTAACCGCGCCGTGATTCGAGGAGGCGCAGCCAGACTTCGCTGACCGTGGGGTACGACGGTACGGCGTGCCACAAGTCGTCGAGCGTCACCTTGCCGACGACGGCGACGGTGGCGGCGTGGACCAGTTCGTCGACGCCGGGTCCGACGAAGGTGGCGCCGACCACGATGTCCTTCGCTCTGTCGACGACCAACTGAGCGTGCCCGGAGTAGTCGTCCTGCTGAAGCGACGATCCCGCGACCTCGATGTCGACCCCGAGGATTTCGACGTCGATGTCCGCCGAACGCGCCTGCTTCTCGGTGAGACCGACGGACGCGACCTGCAGCGGGGTGAACACCACCTGCGGCACCTGTCCGTGATCGGCCGAGGCGGTGAAGCGCTTGCCGTCCAACGGCTTTCCGTCGGCGCGGGCGGCGATGACGTCGCCGACCACGCGCGCTTGGTATTTGCCCATGTGGGTCAGCGGCGCGCGACCGTTGATGTCGCCTGCCGCATAGAGCCAGGGGACACCGGGTACCTGGAGGTGGTCGTCGGTGTCGACGTAACCTCGATCGTCGACCCCGATGGACGACAGACCGAGGTCGGCGCTCGCCGGCGTGCGGCCTGCGGCGACCAGGATCTCGTCGACGACGATCGTCTCGCCGTTCACCGTCAATTCTGCTGCGCCACCATGGATTCTGCCGATTCCCGTGTCCGACGCGTCCGGCCGCGACACGGCTGTGAGGTCGGCGTCGAACAGTATCGTCGCGCCGCGGGATCGAAGCGCGTCGGCGACGAGGTCGCTCGCAAAGGGTTCGGCGCTCGCCAGCAGGGCCGAGCCGCGCACGATCATCGTCACCTCGGCGCCGAACGACAACAGCCACGTCGCCGCTTCCGACGCCACCACACCGCCTCCGATGACGGCGACTCGGTGGGGGATCTCGTGAATGTTGGTGGCGTCGCGGGAAGTCCAGGGGAGTGCGTCACGCAGGCCAGGGGTGCCCGGAACCGACGCGGTGGTCCCGGTCGCGAGGACGACGGCGTGCCGGGCCGTCAAGGTGCGCCCGCCGACGTCGACCGTTCGGTCTCCGGTGATGCGGCCGTGGCCGCGGACCACGGAGATCCCGGCGGACTCGGCCCACGACACCTGCGAGGAATCGTCGAGGGAATGGGTGAAGGATTCCCGACGCGCCAGCACGGCGTCGACATCGAGGCCGCGGTCGCCGACGAGTTCCTTCACCCCCGGCATGTTGCGTGCGGTGGTGAGCACTTCGCTGGGCCGCAGCAACGCCTTGCTGGGCATGCACGCCCAGTAGGAACACTCGCCGCCGACGAGTTCGTGCTCGACGATCACCGCGGTGCGGTCGCTGCCTGCGATGGCGTAGCTCGCGGCGTTCTCGCCGACGGGGCCCCCGCCGATGACGATGACGTCGAATTCGTCAGTAGTGTTCACGGTCATCTTTCAAGAGTGGCATAGGGTCTTCGGGCATGGGGACGATGCGGAACAAGATTCTGATCACCGGTGCAAGCTCGGGGCTCGGTGAGGAGATGGCCAAGCGATTCGCCGCGCAGGGTAAGGATCTGGCCCTGTGTGCCCGACGCCTGGACCGGCTGGAGGCGCTTCGCGACGAGCTGATCGTGGCCAACCCCGGCGTCACCGTCGCCGTCAGAGCGCTGGACGTGACCGACCACGATGCCGTGGGCCGGGTGTTCGGCGAGTTGCACGACGAACTCGGTGGACTGGATCGGGTTGTCGTCAACGCGGGGCTCGGCAAGGGCGCAAAGATAGGTACCGGCCGCGCCGACGCCAATCTCGCCACCGCCCGAACCAATTTCGTCGGCGCGTTGTCACAGATCGAGGCAGCGCTGGAGATTTTCCGCAAGCAGAAGTTCGGGCACCTGGTGCTCGTGTCCTCGGTCAGTGCCGACCGCGGACTTCCCGGCCCCAAGGCGGTCTACTCCGCGAGCAAGGCGGGCGTTGCGGCGCTGGGTGACGCCTTGGCCACCGAACTCTCCGGCACCGACATCGTCGTCACGACGCTGTTGCCGGGCTTCATCGAGACGGACATGTCCGCGAAGGCCGGCGACAAGAGCGTGCTGACGGCGAGCCTCGACCAGGGCGTGACGGCGATGATCAGCGCAATCGAGAAGGAACCGAGGCGCGCAGCGCTGCCCGGCCTGAAGTGGCGGGGCATCGATGTCGCGCTGCGGTTCCTGCCCAATCGGATCACCGACAGGCTCGTCTGACGCGGTCTACTGGAGGTAGTGCTCCACCTGCTCGACGCTGCCTGCCTGTGCGTCGTCCGGGTCGAGCCCCGCGTCCAGACGCGCTCGGCGCTGCCGAAGCAGATCCCAGCACTGGTCGAGTGCGTGCTCGATCTTCGTCAGCTCGGCCTTTTCGTCTGCCGGATCGATGTCGCCTGCCTGGGTGTCGGACCGAAGTTTGTGCTCGGTGGCCACCAGCTGCTGGATCGTCGTGTAGATGTCGTGCTCGCTCATAGCGACCACGGTAGACCGGTACGAGCCGTGACGACCCCCTGCTACCACCAAATTCTCGGTGGTTCACCACGGCGTGGCGTTCAGACCTCGCCGGGCCAACACCTGGGCCGCGACCTCACCGAGAACAGTCTCGTATCGAGGCTCGGTACCGACGAGTGACAGCGTCGAACGGTTGTCGAGGAAGGACACGTAGGCCGAGACCGCAGTCGTGGTGCGTGCACGTCCGGCTCGTGGGTGAACAGCGCGCGTCGCGACGCTCGATGCGCGGTGCCCGCCGATCGATGCCACTGCCGCCGGGATGTCGCCGATGTTGGAGCACAGCACCCGAGCGGTTCCGGGCGCCGCCGTCAGTGCAGCGGCACGACGATCGGACAGCAGTTGCACCACCTCGGCAGGAAACCCACCGGGAGCACCGGCGGGACGGGAGAACGCGCTCTTGGTGGCCTGCTTGATCCCGTCGACGGTATCGGTCACCGACAGGTTCAGGGTTGCCATTCCGATGCGGTTCGTGCCGCCTCCGGTGGTCCGAAAGGGAACGTTGATGCGGATCGGTTGCGGCTCACCCAGTTCGGCGGCGATCTCCGTGACGACGGAGATGAACTCCGAGTTTGTCAGGACTGCCTCGATGTCGAAGGTTGCGCTGCTGCAGACGATCTCGTGTGTCGTCACGGCTCGCGACACTTGACGGTAGTGGGTCAGCTCGCGTCGAGACGCCTTCTCGAACGCCAATCGTGCCGCGGCACGCACGGATGCCGGCGCCACCCGTCTCACCAGAGACACCGCGTCCATCACATCCGACGTTCGGCGTGGGGCAGGCTCAGGTGCAGTGCCTTCGAACGCCACTCCGGCTGCTGCCACCAGTCCGGCAGCGTCGGCCAGGGTGTGTGAACACGCCAACGATATGACGGTGCCGCCGGCGTCCGTGGTCGCCACCGCCATCCGCCAACCGGGTCCGAACTCCGGGTCGAGGTCCACGTCGGCCTGTCGGTCGGCCCAGTCGAGGATGTCGGAGGTCTTGATCGGCGAGGGCTCGAAGGCCAGCGGATAGGAGTGCGCCGCCTTGACCCATCGTCGACGCGCGCCGGGAACTCTGGGGCTGACTATTCGTCGGCCCAGACGTCCGAGACTCAGGTTGGCGTGGACGGCAGCGAAGTCGACTCGGTCGACCGCGTCGTCGCTACGCCAAATACCCTGCAGTGCAATGGGTAAGCCGTAACCCCTGTGTGTTCTGAGGAAGATCTCGTCGACGACGGACAGTCGGCCCGGAGTCAACGCCCGTGTCTTCCCGCGCCCGACGCGAAGTGCTGTGCACCGCTGAGTGCATCTGCGGCCATCGAGATGGCGCCGTGCCGGAATTCGTTCACGATGGCCGCCTCCTCGTCGAGTCCGTCCTGCTCGAGCAGGGACAACCGATCCTCCCGCATGCAGGTCTGTGGCAGCAAGGCCAGTTCCGCTGCGAGTGCTTCGGCCTCGGAGCGGGCACGCCCGACGGGAACGACACGGTTGGCGAGACCGATGGCGAGGGCTTCCTCGGCGTCGACGGCGCGACCGGTGAGGATCAGATCCATGGCGCGCGACGTGCCGATCAACCGAGGAAGACGCACGGTACCGCCGTCGATCAGCGGAACGCCCCACCTCCGGCAGAAGACTCCGAAAGTGCTGTCGTCCTCGATGATTCGGAGGTCGCACCACAGAGCGAGTTCGAGACCGCCGGCAACCGCGTACCCGGAGACAGCGGCGATGACGGGCTTGGACAGGCGCATACGCGTCGGGCCCATCGGTCCGTCGCCGTGTTCGGTGGCGTGGTTGGAGCGTTCGGTGCCGAGCGCTTTGAGGTCTGCACCGGAACAAAAAGTTCCGCCCTCGCCCCACAGGACCGCAACTGCGGCCGAGTCGTCGGCGTCGAACTCCTCGAATGCGCTGACCAACTGCTCCGCAGTGGGACCGTCGACGGCGTTTCTCGCCTCCGGCCTCGACAGGACGACGGTGGTGACGGGCCCCGAGCGTTCGATCCTCACTGGCATGACTCGACCGTACTCGAGAGGGCTTGCCTGAAGCAATGAATCAGTGCTTCACTTCTTGGCATGCCCTACCGACGGACCTCCGCCGTACAAGCACGAATCGACGCCGGACGAGAGAAACTGTTCGACGCCGCCGTCGAGGTGCTGTCCTCACAGGGCTACCGAGGGCTGTCCATCGCGTCCGTGGCCGCAGCTGCGGGAGTGTCGGCGGGAAGCGTCTACACGCACTTCGACAGCAAGTCCGACCTCGTCGTCGCGATCTTCCGCACCGTCTGTGGACGGGAAGTTCAGGCCGTCGTCGACGCAGCCGGCGCGAGTGGAGCCCGCGGAATGAGCAATTCAGGCGCGAGTGGAGCTCGCGGAATGAGCAATTCAGGCGCGAGTGGAGCCCGCGGAATTAGCCGAACGGGGTCAGGGAGCGTCGTGGAACGGGTCACGGCGATCGTCGAGACCTTCGCCGGGCGCGCGATGAAGAACCGCACCATGGCCTACGCGCTGCTGGCCGAGCCCGTCGATCCAGCCGTCGACGCCGAGCGTCTGGTGTTCCGCCGCAGCTTCGCCGCGGCGATCGGTGATGCTGTCGCCGACGGCATCGCGGCGGGGGACATCCCCGAGCAGAACGTCGAGATCGCTGCCGCGGCCCTCGTCGGAGCGGTGGGGGAAGTGCTCGTCGGCCCGTTGAGTCCGGACCGCACCGACACCGCCGACGTGATTCCGGATCTAGTTGCATTCGCCCTGCGATCGTTAGGAGTGTCATGACCTTCCCAGCCACCCACACAGTCTTCAACCAGGTCCCCGATCTGCTTCCGTACGAAACGTCCGACGACACATCGCTGCTCGAGGGTCTGCGCCGCGAAGGGGGCGGGTGGGCCGAGGACGAGGTTCGGCAGCTCGGAGCTCGCGCGGGAAGCGTCGAGGCCCAGGAGTGGGGACGCCTCGCGAACGAGAACCCGCCTGTCCTGCACACGCACGACAGGTACGGCAATCGCGTCGACGAGGTCGAGTTCCATCCGCACTGGCACGATCTGATGAACGTCGCGATCGAGAACGGACTGCACGCGACGCCGTGGCAGGACGCCCGGCCCGGGGCGCACGTCGCCCGGGCGGCGAAGTTCTACGCGTGGGGCCAGGCCGACGCCGGCCACATGTGCCCCATCTCGATGACCTACGCGGCCGTACCCGCGTTGCGGCACAACCCGGACCTGGCCGAGACGTACGAACCGCTGTTGGCATCGACCCACTACGATTTCGGGCTCCGCATTCCCACCGACAAGCGCGGTCTGACCGCGGGGATGTCGATGACCGAGAAGCAAGGCGGCTCGGACGTCCGGTCGGGAACGACCACCGCGACGCCGTCCGCGGACGGCACGTACACGATCGTCGGACACAAATGGTTCACGTCCGCGCCGATGTCGGACATGTTCCTGACCTTGGCGCAGGCGCCAGGCGGGCTGTCCTGTTTCCTGCTGCCGCGCGTACTGCCCGACGGCTCCCTCAACCGCATCCAGGTGCAACGGCTCAAGGACAAGCTGGGCAACAAGTCCAATGCGTCCGGTGAGCTCGAATACCTCGGTGCCACAGGATGGCTCGTCGGCGACGAAGGCCGGGGTGTGACGACGATCATCGAGATGGTCAACATGACCCGCCTCGACTGCGTCATCGGTTCCGCAGCAGGAATGCGCAATGCCGCCGTTCGAGCGGTGCATCATGCTCGCCACCGCTCCGCCTTCGGTGCCGCCCTGATCGAGCAACCGTTGATGCGGAATGTGTTGTCGGACCTGATCGTGGAATCGGAGGCCGCGACAGCGGCAATGATCCGCCTGGCCGGAGCGACCGACCGGTCCGCGCGTGGAGACACGCAGGAGACCGAATTGCGCCGAATCACGTTGGCCATCACGAAGTACTGGGTGTGCAAGCGTGCACCGTCCCACGCGGCCGAGGCGCTGGAATGTCTGGGCGGCAACGGGTACGTTGAGGAATCCGGTATGCCGAGACTGTTCCGTGAATCCCCGCTGATGTCGATCTGGGAAGGGTCGGGCAACGTCGCAGCACTGGATTCCCTTCGCGCACTGGCCAAGCAACCCGACGTGGTGGAGGCGTACTTCACCGAGGTCACGTCGGCAGCGGGGGCGGATTCTCGTCTGGACGACGCCATCGCGCGCGTGGGCAAGGAGCTCGCGGACAGCACCGACATGGAGTACAGGGCACGCCGAGTGGTCGAACTCATGGCACTGGTGTTCCAGGGTTCGCTGCTGGTGCGGCACGGTGATCCCGCGGTGGCCGACGCATTCTGCGCGAGCCGGCTGGGAGAAGACTGGGGAGGAGCATTCGGGACCCTGCCTACGGGACTGGACACCGCGGCGATAGTGGCCCGAATCTGATGGTTACTTCGAGGTGGAGCTGTAGTGGCCCAACGGTATTCGATTCGATGCGGCCTGCACGAACGCTCGGGCGATCCGGTCGGTGAATTCTCGCGGCGTGGACAGGTCCTCCCAGTCCCACTGCACCACCGTCCATCCGAGCTGTTCCATTCGATGTCGCTCGCGTCGACCATCGATGTCCGTCAGCACCGGATCTGCGCCGTACACCCCTTCACCCTCGTAGCGTCCGACGACTCCTTGATCCGGGTACAGGAACGGAGCACTTCCGACGTACCCGCCCACCTCGTCGTACACGGACTGCCTCAGCAATGGAGGTGGTAGCGGCAGCGTGTCCAACAACATCCTGCTGCGCGTTTCACCGGTGCTCTGACTGCGGCTCGACATCGACTGCACCGCCTGGCGGGCCTTGGCGATTCCGGTTCGGTTCCGGGCGTCGGTGAGCGCACCCTGAAGTTCCCGGTGGGTGGTGAGCCCGGCGCGCATCGCGTAGTCGCCGATACAGACAGCCGGATGCAGTGGAAGCGACCGAGCCAGGTCCACGATCGTTCGAGTCGGTGCGGTGACCGGAAACCCGTCTCGCTCGGTCAGATCCGTGGGCGGAAGCGGCGACCCGTGCAGCACTCGCTGGCGCCCCTTCTTGCCCGCGTAGGACCGCGCAATGGTGAACGTGACCTTGTCCAGCGGAATGTCCCACGTTTCCATGCGATGCAGAACCGCCGCCGACACATGACTGAACACCGCATCGGTGCTCGACTCCGCATAGATCGCCTCGGCGAGCACAGCATGGCGGCGATGCGCGTCGAGCCGTCGATAGACGTCCGCGCGCACGAAATAACCGCGCCGGATGGTGACGATCTCTCCGCTTGCACGGCCGCGTCGCAGATCGTCGTCGGTGTACCCCCGTGCAAGCGCCTCGGTGCGCGAGAACATCCCCTGCTGATCGAAGTCCATACTGAATTGGACGCACTGGAGGTCCGTTCGGTTCACTCCGGGCAAATCCACCCACCTGTTGTGAGTTCCGGCGCCCTCGCAACGCACAACAGGTGGGTGGATTTCAGGGTCGGTACGGGGGAAGCGGTTCGGCTCGAAATGTCCCCTCGGGTTCCGGCATTCGCGCTCCACGAGCAAGCATCCGTCGGACCCGTTCGTTCAGAGCGTCCGGTTGCGCAAGATCACGCCAGCTCGCCCGCGCGAACGGCCATCCAGCGTCGCGGATGCGGTTCTCACGGTCCTTCTCGGCGAGCACGCTTGCCCGCGTGTCGGCCGCGTTCACGCCGTATTTGTCGGCCCCGTCGAACTCGAAGCATCCCCACGGCCCGGTGAACAAGAAGTCCGTTCGGCCCAGGAACGTGCCGCCGGCGTCGTACACCGATTGATTGAGAAGGGGAGCGAACCCGGCGTCGACGAGAATCAACCGGGTGCGGGATTCGCCGACGCTGTCGCTGCGATCGGTCATCGCGGCTACGGCCCGGACGGCGTTCTGGATACCGGTGCGGTGCCGTGCGCTGTAGAGAGCCTCGTCCAGTTCGGTCCTGGTGACGAGGCCTCGACGCAACGCCGAGTCGCCCACGCACACCGACTGTTCGAACGTCGTGGATCGCGCAATGTCCACCACCGTCCGGGCTGGGGTGGTGAGCAAAATTCCCTGAAAGACTGTGCTTTCCGATTCCGACAGCGTCGAACCGTGCACGATTCGGCGCCGGCCCTTCCTCGCAGTGATGGTGCGTCCGGTCGTCGAGTGGACGTAGGCGAGGGGCAGCGCCCAGACATCCATTCCCCACGCGATTGCCGCCGACTGGTGGCTCAGAACCACCGGGGCTTCGTGAGCAATCGCGCGCGCGAGCAGTAGATGCTGCTGCTCGGAATTCAAGGTGGCGAAGAACGCTGCCGACACGAACGCGCCCGGCCGGACCGCGATCAGTTCACCGCGCAACCGCGCGTGCCGCAGTTGACCGTCGGTGACGCCCGATGCCAGCGCGTCGGAGCGAAAGAGCAGGCCCTCGAAGTCCATACCTACTTGGACGCGACGGAGGCAGGCTCGGTTCAGTCAGGTCGGCAAATTCACCCACCTGTTGTGAGCTCCGGGGCCCTCGCAACGCACAACAGGTGGGTGGATTCGGAAACAGTGCTACTTGGTGCGACCCCGCTGATCGCGGTACCAGCGCACGAGTGCGTCGGTCGACGAATCGCTCTGCGGTGCAGGGGCATCGGCGTCGGTCAGGACGGGCGTCAGTTCCAGCGCCTGGGTCTTGCCCAGCTCCACACCCCACTGATCGAACGAGTCGACACCCCACACGACGCCTTCGACGAACACCTGATGCTCGTACAGTGCGATCAGCTGCCCGACCACCGACGGCGTCAGCTTCGGGGCGAGGATCGAGGTGGACGGACGGTTGCCGGGCATGACCTTGTGCGGAACGACGTCGGCGGCCGTACCTTCGGCGGCGATTTCGTCGGCGGTCTTGCCGAATGCCAGAACCTTGGTCTGCGCGAAGAAGTTGCTCATCAGCAGGTCGTGCATGGACCCGGTGCCGTCACGCGTGGGGAGGTCGTCGGTGGGCTCGGCGAATCCGATGAAGTCAGCGGGAATCAACCGTGTGCCCTGGTGCAGCAGCTGGTAGAACGCGTGCTGCCCGTTGGTGCCCGGCTCACCCCAGAAGATCTCACCGGTCGACGTGGTGACGGGGGTGCCGTCGGCCTTGACGGACTTGCCGTTGGATTCCATCGTCAGCTGCTGGAGGTAGGCCGGGAAACGAGACAGGTCGTTGGAGTACGGCAACACAGCTCGGGTCTCCGAGCCGAAGAAGTTGCTGTACCAGAGCCCGATCAGGCCGAGCAGTGCAGGCGCGTTGCGCTCGAGAGGCGTCGTGCGGAAGTGCTCGTCGATCTGGTGGAAGCCGTCGAGGAATTCGCCGAACGCCTCCTTGCCGATGACGGCCATGACCGACAGGCCGATCGCGGAGTCCACCGAGTACCGGCCGCCGACCCAGTCCCAGAACCCGAACATGTTGGCCGTGTCGATGCCGAACTCCGACACCCGCTCCGCGTTGGTCGAGACCGCGACGAAGTGCTTGGACACGGCGTCGTCGCCCAGTGCGTCGACGAGCCACCGCCTGGCCGCCGTGGCATTGGTCAGAGTCTCCAGAGTGGAGAACGTCTTGGACGCCACGATGAACAGGGTCGTGGCCGGATCGAGCCCGTCGAGAGCAGCAACCAGATCGGCAGGGTCGACGTTGGAGACGAACTTGGCGGAGATGCCGGCGTCGGCGTAGTGGCGCAGCGCGTCGTACACCATGACGGGGCCGAGATCGCTGCCGCCGATGCCGATGTTGACGACGGTGGAGATCTTGGATCCGGTTGCGCCGACCCACTCGCCCGACCGGACTCGATCGGTGAAATCACCCATACGCGTGAGGACTTCGTGCACATCGGCGACGACGTTCTGGCCGTCGACCTCGAGGGTCGCGTCCGCGGGCAGGCGAAGGGCGGTGTGCAGTACCGCGCGGTCCTCGGAGGTGTTGATGTGGGCACCCGAGAACATCGCGTCGCGACGGCCTTCGACGTCGGCCGCTCGCGCGAGTTCGACCAGAAGCGAGACGGTCTCGGAATTCACGATGTGCTTGCTGTAATCGATGTGAAGATCACCCGCGGCGAGAGTGAACGTTCGTCCTCGATCGTCGTCCGCAGCGAACAGCTCGCGGAGCGTCGTGGCTCCGAGTGCGTCGTGGTGTGCCTTCAGGTTCTTCCAGGCTTCCGTGCCCGTGATGTCGACGCTCATATCGTCCTACTTTAGTGCCGAGCGCCTCGCTGTGCGCGCCTTCCTCGTTTGTCGCGGCCCCGGCTCGGGCACACTCGGAGCATGGAGATCAACGCACTCATCGAATCCATTTCACCGAAACTGTGGATCGGCGGCAGGCCGGTCGACGCGGAGAACGGCGCAACGTTCGACGTCGTCGATCCCGCCACCGGCACACCCTTCGCGAAGGTCGCCGACGCAAGTCCGGCCGACGCGAAGAAGGCAATCGACGCCGCTGCATCGGCGCAGAAGTCCTGGGCGAAGACCCCCGCGCGTGAACGCGCCGAGCTCCTACGCGCAGCCTTCGAGAAGATCACCGAACGAGCGGACGACGTCGCGGCGATCATGACCAAGGAAATGGGCAAGGCGCTCGCCGAGTCCAAGGCCGAGGTCAAGTACGGTGCCGAGTTCTTCCGGTGGTTCGCCGAGGAAGCGGTGCGCATCGAGGGCCGATTCACACCCGCACCGGCAGGCAACGGCCGCATCCTGGTCACCAAGGTGCCCGTCGGGCCGGTCCTGGCCATCACGCCGTGGAATTTTCCGCTGGCCATGGGCACGCGCAAGATCGGGCCGGCGCTCGCAGCCGGGTGCACCATCATCGTCAAGCCCGCAGGTGAGACGCCGTTGACGATGCTGTTCCTCGCTCAGCTCCTCGCCGAGGTGGGACTGCCCGACGGGGTTCTCTCGGTCATCACCTCGTCGAAATCCAGTGCGGTCAGCGCTCCCATCCTCGAAGACCCGAGACTGCGCAAACTCACCTTCACCGGATCGACCGAAGTGGGCCGAAAGCTCGTCGAACAGTCCGCAGGCGGACTGCTGCGCACGTCGATGGAGCTGGGTGGTAACGCACCGTTCGTCGTCTTCGACGACGCCGACATCGACGCGGCCGTCGACGGCGCCATGCTGGCCAAGATGCGCAACGGCGGCGAGGCATGCACCGCCGCCAACCGGCTCCACGTGGCCAACAGCGTGCGTGAGGAATTCACCACCAAATTCGTCGCCAAGATGAAGGAAATGACGCTCGGTGCGGGCCTCGACCCGGACACCAAGCTCGGACCCCTGATCAACGCAGACCAGCTGAGCAAGGTGCAGGAACTCGTCGACGACGCAGTCGAAGCAGGTGCGACGGTTGCCCTCGGCGGCACAGCACCAGGAGGCGACGGCTACTTCTACCCGGCAACGGTGCTGACCGACGTCCCGGCGAACGCCAGGATCCTGAAGGAAGAAGTCTTCG
Organism: Rhodococcus sp. 114MFTsu3.1; assembly: GCF_000383555.1. NCBI lineage: Bacteria > Bacillati > Actinomycetota > Actinomycetes > Mycobacteriales > Nocardiaceae > Rhodococcus > Rhodococcus sp. 114MFTsu3.1. Next base: position 119,434 of record NZ_KB911548.1, on the reverse strand, counting down.
GTCCGGTCGCCCCCATCGTCGGGTTCGACACCGAGGAAGAAGGAATCAACGCGGCCAACGACACCGAATTCGGATTGGCGTCGTACATCTACACCCGCGGCCTCGACCGCGCACTACGAGTCGCCGACGCCATCGACAGCGGAATGGTGGGCGTCAACCGCGGAGTCATCTCGGACGCGGCCGCACCGTTCGGTGGAGTGAAGGATTCAGGCTTCGGCCGCGAAGGCGGAAGCGAAGGCATCGAGGAGTACCTGGAAACCAAGTACATCGCCCTGACCTAGACAGTCGAGCCGGAGCCCCGGTGGAACCGAATGTACCGTTCGGTCACTCCAAGTGACCGAACGGTACATTCGCTCCCGGAAAGTCAGCTGGCGAAAGGTCAGCGGCCGAGACGCCCGCGGCCGAGACGGAGCAGCAGCATGGCGAGGGTGTGGCCTTCCTGGCCGAGGCTGCTGAAGCGGTCGAGCACCTTCATTTCGCGGCTGTGCACCATGCGCGGTCCACCCGACGCCATACGGGTGCGGCCGATGAGCTGGGAAACTTCGCTGCGACGCTGGATTGCCGCAAGAATTTCGGAATCGAGGCGGTCGATCTCCTGACGCAAGGAATCGATCTCAGCCTCGGACGTCGGCACTGCGCTCTCGGTCTCGATCTTGGTCGTGGATGCCATTTTTTCTCCTCGTGTCACAAGTGTGGATCGTTGCCCTGCTCGTCACCGTTACGTCCTTAGGTGGTTCGTGGACGCTCCGCTCCAGAGACGGGCTGATGTGGTATGAGTCACATCGAATGGCCCGGGGAAGCCTCATGTCTGGACTTCCGGACGCACCTTCTTATGGACAGCCTCCGCTACCGAGAGCCGAAGAACAGGCTGCACAGAGGGGGTGGCGACGAACGGCTATTTCGATCACCGATCCAGTGTGCCACCTCTGTGCGGTCCTGAAAAGTCGGTCGACGGGCCGAATGTCCGCATTGCGGGCGGTCGGCAGAACTGGGCTGGCGGCGCCTGGCAGGTTCGGGTAAAGGACTGTCGGAGCCCGCCGGTAACCTGGGCAGGCGATGAACACGAACCTCACTGCGGTACCAGCCCCCGGAAAATCCAGGTCCGAAACGCTGTTGGAGGGTCTCAATCCGCAGCAGCGTCAGGCCGTCGTGCATTCGGGGTCTCCGCTGTTGATCGTCGCAGGCGCCGGGTCGGGGAAGACCGCGGTGCTCACTCGTCGTATCGCGTATCTGCTTGCCGAGCGAGGCGTGGGTCCCGGCCAGATTCTGGCCATCACCTTCACCAACAAGGCCGCCGCCGAGATGCGTGAGCGTGTCGCTGGCCTCGTCGGTCCACGCGCCAACAGCATGTGGGTTTCGACGTTTCACTCGAGCTGTGTGCGGATCCTGCGCAACCAGGCGTCGTTGCTGCCCGGTCTCAACTCGAACTTCTCGATCTACGACGCCGACGACTCTCGTCGCCTGCTGACGATGATCTCGAAGGATCTGCAGATCGACACCAAGAAGTTCTCGGCGAGATTGCTCTCGACGGCGATCTCCAATCTCAAGAACGAACTCATCGGGCCCGAGGACGCCGCCGCGGACGCGGACAAGCAGATGGTGGAGCTCCCGAAGCTCGTCGCGCAGGTCTACGGCATCTATCAACAGCGACTTCGCGCGGCCAACGCCATGGACTTCGACGACCTCATCGGTGAAACCGTCGGTTTGCTGCAGGCTTTCCCTCAGGTCGCGGAGTACTACCGTCGACGGTTCCGGCACGTCCTGGTCGACGAGTACCAGGACACCAACCACGCGCAGTACATGCTCGTACGGGAACTGGTCGGCCGGGAGGACTCCGACGGCGCCCTGGAGGGCACGGTCGCTCCCGGTGAGCTCTGTGTGGTCGGTGACGCGGATCAGTCGATCTACGCGTTCCGTGGCGCGACCATCCGCAACATCGAGGAGTTCGAGCGCGACTACCCCGACGCCACCACCATCCTGCTCGAACAGAACTACCGGTCGACGCAGAACATTCTGTCGGCCGCCAACTCCGTCATTTCGCGTAATACCGGCAGGCGGGACAAGAAGCTGTGGACCGACTCCGGCGAAGGTGAGCTCATCGTCGGGTACGTCGCGGACAACGAGCACGACGAGGCGTCGTTCGTGGCGTCGGAGATCGACCGTCTGGTCGACAACCACGATGTCCGTTACGACGAGGTGGCGGTTTTCTATCGCACCAACAACTCGTCACGTGCGTTGGAGGAGATCTTCATCAGGCTCGGCCTGCCCTACAAGGTGGTGGGCGGTGTCCGCTTCTACGAGCGCAAGGAAGTCCGCGACATGGTCGCGTACCTGCGCGTGCTGTCCAACGAGGATGACACGGTCAGCATGCGACGCATCCTCAACACCCCGCGCCGGGGGATCGGGGACCGCGCCGAGGCCTGCGTAGCCGTTCACGCCGAGCAGCGAGACATCAGTTTCTCCAAAGCTCTGCACGACGCCGCCGACGGCAAGGTTGCGTTGCTCAACTCTCGCTCGCAGAAGCTCATCGGCCAGTTCCTGGATCTGCTGGACGAACTCCGGGAGGTTCTCAACACCACCGACGACGACGGCAACGACATCGCCGATATCGGTGACGTCGTCGAGGCCGTCCTGGACCGCACGGGATACCGCGCCGAGTTGGAGGCCAGCAGTGATCCTCAGGACGGTGCCCGCCTGGACAACCTCAACGAGCTCGTCAGCGTGGCAAGGGAATTCACGTCCGAGGCACGTAACCTCGCCGCTCTCGAAGCAGAAGCCGAAGCAGAAACCGAAGCAGTCTCCGACGACGAGGTCGAAGTCGAGGAAGGCACCCCCGAGCCTGGTTCCCTCGCGGCGTTTCTCGAGCGGGTCTCGCTCGTCGCGGACACCGATCAGATCCCCGATTCCGGCACCGGCGTCGTCACCTTGATGACGCTGCACACGGCCAAGGGCCTCGAATTCCCGGTGGTCTTCGTGACCGGCTGGGAGGACGGCCAGTTCCCGCACATGCGTGCCCTCGGCGACCCAGCGGAGTTGTCCGAGGAACGACGACTCGCCTACGTGGGCATCACGCGTGCGCGTCACCGTCTGTACGTCACTCGCGCCATCATGCGGTCCGCCTGGGGGCAGCCGATCAACAACCCGGAATCACGATTCCTCCAGGAGATTCCGCAGTCCCTCATCGACTGGAAGCGGGAAGACCCCGGCGTCGGCGGACGGTCGATCGGCGGCGGCCGCGCCCGGCCGGGTGGCTTCGGGGGCGGCGGTTTCGGTGGTGGTGGCTTCGGCGGCGGCGGGGGATTCGGAGACCGACGCGGGCAGCAGTCGTCGCCGAGTTTCGGTGCCGCACGCGCACGCAACAACACTCTCGTGCTCGCGGTGGGAGACCGGGTCAATCACGACAAGTACGGTCTCGGAACGGTTCTCGAATCCACGGGCTCGGGCACCTCGGCCATGGTTCTGGTGGATTTCGGTACGTCGGGGCGAGTGAAGATGATGCTCATCGGCGGCGTTCCGATGACCAAGCTCTGAGAAGCAGAACAGCCGCGCACCGAGGAATCGGTGTGCGGCTGTATGTTTCGCCGGGCCGGTAGGCCGGGAAGAGAGAGTGGGAGTTCTCAGTCCATCTCGGGTCCGAGGCCGATGCCTCGGGACGCGAGCCAGGGGAGAGGATCGATCTTGTTCTCGCCGGGGAGGTGAACCTCGAAGTGCAGGTGAGGGCCGGTGGAGAAGCCGCGGTTGCCCATGCGGGCGATCTGGTCGCCTGCCATGACTTCCTGGCCGACGCTGACGGTGGCGCTGTCGATGTGTCCGTAGACGGTGATGGTGCCGTCTGCGTGCTGCAGGCGAACCCACATGCCGAAGCCGGACGCGGGTCCTGCGTCGATGACCTTGCCGTCGGCGACAGCGAGAATCGGGGTACCGATGGCGTTCGCGATGTCGACGCCTGCGTGCAGGACGCCCCAGCGCTGCCCGAAGTTCGAGGTGTACGTGCCGACTGCCGGGAGCACGAACAGGGGCCGGCGCGCAGCGGCCTCGCGTGCGGCGCGCTCTTCGCTGAAGCGCTGACCCTTGGCAAGCAGATCGTTGAACTGGCTCAGATCCACCGGGTTGGCCACGTTGAGGATCTGCGGGGCCGAGGAGGGGGCGACATCCGTCGTGGTGTCAGCGGCGAAACCGGCGGCCTGGGGGACGGCAGTCGCGGCGATGCCGGGGGCCGCGGGTGCGGCGCCGGCAGCAAGTGCCACTTCCTCGGAAGTGGTCGGTGTTGCAGGACCGTGATCGATGACTGCTTGCCCTGCTGCGACCACGGCGCCGGCGGCGACAGCGAGAACCGCTGCACGTCCCTTCAGCGCGGTGGGAGGCGTCGGGATGCGGTGAGCTCCGCGCCGACGAGACACGGCGATCTCGTTCGCTGCGATGACATCCGAGGAGGGCCCGGAACCGACGGAAGGCTCCGCCGGGACCTCGACGTCGGGAGTGCTGTGCAACTCGTTGTCGTGGTAGCTCTCGGCAGAGCCGTAATTGCTGGCAAAGTAGTCGTATCCGTTGGCCTGGAGATCCGACGCGGCCTGGAGATCCGACGATTGGTAACTGTCGGCTTCCCAGCTGGTCTGGGTCGAGTACACCGTGGGTGCGGTTTCAACAGCCGCGGCCGGTTTGACGAACCGACTGGTGGTGAAGGACGCGCGGTGTTGCGACAAGACCCTGCGACCTCCGTTCCGTGATCTGCTCGTGACTTAAGACTCGGCAGACGGTAACGAAACGATTGCAGGGCGCGCAAGTTAATCGGCTTCTCGGCGGGCATATGTGAGATGGCTCACAAGCCGAGCAGGGGTTTTGCCGAGATCGCCTGTGATCCCGGACAGCGCTGCAATACCCACGACGCCGTTACCGAAACGCATCCACCGAAATCCTACGGCGCGTGCTCTGCCGTCCATCGTCCACCGACCGATAGCGTCGTCAGGCGTGGCTACTTCTCCGCACGCGTCACCGCAAGTGATCTCCGCACGCTCGCAGGCCGGACCGTCGGCCCGCGGTGCGGCTCTCGCTGCAACCGGGCTCGTCTCGATCGCGGCCCTGCTCGGGCTGGCCTCGATGGCGATGGAGGCCGCCTCGTCGACCTCGGACGGGCCTGGCGCCGGCGTGTTCGCGGCGGAAGTGCTGGCCGTTGCCCCGGTGTTCGTCGTGGCCGTCCTCGCGATCCTCACAGTGCTCGCACGGCCCGCGTCGGCGGGCGCGCTCACGGCCGGGTTCGGGGCGATCTCGGCAGGCCTCGCGGTTCTCGACGCGGGACTGCTGGCGTCGCCGATCGACGCGAACAGACTCGAGCTGCTGCGACCGACCACTGCGGAGGCCCTCACGCCTGGTCTCGGCGCGTATGTCGTTCTCGCTGCGCACGCCCTCGCCGCTCTCGCGGGAGTGTTCGGCCTCGTCGCGATCAGCAGGGCGTCGTATGACGACGGCTACGGCATCTCGTCGCGGACCGATTTCACGGGTCGTGCGTCGGCGGTCCGCATCGGGGGCGCACTGTCCGTGGTGGCTGTGCTCGCCGCGATCGCTGCCGCGGCCGCCATGTTCGCGGTTCCCTACGTCTCGACCGACTCCATCGTGCTGATCCGCGCGGTCGTCGAATCTCCGTGGACGACCGCTGTCGGGTCGGGTGTTCTCGCGTGCGCGGCGGTGATCGTCGTGTCGGCGGCACTCGCGTCGATCTCGCCGACGGTTGCTGCAGGCAGCCTGCTCGGTGCAGGCCTCGGCATCGCCGGAGTGTTCGGTGCTCGCGTGATCGCCGGCGAGAGCTCGGGCCCGAACATCGGGGTCTCCGCAGGGAGCTGGATCGGCGCCGTGGCCGGTGTCGCGCTGATCGTGGTCGCACTCGTGGCGCTGCCGGCGTCGGCGATACGGGATCGGGCCTCGGCAGGCGGTCCCGTCACGAGGGGCGAGCTGGACGGCTCGGCGCACTTCATGCGGTGGCACGCCCTGGCAGGGACAACGGGTGTCTTGGCGGGGGTTCTCGTCGGCGCAAGCGCGTTCCTGCCGGTCCTGGACGTACCCGCCGGGTTGTCGGAACCCGACGTACTTGCCACTCGCGTTGCCCTCGTCGCTGGGTTCGTCCTGGTCGTCGTGTCCATCCCACTGTTCTTCTCGCTGTTCGCGGCGGTCGTCAGGCCAGCTGTCGGCGTGCTGGCCGTTGCCGCAGTCTCCGCGTCGGCAGGAGTGCTGCAGGCGGTGGTTCTCGCCACGGACATCGACGGCGTCGGACTCGGTGTGGGCGGCGCCGCCGCGGCCGTCGGAGCCGTTCTCGCCATGGCGTGCGCCGGTGCCGTGCTGTTGGCGGGCAGCGCCGAGCGCGACGACGTCGACACCTCCGACGTGCGCTCCAACAGAACCGTCGGCGCGGTGGCCCTCGTCGGCGGCGTCGTCACAGCCCTCTCCTTCGCACTCCCGCTCTACACCGGAACCGATGTCTCCGCGCCGTCGCTCCTCGGCGTTCCCTGGGGTGCCGAAGGGTGGGGATGGGACGCGTGGGGGCAGGCCGCGTCGGCGTCGACGATTCTTCTTGCCGCCCTCGTGGCGTCCAGGTCGCGCCCGGCCCGCGGGGCCGCACTGCTCGTGGGCTGCGTGATCGCGACAATCGTGCATCTGCTCGGTTGGCCGCTGACGATCGGGCGATCGGTGGACGCCTCGGTGGGGGCCGGTCTGCTGGTAGGAGTCCTCGGCGGGGTCATACTTGCTGTGGCAGCACTACTTTCGGCCAACAGCGCTCGCAAGTGAGGCGTAGGACACACCTACCTCGTCGGTGAGATAGACCACATACCATCTGGCCGGGCGTAACGGCGTCGGAGCACGTGGATAAAGTCGGTGATCGGACCCGCTCACACCCCTGGAGCGGGCAGTCAACGTAGACGAGACGGTGAGCTGATGGATCTCTTCGAATACCAGGCGAAGGAATTGTTCGCCAAGCATGGCGTACCCACCTCCGCCGGTCGTGTCACGGACACGGTCGCAGGAGCAACAGAAATTGCCGAAGAAATCGGCAAGCCAGTAATGGTCAAGGCGCAGGTCAAGGTCGGCGGCCGAGGCAAGGCCGGCGGCGTCAAGTACTCCAAGGACGTTGCAGCAGCTACCGAGAACGCAGAGTCGATTCTCGGCCTCGACATCAAGGGCCACGTCGTCAAGAAGCTTCTCGTTGCAGAAGCCTCCGACATCGCCGAGGAGTACTACATCTCCTTCCTGCTCGACCGCACCAACCGCACCTACCTCGCGATGTGTTCGGTCGAAGGTGGAGTCGAAATCGAGGTGACGGCGGAGGAGAACCCCGACGCACTCGCACGTATCCCGGTCGATGCCGTCAAGGGCGTCGACCTTGCTTTTGCTCGTGACATCGCCGAGAAGGGCAAGCTGCCCGCCGAGGTGCTCGACGCCGCTGCGGTGACCATCCAGAAGCTGTGGGAGGTCTTCATCAAGGAAGACGCTCTCCTGGTCGAGGTCAACCCGCTGGTTCGCACCCCGGACGACCAGATCCTCGCCCTCGACGGCAAGGTGACGCTCGACGCCAACGCAGACTTCCGTCAGGCCGGCCACGCCGACTTCGAGGACAAGGACGCTGCCGATCCTCTCGAGGCCAAGGCCAAGGAGAACGACCTCAACTACGTCAAGCTCGACGGACAGGTCGGCATCATCGGTAACGGTGCCGGACTCGTCATGTCGACCCTCGACGTCGTCGCATACGCAGGCGAGGCACACGGCGGCGTCAAGCCCGCCAACTTCCTCGACATCGGTGGCGGCGCCTCGGCAGAGGTCATGGCCGCAGGCCTCGACGTCATCCTCGGCGACGAGCAGGTCAAGAGCGTGTTCGTCAACGTCTTCGGCGGAATCACCGCCTGCGACGCAGTGGCCAACGGCATCGTCGGCGCACTGAAGAAGCTGGGCGACGACGCCAACAAGCCGCTCGTGGTTCGTCTCGACGGCAACAAGGTCGAAGAGGGACGCAAGATTCTCGCCGACGCCGCGCACCCGCTGGTGACGCTCGCCGGAACCATGGATGAAGGCGCCGACAAGGCCGCCGAGCTGGCAGCGAAGTAGAGGAAACCATGTCTATCTTTCTGAACAAGGACAACAAGGTCATCGTCCAGGGCATCACCGGCGGCGAAGGCACCAAGCACACCGCCCTGATGCTCAAGGCAGGCACCAACGTCGTCGGCGGTGTCAACGCACGCAAGGCCGGCACCACGGTCAAGCACGTCGACGCCCAGGGCAACGACATCGAGCTCCCCGTCTTCGGTTCGGTTGCCGAGGCAATCGAGAAGACCGGCGCCGACGTGTCCATCGCGTTCGTTCCGCCCGCATTCTCCAAGGACGCCATCGTCGAAGCGATCGACGCGGAGATCCCGCTGCTCGTCGTCATCACCGAAGGCATCCCCGTGCAGGACTCCGCATACGCATGGGCCTACAACGTGGAGAAGGGCAAGAAGACCCGCATCATCGGCCCGAACTGCCCCGGAATCATCACCCCCGGTGAAGCTCTCGTCGGCATCACGCCTGCCAACATCTCCGGCACCGGCCCGATCGGCCTGGTCTCGAAGTCCGGCACGCTGACCTACCAGATGATGTTCGAGCTCCGCGACTTCGGCTTCTCGACGGCCATCGGCATCGGCGGAGACCCGGTCATCGGCACCACGCACATCGACGCCATCGAGGCATTCGAAGCGGACCCCGAGACCAAGCTCATCGTCATGATCGGTGAAATCGGTGGCGACGCCGAAGAGCGCGCAGCCGATTACATCAAGGCCAACGTCACCAAGCCGGTCGTCGGCTACGTCGCCGGCTTCACCGCTCCCGAAGGCAAGACCATGGGCCACGCAGGCGCCATCGTCTCCGGCTCCTCGGGCACGGCACAGGCGAAGAAGGACGCACTCGAGGCCGCAGGCGTCAAGGTCGGCAAGACGCCGTCCGAAACCGCTGCTCTCGCACGCGAGATCCTGGAATCGCTCTCCGTGAAGTAAGTTCCAGCTCGAACGAAGCCCGCCGGGAGCCAGTGCCGGCGGGCTTTTTCGTTCTGTTTCGGATGTGAAGTTCTCAGAATCATCGTGATGCGAAATGTGTTCATTACTCCGCGTAACAGTTTCACTTGCCCACATGACAACCACGGAAAATCGCAGTGCACTGACCAAGGACTGGCCTGATGCGCCGACGTCCGCCGAGGGCTGGATTGCTCGGGCGGGGGAGGTGGCGCAGCTGCTTGCCGTCGATGCCGTTGCTCGTGACAAGGGCCATCAGGCTCCGCGCGACGAGGTGCAGCTTCTGAAGGATGCTGGGCTCGTCACGTTGCTGGGGCCGGTCGAGCACGGGGGCGGCGGTCAGGATTGGCCGACGGCGTATCAGGTGATTCGTCGTGTCGCGGCGGCCGACGGGTCGATCGGCCAGCTTCTCGGCTACCACCTGCTGTGGTTCTGGGCTGCGCGGCTGGTCGGCACGAAGGAGCAGATCGAGGCAGTCGAGGCCGATGCGACGAAGAACAAGTGGTTCTTCGGTGGCGCCGTCAACCCGCGTGACAACGACGTCGCCGTCACCGACGAGGGCGACACCATCGTCTTCGAGGGCGCGAAGTCCTTCTCGACGGGCAGTCGCGTCTCCGACGTGACCGTGCTCGAAGGCGCTTTGACCGGCAGCGATGCACACGTTTTCGCTATTGTGCCGTCGAACATCGAGGGTTTGACGTTTCACGACGACTGGGACAACATCGGCCAACGCCAGACCGAGAGTGGCAGCGTCACCATCGACAAGGTGCGGGTCGACTGGGCGAGTGCGGCGGGATTCGTGGACAAGCAGTTCCAGCCACGGGTCTACAACACGTTGAACGTGCCGACGATTCAGCTGGTGTTCGTCAACTTCTACCTCGGCATCGCTCGCGGCGCCTTGGAGGAAGCGGCGTCGTACACCAAGGACAAGACGCGTGCGTGGCTGCACAGCACCGTCGACAAGGCGATCGACGAGCCGTACATCATCGACATCTACGGTGACCTGACGTCCAAGCTGTGGGCCGTGGAAGCGCTGGCCGACGCAGTTGCGTTGGAAGCGCAGAAGATCCACGACAACGCGTGGGACGTGACGGCGGAAGAGCGCGGTGATCACGAGGTTCGCGTCGCTGCGGTGAAGGCGCGTGCCACCGAGGTGTCGCTCGAGATCACGTCGACGGTGTTCGAGGCTCTCGGTGCCCGAGCGACGGCGAGCAAATACGGTTTCGATCGCTTCTGGCGCAACGTTCGCACCCACACGCTGCACGATCCGGTCGCATACAAGCGCCGCGAGGTCGGTCGATGGGTTCTGACCGGCGAGTTGCCGCAGCCGACCTGGTACTCGTGAGTATCACCGAAGGAGAACGATGAGTACCGAAAGAATTTCCGACGCCATCAAATTCGCCTACTGGGTGCCCAATGTCAGTGGCGGATTGGTGACCAGCGACATCGAACAGCGCACCAGCTGGGACTACGAGTACAACAAGAAGCTGGCGCAGACCGCGGAGAACAACGGCTTCGAATACGCGCTCAGTCAGGTTCGCTACGAGGCCAGTTACGGCGCCGAGTTCCAACACGAGTCGACGAGCTTCTCCCTCGCGCTGCTGCTTGCCACCGAACGACTGAAAGTCATTGCGGCCGTTCACCCCGGCTTGTGGCAGCCGGCGGTTCTGGCGAAGCTCGGCGCTACGGCGGACCATCTGTCGAACGGCCGTTTTGCGGTCAACGTCGTCAGCGGCTGGTTCAAGGACGAGTTCACGCACCTGGGTGAGCCGTGGCTCGAACACGACGAAAGATACCGGCGCAGTGCCGAATTCCTTCAGGTTCTCCGCAAGATCTGGACCGAGGACGACGTCGACTTCCGTGGTGATTTCTACCGAATCCACGATTTCACGTTGAAACCGAAGCCGTTGAACACTCCGGAACGACCCAACCCGGAACTGTTCCAGGGCGGTAACTCGTCGGCTGCGCAGGAGAACGCCGGTCGATACTCGGATTGGTACTTCAGCAACGGCAAGGATTACGACGGAGTCACCGAGCAACTCGACAACATTCGTCGCGTCGCTCAGGCGAACGATCGTGAGGTCAAGTTCGGTCTCAACGGGTTCATCATCGCGCGCGACACGGAGAAGGAAGCCAAGGACACTCTCCGCGAGATCATCGAGAAGGCCAACAAGCCCGCTGTCGAAGGTTTCAAGGGTGCTGTGCAGCAGGCCGGTTCGTCGACGAAGGACGGCAAGGGCATGTGGGCGGACTCGACGTTCGAGGATCTCGTGCAGTACAACGACGGTTTCAAGAGCCAGCTGATCGGAACTCCCGAACAGGTGGCACATCGCATCGTCGAATACCGCAAGCGAGGGGTCGACCTGATCCTCGGCGGCTTCCTGCACTTCCAGGAAGAGATCGAGTACTTCGGGGCGAAGGTCCTACCGCTCGTGCGTGAACTGGAGTCGTCCCAGGCGCTCGTCGACGCAGGGTGAGAAAGGGAGCCTCGCGGCGAGCGGGGCAGTCGAGTCGGGTCCGTAGACTAGCTTGGTCTACGGACCCGTACTCATTTTTTTCTATCGAGGAGAGTGCCATGACGTATCCAGCAGAAGGCCAGCGTCCGCAGGGGCCCGGTCCCGGCGGTTATGGCAGTCAATCACCGGAGGGTGCTCGGTCGGCCGAGTCGACTCCGGGTAATTACGGCGGTTACCCGACGCCCAGCCAGTCGTACGGCACTCAGCCGTCCTACGGAACGCAGCCACCGTCGTACGGTCAGCCGCCGTCGCAGCAGTCTGCACCGACGGGTCAGTACAACCCGCCGCTGGCGTCGGACCGATCGTCCTCGCTGCCGCGAATTCTGACGCTCGTTGCCGTAGCACTCGGCGTCGTGAACTTCCTGGTCGGTCTCGCCGGTCAGTACGAGTTCTTCAGCGAAGGCGTCAACTTCTTCTTCGTACAGGCCGGCGACCCGACGTCCATCGCGCTTCTGCTCGCCGCGGGCCTCGTCGCGGCGGTCGGACTGCTGCCGAAGCAACCCAACACGGTCGGTATCGCTGCCGCTCTTGCGTTGTCCGGGTGGCTCGTACTGGTGTTCCAGAGCTTCAACGTCGGCGACGACTCCGCGGTGGGCGCGCCGGTTCAGTTGGGGATCGGCACCTTCGTCGTACTCGTTCTCGGTTTCGTCCAGACCGTCGTGGCCGTCGCTGCCACGCTTTTCGGTGCGGGCATCCTCAAAGCTCCGCAGCCCAAGCCCGCGGGTTACGGTCAGCAGAACCCGTTCCAGGGATACGGCCAGCAGGCACCCGGATACGGCCAGTCGGCGCAGAACCAGAACTACGGCGCCTACGGCCAGACAGCCCAGAACTCAGGTGCGCAGGCTTACGGCGCCCCGCAGGAACGTGGGCAGTGGAGCGATCAGGGAAATGGTCCTCAGCAGGGGTACGCCCCGCCTGCCTACACCGGGCCCTCGCAGAACCAGCAGAATCAGCCGAACCAGCACACCACCGGCAGCCTCGGTTACCCGGTCGGAACGTCCAAGCCGGATGCGGGAGCCAGCGGATTGACCGGTCCGGCCGGTCAGAATTCGCCGTTCGATCAGCAGCCGTACAGCCAGCCTCCGGTCGGTTCGGGTGGCTACGGCGCGCCGCAGCACGCAGCGCCGAGAGCGGAGCCTGCAGGAGCGACATCGGCTGGAGCACAGTCGGCCGGACAACAGCCTGCGGGAGCATCGCGTCAGGGCGACGAGCCCGAGGACACGTCGGACACCCCGCCGTACAGCGCGCCCACGCAGGCCTTCGGCCAGTCGGCCGCGCCGGAGGACGACAACAAATAAGGCTGTGTCGGCGCGCCTGAACCACCCGTCGGCAGCTAGGTGGAACGCTCGACACCGATGAGCGCCGTATTGAATCAGGAGAGGAAACGCGCCCGAGGGACGTCTCGTCCGCCGGAGCGTCGACCTCTGTTGTCTCCTTCCGAATCCACCACCATGCTGACCGTCGGGTTCCGGATTCCGGGTGTGCTCGTCGCGATCATCGCGACGGTCGTTCTCGTGACGCTGGTGTCGGTCAACAGTGAGCTCACCGGGACGTTCGGAGCAATCGCCGGGCTGTGGTTCGCGATCCATCAGGTCCCGTTCAGCATCGAGGGCACCTCCCTGGGCGTCTTCCCGCTCGTCCCGACGCTTGTTCTCGTCCTTGTCGTGGCGCGGGGCGTCGCGCGGGCAGTCGGCCGGGCGGAGACTCGTCGGGAACACGGTCTGATCGTGGGCGCGGCGGTGTTCGGTCCGGTTCTCGTGACCGCGATCGCGTTGGCGGTGGCCGCGGACGCGTCGTCGGTGATCGGGCTCGACACACCCAATGCTTTGCTGGCTTTCGCGTGGGTGGCGGCCGTCCACGCGGTGTCCGCGGGCATCGGACTGGTGTGCGGGGTGTGGGCCACCGAGTCGGATCGTCTGCCGGAATGGCTGCGCGGAATCGTGGCCCCGACCATCCGGGCGGCGGCTGTCCTCGTCGCGGGCGGCGGTGCGATCGTGCTGGCCGCGATGCTGGCGTCGTGGTCGACGATGGAGATGTTGCTGGAATCCGGAAACGGCTTCGTCGGTGTACTCGGCTTGACGGTGCTGTCGATCCTGTACCTGCCCAACGTGCTGCTCGGCGCGATCGCGGTGTCGGTCGGATCGTCGGCGCACGTGGGCGACGTATCGGTCAGCATGTTCCAGGCCACGGGAGGTCCGCTTCCCCCGCTGCCGGTCTTGGCCGTCCTGCCCGAGGGGCCGTCGCAGACGCTGTGGATGCTGATGCTCGTGATTCCGATCGGCGCCGGCCTGCTGCTCGGACGTGACTGCGCGAGGCGCACGGTGGACGTGCACTACGCACTGTCCGCGGTGTGGGTGGCGAGTGCCATGATCGGCGTGTCCACGCTGGTGCTCGGTTTCGCGGCAGGCGGAAACCTGGGCACCTTCGGAACCGTTCAGGTGACGGTATGGTCTCTCGGCCTGCTCGTCTTCGCCTGGCTTGCCGTCGTCGGATCCCTCGCGGCCGCCGTGACCGCATGGCGCGGAGGGTCCAAGCAGACCCCGATCGCCGACGACGTCGACACGGAACCCCGGCGCGAGCAGGAACCCATCGCCGCCATCGCCGCGCCCGTCGCGCATCCAGAACATGCAGTGGACGCGGAAATCGTCGAAGAGCCCGACGCCCTGCCCGAGACCGTCGATTCACCCGACGTCGACGCTGCCGTGGTTGCCGAGGACACAACGGAGACCGAGGACATCGTCGACGCCGAAATCGTCGAGGAAGTGCCCTCGGAAGCTACGCCGCCTGATGATGGCAACACCGACGACCGGTCCTGAACCCGCTGGCGGACTTGGGTGGTCGTGACAGCCGGGTCACCGGCACTCGCGCCCGAGGACCTGCCTGACGGTGGCCTACACGTGGGCGACTATTCTTTCGAGCGAACCCGTCGGTGATCGTCGGGCGATTTTCGGAGAACGACACATCAGGAGAAGTGCGCTGACTGCCACCCGTGAGCACCCAGCACGCGTCGTTGTCCTCGCTTCGGGCACCGGATCGCTTCTGCAGTCCCTGATCGATGCGACGAAGGCCGAGTCCTATCCGGCGCGGATCGTTGCGGTCGGTGTCGATCGTGATTGCGACGCTGCCCGGCATGCACACACTGCCGGGATTGCGCATTTCCGCGTCGGGCTGAAGGAGTTCGCGGACCGTGATGGCTGGGATGCGGCTCTCACCGAACGTGTGCTGGCGCACGAGCCCGATCTGGTGGTGACCGCCGGCTTCATGAAGATTCTCGGTTCCGATTTTCTCGGTGCGTTCGCCGGACGCATCGTCAACACTCATCCTGCGCTGTTGCCGTCGTTCCCCGGTGCGCATGCAGTGGAGGATGCGCTCGCCTACGGCGTCAAACTGACCGGGTCGACGGTGCATCTCGTCGACGCCGGTGTCGATACCGGGCCGATTCTGGCTCAGGAAGCTGTGCCCGTGCTGGGCGACGACGATGTCGCGACTCTGCACGAGCGAATCAAGACCGTGGAACGCAGGCTTCTGGTCGATGTGATCGCAGCTGTTGCCACCCGAGGTGTTGTCTCCGATGGACGAAAGGCTCAGATTCAACCATGAGTGAACGTAAAGCAGTGCGCCGCGCACTGGTCAGCGTCTACGACAAGACCGGTTTGATCGAACTCGCAACCGGCTTGCACAAGGCAGGCGTCGCTCTGGTCTCTACCGGATCGACAGCATCCAAGATCGCCGACGCCGGGATCCCGGTCACCAAGGTCGAGGATCTCACCGGGTTTCCCGAGACCCTCGACGGCCGTGTGAAGACGTTGCATCCGCGTGTCCATGCGGGTGTTCTCGCCGATACCCGTCGGCCGGAGCATGTTTCGCAGCTCGAGGAGCTCGGGATCGAGGCGTTCGAGTTGGTCGTGGTGAACCTCTATCCGTTCACCGACACCGTTGCCAGTGGCGCGACACCGGACGAATGCGTCGAGCAGATCGACATCGGTGGCCCGTCGATGGTCCGCGCTGCCGCGAAGAATCACCCGTCGGTGGCGGTCGTGGTGGATCCGGCTCGGTACTCCGATGTACTCACCGCAGTGTCCGGCGGCGGGTTCACGCTCGCCGAGCGCACTTCGCTTGCGGCACAGGCGTTCCAGCACACCGCTGCGTACGACGTCGCGGTCGCCTCGTGGATGAGCAGCGTTCTCGTGGAATCGGACTCGCAGTTCCCCGAATGGATCGGCGGCACCTGGGACCGCGCGGCAGTGCTGCGCTACGGCGAGAACCCGCATCAGGCCGCAGCCCTGTACAAGGACCCGGCCGGCACCGGCATAGCTCAGGCCGAGCAGCTGCACGGCAAAGAAATGTCTTACAACAACTTCACCGACGCCGACGCAGCGTGGCGTGCCGCTTTCGATCACGAGGGCCCGACCGTCGCGATCATCAAGCACGCCAATCCGTGTGGCATCGCCGTCGGCGCGGATATCGCCGAAGCGCACCGCAAGGCTCACGCCTGCGACCCCGTCAGTGCTTACGGCGGCGTGATCGCAGCCAACCGCGAAGTGACGGTCGCGATGGCCGAGCAGGTCGCGGAAATCTTCACCGAGGTGATCGTCGCTCCGTCCTACGCAGACGGTGCACTCGGAGTTCTGCAGCGCAAGAAGAACATTCGGGTTCTGCTCGCGGCCGCGCCGTCGGGCAAGGGTGTCGAGCTCAAGCCGATCTCCGGTGGGACTCTGCTGCAGGAACGCGACGCCATCGACGCCGACGGCGACAACCCGGCCAACTGGACTCTGGCAGCCGGTGACGCAGCGGACGAGCAGACCCTGAAGGATCTCGAATTCGCCTGGCGTGCAGGCCGTGCCGTCAAGTCCAACGCAATCCTGCTGGCCAAGGACGGCGCGTCCGTCGGCGTCGGTATGGGCCAGGTCAACCGCGTCGACGCAGCTCACCTCGCCGTCCAGCGCGCGGGCGATCGCGTCGTCGGTTCGGTTGCCTCCTCGGACGCCTTCTTCCCGTTCCCCGACGGCCTGCAGGTTCTCTTGGCCGCCGGCGTCAAAGCCGTCGTGCAGCCCGGCGGATCCGTCCGCGACAACGAAGTCATCGCCGCCGCCCAGGACGCCGGCGTCACGCTGTACCTCACCGGTTCGCGTCACTTCGCGCACTGATCCAGTTCGCACTTGTGCGGGCCGAAGCACCTGATTGGTCTGCACAAGTGCGAACTCGCGCCCTGTGGATAGACCGGAATCTATCCACAGGCTCCGGCTCCAGACCGCTTTTCGGGTGGGTAGCCGTGCAATCGTGGGCGGGTGCCCGCCGACCAGCCGTTTAGAGGTTCCCTAGCAGTCCGCGACGGTAGCCTGACTCGACATCAGCTGACCCACGGCTTCAAGCGCATTCACCGCGACGTCTATGTGCGCAAAGGCGTTCGGATCGACGCCGTTGTCCGGGCGCGGGCAGCCCACGTGTTCGCTGGTAGGGCGGCGGTGTGTTGCGGGATGTCGGCAGCTGCATTGCACGGCGCACGATGGATCGACCCCGACTCGCCTGCGGAGGTGATCTGGCTCGGACGCCGACACCAACTCGACGGTATCCGCATCCGATTCGATACCGTCCGCGATGTCGAGATCACCACCGTCGCAGGTCTGCCGGTGACCACGATCCCCAGAACCATGTTCGATCTGGCGAGGCGGCTCCCCAGAGTGCGGGCCGTGCAGGTGCTGGACGACCTGTCAGGAGTGTCCGGAATCTCGGCTGCAGACGTTCTTCCGTTGTGCGCACGGTATGCGGGCTTACGGGGAGTATCCGCGGCGCGATCGGTTCTGGCACTCGTCGACGGTGGTGCAGAGTCTCCGCAGGAAACCGCTACTCGGCTGTTGCTTGTCGATGCAGGACTGCCTCCACCCGAGACACAGATTCGCGTTGCCGACGAACACGGCATGTTGTTCGCTCGCTGCGATCTGGGCTGGCCGGAGTGGAAGGTGGCCGTCGAGTACGACGGGGTGCAGCACTGGACGTCGGAGAAGCAGCGGTCCTGGGACATCGAGCGGTTCGAGAGGCTCGAGCGCGCCGGCTGGCTGGTGGTCCGAGTGAATTCGGAGCAACTGCGCCTCCGTCCGCGCGAGGTGGTCGAGCGTGTTCGACGCAAACTGCGGCAAGCGGGCGCGCCTGTGTGACGAGTTCGCACTTGTGCAGACGAAAGACCCCCGTTTCTCTGCACAAGTGCGAACTCGACGAACGGTGCTTCTTCTGAGACGGGCGTACTTTGGTGAAGTGACCTCTAATCGACCTGGCATCACCACTGTCGGCGAGTTGCGTGCGGCCGGACACGTGCAGCGCTCCGTGAAAGAAGAACTCCGGGAAAATCTGCTCGACGCGTTGCGTGAGGGCAGGGATGCGTGGCCGGGAATTCTGGGCTTCGACAAGACTGTGCTTCCGCAGTTCGAGCGAGCGATTCTTGCTGGTCATGACGTTGTTCTGCTCGGTGAACGAGGGCAAGGAAAGACACGCCTTCTGCGTACGTTGAACCTTCTGCTCGACGAGTGGGCGCCTGTCATTGCAGGTTCCGAGCTCGGTGAGCATCCGTACGAACCCATCACTCCGGCGAGTATCCGACGCGCACGTGAGCTCGGCGACGGGTTGCCCGTCGAGTGGCGTCACCGTAGCGAGCGATACTCGGAGAAGCTGGCGACTCCGGACACGTCGGTTGCGGACCTCGTCGGCGATGTCGATCCGGTGAAGGTCGCCGAGGGTCGGAGTCTGGGAGATCCGGAGACCATCCACTTCGGGCTCGTGCCGCGGAGTCACCGGGGGATCGTGGCGATCAACGAACTCCCCGATCTCGCGGAACGTATTCAGGTTTCACTGCTCAACGTCATGGAGGAGCGGGATATCCAGGTCCGCGGCTACACGTTGCGGCTGCCGCTGGATGTCGTCCTCGTCGCGAGCGCGAACCCCGAGGACTACACCAACCGTGGGCGGATCATCACTCCACTGAAGGACCGCTTCGGCGCCGAGATTCGCACTCACTACCCGCATGCGTTGGCCGACGAGATCTCGGTGATCGAGCAGGAGGCCAACCTCCCGGCGAACGTACCGTCGTACCTGCTCGAGGTGCTGGCTCGGTTCACACGGCTGCTGCGTGAGTCGCCGTCCGTCGACCAGCGTTCGGGTGTGTCGGCGCGGTTCGCCATCGCAGCGGCGGAGACCATCGCGGCCGCAGCGGTGCATCGTGCTGCGGTTCTCGGCGAGAGCGACGCGGTGGCGCGGCCGGTGGACCTCGGGACCATCATCGAAGTGCTCAGGGGCAAGGTGGAATTCGAGTCCGGTGAAGAGGGCCGCGAGACCGAGGTGCTCGAGCATCTGCTTCGGCGCGCGACGGCCGACACGGTGCGGGACAGGCTGGGCGGAATCAACCTGGCACCGCTCGTCACGGCCATCGAACAGGGTGAGCCGGTGGTGACGGGCGACCGAATCGCCGCCAAGACACTCATCGGTGAGCTGCCGGACCTCGAGGTGCTGCAGGACATCGACGAGCGTCTGAACGCGACCTCCGACGGCGAACGCGCTGCCGCAACGGAACTCGCGCTGGAAGGGTTGTACCTTGCGCGGCGGATTTCCAAGGATCCCGACGACGACGGACAGACGGTGTACAGCTGATGCCTGCCAGTAGATACGGGCGGTATCACGACGGCCCCGATCCACTGGCACCGCCGGTAGACCTCCGCGAAGCACTGGAGTCGATCGGCGAGGACGTGCTCGAGGGCGCTTCGCCTCGCCGGGCGATGCAGGAGATGCTCCGGCGGGGTACCCGGAACATGAGGGGCCTCGACGATCTGGCGGCCGAGGCCAACCGTCGGCGACGGGATCTTCTGCGCAAGAACAACCTCGACGGAACACTTCAGGAGGTCCGCGAACTCCTGGACAAAGCTGTGCTCGAGGAGCGCAAGGCGCTGGCGCGTGCGCTCGACGACGATGCGCGTTTCCAGGAGATGCAGATCGGGGATCTGTCCCCGTCGACGGCGCAGGCCGTGCAGGAGTTGGCCGATTACGACTGGCGTTCCTCGGAGGGTCGTGAGAACTACGAGAAGATCAAGGATCTCCTCGGGCGGGAGATGTTGGACCAACGCTTCGCCGGTATGAAGAATGCGCTCGAGAATGCGACGGACGAGGATCGACAATCCATCAGCGAGATGCTGAAGGATCTGAACGAGCTTCTGGACAAGCACAATCGAGGCGAGGACACCGAGCAGGACTTCTCGGAGTTCATGGCCGAGCACGGCCAGCATTTCCCCGAGAATCCGTCGAACGTCGAGGAGCTCCTCGATTCGCTCGCTCAGCGCGCCGCGGCAGCTCAGCGTCTGCGGAACTCGCTGAGCCCGGAGCAGCGAGCGGAATTGGATGCGCTGGCGCAGCAGGCATTCGGAGATTCCACTCTTCGGCAACAGCTCGACCAGCTGGACCAGAACCTTCAGCAGGCCAGGCCGGGGGAGGATTGGGAAGGTTCGCAGAACTTCCGCGGCGAGAACGGGATGGGCCTGGGCGACGGGACCGGTGCGCTGCAGGACATCGCTGATCTGGAGAACCTCGGAAATCAGCTTTCCCAGCAGTACAACGGCGCCGCGCTCGACGACATCGATGCCGACGCGTTGCTGAAACAGTTGGGGCCCGAAGCTGCGGCGGATGCTCGCATGTTGGCCGAGCTCGAAAAGGCGCTCGAACAGCAAGGTTTCATGGACAAGGGTGCCGACGGCCAGTGGCGGCTGTCGCCGAAGGCGATGCGTCAGCTGGGACAGTCGGCCCTCAAGGACGTCGCGGGACGAATTTCCCGACGCGGCGGCGAGCGCGACACGCGCAAGGCCGGTGCGATGGGGGAGCCGACGGGTGCTTCGCGGGCATGGGAATTCGGTGACACGGAGCCGTGGGACGTCACCCGCACCGTCAACAATGCAGTCCTGCGCACCGCAGCCGAGGGCTCGACGTTCCCGGTGCAACTGCAGGTGACCGACGTCGAGATCAGCGAGACCGAAACGCGGACGCAGGCGGCCGTCGCGCTGCTCGTCGACACGTCGTTCTCGATGGTGATGGACGGTCGCTGGGTGCCGATGAAACGCACCGCGCTTGCGTTGAATCACCTTGTCAGCACCAGGTTTCGCGGTGACGATCTGCAGCTGATCGGCTTCGGTCGTCACGCGCAGACGTTGACGGCGTCGGAACTGGCCGGTCTCGACGGGGCGTACGACCAGGGCACCAATCTGCATCACGCGTTGATGCTGGCGGTGCGGCACCTGCGTCGGCATCCCAACGCGCAACCTGTCGTGCTGATCGTGACCGACGGCGAGCCCACCGCGCACCTCGAGCCCGACGGGCACGCGTATTTCGACTATCCGCCGTCGAACAGAACTTTGGGGCTGACGGTCCGTGAACTCGACACGGTGGCGAAGCTGGGTGCGCAGGTCACCATCTTCCGGTTGGGAGACGATCCGGGGTTGGCCCGCGTCGTGGACAAGATGGCCGAGCGGGTCGGCGGGCGAGTCATCGCCCCCGAGCTGGACGGGCTGGGAGCTGCGGTGGTGTCGGACTATCTGAAACGCAGGAAGTCCCGCTAGTCTTTGGCTTTGATGCTGACGCCGCCCCAGAAGGCGAAGCCTGTCACCACGATTCGTGGGGCTCCGGGAGCACCTTGCTGGCTCAGGTGGTCGAAGCCGCCCATGATGCCTGCGCCGCGTACTTCGACGGCGACGTTGCGGGGGACCGTGATGTCGATGCCGCCCATGATCGCGACGCAGTTGAGCGTCACCTCGGGAGCCGAGAAGTGTGCTCGGCGTAGGTCGATCTCACCGCCGCCCCAGAACGCGACGGCCTCGACGCGCGGTGCGACGGTCCATTCTCCCTTGCGCTCGAATCCACTCATGATGGCGACGGCGCGATCGGTGGAACGGCTGGGAGCCGAGTAGAGAGCTTCGGTGGGCGGCGTCAGCGCAAGGTCGCTGGTGAGAACGTCGAGTTCACCGTAGGTTTTCGCGCGATACGCGGCGGCCGTGCGTTCGTCGTACTCGGACACCGTGAGCTGGCCACCGGCCAGAGCGTCACTGAGGAGCTTCGCGACGAGGTTGCGGTCCGCGTCGGCGGCACGGACGGATTCACGGTTTTGTTCGGGCAGGTGATCGCTCACCTGGGTCAGGTTACTAGGCCGCGTTGACTATGGCGCGGTCTCCGACGGGCGAACTCAAGGTCATCTGCATCGTGCCGTACACGGCGACCATGATGCAGGCCTTGTCCGCGGCCTCGGGAAGCGTTCCGGTGCGCAGTGCGATGACGACTTCGGTGTCGGACTCGGTGACCTCCACCTCGGCCCCGTAGCACTCCGGGGTTCCGGTGACGAAATGGATGGCGATGGTGTTGGGGGAGATCTGGCTCCACGACTCGAACGGCGTCGACACCGCGCGCACCAGTCCTGGGGTGGATTCGAACATCGTCCCGACGTCGCCTACCGGAACCTCCACGGGCACCGGCGGTGCACTGGGACTGTGCATCAGCTGCGCAGACGTAGGGGTGGTGGCTTCGACGTCGTCACCGCCGTCGGCAGGGTCGTTGCCGCACCCGACGAGCAGGACGCACAGCAGAACTCCTGCAGCCAGAAACCTCATGATTCCAAAGTAACCGCGGGAGCTGAGGAGAACCTTTGGGTAGTCCAAGAATCGGGCGATCGGTCAGGCCAGCAGGGCTGTCACCAGTGCGATGACGGGTATCGCTGCGATGGTGGTGACGAAGGCCGTGTCCCGCGCCATGACGACGGCGCGGTTGTAGCGGTTCGCGAAGACGAAGACGTTCTGGGCGGTGGGCAGCGCGGAGATGACGGTGATGGCGAAGAGTTCGTGCCCTTCCAATCCCATGGCGAGTCCCATGAGGTAGCCGAGGACCGGCTGGAGCACCATTTTCATCGTCGTCGCGAGGAGTACGTCTCGCCTGGGGCTCGTGCCTTTCTGGAGAACACGGGCGCCGTAGAGCGAGAGACCGAACGCGAGAAGAGCGCCGGGCACGGCGGCGCCGCCGACCAGGTCGAACGGCTGCATGATGGCTTCGGGCAGTTCGATGCCGAAGATGGACAGCAGGAGTCCTGCGGCGCCGGCGAGGACGATGGGGTTCTTGAAGGGCGTGACGACGATATTGCGGATGGATGCTTTCTTGCCCATGGTCGACAGGTCCAGGATGGTCAGCGCCAACGGCGAGTACACCATGATCTGGAAGAGCAGCAGCGGTGCGACGAAGTTGGCGTCGCCCAGCACGAACACCGCGATGGGAATGCCGAGGTTGGCGGCGTTGACGTAGGACGACGCCAGGCCGCCGATCGTTGCCTCGGGCACGCGGCGTTTCAGCACGAGCCGGGCCAGGAGGAAGTACAGGGCGCCGACGGCGAGGGCGGTCACGCCGGCGATCACGAGGATCGGCGACAGGATGACGGCCAGGTCGGCCTGCGCGAGTGTCACGAACAGCAGCGAAGGTGTCGCGACGAAGAACACGAGCCGGCTCAGGACGAACTGGCCGTGCTCGCCGAGAACTCGGAACTTGGCGAGTACGTAGCCGAGCGCGATGACGATGAAGATGACCGTGAAGCCTTCGAGAACACCGGACATGGAGCGGTAGGTCTCGTTTCTCTCGGGGAGGCTGGCCAGGACTAACTCTAGTGCTCACGCAGAAAGGCCACGCACCCGAGAGTGCGTGGCCTTTCCTACGAGAAATTCTTACCGGCTGGTGAACGGCAGCAAAGCCATCTCACGAGCGTTCTTCACTGCGACGGCGACCTGACGCTGCTGCTGCGGCGTGAGGCCGGTGACGCGGCGGCTACGGATCTTGCCGCGGTCCGAGATGAACTGACGAAGAAGGTTGATGTCCTTGTAGTCCACCGTGGTCACCTTGGCGGCGTTCAACGGGTTCTTCTTGGGTCGACGTCCTGCCTCTGCGCGGACCTTCTTCGACGGTGCTCTCTTGACTGCCATCTGTTCTTCCCTGTTCCTTACCAGCTCGACTTGTGGACGCCTGGCAGCTCCCCACGGTGAGCCATCTCGCGTACCTTCACGCGTGACAGTCCAAATTTCCGCAGGTGACCGCGCGGACGTCCATCCGCAGCGTCACGATTGCGCAATCGTACCGGACTCGCGTCGCGCGGTAGACGCTGCAGTGCCGCTTGGGCCTCTGCTCGCTCGGAATCGGGTGTCGACGGCTTCCGGATGATCTCCTTCAGTTCGCTCCGGCGGGCTGCCCACCGGGCGACGACGACCTTCCGCTGCTCGTTCTTGGCGATCTTCGATTTCTTGGCCATGTCAGCGCTCCTCGCGGCTAGCGTTCTTCACGGAAGTCGACGTGCTTGCGGACGACGGGGTCGTACTTCTTGAGCACGATGCGATCGGGGTCGTTTCGACGGTTCTTGCGGGTCACGTAGGTGTATCCGGTGCCTGCGGTCGACTTGAGTTTGATGATCGGACGGACGTCCGTGCTCTTTCCCATCAGAGCTTCTCCCCTCGTGCTACGAGCTTGGCGACGACGGCGTCGATTCCGTCACGGTCGATGGTCTTGATCCCCTTCGCCGAGAGCGTCAGCGTGACGCGGCGGCCGAGGCTCGGGACGAAGTAGGTCTTCTTCTGGATGTTCGGGTCCCAGCGACGGCTGGTCCTGACGTGCGAGTGCGAAACGGACTTACCGAATCCCGGCTTCCGTCCCGTCACCTGGCAGTGCGCGGACATACGCGGTCCTCTCTAGCTGACATGACAATCGTTTTCGACAAAGCGTTGTTTCGAATGTAGCGTGACAACGCAAGAAATGACAATCGTTGTCGATAGAAGGGATCTGCTTGTGGACGGCCGCACACCACTCGTACTCGTATCCGGTTGGACGGGTGCCATGGACGACGTGGTGACCTCACTGCTCGGGCCGGGCACCGTCGCCGTACGCCACGACCTCAGCCGCGTCTACGAGGGCGTCGTCCGCCGGACGCTCTACGCGGACGGCGACGCACCGCGCGAAACCATTCTCGAACTCGCGCACGGCTGTGTCTCCTGCACGCTGCGTGAGGACCTCCTCCCGCTACTGAGGACGCTGTCCACCCGTAGTTCGGTGCAACGGATCGTCCTGGCGATGGATCCTGCCCTCGAGCCGGAAGCGTTGTGCTGGGCGATCGAGAACGTCGTCGTCGCGGGCATCGTCGGTCAGGTCGACGGATCGGCTTCGCGAGACGTCCGTATCGAAGCCGTGATCGACTGCCTCGACGCCGCCACCTGGCTCGCGGACGCCACCGGCGACGACGCCCTGGCCGACCGAGGAATCGTGGCCAGCGGCGACGACGACCGGACCGTCGCGCAGGTCGTCGTCGGGCAGGTCGACTATGCCGATGCTCTCGTCGTCACCGCAGGCCCCGAGGTCGACGCGTGGGAACGCGCCAAGCTCGCCGCCGTGTTGGAGCGTCTGGCACCCGGTGCGCCCATCGCGTGGGTGGGGCCGGGGGACAAGCTCGACGCCGACGCGCTGGTCGCTGCCGTTCCGCTGGGTGCGCGTCGCGGCGCCATCACCGACGCCCACTCGCCGCTGCTGCGCGGTGAACCTCCACTCACGGCGGATTGCGGAGTGACTCTCGTCGAATTCTCGGCGACGCGACCCTTCCATCCCGAACGATTCCACGAGGCAATCGACGTTCTGCTCGACGGTGTCGTCACCGCACGCGGACGCGCCTGGGTGGCAACCCAACCCGACGAGGCCCTGTGGATCGAGTCCGCCGGCGGCGGACTGCGCGTCGCCAGTGCCGGAAAATGGCTGGCCGCAATGACACCGGAGGAACAGGACGGCGTCGACACCTCGCGTCGGGCCATGGCTGCCCTTCGGTGGAACGAGGACTTCGGTGACCGCGACACCTCGCTGGTCGTCCTGGTCCACGCCGCCGATCCGTCGGAAATCGACCGGACGCTGCAGTGGGCGCTGGTGTCCGACGACGAGATGACCGACCGGCAGGCATGGGCCGAATGGAACGACCCGTTCGGTCAGTGGCACGAAGACCCGTGCGAAACAGCAGAATCCCCGTACTCGGAGCAGAAGAAAGAGGCACAGGAATGAAGGCAGGAATCCATCCCGACTACCACCCCGTGGTATTCCAGGACGCAGGAACAGGAACCAAGTTCCTCACCCGGTCCACCATCACCTCGACCCGCGAGGTCGAATGGGAAGACGGCAACACCTACCCACTCGTCATCGTCGACGTCACCAGCGAATCCCACCCCTTCTGGACCGGTGCCGCACGCATCATGGACACCCAGGGTCGCGTGGAGAAGTTCGAGAAGCGCTACGGCCGGCGCAGCCGTAAGGAGGCCTGAGACATGGCTGTACCGAAGCGGAAAATGTCGCGGTCCAACACCCGCAGCCGCCGAGCACAGTGGAAAGCCGTCGCTCCCGACCTCGTGAGCGTCCGCGTCGGCGGGCAGGAATTCAAAGTCCCTCGCCGACTCGTCAAGGCCGTACAGACCGGTGTCTACGACCCGAGCTGAACCCGAGCAACCTTCTCGAGAGCGAACGTGCCGTTCGGTCACTTCAAGTGACCGAACGGCACGTTCGCTCCGCTTCAAGGGGGGGCAAACAAAACCCTGGCGTCCGGTGTGGAGAAGCCGTTAGTCTGTCGAAGTGTCCACTTCCTTCGCTTTTCGGTCCGCTGCTGCCCTGACGTGCGCTGTTCTTGCATGCACCATGGCAGGTGCTGTTGCATCCGCAGAGCCGGTGGACAGGACGCCCGGCACGATTGTGGAGACGTCCCCGCTGCCCACTGATCTGTGGATTCCCGGAACCGGTGAGGCGCAGCGCATCACGTACTGGACTGTCGGATCCGACGGTGCTCCGGCGCTCAGTAGTGGAACGTTTTTCGTTCCGGAGGGACCGGCGCCCGAGGGGGGTTGGCCGGTCGTCGGTTGGGCTCATGGCACTTCCGGTCTCGCCGACGAGTGTGCGCCGTCCCGTGTCGGCCCCGCCGACCGCGAGCGAGATTTCGGCTACTTGTCGACGTGGATCGACCAGGGATACGCGATTGCCGCGACCGATTACGTCGGCCTGGGCACGCCTGGATTGATGCCGTATCTCGACGGCAAGGTGTCTGCACACAGTGTCGTGGATTCGGTGAAGGCGGCCAGATCCGTCGAGCCGTCGTTGTCGAACAAGTGGGTAGTGATCGGCCAGTCCCAGGGCGGTGGCGCAGCGATCACCACTGCCCGATACGCGACGGAATACGGTGGCCCCGAGCTGGATTACCGCGGAGCCGTCGGGACCGGGGTGCCGGCGAACATCGAGCTGGCACTTCTGCCGCTGGGACCGGGAGTTCTTCCGGTCGCCGCTGGCAAGGGTCTGACGACGTATCTGCTGTACATCCTGGCGGGTCTGCGATATGCGCATCCGGAGATCGACCTCGACTCGTACCTCACCGAACAGGGAAGACAGCTGGTCGACCGCGCGGAAAGGGTCTGCGTGTTCGATGCTGAGGACGAGTTCGCCGGCACTGTCTCCGGTGATCTGTTCGCCAAACCGTTGAACCAGATTCCGAATTTCTACGGTCTGTTGAACGACTACATGGGCGTGCCCGTCTCCGGCTACGACCGACCGGTATTCATCGGACAAGGTCTGACGGACGTGGATGTGCCTGCACCCGCTGCACTTTCACTGGTTGCTCAGATGAAGGCGAACGGTCAGGACGTCACGCTTTACACGTACCCGACGGATCACAGCGGTGCACTACTGCAATCACAGGAGGATTCCGTTCCGTTCGTGAAACGACTTTTCGAATAACGCTTTCTCAGCGGCCGACGCTTGCGGTTCGTTCGGGCAGATTTCGGGTGCGAGAATCTGTCAGAGCTGTATGGGACCATGTCCCCCTAGGTCAAGTGCTAAGGGGGAAGTGTGGAACTGGATCTTATGTATGTCGCTGGCTTTTTCGATGGAGAAGGCTCTGTTGGAATTTATAAAGGTGGCCAGTTAGGACGCACTTTGCGGGTGCAAATAACTCAAGCGGACAGCGTTCGCACTCGGGAGATTCTAAAATACTGCCAAACGCTGTGGCGTGGTTCAATAAGCAGTCTTAACAAGCAAAAGCGGCGCAAGGCTCTTATTTGGCAAACCGGCGGTAGTGGGGCCCTCGAGTTTTTGGATGACGTTTGCTCTCGGGTTGTACTGAAAACGGAGCAAGTTGATCTAGCAATTGCATGGCAGAAGTCGAGACCGGTCCGCGTTCGCGATGTAGGTGGACGATGGCAGAGCTGGGATGCTGACCAGCAGCAGTTGGATGAAGACGTCGCCGCGCTGCTGTCGGTGATGAAAACGAAGGATGTGCTCGCGGATTCAGTGCTGCGCGAAACTCTGACATCACTACATTTCAGGATCCGCGCGCTGAGTTCCTTGGTCTGACTAAAATAGATTATTCCAGTGAGTGGCTGTGTAACAGTACGGAAGTCTCGTGCGAGGCCGCGTCGCGGCTAATCGGTCGCCGATCCTTCCCCTCTTCCGTTACATTTTTTCACAGCCACTTCTGGCGTTTGAAGACCAGGTAGAGGACGGAGGACAGGACGACCATGCCGAGGATGGCCATGGGATATCCCAGGTGCCATTTGAGTTCCGGCATGTCCTCGAAGTTCATCCCGTAGATGGCGGCGATCAGCGAGGGAGCGAACAGGATTGCGCCCCAGGACGATATTTTCTTGGTCTGCTCGGTCTGATCCAGGCTGACCTGCGTCATGGCGCGCATTTCCTCGTTCTGCTGCTGCGCGACGAGTGTGGCGTGGGTC
The DNA here is from genome assembly GCF_000383555.1 of Rhodococcus sp. 114MFTsu3.1. NCBI lineage: Bacteria > Bacillati > Actinomycetota > Actinomycetes > Mycobacteriales > Nocardiaceae > Rhodococcus > Rhodococcus sp. 114MFTsu3.1. Next base: position 91,111 of record NZ_KB911548.1, on the reverse strand, counting down.
TGCAGCGCGTTCTGCAGCGTCGCTTTGAAGCCCTCCACGCGTTCGGTTATGCGGACGCAGTGGTCGAGGACGTCGCGGAGGGATCGTTTGAGTTCGACGTCGAGTTCGTACTCGTTGTTGCCGCGTTTCAGGGCGTCGATCATCGACACCAATGGTTCGGTTGCGCGCTGGAATTCGGCTACTTCACGCGAGAGCGTGTAAATGCGTCGGGACACGGATGGGTCGCCGGAGAAGAGCTGGTCCTCGATTTCGTCGATGTCGTTCTGCAGCCCTTCGACGACGGGCTCGTATTCGTCGACGACCTGGTCGAGGATGGCGTACATGACGGCTTCGGTGCCGAGCGTCAACAGCTCGGGGTCGGCTTCCAATCGCGATCTGACGGCGGACAATTCGGGCGATTCGGCGTGGCGGATAGTGACGACGAAGTCCGGTCCGAGGAAGACGTGCAGCTCACCGAACTCGACCTTCTCGGTTTCATCGATGTAGCGGGCGGGCCTGAAGACGACGAAGAGTTGGTCGCCGTACTGCTCGAGCTTGGGACGCTGGTGCGCGGCGATGGCGTCTTCGACGGCAAGGCGGTGGAGTCCGAATTCGGCTGCAACCGAATTGATCTCCTCTTCCTCGGGTCGGTAGAGACCGATCCACGCCATGCCGTGTCGTTCTCGCATGGCCTCGTAGGTGCTGTCGAGGTTGTCTGGGGTGACGGCACGCTTGCCGTCGACATAGACCGCGTTGTCGACGATCGGCAACTTTCTCACCTGCACTCTCTTCGGTAGTGACCGTGGAAAGCCTGCCAGACCGGGGCGGAGGCGTCAGACTGGGTGCATGGATCAGCGCGTACATTTCCTGACACTCGCTACTCCCGACGTCGATGCGTCCCGAGCGTTCTACCGCGACGGCCTCGGGTGGACACCTCTTCTGGATGTACCGGGAGAGATCATCTTCTTCCAGATCGCGTCGGGCTTGGTTCTGGGCTTGTTCGACGCACAGAAATTCACCGAGGACCTCGGGCGGAACGACGGGCCCGCAACGGTGGGCGGGTTGACGCTCTCCCACAACGTCAGCTCGCCCGCCGAAGCCGACGCAGTGGTGAAGGCAGCCGTCGAGGCAGGTGGGACATTGATCAAGCAGCCGCAGAAAGCTGCATTCGGTGGGTACAACGGTCACTTCGCCGACCCCAACGGCGTCATCTGGGAGGTATGCCACAACCCTGGCTGGAGTGTGGACGAGGACGGGACCGTGAAGCTGAGGGAAGTCTGACCACACCATGTCGATTCAACGGATTCTGTCGGAGGTCGAAACCTACGAGGGTGTACTCGACCTTGCTCCAGGACCTGGGAGTGCACACCCAGAGATATCGTGGGGCGATCACTTCTTCTATTACGCGCCCGACGGACAGATTCCGCGCACCCGTCAACCGTTCGCGACGATCGTGACGAAAAACTATCCTGGGGACACGGGTTCGCGTCTGGACGACACCGATCGTTGGCGCCTGAACATTCATTCGGGAGCGGACCGGTTCACCGAAGATGCGTCGGTGAGTGACGTCGGCGCCGTGGATGTGTTTCGTCCTCATCCGGTGTACCCGGGTTGGGTGTGCGTGGTGAATCCGGAGACTCGAAGCCTAGATACTGCTCTGGAGCTTCTTCGGATCGCGTACCTGGCCGATCGGCAACGCGTCGAGCGCCGAGCGCGTCGATCGGACTCCGCGTCCGACGGATCGGAGTAGGGGACTCGTCCACCAGCGAGTTGGAGGCGTCGACCACTCGTGCGACGCTTGTCCCGTGCTGGTCGAGGTGCTGGGGTATGTGGGGATTGTGGCGTTTGCGGCGTCCGGGGCGCTGATCGGTGTTCGTAAGCGGTTGGACTTGTTCGGGGTGTGCGTTGTCGGGATCACGACGGGTATCGGCGGGGGCATCATTCGCGACGTGCTGCTGGGCATTCATCCGCCGACGTCGTTGGATCAGTGGCCGAATGTGACGGTTGCTCTGGCGACGTCGTTGGTGGTGTTCGTGGCGCATCCGGTGATGAATCGGATTTGGCGTGGGGTTCTGTTGTTCGATGCCTTCGGGATGGGGCTGTTCGCGGCGACGGGTGCGACGGTGGCGTTGGCTGCTGGTGGCAGCTCGTTGTCGGCATGCTTGATCGGCGCGACGACGGCAGTGGCCGGCGGCGTCATCCGGGATGTTCTCGTCAACGAGGTTCCGCTGCTGCTGCGCCGGGACTTGTATGCGGTGCCGGCTCTGCTGGGGTCGACGGTGGTGGCGATCGTCGAGGGGTCGGGCCTTCCGGACAACGTGGGCCTGGTCGCGGGCACGATCATTGCGACGGGTCTGCGGGTGCTGGCTCTGTGGCGTCGGTGGAATCTGCCCATTGCGCGGCGCCTGCCGAGTGTGGACTAGACCCCTTCTCAGACATATCTCAGTCCGTCAGGACAAACTATGACAATGCGCATTTTGGTTGTCGACGACGATCGAGCAGTCCGGGACTCGCTCAGGAGGTCGCTCACCTTCAACGGGTACACGGTGGAATTGGCGGTCGACGGGCTCGATGCGCTCGAGAAAGTCGCTGCGGCTCGCCCGGATGCTTTGGTTCTCGACGTCATGATGCCGCGGCTGGACGGGTTGGAAGTGTGCCGTCGGCTGCGTAGTACGGGCGATGATCTGCCCATCCTGGTGCTGACTGCGCGTGACTCCGTGTCCGAGCGCGTCGCGGGCCTCGATGCCGGCGCCGACGACTATCTGCCCAAGCCTTTCGCGCTCGAAGAACTGCTTGCTCGCTTGCGTGCGCTGCTTCGTCGGACGGCGATGGACGCCGAGGGTGAATCGGAGGCGATGACCTTCGCTGATCTGTCGCTCGATCCCGTGACCCGTGAGGTCACCCGCGGGGAGCGGTCGATCAGTCTGACGCGTACCGAGTTCTCGTTGATGGAGATGTTGATGATGAACCCGCGCCGGGTTCTCACTCGCAGCCGCATCCTGGAGGAGGTGTGGGGGTACGACTTCCCGACGTCGGGCAACGCTCTCGAGGTGTACGTCGGATACTTGCGTCGTAAGACCGAGGCCGAGGGTGAGCCTCGGTTGATCCACACTGTCCGCGGCGTCGGTTACGTTCTCCGCGAGACGCCTCCGTGATGGTCGCTCCTTTCGGTCAGCGTTCGACGGCAGGGCAGCGTTCGTCGGATCCGGCCGCGATGCGTCCTCCGATGCCGCTGACCCGCACGGTCTCCTTGCGCTGGCGGGTGACGTTGTTGGCGGCGTCGGTGGTGGCTGTGGCGGTGGCCGTGATGGCGATCGCGGCGTACGCGGTGGTCTCGCGGGCCCTGTACGGCGACGTGGACAGTCAGCTTCGCACCCGTGCGGACGCTCTGATCAACAGCAACATCGTCACGTTCGACCCTCGTTACGTTGCCGGCGCGACGCTCTACAGCACCGACGTGTCCGTCGCGCTTGTCTTTCCGGACCTGAGCAAGTACGTGCCGCCGGGTTCGAAGGTGCCGATCGGCGAGCCGGAAATCGCTGTCGCGGAGGGCCGGACGGATCTGTCCTTACGCACGGTCGACGATCAGCGTGTTCTGAGTCAGCGTGCACAGGACGGCAGTGCGATCGTCATCGCGCAAAGACTGTCGCCGACGGGTGCAGTGCTGGACCGGCTGGCGTGGGTGCTTCTGGTCGTCGGCGCCTTCGGCGTCGTGCTCGCGGCGGGTGCGGGTATGGCGGTCGGCAGAACCGGGTTGCGACCTATTGCGCGCCTGACCGCTGCCGCGGAACGGGTTGCGCGGACGGATGATCTGACGCCGATTCCGGTGACCGGCGACGACGAATTGGCCCGGCTGACGACGAGTTTCAACACGATGCTTCGTGCGTTGGCGGAATCGCGTGGGCGGCAGAGCCGATTGGTCGCCGACGCCGGTCACGAGTTGCGTACGCCGCTGACGTCGCTGCGGACCAACATGGAATTGTTGATCGCTGCCGGCCGTCCCGGGGCGCCGGCGATTCCGGACGAGGACATGGCAGAGCTGCGTACGGACGTCGTCGCGCAGATTCAGGAGTTGTCCACGCTCGTCGGTGATCTGGTGGATCTGGCTCGGGAGGACGCACCGGAGACGGTGTTCGAGCGGGTGGATCTTGCCGACGCCGTCGAGCGGAGTCTCGAGCGAGCGAGGCGTCGCCGCAATGAAATCGACTTCGATGCGACGCTGGAGCCGTGGTTCGTCTACGGCGATCAGGCCGGATTGTCACGTGCGGTTCTGAACGTGTTGGACAACGCCGCCAAGTGGAGTCCGGCGGGCGGTGAAGTTCGTGTCGTCATGCGCAGGATCGGCGACGGGTTGATGGAACTGACCGTCGACGATGCGGGCCCCGGAATTCCCGAGGAGGACCGGGAATTGGTGTTCGAGCGGTTCTATCGCTCGACGGCATCGCGGTCCATGCCGGGTTCCGGACTCGGCTTGGCGATCGTGCGCCAGGTCGTCGTCAAGCACGGTGGAACCATCGGCGTCGAGGTGTCGGAGCGCGGAGGTGCGCTCATTCGGATCGTTCTGCCGGGGGAATCGGCGCCGGACCTGGTGGCCGCCGAAGAGGGCGAATCCGACGGCACAGTCATGGGAAACTGATAGGCGCATCTCAGCGCACTCTCAGTACGGACCGGCAATGTAGTCGACAACAGAGCGGGTGACTTCGCACCACGCGAGGTTTCTAGTGAAAGAAGCGACTGCAGATGACCGACGATCGTAACGACTCCGAGCCGAACACGACCCCGCACGATCCTGCCCAGCAGAATCCGACGCGGCAGAATCCGGCTCCGCAGTCCGATCAGCATGCGACACAGCAGTTCCCGACTCAGCAGGGGCAGCCGGGTTCGCACAACCCGTACGCCGCTCCTTCGTACGGCCACAATCCGTACCAGCAGGGCGCGCCCACCCAGAGCTACGGGTACAACCAGACACATGCAGCTCCGACGCAGCACGACGCTCCGGTGCAGGCTCCGCCTGCTCTGCGCAGGCGACCGGGCCGCGCGACGATCGCAGCGGGTGCAATTGCACTGGTTCTGGTCGGCGGCGGAATCGGCGGGGCAGTGGGTGTCTACGCGGCGGGAGGCGGCAACGGAGCCGGCAACGCCACCAACTCCCTCAACTCGACGGTGACGGCCGCTCAGCCCGCAGCGAACATCCCCGACGGTTCCATTCAGGCCGTCGCGAACAAGGTCCTGCCCAGCGTCGTGCAGATCCAGGTGACCGGCAGTCAGGCCGAGGGCGAGGGCTCCGGTGTGATCCTCTCGTCGGACGGTCTCATTCTGACCAACAACCACGTGGCGACGGGCGCCGGAGCCAACGGCAAGCTCACGGTCGCCTTCAACGACGGTTCGACGGCTCAGGCGACGCTCGTCGGCGCCGATGCGGTCTCGGACATGGCCGTCATCAAGGTCGAGGGTCGCACGGACCTGACGCCGATCGAACTCGGAACGTCGTCGAACCTCCAGGTCGGTCAGCAGGTCGTGGCCATCGGCTCGCCACTGGGCCTGGCCGGAACCGTCACGACGGGCATCGTGTCCTCGCTCAACCGCCCGGTCTCGACGAGCGGTGAATCCGGTAACCAGAACTCCGTCATCGACGCCATCCAGACGGATGCGGCCATCAACCCCGGTAACTCCGGTGGCGCGCTCGTGAACACCGAGGGTCAGCTGATCGGCATCAACACCGCCATCGCGACACTCGGCGGTGGCCAGTCGAGCGGATCGCAGAGCGGATCCATCGGCCTCGGTTTCGCGATCCCGGTCGATCAAGCAAAACGCATCGCCGACGAACTGAGTACGACGGGCAAGGCTACGCAGGCGATGATCGGCGTGCAGGTGCCCTCTCAGGACAACGCGAACGGTGCGACGGTCGTCGAGGTCACCGAAGGCGGGCCTGCGGCAGGAGCCGGGATCCCGACGGGTGCCGTCATCACCAAGGTCGACGATCGCGTCATCACCAGCGGGGATGCTTTGATCGCAGCCGTGCGCTCGCACGCACCGGGAGACTCGGTGAAGATCACCTACACCGAGGGCGGCAGCGAGAAGACGGTGGACGTGACGCTCGGAACGGCAGAGCCGCAGACGGCAGCGGTGCAGGCGCCGTCCGAGTCGCAGTCGCCTCTGCAGATCCCCGGCTTCCCCGGTGGTCGATGATGCCGATCGACACCGAGCGTCTGGCAACCGTGGCAACGATTTACGCACAGCGTGAATCGGGAGCGGGCTCTACTACTACGGTTATCGGTATGGAACACGAGGCACCTCTGGCCGGGCGGGCGTTGGTCGTGATCGTCGACGATCGGACCGCACACAGCAACGAGAAGGATTCGACGGGTCCGTTGGTAACGGAGCTGCTCACCGAGGCGGGCTTCCTGGTCGACGGGGTGGTCGCGGTGACGTCGGACGAGGTCGACGTCCGCAATGCCCTCAACACTGCGGTGATCGGCGGTGTCGATCTGGTGGTGTCCATCGGCGGGACCGGTGTCTCGCCCCGCGACGTGACTCCCGACGTCACGGCCGAGGTGCTGGATCGCGAGATTCCGGGCATCAGCGAGGCGCTGCGGTCCTCGGGGCTCGCGGCCGGTTCACTCGACGCCGGGCTCTCGCGTGGTCTCGTGGGGGTATCGGGAAGCACCCTGGTGGTCAATCTGGCGTCCTCGCGGGCGGCTATCCGCGACGGTATGGCGACGTTGACTCCGCTGGCCGCTCAGGTCATCACCGAGCTGTCCGGGTTGGACGCTTGAGCATCGCCGATGCCTGAGGACGAGAAGCCCGCGACAAACAGGGCAGAGCAGAACATGACAGAGCAGGACGCTGAGAGCCGGGCCCGTGCGCAACGGGCCCGGCTCGCTCGCGTTTTCGGTGACGTTCTCCCGGAACAGACGGCCGACGATCGGAGTGAGTCGACGTCCAGGACGTCGGCCGAGTGGTTCGAACGCGAACGTCCACCCCACCACTTCTGATGTGATCCACAACACATTTTTAGGTGTGAATCACAGTCCTGTTAGTAGTTCGTTTACGCGCCGTTAGCGTCGGCTCGTGTCCGACACGCACCGCTTGACTTCCAATCAGTGCGATTCGAAACCTCGCGCCCGGTGATCGGTCTCCGTCCGGGCGCTGCGTTACTCGAGCGTCTTCCCATATCAGCGGGTGTTTACGCCGCGGTGAGGTTTGTAACGGATCGACAACGGCGGCGATGGGTGTGACCGGGGTTACTGTCCGGTAGGGTGTGAAAACCGTTCACATGCTTGAAACACATCACGATTCGGGCATGTACGACGGGCAATCGTAGGGATTGTCACGATCCGGCAACTCCTCTAATGTTCCCCTCAGCTTCTGGCAGACCGGGTGCGAGCAACACGCTCCGGACGCGGCTGGCAGAACTGATATACGAACCTGATCCAAGGATCTAGTTCTGCTCGGGGAGTCGTAGCGTCGTTGCTGACGAGGAACCGAGGGTGAAAGCCACAAGCTTCCCGTGCGACTGCGCTGGGACTGAACATGATGAGGAAGTAAATGACGGAGATCCAGAAGCCGCGGCGTAGCCGTGGACTGAAGTCCATGGGCGCTGCAGTTGTTGCCGGCGCTTCGGTTGTCGGCCTGGTGCTCGGTACGGGTACCGCGTCCGCCGCTGTCGACAGCACCAACTCGGTTGTGGATGCCAACGGCAACCTCATCACCGTGACGCTGTCCGACACGTTCCTCAACAGCGTTCCTCCGCTGGACGGCAACCCGCTCACCCGTGAGTGGTTCGCCAACGGCGTTGCAGGCTGGGAAGTTACCGGACCTGACGCTGACGACTTCGAGGGCACCGTCGCCATCGGCTACCAGGTCGGCTACCCGGCCAGCCTCGGCGGATCCGTGACCTTTGGCTATGAGACCCCGAACTTCAGCATCGGGCTGAGTGCGGGACAGGGTGGTGGCGATCCGTCCACCACCGGTCAGAGCCTCAGCACCGGCAACCTCCTTCCCTCGCTCGGATTCTCCGCGGAAATTGCACCGGGACCCGGCATCGTCGACGCCACCGCAGCATCGGGCGAAATCCAGGGCACCAGCGGCGATGCTGCAGGCGCTTCGGGCACCATCCAGATCGCCAATGCTCACGGCACCGCGACCGGCATCCTCGGCAACGTCCGCGTTCGCCCGTACGTGTCGGTCACCAGCTCCACCGGTGACGTTGCTGTGACCTACGGCAACCCGTGGACTTTCAACTGATCTCGATCGGTTGAACCACTGTTTGACCCAGTGTTGACACACTGACATTACGATCGGGCCCGTCCGGAATCATCCGGGCGGGCCCGATCTGTGTTCTGACCCTTCCATCTTCGATAACGTGCGGCAGGTGCCGGTGTGCCTGCTCGGCACGAGAAATGGCTGATACCAAATGCGTTCCACTCTGATCTCCGCGGTTGCACTGACTGCGCTGGTCGCCCTTGCCGGATGTAGCAGTGAGAGCGACGATTCCGCGTCCGGAGCGAATGCCGATGCGTGCACCCAATTTGCGGCTGCACATGACGAGCTGACCGACTTGACTGCGGCCGGTCCCGTCGACGGTGACGCCGAGAAGTGGACGGCGGACAAGGATGCCGCGATCGCCAAGTTCGCACCCCTCGGGGACGTTGCCTCCGGTGACGTTCAGACGCAGCTGCAGACGTTGGTGACAGCACTTCCGGCGGACTCACTGGAACTTGCCGAGCCAGGAAGCGAATCCGGTCAGGCGTTCGTCGATAACTCTGCCGCTGTGGCATCCGCGTGTGAAAGCGACGGAACCACGATCACTCTTGCCGAGTTCCCGCTCCAGAAGTTCTGATCGCCCAGTTCAGAATGAAAATGGCCCCGGCGAATCGCCGGGGCCATTTGTCTTAGGTTCAAAGATTTCCGAACCGAAAGATTGTTTGAATTAAGAAAAGCACCTGATCCTACCGATTCGTCGGTAGAAGCAGGCGCTATTCCTCTCGCTTTTCAGGACTTGCTGTGTGCCCCACCGCTTGGCTCGTCGGTGTCGCCGATGGCTTCGCCGCTGCCGCCGGTGGTGTCCGCGGGTGTGGAGAGCTTACGGCCGACGTCGGTGCCGCCGGCGAGGATGTCGCGAATCTGGACGAGAACGTCGACGTCGCTCAGCTCCTTCTCGGGCTGGCTGACGAACCGCTTCTTGGCCGTGTTCACAGGCAAGATGAGGACGAAGTAGACGACAGCCGCGATGATGATGAAGTTGATGACTGCGGTCACCACTGCGCCGACATTGATGAAAGTCTCGGCGCTGGATGTGATTTGGAATCCCCAGCCGTACTCGTTGGAACCGCCGATGGCGGCCACGAGGGGATTGACGATGTTGGTGGTGAATGCCGTGACGATCGCAGTGAACGCAGCGCCGACGACAACCGCCACGGCGAGGTCCACGACGTTTCCTCGGAGCAGGAAGTCCTTGAATCCCTTGAGCATGAGCCCTCCTCATTTTCGATCGGACGTGCGCGTTGTGTACTGGGGCAAGACGTTAGTCGACCGAGATGCGGATCTGTCGGACGTCGCAAGTGATTGAAAGTGCGCGTATGTGAGGGTTACACACAAAAATCATTCGAAGTTGTTAATGACTACGGGCATTTCATCCCGTATCCTTCCCCAGGAATGAGTCTCGGTGATGTAAGTCGAGGCGGTCGGATTCGGCAGGAGTGGAGCCTGCGAAACGACTCGATGTGTTGCTTCAACGAGGGGAATTATGAACAAGTCTCGTTTCACGGCGCTGCGCCGAATCGGCCGAATCGCGGCGCTCGGTGCAGCCGCATCGATGGCCGTCGGACTGATGTCCACCGGGGTGGCCAATGCCGAAACCTTCGTGCCCCTCCCTAACGGCGAAAAGGTGGCAGGGCCCTACAAGATCGCCCACTTCGACGAGTCCGCCAAGGTTGCTCCGCAGATCGCCTTCAACGGGCTGAACCGGAACGCATGGGCCACCGGCACTGCGCTGTCGGAGGTCCCCGAGGGTGCAGAAGGCACCCTCAAGACCGGATATCTCGTCGGGTGCCAGTTGGACATGGAAGACCTCAACCTCGGTTTCGACCTCGGTGCAGGCATCGAAGGCGGCAACACCAACATCATCACGCTGTTCCCCAATCTGTTCCAGATCGGTGGCGAGGGCGAGACCACCAACAAGATCGAGGGCGGTCTGTCGTTCGAGGTTCCGCTGAAGGATCGCGAAGTTGCTGCGGTCGAGGTCGCCTCGAAGGACGTCAAGGGCCCCGTCACGGCGATTCAGTACCAGGACGTCGCGATCTCCGTGCAGAACTGCGGTGGGTACGCCCAGGCTCGCTCGTACACCACGCTCGAGCTGACCGGCGATTACCGATACAAGGGCACGCTCTACGGCCAGCCGTTCAGCCTCGGCTGACGCTCGAACGACTTCGCAGAACTTACGAGGGGAACAGACCAACGTGAAGAACAACAAGAGCGCAGCCGCACGCATCGCGGCGCTGGGCGCAGCAGGAGCCGTCGCACTCGGCTTCTGGTCGGCCGGCGCAGCCAACGCAGACACCTTCGTGCCGCTCTCGGACAACGAGATCTCGAAGACGCTCATCGACGGAACCGTCGTGACCATCAAGGGATTCGGCCAGAGCGGCCTGATATCGCCGTCCATGGGTGCTACCCCGACCCAGCGCAACGTGTGGGTCACCGGCAACTACACCGTCGAAACCTCCAACCCCGGTGGCGGTTCCATCGAACCGGGCTTCCTCGTCGGATGCCAGGTGGACTTCGCGGCCGGCATCAGCGGCGGCGTCGAAGGATCCTTCGGCCAGGGCAACACGATCAAGCTCGAGCCGGGTAAACCCCTGAGTTCACTCGAGATCAACCGCACGCAGCCGAACACGTACGACATCGGCGCAGGCGTCAACCTGGACCTGGCTCCCGGTCAGCTCAACGACATCAAACTGGTCGCTGACGAGACAAGCGCCAAGATCGACGGCGTCACCGTTGCCACGGACACGTCCAACAGCTTCGACTTCTCCGGCAACGGCGGCGGTTACACGTACGCCGACGAGACCCTCAGTGTCTCGGGCTGCGCAGGATTCGCTGAGGCGCGGTCCTACGTCAACGTCACCATCGACAACGACGCAGTGACGTCCACCGTGACGCTGTGGGGACAGCCCTTCAGCATCGGCTGATTCGTCGCATTTTCCGCTTCTGGCGGTGACGCATTTCGCGTCACCGCCAGAGGTGTTTTACCCGTCAGTAAGCAAAGTACTTGTGATTTTTAACAGAGTTAGTGCAAGGCGACCTCGCACGATAGGATCCCGGTTATGGGTCGTCACAGAGCAGGGGATGCTGCACCGTCACGTGACTGGATCGACGCTCAGATCGGCAAGCGGCACCGGCTGTCGCGGTTCCACGATCCGAGTATCGCGCTGGATGATCAGTCTGCGCTGCTCTGGCTGTTCCCGACGCGTGCCGACGTGGGGGATTACGCCCACCGGGACGAGGCGTACCGGAACCTCGGAACGTCCGCAGCCCTCAATGTCATGCGAAACGTCTTCGCCGACTTCGACTCCTACGTGCTCCACCTCTCGGACCAGCGCGTCGTGGAGCATCGGCCCATGCGCGCCGACGACGCGTTGCACAGTGACGTCTTCATCGAGACCTACGAGGCCGCCGACGGCGCCGACGTCTACGGGGTCCGCGTCGTCTTCACCGACACGATCGGCGCACTCGTGTTCACCGACCACGCCACGTTCGTCGGCAAGTTGGAGCCCCAGCAGGCCCCGATCCACGACGAAGAAGTGAAGCCTCCCGCGAAGACCGACCCGGGGCTTGCCGCCAGCAGCTGAGCGGGCCCTAGCGCAACGTCACCGTGAGCGAGCTGGTCAACGAGGCTCCGGCAACGGTCGTTGCATCGTTCGCTGACATGGCGATCAGCACCACACGGTCACTGCCGCGCTGCTGTGGTGTGTCGGCCGATACGAGAACGACGACGGCCTCCCTCGCCAGAATTCGGGGCGACCTGTCGTCGTCACTGTCGCCGACGGTCAGAACGTCGACGACATCTCCGGACCGCAATAGTTCGGTCACGCCGGGATCGCCCAGACGAACCGGAACCACTCGTGCGTTCGCCGACTCGGTGATGGCCTCGGCCAGGCGCGACGACAGCAAGCGCACATCGGTCAGCGGCTCACCGGCACGGATTGGGCCGGCCAGAGTACGCGCCGACGCGTCGTCGACGTCGGTGATCGCACCGTCCGGCACGGACGACGGTGCGTACTCACGAAGTTCCACGTCGTCGACCGTCAACTGGACTCCTGGCGTCAGATCCCGCGCGGCGACGACCACGACGACATGATCGTCGGCCGCCGCGTCGCGCGCGAACAGAGCCACAGCGCAGGCGGCGAGAACGCCCGCCGCAATGCGGCGGAGCAGAACAGCGTGCATCCAGGTCGGCCGAGCCGACAGGCGATCGAGCAGGGTGGCGTCGAGACGAGAGGACGCAGAGAGTTTCGACGGGTGCCGGCCGGAGGACCGGCGGCGATCACGGGAAGGCGGCATGTCGGTCACGCTAGCGACCGCGGAGTCCTACACCGACGAAAACAGGCTCCGGCTGTGGATGAAGCCGGAGCCTGTGGACAACTGGAAAAACTAGGAGCTGGCAGCAGCCTTCGACGGCGTGCTCGACGTGGTCGTGCTGGAGTTGGAGGACGAGGAATCGCTGGTAGACGACGTCTTGGTCTCCGTCTTGGTCGACGAGTCGCTCTTGGACTCGCCTGCGCTCTCGCTCACCGAGCTGGATCCGCCCCGGCTGTCGGTTCGGTAGAATCCGCTGCCCTTGAACACGATGCCGACAGAGTTGAACAGTTTGCGCAGCTTGCCCGAGCAGGCCGGGCACACCGTCAGGGAGTCGTCACTGAAGGACTGCACGATGTCGAATCGGTTGTCGCATTCGGTGCAGGCGTACGAATATGTGGGCATCGATGATCCTCCGCGCTGGTCCACTCCATCGGTGAAAGAGAGAGCATTGGCACTCTACAGTCATGACTGCCAACGAAGCCATTCGGCCGACTATTCCCCAGTGAGTTCCACCAGGCCTCCGTCCGGTGTCAGCGCGTGCGTCGAGCGACGATCGTGCGGTTCCTCGGGCAACTTATCCACCAGTTCCCCGTCGCGCACGATCGCGACGATCGGAACGCCTGGTTCGACGAAGTCCAGCGTCCTGTCGTAGAAACCGGCACCTCGGCCCAGCCGAACGCCCCGGAAATCGACGGCGAGAGCGGGCACGAACACCAACGAACACCGCGTCACGGACTCCGGGTTCAACACCGGACCGCTCGGTTCGAGCAATCCGTAGGGAGCCGCCCGAAGGCTGCCCCGACCTGTGTATTCTGCCCAGTGCAACGGCCCCGGTTCCCTCGCGACCGGGACCAGAACCTGGGGGGTTCGATGTAGAAGTTCGTCGAGCAGATCGAGTGAGCCCGGTTCACTCCCGACCGGCACGTACGCAGCCACGGCACTCGCTCCCCGCGCCGAATCAGCCGCGGCATGACAGAGTTTCCTGGATTCCTCGGCGTGAACTTCGGCGCTGAGAGCGCGACGAGAATTCAAGACATGACGTCGCCACGCGTCCTTGGACACAGGCGTCGGGAATTCACCATTCGTCATAAGTTTTCAGCTTAAGCACCAACGGGAAACAGCCATCACACGCGGAGCGAATCCGTAGCGAGCATGGATAGGGTAGGCAATATGACAGACGCGTCGACAGGTCCGGTACGGCATTTCAGAACGGCGATCGTTCCCGCCGCAGGAATGGGAACCCGATTCCTTCCTGCCACCAAAACGGTCCCGAAGGAATTGCTGCCCGTCGTCGATACGCCAGGAATCGAGCTGGTCGCCGGCGAGGCTGCCGACTCCGGCGCGCAGCGTCTGGTGATCGTGACATCGCCGGGTAAGGACGGCGTCGTCGCACACTTCGTCGAGGACCTCGTCCTGGAGACGAAGCTCGAAGCCAGCGGCAAGCTCAAGATGCTCGAAAAGGTTCGTGTGGCACCCGCGCTTCTCGACGTCCAGTCGGTCGTGCAGCAGGAGCCGCTCGGACTCGGCCACGCTGTCGCGTGCGCCGAGGAAGTGCTCGACGACGACGAGAGCGCCGTCGCAGTGCTGCTTCCCGACGACCTGGTGCTTCCTCGTGGCGTTCTCGACGTCATGTCGCGCGTCCGCGCCAAGCGCGGCGGCTCGGTGCTGTGCGCATTCGAGGTTCCCGAAGAGAACGTTTCCGCGTACGGCGTCTTCGAGGTCGAGAAGGTTCCCGACGCCGTCAACCCGAACGTGCTCAAGGTCACCGGCATGGTGGAGAAGCCCAACCGAGAAGACGCGCCGTCGCTGTTCGCTGCGGCGGGCCGCTACCTGCTGGACCGCGCGATCTTCGACGCACTCCGACGCATCGAGCCCGGTGCGGGCGGCGAACTTCAGCTGACCGACGCCATCGCCCTCCTCATCGAAGAAGGACACCCGGTCCACGTCGTCGTCCACCGCGGACCCCGACACGACCTCGGAAATCCCGGAGGATATCTCCGCGCTGCGGTTGACTTTGCTCTCGAACGTGATGATTACGGTCCGGCGTTGCGTGAGTGGCTGACCGAGCGTCTGAGTGACGACTGGGCGCCGCAGCTCACGAAGTACGAGTAGGCCCGCGAAGTGTGAAAATCGGAGGAAGGGCCAGATGCGCTCGGTTGAGGATCAGCAGACCCGCGTGACTGCTGCGGCAGTTGCACCGCGGCCTGTTCGGGTCGCGATCTCGGAAGCGCAGGGCCTGCTCTGCGCGGAGGAAGTCGTCACCGAGCGCCCCCTGCCCGGCTTCGACCAGGCGGCCATCGACGGTTACGCCGTCCGCAGCGTCGACGTCGCGCAGGCAGGCACGGACCTCCGCAACGAGGACGACGAGCGGATCGAACTCACCCTGCCCGTCGTGGGTGAGGTGAGCGCAGGGTCGCGTCAACCGATCCGATTGCAGCCACGGCAGGCCGTCCGCGTCGACACCGGCGCGCCGTTGCCGACGCTCGCCGACGCGGTGCTACCGCTCGACCGCACCGACGGCGGGCACGCACGGGTGAAGGTGTATCGCCCGGTGCGTTCGGGTGACTACGTCCGCAAGATCGGCGACGACGTGCAACCCGGCGACGTCGCCGTCCGCTCCGGAACCATCATCGGCGCTGCCCAGGTCGGCCTGCTCGCCGCCGTCGGACGCGACAAGGTGCTGGTCCATCCGCGCCCGAGGCTGTCCGTGATCTCGGTGGGCGGCGAACTCGTCGACACCGACCGGACGCCGGGGCCGGGGCAGGTCTACGACGTCAACTCTTATTCACTGGCCGCCGCGGCCCGAGACGCGGGTGCCGACGTCAACCGCGTCGGCATCGTCAGCACCGACCCGAAGCGACTGCGAGAAGTGGTCGAAGGTCAGCTGATCCGCTCGGAGATCGTCGTCATCGCCGGCGCGGTCGGTGGCGGTGCATCGGACTCGGTACGCGAAGCACTCTCGGACCTGGGCGATCTCGAAGTCGAACGTGTCGCCATGCACCCCGGATCGGTTCAGGGCTTCGGCCAGCTCGGACGGGACGAGGTCCCGACCTTCCTGCTGCCCGCGAACCCCGTCAGCGCGCTGGTGGTCTTCGAGGTGATGGTCCGGCCGCTCATTCGCATCGCGCTCGGACGCAGGCAGCCGATGCGCCGCACCGTCACCGCACGCACCGTCGCCCCCATCACGTCCATCGAGGATCGCAAGGGATTCCTGCGCGGACAGCTGATGCGCGACGAAGAAACCGGTGAATACCTCGTCCAGGCACTCGGGGGAGCGCCGGGAGCCTCGTCTCACCTTCTGGCGACCCTCGCCGAGGCCAACTGTCTGGTCGTCATCGACCCCGACGTCACCGAAATCCGCACCGGCGAAGAGGTCGACGTGTCCTTCCTGGCGCAGAGGGGATAGAGCTCGTGAGTGGAAATGCGTCCTGGGGGACGCATTTCCACTCACATACGCAGGGCGCCTAATATCGAAAAATGTCACGCACGTGGTCGAGCCACCCTGGGTGGCCGGCGAAGTTGGGTCCTCTGACGGTGTCGGCCGGAACGGTCACGCTCCGCCCGGTGCGGCTGCGTGACGGTGCATCCTGGAGTCGGACGAGGATTGCCGACCGTGCACACCTCGAGCCGTGGGAGCCCACAGGTGAAGGCGCATGGGTTGCGCGCCACCACATCTCCGCCTGGCCAGGCCTCGTGTCCGGTCTGAAGTCGGAGGCCCGCAAGGGCCACATGCTGCCGATGGCGATCGAGCTGAACGGCGATTTCTGCGGCCAGCTCACCGTCGGCAACATCGTCCGCGGGGCGCTCCGATCGGCGTGGATCGGATACTGGGTCGCCAAGGAAGTCAACGGCCACGGCGTCGCTACGGCGGCGTTGGCGCTGGGCCTGGACCATTGCTTCGGCCCCGTCGGCCTGCACCGAGTCGAAGCGACGGTGCGGCCGGAGAACCACGCGAGCCAGGCCGTGCTGCGCAACGTCGGGTTCCGCGAAGAGGGCTTGCTGAAGAACTACCTCGACGTCGACGGACGGTGGCGCGACCACGTTCTGGTGGCCATGACATCCACCGAGGTACAGGGGACGGTCGCGGATCGATTGGTACGGGCAGGCCGAGCTGCCTGGGCGTGAGCATCTCCGCTGACGGCTCGAGACTCGTGTGACTAAAGTGACGTGTGTGTAATTCGGGTCGGCGCGTCTCCGCGGTAAGGGCACCTCTTCCGCATAGCCTGATCCAGTCACCGATGTAACCGGATCTGCCTCGGAAGGAGAACGCGCGCGATGCCCAACTCGATCATCTGGATCGGTCTGGTCGCCATCTGGGTGTTCGTTCTGCTCCCGATGATGACGAGCAAGCGTCCTCGGATAATGCAGACATCCGACGTCGCCTTGGCCACCCGCGTACTCCATCGCGGCGGCACCAAGCGGACGGCACGCGGACCGGCAACCGGCCACGCCAGCGACCCGGACTGGCGGCCCGAATACGACGAGCGCGTATCCGCTCCGGCAAGCGTCGTCTTCGGGCGGCGTACCGAGCACACCGACCCATCCGGTCGCGAACACCCGAACACCCAGGCGGAGGACCGTATGGACACTCACGCAGATCCCGACATGGACGACACGGACGTCGCCGACGAGCGGGACTACGTTCCCAACCGCCGGGGGCGCGGCGGATTCGATCCCGAGGCCGACGCCATCGCGCGCGCCGCTCGGTACTCGTTCCGTCAGCGCGCAGTGCTCGGGTTGGTCTTCGCGGCCATCACCACCGGCGCGCTAGCCGTGATCCTCACGCCGATGCTGTGGTGGGCGTGCGGTCTGGCAGTGCTGTCGTTGGTCGGGTACCTCTACTACCTCCGCCGTCAGGTGCAGATCGAGCAGGAAATCCGTCGCCGACGCATGACTCGCATGGGCCGCTCCAGGCTCGGTGTCGAGTCTCGTACGGACGACGAGCTCAAACTGGTACCGCAGCGTCTGAAGCGACCGGGTGCCGTCGTCCTCGAAATCGACGACGAGGACCCGGAATTCGACCACCTGGACCACTACGACGAGCCGTTCCAACAGCAAGGTTCGATGGACGACGACATCCGACGCGCCTCGGGAGCATGACGCCTACGCGCCTTTGATATGGTTGCTCAGCGGTTCGCAAGGATCGCAAGAAGGGGCTGTGGCGCAGTTGGTAGCGCGTCTCGTTCGCATCGAGAAGGTCAGGGGTTCGATTCCCCTCAGCTCCACCAAAGATTCAGCTCCACCGAAAATTCAGATCCACCAGAGATGGTCGTACATACAAGATGAGGCTCGGCCCGGTTGTCCGGGCCGAGCCTCATTTGTTCGGTGCGTCTGGGATCAGTTGGAGGAACCAGCGCCCAGCAGGTCGATGATCGGGATGTCCGATGCGGAGCTTCCCGTGGTGCTGCCGGTGGAGAGAAGGCTGGAGATGAATGCTGCGAGATCCATGCGGTGAGCTCCTTGTACTGAAGGGGTGGTGTTCGCGAACGTCGGCACTCTCACCGACAAGGAGTATTGATACAGGATTCAATTCGGGTACGTCCACGGTTACGGAAGAAATTAATCCATCGCAGTCTGTTTTTGAGAGGTGTCACAAGCGGATGGTCTCGGCGGCGCCATCCGATCGTGATGAATTACTGGTCCATGGGCCGAGTCCGTCGTGATGGCGGGGAGATCGAACCGGTAGGCTTTGGCCGGAAAATGTTTCAATCAGTATCGATGGTCGACGTCTACTGGGGAAGCGTCACCCCGGTCGCGGGCTCGTTCGCCGCGGCCCCGAGGTAGTGGAGTGGTGTATGGCTTTCGAGATCGTCGACCTCGAAGAAACCTGGGTTGCCGGTCTTCCGGTCCGCAGCCCCAAGCGTGCGCTGGGGCGGTTGAACGACCCTGCTCTCGATCAGGCGTGGTCTTCCGTTCTGAAGCAGGACATCGGCGGCCCACTTGCCTCCGTCTACACGGATTTCGCTCCGGGCATCGGTTCGTACAACACTCAGATCGTCGGTTACCGGTGTTCGACTCTCGCTGAGGTCACGCGTGGGCATCTGGTCGCGCGTATTCCGGCCGCCAAGTACGCAAAATTCTCGTCCGTCGGTCATTTCCCCGACGTGATGGTCCGGTTGTGGCAGCAGATCGAGCACGCGGAAGAGCAGCACGAGATCACGCGGACGTTCACCGCCGATTACGAGTGTTATCCGCACGCCTACAAGATCGACCTCTATCTGTCGATCGAGCTGTCGGGTGCTCGGGCGTGAGTCATCGAGTGACCGCACGTAGCGCGGAGTTGTTCGGCGGCCTCGTGGCGCCCAGGATCACTCCGGGCGCCGAGGCCAGCACCAGTGAACTGTTCCGATATCTGCGCGAACGAATTCGCGATCAGCACCTGGAGCCCGTCGACATCAGCACCGTCTACGTCCCGGACGCGGCCGGTGATTACAACGCCGTGGTCGCGACACCGTTCGATTCTCCGTCGGACGTTCCCGTGGGTGATGTCTTCGTGTCCGTACCCAGTGGGGTGTATGCGGTATTCGTCCCCGATGGGGTAATTCAGGACCCGGTCGAGGACGTGTGGGCCCAGGTCGAAGACGCAACAGCAAATGGCGAGCTATTTCGTGCGTACAAAGAAGACATCGAAGTCGTTACAAAAACCGGCGAAGTGGAACTTTATATTTCGATAGTTATCTGATTCGTCCAAGGCGTCACTTACTCGTCACTCGTGGATCACAATAGTGATACATGTGAGGTTAGTATTGTCCTGCGCAACCGGACTGTCGGGTGGGTCGGCGAATTCGAGAAGACGGGTTCGGAGCATTCCTCGAGCGGTCTCAGCAGGGCGGCGTCGGTGTCATGAGTAGGCAACTGAGCAGGGGTGAGTAGTTCATGGTTAGGCAACTGAGGGCAGAAGCCACGCGTGCAGCCGCATTGCGTGCAGCCGCAGATCTCTTTCTCGAGGTCGGTCACGCAAATGCCACACTGAGTCAGGTGTCGGCGAAGTCCGGAGTGACCAAAGGCGCTCTGTATTTCCATTTCGCGTCCAAGGAAGAGCTCGCGCGCGCCATCGTCGACGAGGGCCATGAGCGCGTATCCACCGCCTGTGCAGGCCTCGTTGATTCGCGATCGCCCGCCCTCGAGTCGGTCATCGGTATCTCCTACTCCGTCCTCGAACTTGCCGCGTCGGATCCGTTGGTCCGTGTGATGTACCGCCTGCAGATGGAGATCGACGGCTCGGAGACGGCTCGCGGCAGCGTGTTCGGCACCTGGGGCAACATCTTCGAGCACCTCTTCGACCGGGCGATCGAGCACGGTGACGTGGCCGATCATCTGGATTCGTCCAACGCTGCGCTTCTCGTGTGCGAGATGCTGGCCGGCGTGTTGATGGTGTCCGAGGCTCAGTCGACGCTGGAAACCGCTCCGTCGCGGATGGAGAAGGTGTGGAACACCGTTCTGCCGTCCCTGGTACCGCCGAACAAGCTCGGGTACTTCCGCGAATTCGCGGCTCGCAGCCTGTCCAGTTTCGTTCCCGCTTCCGAGTTGGTGAACGAGTCCGTCCACGTCTGACACCTGCTTGCGGAGTCTCGGAACCAGGCGGACACTGTGTGACATGAACCACACAGCATTGACCGAGCATCGAATGTCCGACGCCGAGCTCCGCAAAGCAATCAAGACGCTGCAGAGCAGGGCCGACGACGCCCGCCACCGCGGAGACGAGGACGATGCAACGCGCATCGAGTCGACCGTTGCCGATTACCGTGAGGAAATGTCGAAGCGCCTCTAACCGAATCGTTCGGTTCTGATGCGCGGCGGTAGGTGGCCGTCCTGCACCAGGAGGTCCGCTGCCGCTTCGACGAATCCCGTCGGTCCACACACGAAGCACGACGGCGCGAACTCGGCGGGCCATCCGTCGACGACGAGATCGTCCGACGTGAGTCGGCCGACGCGGCCTCGGTAGCCCTCGGGAGCTTCCCTGGTGAAGCGGTATGCGACGTCGATTCCGCCGGGCATCGCGCGAAGTTCGGAGGCGTACAGGATCTCCGCGGGTGTCCGGACCGAGTAGATGAGGCGAAAGGGGGTCTTGCGTTCGGCCGTCCTGCGCGCGCGGAGCATCGACATCAGAGGAACGACGCCGGAGCCACCTGCCAGGAGCAGCACCGGGGCAGGGTCGGATTCGTTCCAGACGAACCATCCGCCGATCGGGCCGCGCATTTCGACCTGCTCGCCGACCTCGAGGACTCCGGTGAGATACGGCGACACCTCGCCGTCGTCGACGGTCTGCACGGTGAGCGCGACGGTCGTGCCGTCGGTAGGAGTTGCTATCGAGTAACTACGCTGCGCCGAGTAACCGTCCTCCGCGGTGAGGCGCACGTCGACGTGCTGCCCCGGCATGTGGCCCGGCCAGTCCGGAATGTCGAAGACGAGGGTCTCGGCGGTCGAGGTTTCCTTGATCTTCGCGACGAGTGTTGCAACCAGCCAGTTCAATCTCCCTGATACCTCTGCTCCTGCCACGGATCGCCGTAGTCGTGATATCCGTTGCGTTCCCAGAATCCGGGCTCGTCGCGCATGAGCAGGGTCAGCTTCTCGATCCACTTGGCCGATTTCCAGAAGTACAGGCCCGGAACCAGCAGGCGGGCGGGCCCACCGTGCTCGGGGTGCAACGGCTTTCCGTCGTATTCGTATGCGAGCCAGGCTTTTCCGTTACGCAGTTCACCGAGCGGGAGGTTGGTGGTGTACCCGTCGCGCCCATGGGCCATCACGTGGGTTGCGGTGGTCTCGATTCCGTCCAGCACCGTGTCGAGTGACACCCCGCGCCACCGAGTGTCCAACTTGGACCACTTGGTGACGCAGTGGATGTCCACCGTCGGCTTCTCTGCGGGCAGAGCGCGCATGTCGTTCCACGTCCAACGATGTTTCTCGCCGCGCTCGGTGACGACCGTGAACTCCCAGCCCTCGGTACGAACGCGAGGTGTCGGCCCGGCGGACAGAACCGGGAAATCGTCGGTTCGGTACTGGCCGGGCGGGATACGGGACGAGTCGCCTCGGTTCTTGCCGACGAATCCCCTCGACACAATTGCCATCGGCCCAGTCTCCTCCGTCGACACCACCAGCGACAACCGGACAGGCGCGTAGGGTGCGAAGGACACATTCTTCGAGTTCGTGGGGGACGAGACACACGATGACCATCAAGGATCTGCGAGGAAAGAAGACGCTCGTCACGGGGGCGGGCAGCGGGATCGGGCGTGCCACGGCCATCGCCGCATCCAGAGCAGGCGCGAAGCTGTATCTCACCGACATCAACGAAGTGGGATTGAAGGAGACCGTCGCGGCGGTCGGCTCGTCGGTCGAGATGCACGCGGCCTTCGACGTCTCGGACTACGAAGCAGTGACGTCGTTCGCGTCCACGGTGCACGGGTCCGTCGACAGCCTCGACATCGTCATGAACGTCGCAGGAATCTCGGCGTGGGGAACGGTGGAGAACCTCGAGCACCGGCACTGGAAGTCGATGATCGACGTCAACCTCATGGGACCGATCCACGTCATGGAGAACTTTCTTCCCCCGATGGTCAAGGCAGGTCGCGGAGGTCACCTCGTCAACGTCTCGTCCGCGGCGGGCCTGATCCCATTGCCGTGGCACGCCGCCTACAGTGCCAGCAAATACGGCCTGCGCGGTGCGTCGGAAGTCCTGCGCTACGACCTCAAGCGGCACGGCATCGGCGTCAGCCTCGTCGTACCGGGTGGGGTCAAGACCGGCCTGGTGAACACCGTGGAGATCGCAGGCGTCGACCGCGACGATCCGCGCGTGCAGAAGCTGCAGCATCGCTTCGAGAAACGAGCTGTCGAACCCGACGTGGTGGCCGACGCGATCATCACGGGAATCGTCAAGAACCGCTATCTTGTCTACTCGTCCAACGACATCCGCTTCGGATACTGGTGGGCTCGCAAGTTCGCGCTGCCCTACGAGTTCGTGCTGCAGAAGGCCAACGACCAGTTCGGGAAATTGCTGAAGAAGTCATAGGTCGACGTCCAGACGCCGTGCGCCGGGCCCGCTGTCGGCCAACTCGTCGCCCGGATTGGCCAGCGCGCAACTGGAGAGCGACAGGCAGCCGCACCCGATGCAGCCCGTCAGATCGTCCCGAAGCCTGACGAGTTGCTCGATACGACGGTCCAGGTCGGCATGCCAGTGGCCCGAGAGCTTGGCCCAGTCGCGTTTGGTGGGTGTCCGCTCCTCCGGGAGGTCGGCCAACGCGTCGCGAATTCGTGAAAGCGGAATGCCGACCTTCTGCGAGATGCGAATGAACGCAACGCGCCGCAGAGTGTCGCGGTGGTAGCGCCGTTGATTCCCCGACGTACGTCGGCTGGTGATGAGTCCCTGCTTCTCGTAGAAGTGCAAGGCCGACACCGCAACTCCGCTGCGCTCGGACAGTTGGCCTGGGCTGAGCTCGCGCACTTTCCAATCCGGCATCGGCATACCTCGACATTACTTGCGCTTACAGAACCTCGTGCACCTTGTCAGCCGGCCTCGCGAGCACGGTGCCCTTGTCCGTCACGACGATCGGGCGTTCGATGAGGATCGGGTGTTCGACCATTGCCGCGATCAGACCGTCCTCGGATGCGTCCTTCAGCCCGAGTTCCTTGTACAGCGCTTCCTTTCGACGGATTGCCTGGGCGGCCGTCAGGCCCGCGTCGTCGAGAAGTTTGCGCAGTCCGTCCTTGGTGGGCGGGGTTTCGAGGTATTTCACGACGGTCGGCTCGATCCCCGCCTCCTGGATGGCTTTCAACACGGTGCGCGAAGTGTTGCATCGGGGATTGTGGTAGATGGTCGCAGTCGAAGTCATGGACATAGATAGTGCCACTGTTTGTGGTCCGAGTCGGTCGGGTAGTCGAGTGCAATGACTGATCGACGAGTAGTGATCGCAGGCGGACACGGCAAGATCGCGCAGCACCTGATTCAGGTTCTCACGGCACGGGGCGACCGAGCGGTGGCGTTGATTCGAAACCCACACCACGTCGACGCTGTGACGGCGCTGGGCGCACTCCCCGAGGTGGTGGACCTCGAGAACGCATCCGTCGAGGACGTCGCTGCGCTGTTGCACGACGCCGATGCCGTGGTCTTCGCGGCGGGAGCCGGGCCATCCGGTGGCGTAGAGCGCAAGGACACCGTAGACCGCGCGGCGTCGGTGCTGCTGGCCGACGCTGCCGAGAAGGCCGGTGTTGCACGGTTCGTGCAGATCAGCTCGTTCGGAGCGGGTGAGCCGGTTGCGGACGACGCCGAGGACACCTGGAAGGCGTACATCGCGGCCAAGACGGCGGCCGAGGAAGATCTGAAGTCCAGGCAGAAGCTGGACTGGACGATTCTGCGCCCCGGGGGATTGACGGACGACGACCCGTCGGGCCATGTCACTCTGACCGCGCCGCCGCTGGAGCGTGGGACGGTGCCGCGCGCCGACGTCGCGGCCGTCATCGCAGCATTGATCGACACCCCGGCCGCCGCGGGCAAGACCTTGATGTTGACGTCGGGCGATGTCACCGTGGAGGACGCTGTCTCCGCGGTGTGACCGCGTGAGTGCGTGATAGAAAGTCCTGCATGCGCATCCTCGTCGACCCGGCGTCCGGGACCCCGTTGTTCGAGCAGGTGAGGTCGGGGATTCTCGATCTGGTGCGGAGCGGTGAACTGGTCGCGGAGACCAAGATTCCGACGGTGCGTGGTCTGGCCGAGGAGTTGTCGATCGCGCCGCACACCGTCGCGAAGGCGTACAAGGAACTCGAGGCGCAGGGCGTCATCTCCGCCCGTGGGCGTCTGGGGACGTTCATCGCGTCGGGCGGGGATCCGACGGAGGACAACGCGGCGCGCGCAGCGCGGAAGTACGTCACCGAGTTGCGCGCCCTCGGGTTGTCCGACGAGAAGATTCGCGGACATGTCGACACCGCACTAAGTTGACGCTTCAACATAACTGTGTCAGGGTAGTCCGGTTCCCATTGCCGTGCCCGAAGGATCTGACATGAACTCGACCATCTCCCGCGACATTGCAACACTCGTTGCCCGAATCGGCCTGGGCATCGTGTTCATCGCCCACGGGTGGCAGAAACTCAACACCAACGGACTCGACGCGACCAAGGCCGGTTTCGAAGGCATGGGCGTCCCGCTGCCTGCAGCCTCCGCGTACTTCGCAACCTTCGTCGAACTCATCGGCGGTGTCGCGCTGGTGGTGGGAATCTTCACCCCGATCATCGGCATCCTGCTGTTCCTCGACATGCTCGGTGCATTCCTGTTCGTGCACTACGACCTGGGTGTATTCGTGTCCGAGGGCGGCTACGAGCTCGTCCTGGCGCTCGGCGTCGGCGCCCTGCTGATCGCCGCGACCGGAGCCGGACGCTTCAGCCTCGACGCAGCCACCGGCGGCCGAACCAGCTTCGCGAAAGCGCGCGCCTGACACGTCGCTCGACCCGGAACCCTGGCACCTACTCGGAAATTCGCCACGCCACCACGGTGATAGTGCTTCACTTCACCTATGGCAACGAATACCGAGCGGTCCCAGGGTTCAGTCGTTTCCGGATCGACACCGCACCCACCGCGCACGGATTACCTGGTGTTCGGCACGACGGCAGCGATCACCGCCGCGATTCTGGTGTGGGGCCTGCTCGCTGCCGACTCGCTCGAATCCACGACGACGTCGATCCTGAGCTGGTTGGTGACCAACATCGGGTGGCTGTTCATCATCGCGGCCTCGGGGTTCGTCGTGTTCTCGATCTACCTCGCAGTCAGCAAGTTCGGCAGGATTCCGCTCGGAAAAGACGGCGAGAAGCCGGAATTCAAGACGGTCAGCTGGATCGCCATGATGTTCAGTGCCGGCATGGGGATCGGGTTGATGTTCTTCGGCGTCGCAGAACCCCTGTCTCACTTCGTGTCTCCGCCCCCGGGATCGGACGGCACCGTCGGGGCTGCGATGGCGACGACGATGTTCCACTGGAGTCTGCATCCGTGGTCCATCTACGCGGTGGTCGGACTCGCCGTGGCCTACGGAACGTATCGACGCGGCCGTAAGCAGCTGATCAGTTCGGCGTTCATCCCGTTGCTGGGGCGCCGCGCGGAGGGCCCCATCGGCAAGGTCATCGACATCCTCGCGATCTTCGCCACCATGTTCGGCACCGCCGCGTCGCTCGGTCTCGGCGCACTCCAGATCGGCTCGGGATTTCAGGTTCTCGGCTGGCTGGGGGAGGCGGGCACCCTGCTGCTCGTCGCGATCGTGGCACTGTTGACGCTCGCCTTCGTCGCCTCGGCAGTCTCGGGCGTCGCGAAAGGCATCCAGTGGTTGTCCAACATCAACATGGTGCTGGCGCTGGTTCTCGCGGTCTTCGTCTTCGTCCTCGGACCGACCGTGTTGATACTCAATCTGATTCCGACGACCATCGGTGACTACGCCAGCCAGCTCGTGCACATGTCGGCTCGGTCCGCAGCGGCAGGCGACGGCGGCGAAACCGCCACCTGGTTGTCATCGTGGACCATCTTCTACTGGGCATGGTGGGTGTCCTGGACGCCGTTCGTCGGCATGTTCCTCGCACGAATCAGCCGCGGCCGCACCGTCCGCGAGTTCGTCGTCGGCGTGATCCTCGTACCCAGCACGGTCAGCCTGGTCTGGTTCTCCATCTTCGGTGGAGCGGGTATCGCCGAACAACAGAACGGAATCGATCTCGCGGGCCGGGACAGCAGCGAGTCCCAATTGTTCGGCATGCTCGAGAATCTGCCCGTCGCAGGGATTTCGAGTGTCCTGGTCATGGTGCTCGTGGCCATCTTCTTCGTCTCGGGAGCCGACGCCGCATCGATGGTGATGGGCACACTGAGCCAACGCGGTAGTCAGGAACCGAGCAGATGGGTCGTCGTGTTCTGGGGCGTGCTCACCGGCGGCATCGCCGCGCTGATGCTGTGGACCGGCGGCGCCGACGCACTGAACGGGCTCCAGACCATGACCATCATCGCCGCCGCACCGTTCGTGCTCGTGATGATCGGGCTGTGCATCTCGCTCTACCGCGACCTCTCCCACGACCCCCTTGTGAGCAGAACTCGGACTCCGGGGTCTAACGCCAGGAAGGCAACCAGAGCTGCTGCTGCCACAGATCCGGAGTGATGGGCATTCCCGTCAGGATCGGCCACAACCAGATGAAGTTCGCCACGACGAGCGCCACGTAGAGGCACACGAGCATCAGCCCCGTGCCACGTCGCTCCACCGACGCTCGCGCCCGGCCGATGATCTGCCCCAGGATCAGTGCGAATCCCATGACCATGAACGGCGCGAGCGCGACAGCGTAGAAGTAGTACATCTGCCGATCCAGCGTGGCGAACCACGGCAGATACGCTGCGCCGTAGCCGGTCAGCACGACGGCGAATCGCCAATCCCGACGGACCAGCATCATCCACAGGCACCACAGCAGCATCGGAACCGCGAGCCACCACATGGCCGGGGTGCCGATGAGCATGATCGCCTTGACGCACGAGCTCGCCGAGCATCCCTGAACGGTGTCGCCCTCGGCGAAGTAGTACAGCATCGGCCGCAGACCCATCGGCCACGTCCACGGCTTCGACTCCCACGGGTGGACGTTGCCCGCCGAGTTCGTCAGACCCGAGTGGAACGTGAGCACGTTGCCGCTGTAGTACCACAGTGATCGCAGCGCAGCGGGCACGAACGAGAACGGCCCGTCCGTGCCGATCTGGTTGCCGACGGCATGTCGGTTCACGCTGGTCTCGCTGGCGAACCACCCTGCGTAGGTGCACAGGTACACGATCAGCGGAATCACCACCAGCGCGTAGAGCGCGGGTCCGATGTCGCGTACTGCCGTGCCGATCCACGGCCGCTGCACCCCGCTCGCACGCCGCGCTGCGAGATCGAACGCGACCGACAACAGACCGAAGAATACGATGAAATAGATCCCGGACCACTTGGTTCCGCACGCCAAGCCCAGCAGGATTCCCGCGCCGAACCTCCACCAGCGCACCCCCATTCGTGGGCCGTACACGCTGGCGGCGATGCGACCCTCCGCCTGGACCTTCGCCATGCGTCGTCGAACGTCGTCTCGGTCGACGACCAGACACCCCATCGCGGCCGTCACGAAGAACGCCAGGAAGATGTCCAACATCCCGATGCGCGACGAGACGAACGTGACGCCGTCGACGGTCAGCAGAATGCCCGCGATCGCACCGACCAGCGTCGAGCGGGCAAGACGCCGCACGATCCGAATCACGATCAGCACCAGCAGAGTTCCTGCAACCGCCGCGGAGAACCGCCAGCCCCACCCGTTGTAGCCGAAGAGTGCCTCGCCGACGGCGATCAGCTGCTTTCCGACCGGAGGATGAACCACCAATCCGTACCCGGGGTTGTCCTCGATTCCGCCGCCGGTGAACACCTGCCAGCCCTGCGGCGCGTAATGCTTCTCGTCGAACACCGGAGTACCGGCATCGGTGGGGTAGCGCAGCATCGCGAACCGCGTGACGGCCGCGAGCGCCGTGATCACCAGAGTGACGATCCACCCCCGCCGACGATCGGTGTCGCGGTAATAGTCGGCAGCGGGTGTACTCGGCCCCGGACTGACTACGTATCGCTCGGTCGACTCGCGTAGGGCCACACACCGATCGTAGGGGTCGAGTCCCGGTGGAGAAGAATGGGCGCCATGCTGATCCTTGCCGCAACACCGATGGGCGATCTGGGTGACGCGTCCCAGCGACTCCGCGACGCCTTGGCCACGGCCGACGTCGTCGCAGCCGAAGACACCCGCCGGACGAAACAGCTGGCGTCGGGGCTCGGGGTCGCCATCACCGGCAAGATCGTCAGCTTCTACGACCAGGTGGAGACATCCCGGCTTCCCGGGCTGGTCGACGCTGTCCGCGACGGCAAATCGGTCCTGCTCGTCACCGACGCCGGAATGCCGTCGGTCAGTGACCCCGGCTACCGCCTCGTCGCCGCATGCGTCGACGCCGACCTGCCGGTGACGTGCCTACCCGGCCCGTCCGCAGTCACCACCGCCCTCGCACTCTCCGGATTGCCCGTCGAACGCTTCTGCTTCGACGGCTTCCCGCCGCGCAAACAAGGCGGCCGACGCCGATTCTTCGAATCCCTCGCCACCGAATCGCGCGCCTGCGTCTTCTTCGAGGCCCCTCATCGCCTCTCCGACTGCCTCGCCGACGCCGTCGCAGTACTCGGCCCCGACCGCCGCGCCGCGGTCTGCAGAGAGCTCACCAAGACCTACGAGGAAGTCAAGAGAGGCACCCTCGGCGAACTCGCCGACTGGGCTGCCGACGGCGTACGCGGAGAAATCACCGTCGTACTCGCCGGAGCCGTCGCCGTGGCGTCGGAACCGGAAGACCTCATCGACGACGTCGAGGAGCTGGTGGCGTCGGGCATGCGGTTGAAGGATGCCTGTGCCCAGTTGGCAGTCGGCGGCGTGTCCAAGCGGGATCTCTACGAGGCGGTCCTGGCTGCGAGAAGCTCAGCCGACGACTTGCTGACGTAGCCCTTCGGTTGCGGCCGCGAGGATAGTCTTGGTGCCCTTCTTGACGAGGAAACCCGGGATCGGGATCTTCGGGTCGACCGTCAGTGAGAACGTCACGTGTGTTCCCTTGTCGGTCGGAGTGAGGGTGTACTCGCCGTGCTGGGACTTCTGCTGAGAACCCTCGACGAGGTCCCAGACGACTTTGTCGTCCGCCCAGGTGTATTCGACGGTCTGCTCGTCGTTGATGCCGAGGATCGATACCGACATCTTCACGTGATGGGGCTTGCCGTCGTCGAATCGGTCGATGATCTCGATCTTCTTGTGGACGGGCGACCACGCGGGTAGCCCTTCGACGTCCATGAGTACGTCCAACACCGCTGCCGGCTCGGCCGCGATGTCGACCTCTGTATCTGCTGTGACTGCCATGAGAAGAAAGGTAACTCAGGCGGAGTCGGCAGTGGCCGACATTGGGCTGTGGGCTTTGACGAACGCGCCGAATTTGCGTACCGCGCGGTGCGCTTCGGGCACGAAGTCGGCGGCCTGGAACACGTGTACCTGGTTGTCCCACACCTGAAGTTCGCAGTCGACGCCTGCTGCGGCGAGGCGCTCGGCCATCAGTTCGGCGTCGGCGAGCACCATTTCGGTGGAACCCGCCTGGATCAGAACCGGAGGTAGGCCGACGAGATCCGCGTCGACGGGTGAAACTCGTGGTCCCCGTTCGCCTTCGACGACGATGCGGGCATCCACTCGGTCGGCGAGGACCGTCAGGGCGGGTACGGCCCCGGCAGGGAAGACCGCGCACTTCGATGCGTTGGCGTGTTCGAGCTTGCCGCTGGGGTCCATGTCGGTCAGCGGCGACATGGTCGCGATACCAGCCGGTGTCGGCAGTCCGAGATCGCGCAGCATCAGAGCGACCATGAAGGCGAGGTACCCGCCTGCGGAGTCGCCGGCGATGACGATCTGGTCGGCGCGGTACCCGGATTCCAACAGGAAGCGGAAACCGTCGACGCCGTCCTCCACCGCATGTGCGATGGGGTTGCGCGGCATCATCCGGTAGTCGACCGACAGAACCGGAGCGTCCGCGCTGGCCGAGACACGTGAAGTCAGACGCCGGTGGCTGTTCAGCCCGCAACAGACGAAGGCGCCTCCGTGCAGGTAGAGCACCACGCGGTCGTTGGAAACGCCCTCGGCGCGGATCCATTCCGCCTCGCACTCGGCGAGCGTCACCTTGCTGTGGCGGGTTCCCTTGAGCGGCGGCACCAGCATTCCCGCGTAATCGACGAGGCCCATCGGCCACGGAAGAGCGGACGTCTTGGACCACACCGTGAGGAAGGGGCGAACCGTGAGCTGCAGATACGTCGAAAGAGCGCGCGAGTGAAAGCTGCGACCGTGCATGTCGAGCCTGGTGGGGACGCCTCCGGGCGTCGGCTGGGGCAGAGCGGTGAGCACGGTGGTCATCGTCCTCGCCTCCATTTCGCGTCTTCTTGGAACTCCTGGTAACGGACAATAACCCGTGACCTAGTCTGTCTAAACATGCGGTCGTGTTCGATGTCACACCGTGATCGAAACTAGGCGGAAAGGTGATCGCAGATGGCGCTCATGCCTGTTACCGAGTCCATGTTCTTGATCGCGGAGTCTCGCGAACACCCTATGCACGTCGGCGGATTGCAGTTGTTCGTTCCGCCTGGTGACCCCCACGAATTTGCAGAAGAAATCCACAAACAATTCACAACGGGCGACGTGCACGATCTGTTTCGAAAACGCCCCGGCCGACCGGTGAACGTCATGGGAAGCCTCGCCTGGTCGAGGGAAGACGACATCGATTTCGAATACCACGTGAGGCGCGTGGTACTGCCTGCTCCTGGTCGCATCAGAGAACTCTTCCAATTTCTCTCGCTGCACCACAGTGCACCCCTCGACCGGTACCGGCCGATGTGGGAACTGCACATCATCGAGGGCCTCGCCGACGGCCGGATCGCGCTCTACACCAAGGTTCACCACTCGCTCGTCGACGGCGTGTCCGCGCTCAAGCTGATGTTGAACACCCTCACCACCGACCCCGACGACCGCACCGGCGTCGCCACGTGGGATCCGTCGCTGTTCCGGGAGAAGAAGCGCAAGGAAGCGCCGGGAGCGCTGGAAAGGGTCTCCGGGGGGTTGTCTCTCGGTCGCAAGCTTGCCGGCGACATCGCGGACTTCGTACCTGCCGCAGCACGATTGGGCGTGCGCGCCGTCCGCAACGAAGGTGCGCAACTGCCGCTGCGTGCGCCGCGAACGATGTTCAACGTGCCGATCGGTGGTGCGCGACGCTTCGCGGCCGAAAGCTGGTCGATCAGCCGAATGAACGCGGTCGCAAAGGCATTGGACGTTACCCTGAACGACATTCTGCTCGCCATGTGCTCGGGAGCCCTACGGGGATATCTGATCGATCAGGACGCCTTGCCTGAATCACCCTTGATCGCAATGGTTCCCGTCTCGCTCCGCAAGCCGGGCGAGGACAGCGGACCGGGCAACTCCGTATCCACCATCCTGTGCAATCTCGGTACACACCAACCGGATCCGCTGGACCGGCTCGCCACCATCACCGACTCCACCGTCAAGGGCAAGGACATGATGCGGGAGTTCAACACTCTCGAATCCCTCGCCTTCGGCGCCGTCACCATGCTGCCACTGCTCTTCGGACCGGTACCCGGCTTCGTCAACAACACCCCGCCGCCGTTCAACGTCATCATCTCCAACGTCCCCGGAACGAAGGACGAACTGTACTGGAACGGCGCCAAACTCGACGGAATCTACCCGGCGTCCATCGTCTGCGACGGCATGGCGCTGAACATCACCGTCGCAAGCAACGGCGACTCGCTCAACTTCGGCCTCATCGGCTGCCGTCGCAGCGTCCCACACCTGCAGCGCATGCTCACACACCTGGAGAACTCACTGGAGGAGCTGGAGAAGGCGGTCTCTGCGTCTGCGTGAGGGATGAACCCTCAGAGGTCCTTCACCTCGTACTTGGGGAAGACCGGTGACGGTGCGGGCAGAGGCGAACCCGGCACCATGCGGGTGCCGATGTCGGAGAACTGGTTCGCCGGGCCGCCGAGGAGTTCGAGGATGCGAGCGGCCGACCCCGGCATGACCGGCTGCACCAGAATGCCGACGATGCGCAGGACTTCGAGCGTCACGTACAGCACGGTGGCCATACGGTCCGGGTCGGTCTTGCGCAGCACCCACGGTTCCTGCTGGGAGAAGTAGCGGTTGGTCTCGCCGAGTACCGACCAGATCGCTTCCAGTGCCGTGTGCAGCGCTTGGACGTCGAATTCCCGGCGGCAGATCTCGAGCAGTGCATCGGCGCGGGCCAGCAAAGCTTCGTCGTCGGTCGTGAACGGCCCCGGCGTCGGGACCTTTCCTTCGAGGTTCTTGGCCACCATCGTCAGCGAGCGCTGCGCGAGGTTGCCGAGCTCGTTGGACAGGTCTGCGTTCATGCGGGTGACGATGGCCTCGGCGCTGTAGCTGCCGTCCTGGCCGTAGGAGACCTCGCGCAGCAGGAAGAAGCGCAGCGGGTCCAGGCCGAACTCGTCGACGAGCGCGAACGGGTCGACGACGTTGCCGACCGACTTCGACATCTTCTCGCCCTTGTTGTTCAAGAATCCGTGCACGAACACGCGCTTGGGCAGCTCGATGCCCGCGGACATGAGGAACGCCGGCCAGTACACGGTGTGGAAGCGGGTGATGTCCTTGCCGATGATGTGCAGGTCGGCGGGCCAGTACTTGGCGAACTTCTCCGACGAGCCGTCCGGGTAGCCGACGCCCGTGAGGTAGTTGGTCAGGGCGTCGACCCAGACGTACATGACGTGCTCGGGATCGTTCGGGACCTGCACGCCCCAGTCGAACGTGGTGCGCGAGATGGACAGGTCCTTCAGTCCGCCCTTGACGAAGCTGACGATTTCGTTGCGCCGCGTGTTGGGCGCGATGAAGTCGGGGCTGCTGTCGTACAGCTCGAGCAACTTGTCCTGGTACGCCGACAGCTTGAAGAAGTACGTCGACTCCTCGGTCCACTCCACCGGCGTGTTCGTCTCGGTGGCCACGCGGGTCCCGTCGTCGGCGACGGTCGTTTCGCCCTCGGTGTAGAACGCCTCGTCTCGTACCGAGTACCAACCGGAGTACGTGTCCAGGTAGATGTCGCCGCGCTCGACCATCTTCGACCAGATCGCTTTGCTCGCCTCGTGGTGATCGGCGTCCGTCGTGCGGATGAATCGGTCGTAGGAGATGCCGAGTGTCTCGTCGAGCTTCTTGAACACGTCGGAGTTGCGCGTCGCGAGGTCGCGGACGTCGATGCCCTCTTTGGTGGCCGTCTGCTGCATCTTCAGGCCGTGCTCGTCCGTGCCGGTCAAGAACATGACGTCGTATCCGTCGAGTCGCTTGAATCGAGCGATCACGTCCGTCGAGATGTACTCGTATGCGTGGCCGATGTGCGGGACACCGTTGGGGTACGCAATGGCGGTCGTGACGTAGAAGGTGGGCCGTGAGGCATCAGCTGGCGCAGTCATGGTGCGCCTACTCTATCGGCGTGAGTAGAGAACGTCCTGCACCACCTTTGCCGGAAGCGCTGTCGCCACTCGTCGACGCGCACACACACCTCGATGCCTGCGGCGCGTCCGACGCCGGGAGCGTGGCCGAGATCCTGGATCGGGCCGAGTCCGTCGGCGTCGGGAGAGTCGTGACCGTCGCCGACGACCTCGAGGCCGCGCGCTTCGCCGTCGACGCCGCGAACTGGGACTCTCGGGTCTGGGCGGCCGTCGCGATCCACCCGACGCGGGCGAACGTTCTCGACGACGACGTCAGGGCGGAGATCGAGCGGCTGGCGTCGGATCCTCGGGTCGTGGCCGTCGGCGAGACGGGACTCGACTACTACTGGCCGGGCAAGCTCGACGGGTGCGCGACCGTCCCCGAGCAGCAGGACGGTTTCCGTTGGCACATCGACCTGGCAAAGCGGCTCGGTAAGCCGTTGATGATCCACAACCGCGAGGCCGACGACGACCTGCTGTCCGTGTTGACGGACGAGGGCGCGCCGGAGACGGTGATCTTCCATTGCTTCTCTTCGGGTCCGGAGACCGCGCGAGCGTGCATCGACGCCGGCTACGTGCTCAGCCTCTCCGGCACGGTCAGCTTCAAGAACGCCCATGCACTGCGCGAAGCGGCCGTGCTGATTCCGGACGGCCAACTGCTCGTCGAGACCGACGCGCCGTTCCTGACGCCGCATCCCTTCCGCGGTGCACCGAACGAGTCGTACTGCCTTCCGTACACAGTGCGCGCATTGGCGGACATCCGCGGTGCCGATCCGGTCGAGCTCGCGTCGCACGTCACCGCCAACGCCGAGCGGGTGTACGGCCTCTCCTGACGCCTACTTTCGCTCACCTTCCAGTCATCCGCTCGTGTTGCAACCTGTGCGAGTGACTGAAAGATGTGCGGCAGCGGCCCCGGGTGATCGAACGTCACGTTCGCTCCGGACCGGGTGAGCAGAGTTGCGGTAGCTGCATCAATTCGTTACCGTACCGTGATCCAGCCGACGGGCTCTGCCCGAAGAACTCAGGAATTGCTTGTGTCCAGTATTGCTCGCCTGAACTCCTCCAGGTCCACGATGTTGTACCTGGTGGTCGCTGCGCTGCTGGCCACTCTGATCGTCGGGGGCGCCACCGCGGTCGCACGTCACAAAACGGTGACGATCGACGTCGATGGCGAAATGATCACGCTCAGCACCATGACGGGAGACGTCAACGGTGCTCTGCAGGCCGCAGGCTACGAAACAGGCGACAAGGACCTGGTAGCACCCTCGGGTGACTCGGAATTGTCGGATGGTGAGACGGTCGTCCTCCGTCGCGCTCGAGAGCTGAGTGTGACGGTGGACGGCCAGCCTCAGCAGATCTGGACGACCGCGCTGACCGTCGACGAGGCGTTGCAGCAGATGGATCTGGCCGAGGATGTGCACGTGTCCGCGTCGCGCGGCGAACGTCTTCCGCTGGAGGGCACCGAACTGGACGTGGCGTTGCCCAAGGCAGTGTCCCTGGTCGACGGCGCCGCACCTGCCGCACCGCTGACCCTGGCTGCGCCCACCGTGCGTGAGTTCCTGGAGGAAGCGGGCAAGCCGCTCGAGCAGGCCGACACCGTGACCCCCGCGCCGGACGAGAAGGTCGAGGACGGCATCGAGATCGTCGTCACCCGTGACCGTACCGAGACCAAGACCGAGACCACCGACGTCGAGCCTCCGGAGCAGCGCATCGAGGACCCGACGATGAACATGTCCAGGACCGTCGTCGAGAACCCGGGTTCGCCGGGCGTCTCCGACATCACCTGGGAGATCAACACCGTCAACGGCCAGGAAGTGGGCCGCGAGAAGGTCGACGAGGACATCCAGGTTCCCGCACAGCCCAAGGTCGTGCGTGTCGGAGCGAAGCCGGGAACCGAGGTCCCGCCCGTCGAGAACGGTGCGATCTGGGATGCGCTCGCGCAGTGCGAGGCAACCGGCAACTGGGCCATCAACACCGGCAACGGCTTCTTCGGCGGCGTGCAGTTCGATCAGAACACCTGGGAACGTCAGGGCGGACTGAAGTACGCCCCCCGCGCGGACCTGGCCACCCGCGAGGAACAGATCGCCATCGCGTCCGTCACGCAGAAGTCCCAGGGCTGGGGCGCCTGGCCCGCGTGCACCTCGCGACTCGGCTATCGGTGACGAACCATCGAGTGACGGGTGCGTAGAGTTTTCACAGTGTCCGAACATGTGAGAGAACCCGCGGCGCTGCTCGGACCCGCGGAAGTACGGTCTCTCGCCGCAGAACTGGATGTCCGTCCCACCAAGCAACTCGGACAGAACTTCGTCCACGACGCCAACACCGTCCGTCGCATCGTCGCCTCGGCGGGTGTCGGGGGAGCGGACACCGTGCTCGAGGTCGGCCCCGGACTCGGCTCGCTGACGCTGGCGCTTCTCGATGTCGCCGACGCTGTGATCGCGGTCGAGATCGATCCCAAGCTCGCCGCACGGTTGCCGCAGACGGCAGCCGAACGAGCGCCGTCACACGCCGACCAGTTGACCGTCGTCGAGTTCGACGCGCTTCGGGTCACTGCTGCGGACATTCCCGGTGACCCGTCCGCTCTGGTCGCGAACCTGCCGTACAACGTGGCGGTTCCGGTTCTGCTGCACCTGTTCTCGCAGTTACCGACGCTGCGCACCGCATTGGTCATGGTGCAGGCCGAGGTTGCGGACAGGCTCGCGGCGGACCCGGGTAGCAAGATCTACGGAATCCCGAGCGTCAAGGCCAACTTCTTCGGCACCGTCAAACGTGCAGGCTCAGTCGGGCGTTCGGTGTTCTGGCCGGTGCCGAAGGTCGAATCAGGACTGGTTCGTATCGATCGGTACGCCGAGCCTCCGTGGCCGATGGACGACGAGCACCGCCGTCGCGTCTTCGCCGTCGTCGACGCAGCATTCGCGCAGCGCCGAAAGACGTTGAGAGCAGCGCTTGCCGGATGGGCGGGTTCGCCGGTAGAAGCCGAGCGGCGGCTGCGTGAAGCCGACATCGACCCCAGTGCCCGCGGGGAAACCATCGACGCCGCGGCATTCGTGCGGTTGGCGGGCACTCGAGCCTGATCCTTCGCCCCTCATCGATCGACTGTCGAGCGCACACTCGCCAGATACCGTTCGCTGAGAAGGCTGTGTCGCTGAGCCACTTTCAGGCACTCGTCGCGCAGTTCGGGAGGGTCGAGGACGGTGAACGGCGTGTCGAAGGCCGAAAGCCATCGTGCAATGGAGGCGAGTGAGTCACCGGACAGGATGAGGGTGCACGCGTCCTCGGAGCCGGATTCGAGGGTGCCCCACTGCTCGTCGACCATCGGTGCGATCGTTTCGATGGATGCCGCCAGTTCGATGCGTGCCTGCACTCGGGTGAAGGTGCGGTCGATTCCGGCGGCGACGAATGCCGCGGCACCGCCGTCGGGAAGTGGTCGCGGGGTGAATCGCGGGCCGGTGGGGATCTTGGGTTCCAGCCTGTCCACGCGGAAGGAACGCCAGTCCTCGCGCAGCAGGTCCCACCCGAGCAGATACCAGCGTGCCCCCGAACGTACGAGGCTGTAGGGCTCGACTTCGCGGCGGGCTTCCGTGCCGTCGTGGCGGCGGTAGTCGAACCTGAGGCGTTCGTGGTTGTGACAGACCCCGGCGACGGTCGACAGCACCGTGGCGTCGACCGCAGACACCGCCGTGCGTTCGACGACGTCGATCCGCAATGCGTCGAGGCGGTGCTGGATGCGCGACGGCATCACCTGGCGCAACTTGGTCAGCGCGCGCAGCGACGCCTCCCCGATGCCCGCTACGGAGCCTCCTGCTGCGGATTGGAGGCCGAAGGCGACGGCGAGGGCTTCGTCGTCGTCCAGGAGCAGCGGTGGCATCTCGGCACCCGCACCGAGTTGGTATCCGCCGCCCACCCCGGCCGTCGCGTTCACGGGGTACCCGATCTCGCGGAGTTTGTCGACGTCGCGGCGGACGGTGCGCGGCGTGACGTTCAGCCTGTCGGCCAGGTCGGCTCCGGCCCAATCACGACGTGTCTGGAGCAGTGACAGCAGCTTGAGCAGTCGTGCAGATGTTTCCCGCATGGGTTCGATGATGGCAGGTATTGCGGACGGATGCTGTCCTCGAACCGATGCTCGATTAGTCTTGAACACCGTGCTCTCAGTTGTCCACAGTCCCGTTGTCGTTCGGGCTCCGTCCAAGGTCAACCTGCATCTGTCCGTGGGTGACCTCCGCGAGGACGGCTACCACGAACTGACGACCGTCTTTCAGGCGCTCTCGCTGTCCGACGAGGTCTCGGTGGTGCCGTCGCAGGGTCTGAAGGTGATCGTCAAGGGCGCCGACGCGAAGAGTGTGCCGACGGACGAGCGGAACCTCGTGTGGAAGGCCGCTGTGCTTCTGGCGGACAAGGTGGGGCGTGAACCTCTCGTCGAGATCACGATCGACAAGGGAATCCCCGTCGCGGGCGGCATGGCCGGTGGTAGTTCCGATGCCGCGGCGACCCTCGTCGCACTCGATTCGCTGTGGAAGCTGGACCTCTCGCGCAGCGAACTCAGTGATCTCGCCGCTCAGCTCGGCAGTGATGTCCCGTTCGTTCTGCACGGCGGAACGGCGGTAGGGACGGGCCGCGGCGAGAAGCTGCTTCCGGTGTTGTCACGCAACAGTTTCCACTGGGTGCTGGCGCTGGCCAAGGGCGGATTGCAGACTCCTGCCGTCTTCGCCGAACTGGACGAGCTGAGGGCGAAAGGCGATCCGCCCCGATTGGGCGATC
Organism: Rhodococcus sp. 114MFTsu3.1; assembly: GCF_000383555.1. Lineage (NCBI taxonomy): Bacteria > Bacillati > Actinomycetota > Actinomycetes > Mycobacteriales > Nocardiaceae > Rhodococcus > Rhodococcus sp. 114MFTsu3.1. Next base: position 52,766 of record NZ_KB911548.1, on the reverse strand, counting down.
CGGACGCCCTGATGCAGGCCCTGGTGAGCGGCGACGCCCACGCTCTCGCTCCACTTCTGGGCAACGACCTCCAAGCCGCGGCGGTGTCGCTCCTCCCGCAGCTGCGTCGTACGTTGCGAGCAGGCCTGACCGCAGGTGCTCTGGCCGGGATCGTGTCCGGATCCGGCCCGACCTGCGCATTTCTCTGTGCCGATTCCGATACCGCGGTGTCGGTCGGCGCCGAACTCTCCGGTGCAGGCGTCTGCCGTACCGTGCGTGTCGCGAGCGGACCCGTTCCCGGCGCTCGTGTAGTCACTAGTGAATCGATTGGTTTCCCCTGATGGTCAATCTCGTCAATCTCGAAAACGTCTCCAAGTCCTTCGGTGTCAAACCGCTGCTCGACGGCGTCTCGCTCGGTGTGCAGGAGGGCGAGCGCATCGGCATGGTCGGCCTCAACGGAGGCGGCAAGACAACCACTCTCGAAGTGCTCGCAGGTCTCGAACCCCCGGATTCCGGGCGCGTCAGCCGCGTCGGCGGGCTGCGGATGGCCGTCGTGACGCAGCGCGGGGTTCTGCCGCCGGGATCGACCGTCGGACAGGTCGTTCTGGATCCGCTCGGCATGGCCGAGCACGAGTGGGCCGGTGATTCGCGGGTCCGCAACATCCTGACCGGCATCGGTATCGCGGACCTCGGTCCTGCGGGCAGCTCGGGTCTCGACGCCACCATCGACAACCTGTCCGGCGGCGAGCGTCGCCGTGTCGCGTTGGCGGCAGCCCTGGTTCAGGATCTGGATCTGCTGGTGCTGGACGAGCCGACCAACCACCTCGACGTCGAGGGTGTGCAATGGCTTGCGGCTCACCTGGTGTCGCGGCGCAGTGCGCTCGTCGTCGTGACACACGATCGGTGGTTCCTCGACACCGTCGCCAACCAGACGTGGGAAGTAGTCGGCGGCAAGGTCGAGACGTACGAGGGTGGGTACAACGACTGGATCTTCGCGCGCGCCGAACGTGCCCGCCAGGCCGATGCGTCGGAAGAGCGTCGTCGAAACCTCGCACGTAAGGAGCTCGCCTGGCTGCGGCGCGGTGCTCCGGCTCGAACGTCCAAGCCCAAGTACAGGATCGAAGCCGCCGAGGCCCTCATCGCCGACGTGCCTGCGCCCCGAGATTCCGTGGCATTGGCGTCGTTCGCGAAGCGCAGGCTCGGACGGGTCGTCATCGAACTCGAGGACGCCCGCCTCGAAACTCCCGACGGCCGTGAGCTGGTGAAGGACTTCACGTGGCGTCTGGCGCCGGGTGAACGCGTCGGACTCGTCGGCGTCAACGGTTCCGGCAAGACGACGCTGCTGCGTACCCTCGCGGGCGAGCTGGAACCGGCGACCGGCAAGAGGATTCAAGGTCAGACCGTGGAGATCGGTTGGCTGAGACAGGAATTGGACGATCTGCCGAAGAACCTGCGTGTTCTCGACGCCGTCAAGGAAGTCGCGGAGCGAATCACCCTCGGTGACAAGGAGATCTCCGCCGGTCAATTGGCCGAACGGTTGGGGTTCACGCCTGCGCGGCAACGCACGCCCGTCGGCGATCTGTCCGGCGGCGAGCGTCGCAGGCTTCAGCTGACGCGTGTGCTCATGGCCGAGCCGAACGTGCTGCTGCTCGACGAGCCGACCAACGACCTGGACATCGATACGCTGCAGCAGCTCGAGGACCTGCTCGACGGTTGGGCCGGAACTCTCGTCGTGATCAGCCACGATCGTTACCTGATCGAACGTATCTGTGATTCGACGTGGGCTCTGTTCGGTGACGGCAAGCTCACCAACCTGCCCGGAGGGATCGAGGAGTACCTGCGGCGGCGTGCGGTTCTCGCGGCCGAGGCGACGCCGGATTCCCTGACGACCGGGGGGACGGCGAAGAAGGCGGTGCGCGACGCCGCGTCCGAGCGGGCAGCGCGTAAGGAACTGAGCAAGCTCGAGAAGCTGGTGGTCCGGTTGTCGGATCGCGAGATCGCGCTGCACGCGGAACTCGCGGAAGCGGCCACGGATCCGGGCAAGCTCGTGGAACTCGACACGGAGTTGAAGAAGGTTCTGGCGGACAAGGACGTCGCCGAGGAACGCTGGATGGAACTGGCTGCCGAGCTCGACTGACCTACGTGAGTGGCAACGTGGTGCCTATGGTCACTCCGCGGGCTCCGCTCCTGCCCCTGCCCTACATTTCCGCTCACATAGGGTGGGGTGCATGAACCCGACGCTGGTGCTCATGGACCCCGAGCGAGTCCGGCAATGGCTCGCGGGTACCAGGGAACGGTACGTGGCCGAACGCGTCGCGACGGGAGAGACGCAGGCCGAGGCGGAAGCCAATGCGGAGATTTCCTACCGGCTCACGTTCCCCGGTGGAGTGCCCACGCCGACCCAGCGCATCTTCGACGTGTTCGACGACGACGTACGCGTCGGCTACCTGTGGATCGCTCCGCGAAACGACGCGGAACCGCTGCACTGGTGGGTGTGGGACATCGAGATCGACGAGGAGTTCCGCGGTCGGGGGCTCGGCCGGGCGACGATGCGGCTGGCAGAGGATTCCGCTCGGTCGGAGGGAGCTGTGTCGTTGGGGCTCAACGTCTTCGGTGGCAACGCCGTCGCTCGGCAGTTGTACACCTCGTTGGACTATCGGGAAACGTCGATTCAGATGAGGAAAGACCTATGACATCCGTCGTGCGTACCGCTCTCGGTAGCGAGTTCGAGAAGCTCCATCCGAAGGTGCAGTGGAGGTTCGGTCTCGCATCCGGAGACCACCGATGCCAGCTCGGCGTGGGTGTCATGGAAGAAATGCGGCACTCGACGTTGATTCCGCCGCCGGTGCTGTGGCTCGGCGGAAAACGTGGGCTGTTTCCCGGTGGGCGGGGGACGGACGTGCCGTTCACGATCGAAAACTATGCGTACGTCGACGCTGTCGGCCGCGAGACCATGGCGTTCATTCGTCGGTTCGCGTTCGCCGGATCACCTCAGGGAATGAACTCGGTGATGGTGACGCCCGCTCGCACGACCGGCGCGGACTTCGCGCTGGACTACCTCGGCTTCTCCTCGGACATGATCGTCCAGACGACGTGCTCGGTCGACTCCGCCGGCGGCCTCGTCCTGGAGAGCGGTGCACCGCGGGTACTGGGAATCAGGATTCCGCAGCTGGCGTCGGCTCTGACCTCCGCGCGGGAGTGGTGGGACGAAGACGAACAGAAGCACCGCGTGCAGATCGACGTCACGAGCCCGCTGCTGGGCACGCTGTTCCACTATCACGGCTGGTTCACCGCAGAACAACACGAGTGCGCTCCGGCCGACATTCCGGCCGGAGCACACCCGTCGAAGCTGGTGGAACGGGAGTGACCTAGCGGGTCAGCGGTAACCCTTGGCCGGGTTCAGCAGGTCGAGAACGATGGTCTGGCCGTTGGATCGAACGTGAATCTCGGGGTTCTGCAGACCGCCGGACACCAGGTACTCGCCGAGGAGCTGCAGCAGCTCGTCCGGGCCGACGGACGTGTCCGGGGTGCGGATGTCGCCGGTGCGGCTACCGAGCTCGTTCTGAGTGAGGCGGCCCGCGATGCGCACGGACGCGACGCCCATGGCGGTGCGGCGGTCAGGGGCTCCGCCGCGGCCGGCGGCCGTGGACGTCGAGCCCGACGAGTGGGTGGAACGGCCATTGGTAGGCAGGCCGTGCTCGGAGATCTGATCGCTAGTAGTCACTTCAACCTCGTTCGAATCCTTGGAGGGCTGCTTCGGCGTTGTGCTGTCGGCTTCTTGCTTCGTCTCGGCCTTCGATGCGGAGTTCTCTGTCGACTTCGCGGCTGCTGGGTCCGCAGCCGCACTGTCGGTCGCCGCGTCCGAGGGGGAGTTCGACTTGGACGCCGAGACGCCGCTGGCCAGCTTGGGAGTAGGCGTGCTCAACCGGTGAGCCGGCGCCTGGCCGATCTTGATTCCCGCCAGCGGATAGCTGGATCCCTGCGTCATAGCGAGCCCTGCGTCATATCCAACCCCACATCAGAAGCGTGAAAACCTACTCGAAGTCCGTTCGGACCACCGAAGAATAACACTTCACCCGTTTAAGCGGAGATTTTCGAAGTACCGTTCGCCTTCTGAATGCGCAGCCACACCACGAAACCCCAGGCCACAAAGGCTGCGTACACAAGATACAGAAATGCGGACGGGTAGAAACCGGCACAGAACAGCAGCGGCACACCCACCACGTCGACGCCGATCCAGATCAGCCAGAATTCGGTGATTCCCCGTGCCATGCCGAACGTCGCGAGCAAGGATCCGGTGAAGATCCACGCGTCGGCCCATTTGCCGTAGGACCCGAGGTACCCGAACAGCTGGGCGAAGGCAGCGGTGCCGACGACCATCACCGCGATCATCGCGATGCGTTCCTTCGTCGACGCCCACCGCGGCAACACCGCCGTCTTGCGGGCCCGCGAGGTGCGCAGCCACTGCGACCAGCCGTAGACGCTGACCGCGATGAACAGCAACTGGCGCCCGGCTTGCCCGTACAGATCCAATGCCTGCGGCGTGTGAAAGGCGCCGCCGAGGAACACGGTGAACAGCAAGGCGTTGCCGATGATCCCCACCGGCCAGGCCCACACCACTCGCCGCATTCCCCCGATCGCCGACGCCAGGCCGAAGCCGTTGCCGACGATCTCGCGCCACAGGATGGGGTGTCCCGCGATGGAGACCTGCGCGTCGAGCAGCCCGAGGAGCACTATTCGCCCGCGGCGACGAGAGGCTCCAGCGTCAGTTCGGGCATTTCCTTCTCGAGGTACTGCAGACGCCACTTGTCGCTGACGAGTGCCAGCAACGCGCCGTCGGTGCGAGTGAAGACCTCGACGCCACGCTGGCGGCCGAGTTCGACGGCGGATTCGGTGTCGGTGCGGCGTGCGACGGAGTAGCCGAGCGGTTCGAGCCGGGCGTCGACGCCGAACTCGGACTTCATGCGGGCGGTGACCACCTCGAACTGCATCGGCCCGACGGCGGCGAGGACAGGGGAGGCGTCGCCGCGAATATCGTTGCGCAACACCTGAACCACGCCTTCGGAGTCCATCTGTTCCACGGCGCGACGGAACTTCTTGTACTTGTCCGCGCTGTCGACCCGCAGGGCAGCGAAGTGTTCGGGCGCGAAGGACGGGATGGGTGGAAACTCCACCTTCTTGTCGGTGAACAGGGTGTGACCCGGTGCCAGCGCGGTGGCGTTGACCAAGCCGACGACGTCGCCGGGGTAGGCGTTCTCCACGGTGGTGCGTTCGCGGCCGAACACCGTCAGTGCGTACTTCGTCGTGAACGGTTTGCCGGTCTGTGCGTGGGTGACCACCATGCCGCGCTCGAACACGCCGGACACGACGCGCATGAACGCCAACCGGTCGCGGTGCGCGGTGTCCATTCCCGCCTGGACCTTGAAGACGACGGCGCTGAAGGGATCGGTGACGTCTCGGACACCGCCCTTGACGTCGTCGCGCGGGCCGGGTGCGGGCGCGAGAGCGACCAGCGTGTCGAGGATCTGGCGGACACCGAAGTTCAGCATCGCGGAACCGAAGATCACCGGCGACGTCTGCCCCGCCAGGAACAGCTCCTGGTCGTGCGCCTGCCCGCTCGAGACCAGCAACTCGCTCTCCTCGAGAGCCGTCTCCCATTCGTCACCCTCGCGGGCGGCCGCGGCGTCGGCGTCGAGCAATTCCTCGGGGGCGATGGTCGCGCCGCCCGCGGTTCGGGTGAACCGGATGTAGTTGCCTGCGCGGACGTCGAGCAGACCGCGGAAGTCGCCCGCGATACCGACGGGCCAGTACAGGGGCGTCGGCGTCAGGCCGATCCGCTGCTCGATCTCGTCGAGAAGTTCCAGCGGCGACTGGCCGGGGCGGTCCCACTTGTTGATGACGGTGATGACCGGGATGCCGAACTGTCGGCACACCTGGAAGAGCTTGAGGGTCTGCGGTTCGAGGCCTTTGGCAGCGTCGATGAGCATGACCGCGGCGTCGACGGCCGTCAGGACGCGGTAGGTGTCCTCGGAGAAGTCGGCGTGACCAGGGGTGTCCACGAGGTTGATGACGTTGGTGTCGTCGACGGCGGCGTCGACCTGGTAGTTGAACTGCAAGGCCGTCGAACTGACCGAGATGCCTCGCGCCTTCTCCATCTCCATCCAGTCGGAGACGGTGGAGCGCCTGCCTGCCTTGCCGTGGATCGCGCCTGCCTCGGAAATGACACGAGCGTGCAGCGCCAGAGCCTCGGTGAGCGTCGACTTACCGGCATCGGGATGGGAGATGACGGCGAACGTCCGGCGCCTGGACACCTCGGCGGGAAGTTCCTTGTGAGCGTTCTTGGGGGCCGACTCGGTGGGCGCAGTGTTGGTCTCGACCGAATCCGGCGTACTCAAGCGAACCTCTTCTATTCACGGGGGCGGTGTTGCCGGTACCAGGGTACTCGTGGTCGTTCGTACGTTTTCTCGGGTAACGGCTCCGCGGGCCTGCGAATTTCAATAGCGTGGGTACAGGTCGGACCGTCGGCACAGGAGATGAGTTTTGAGCAGATTCACCGAGGAGATGTTCTCGACGGCGCGCACGAGCGAGCGGGGGCTCGTCACCGGTGAGCCGGATCAGGCGCTGAGGCAGTCCTGGGGCGAGATTCACCAGGTGGCGCGATCGATGGCGGGCGCACTCGCCGACGCAGGCATCGAACGCGGCGACGCCATCGGTGTCCTCGCCGGCCAACCGGTCGACATCGCGCCTGCGTGCCAGGCGACGTGGATGCGAGGCGGATCGGTGACGATGCTGCACCAGCCGACACCGCGTACCGACCTCGGGGTGTGGGGCACCGACACCGAGACGGTCGTGAAGATGATCGACGCGAAGGCTGTCATCCTGGGCGCCCCGTTCGACATCGCGGCGCCCATCCTCGAAGAACGCGGCATCACCGTGCTGAAGATCGACGACATGCGGGCGGGCCGGGACTGCGATCCCGTCGACACCGACGAGTCGGACATCGCACTGCAGCAGTTGACATCCGGATCCACCGGTTCACCGAAGGCCGTGCGCATCACGCACGAGAACTTCTACGTCAACGCGTACGCCATGATCGACCGCATCAAGTTCGACGTCGACTCCGACGTGATGGTCAGCTGGCTGCCTCTGTTCCACGACATGGGCATGGTCGGGTTCCTGACGGTGCCGATGCAGGTGGGTGCCGAGGTCGTCAGCATCACGCCGCTGGATTTCCTCCGGTCACCGCTCCTGTGGGCCAAGCTGATCCACAAGTACGGCGGAACCGTCACCGCAGCACCCAATTTCGCGTACTCGCTGCTCGCGCGGAGACTGTCGCAAGCCGAGGACGATCTCGATCTCGACCTGAGTTCGCTCCGCTACGCGTGGAACGGCGCCGAGCCCGTGGACCCGGACACGATGGCGGCGCTGGCCGAGGCCGGGGCGCCGTACAACCTCGATCCCCTCGCACTCGCGCCCGTGTACGGCATGGCCGAAACCACACTCGCCGTGTCCATTCCCGACCCGGGCCAAGGACAGGTCCTCGACGTCGTCGACGCCGATCTGCTCGAGGCGATGGGCCGAGCCGTCCCGTCGACCAAGGGCAATCTGCGACGCCTTGCGACACTCGGCAAGATGGTGCCGAACCTCGAAGGCCGTGTCGTGGACAAAGAAGGCCAGGTCCTCACTCCGCGCGGCGTCGGCATCATCGAAGTGCGCGGCAAAGCCGTCACACCGGGGTACATCACCGTCGACGGACCCGTCGCCACACAGGACGAGGACGGGTGGCTCGACACCGGCGATGTCGGCTACTTCACCGAAGAAGGACTGGTCGTCGTCTGCGGCCGCGTCAAGGACGTCATCATCATGGGCGGCCGCAACATCTACCCGACCGACATCGAACGTGCAGCAGGCTCGGTACGCGGGGTGCGACCGGGTAACGCCGTCGCGATCAGGCTCGACGCGGGCGACAAGCGGGAGAGCTTCGCCGTTGCCGTGGAGACCAACGACTTCCAGAATCCCGACGAGGTGAAGCGAATCGAACACGACGTCGTTCACGCCGTGCACTCGGAAGTAGGAGTACGGCCCAGAACCGTTGCCGTCCTCGGTCCCGGATCGATTCCCAAGACGTCCTCCGGCAAACTCCGTCGATCCAACTCGGCGGGTTTGCTGGGCTGAGTGGGACCGAGTCAGCACCTTTTTTGCAGACTTCGCACGCCTTCCAGTGCGAGAGCACGCGTGCCAGCTCGGCAAAAACGGTGCCAGCTACCTCGGATGAACCTGGTTCTGCGCTGCTTCGAGGCCGACGCGCAGGAGTAGTTCGGCGGCGTCGGCGGCTTCTTCCACGATGACGCCGAGGTCCTTGCGTTCGGCCGAGGAGAAGGGTTTGAGGACGTACGAGGCCGGGTCCATTCGGCCGGGAGGACGCCCGACGCCGACGCGCACACGCAGGTAGTCCTTGGTGCTCAGGTGCTGGGAGATGGAGCGAAGCCCGTTGTGGCCGCCTTCGCCGCCGCCGAGTTTGAGGCGGATGGCACCGAAGTCGATGTCGAGTTCGTCGTGGACTACGACGATGTTCGACGGCTCGACGGAGAAGAATCGTGCCAGGCCCGCGACGGGGTGCCCGGACAGGTTCATGAAGGTGCGGGGTTTGGCGACGATCACCGAGCGGTCCGCAAGGCGTGCTTGGACGATGTCGGAGTTCGACTTCTTGTGCGAGGAGAACTTCGCACCGATCCGGGCTGCGAGCGCGTCGGCGACCATGAATCCGACGTTGTGGCGGGTCGTTTCGTACTGTGCGCCGGGGTTACCCAGGCCGACGATCAGGGCCGTATCTGCAGTCACGGTTGATCATGCTCCCATCGAGAAGGGTGAAACGAGAACGCGCCGCTCCCGACGAGGGGAGCGGCGCGTGTCGTGATGCGGGGCTGAGATCAGCTCTCGTCGGAGCTTTCCTCGGATGCCTCTTCTTCGTCGACGACGTCGCCGGTCGGAGCTTCTTCGCCCTCGGCTTCGAGGTCTTCCTCGGTCGGGGCCTCGACGACGTTGACGAGCAGGAGCTCGGGGTCGGAGATCAGGGTGACGCCGGCCGGAAGGGTCAGGCCGCCTGCGAGGATCTGGGTGCCTGCCTCGACGCCCTCGACCGAGACCTCGACGGACTCGGGGATGGACAGTGCGTCGGCCTCGATCTCGACGACGGTCGAGTCGGTGGTGACCAGGGTGCCGGGGGCTGCGTCACCCTCGACGACGACGTTGATCTCGACGGTGACGCGCTCGCCCTTGCGCAGGACGAGGAGGTCGGCGTGCTCGATGCTGCGCTTGATCGGGTGAACGACGACGGACTTGGTCAGGGCGACCTGCTCCTTGCCGTCGATGTCGAGGGTCAGAACAGCGTTGGTGCCGTCCTTACGCAGGACTGCGGCGAATGCGCGGGTGTCGAGGGCGAGGTGCTGCGGGTCGGTGCCGTGTCCGTACAGAACAGCGGGGACCAGGCCGTCGCGGCGTGCGCGGCGTGCAGCGCCCTTGCCGAACTCGGTGCGTACAGCAGCCTTGAGGTTGTTTACTTCGTTCGACATCAGAGAACAGCTCCTTGAGATCACGGTGTGGGCAAGTGCTTCGTCGGGGCAGACACGAACGAGCACGGCCGAGGAGCCGAGCCGCGTCGATCACGGTAGTTCCTGTGCGGAGCTACCCTCGCCGAGACAACCCGGGAGACTCTACACGACCCCCTCACGTGAGTGGAAACGTAGACCTGGGGGAAGGAGCGGAGCCTGCGGAGCGACCGGACTGCAAGGCTCCACTCACGATTCCATTCACAAGGGTGGAGGCGATGGATCGGGCGACGTCGACGGCGTCGGCGCGAGCTCCCGCGGTGCTCATCACGACGGCGCCTTCGTGGATCAGGGACAGTTTCAGGCCGAGCTCGTCGGGTGCAGGCAGGCCCGCGTCCTCGGCGAGCTGGACGAACAGTGCTCGCGTCCAGTCCTTCTCGGATCGGATGACGTCCAGGGCCGGGTGGTCGGTCCCGCCGTATTCGGCGAAGGCGTTGACGAACCCGCAGCCGCGGTGGTTGTCGCGCATCCAGGAGGCCAGTGCGTCGTAGATGCTCAGGACGCGTTCGGGGCCGGTGGGGATCGGTTCGAGGTAGGCGTTGACGAACTCGCGCCATCTCTCGAAGCGTCGCTCGAGGTACCGCATCACCAGTCCGTCCTTGGAGCCGAACCGGTCGTAGAGCGTCTTCTTCGTCGTCCCGGCTTCGTCGGCGATGAGGTCGACGCCGACGGCCCGGATGCCGCGTTCGTAGAACAACGCGCTGGCGACGGTGAGGATGCGCTCGCCCGCGGGTGTCAAAGCCTTGGTCATGGGTGTCTCCGATCACAGGTCCACTGCAAGTATACATACCTGTATGGTTACCTCGTCGGTATGGACAAACTAGCGGCCACCGCTCTGGTGATTCTGTGGAGTTCCGGATTCATCGGCGCGGACCTCGGCACCGCCCACGCGCCCGCACACACCCTGCTGGGATGGCGGTACCTCGTTGCTGTCGCGATCCTCGGTGCCTGGTGCTGGTATCGAGGGCTCCGCACGACCTGGGCGGGGGTTCGCCGGCAGAGTGTGCTCGGCTTCTTCAGCCAGTTCCTCTACCTGGCGTGCGTGTTCGGGGGCGTCGGGCTCGGTGTTCCGGCGGGTACGGCGGCGCTGATCGCGGCCATGCAGCCCCTGGTCGTGGCGGGCCTGGCTGCACGTCTGTTGGGCGAGGGTTTCGGCGTCGGCAAGTTCGTGTCTCTGACCGTGGGATTCGGTGGAGTCGTCGTCGTGGTCGCCGGTGACCTCGGCGGTGAGGGTGCGCCCTGGTTCGTGTACCTGCTGCCGCTGGCGGGCATGGTGTCGCTGGCCGTCGGCACCGTTGTCGAACGCAAGCTGCGCACGACGGAACCGATTCCGCTCGCGATGCTGATCCAGGCGTGCGTCGCGGCCGGACTCTTCATGGGATGGAGCGCGGTTCTCGGCGACGCAACGCCGCCCGTCACGGTCGGCTTCTGGGGCGCGGTCGCGTGGTTGGTCGTGCTGTCGACCTTCGGCGCATACGGCACCTACATGTTCGTCCTGCGCCGCAGCGGGGCCACCCGTGTCAGCGCGCTGCTCTACCTCACACCTGCGACGACGATGGTGTGGGCTCTGCTGATGTTCGGCGACCCCATCACCTGGACGGCTGTGGCCGGGACGGCGATCAGTGCCCTCGCCCTGTGTGCATGGAGGCGACCAGCTCGTCGAGTTGATCGAACGTCACGAAGTAGTGCGGAGATGCGCGAATCACCGAGTCCAACCCTCTCGAGCTCATGTCCACGAGTGTCGAACGTCGATGGCTGACCGTCACGGTGATGCCCTTCGCGGCCAACTCGTCGCGCACGTCGGTTGGATTCCTGCCGTCGACGGTGAAGGACACGATGCCGCTGCGCCGGTCACCGAGGTCGTGGACGGTGACGCCTGCGACGGTGCGAAGGCCGGCGCGTAGGTGTTCGGCGCGGGCGCTGACGGCGTCCTGGACGGCATCGATTCCGATGTCCAGCAGGTAGTCGACGGCCACGCCGAGCCCGAGTCGGGACGCGACGGAGCATTCCCAGAATTCGAACCGCGAGGCGTCGGCCGCGAGTTGGTACTCACGTTCGCCGCTCCACTGCGCACTGTGCAGGTCGAGTGCCGGTGGCTCGAGCGTGTCGGCGAGACCTGGGCGGACGTAGAGGAATCCCGTTCCGCGGGGCCCGCGCAACCACTTTCGGCCCGTCGCGCTGAGTGCGTCCACCCCGAGTTCGCCGACGTCGACGCGCACCTGTCCGATTGATTGGCATGCGTCGAGCAGTACGAGTGCGCCGACTCGGTGGGCGAGTTCGGAGACCTCTCGTGCGGGATTGATCAGTCCACCGTTGGTGGGCGCGTGAACAAGTGAGACAATTCGGACGCGTTCGTCGAGCATGTCCTCGAGTGCGGCGAGGTCGATCTGGCCCGAGGGGTCGCTCGGTACGAACTCCACGGTTGCGCCCGTCGCGGCGGCGCGCTGCAGGGCAGCGATCGCGTTGGACGCGTATTCGACCTGGCAGAGCAGTATCCGATCACCGTGAGTCAGCGGGATGGAGTAGAAGAAGTCGGTCCACGATCGAGTTGCGCTGTCGCTCAGAGCAATGCCCGACGGCGTCGCGCCGATCAACCTGGCAATGGAGGTCTTGACTGCCGCGAGATCGTCCATCCGTTCGTTCGCTGCGCGGTATCCACCGACCGCCGCTTCGCGACGAAGATGTGCGACGGCGGCGTCGACGACGGGGTCGGGCGGCAGTGACGATCCCGCGCTGTCGAGGAAAATCGAGGAGACCGCGGCCGGTGTGTCCCGGCGGATCCGATCGAGATCGAACATGTCGACGCCTTCCTGGTGCACTGCTGGGGAGTCGTGGTTACTGTCGTAAGCGGAGCCCGACGGGTCGATCCGCAGGCTTCACTCCTGCAAGGCTTTCACATGTGCTCGGTTTCGAGCGGAACAGCCTCGGGTAGTCGTGGCAACTCAGCTAGTCGGGACGAACGTGAGGAGATGGCGATGACGTCCACGGTCAAGTCCCGGGGGCTGAGCTCGCGGCCTGCCGCAGCGGCCTACGTCGAACGTGTGTGCTTCAAGCTCGGTCCACCTCGACTCATCGGTGCCGAATTGGAGTGGTTGACACACACGCCGGACGGGGCGAGGCCCGCGTTGGACTCTCTGGCGGCTGCCCTCGGGCAGTACGCCCCGCGAAACATTTCCTCCATCTCGCCTGCCCGTCCGCTCCCCGGCGGGAGCGTCGTGACCATCGAGCCGGGTGGCCAGGTGGAACTGTCCAGTTCGCCGTTCCCGTCGGTTCGGGAGCTCGCTCGATCGGTCGACGCGGACTCCCGTCTTCTCGAGTCGATGCTGAACACCGCACGGATCGGTATGACGTCCGTTCCCGCAGATCGCGACCGGGAACCGCAGCGTCTGCTCGTTCTCCCTCGATACTGCGCGATGGAGGACAGGTTCACGACCATCGGCCCCTTCGGCAAACTGATGATGTGCAACACGGCCGCCGTTCAGGTGAGCGTCGACGCCGGGCGGGACCGCGAGGACGTGGCGCGCCGGTGGACCATGTTGGAGGCCGTCGGGCCCGCACTCGTCGCCGCCTTCGCGTGCTCGCCGACGCTACGCGGTGCACCGGAGGGGAGCTGGGCGTCTCAGCGGATGCGGACGTGGCTCGAATTGGACGGCAGCAGAACCGAAGTGCCCAACACGGGCGATCCGATCGCGGACTATTCGGCTTGGGCGCTCGACGTCCCGCTGCTATGTATCAGGGGCGAGAGCGAGAACTGGACGGCTCCACCGGGAACGACGTTCGCTGACTGGATTGCCGACCACGGCCGTGTCGGGCGACCACCGACCACCGATGATCTCGATTACCACCTCACCACGTTGTTTCCGCACGTTCGCGCGTGTGGGCACTTCGAGATCCGCTACCTCGACGCACAGCCCGACGGCCAGTGGGTCGTTCCCGCAGCCCTGTTCGACGCATTGCTGTCCGGGCCCGACGTGATCGAGCGCGCAACGCAGATCGCGGCGGAGACTGCCGGCCGGTGGGTCGACGCTGCCCGCGACGGTCTCGCCGATTCCGATCTTCGTCGTGCCGCAGAAGCGTTGCTGCACTTGGCTGCCGACAACTCGTCGGACCATCGAACGCTGTTGCTGGACACCGCCGAGCGATGTCGTCTCGCATCGGCACCTATCGCACAGCATTCCACCGGAAAGGAATCGGCATGACGAGCACCGAACAACTGCGCAGCACCGTCGAGCGGGTACTCGCCCGCAGTCGTGCCCGCAGTTCGGCCCTCACCGACGCAGTGGACGACGCGGACCTCACCGCGCAGCATTCGCCGCTGATGAGCCCGCTCGTCTGGGACCTCGCGCACATCGGGAATCAGGAAGAACTCTGGCTTGTCCGCGACGTCGGCGGGCGCGAACCGGTACGGTCCGACATCGACGAACTGTACGACGCTTTCAAGCACTCCCGGTCCAGCCGTCCGTCACTTCCACTGCTGACACCGGACGAGGCACGCGCGTACGTCGGGTCCGTCCGCGACAAGGTGTGGGACGTGCTCTCCGCCAGTCCGCTGGACGGGCGCAGGCTCGAACGCGATGGCTTCGCCTTCGGCATGGTGGCCCAGCACGAGCAGCAGCACGACGAGACGATGCTCGCGACCCACCAATTACGTATCGGTCCAGCGGTTCTCCACGCGCCGCCTCCTCCCGCAGCGCAGATCTCGGCGGCCGGAGAAGTGATCGTCGACGGTGGTGTCTTCACCATGGGCACCACGCTCGACCCGTGGGCACTCGACAACGAACGACCCGCACATTCGACGTACGTCGCCACGTTCGCCCTCGACGTCGCGCCCGTGACCAATCGTCAGTACGAGGAATTCATCGCCGACGGTGGATACTCGCGTCCGGAACTGTGGAGCGAACGCGGCTGGGCACACCGAACCGCCGAAGGGCTCGTTTCCCCACAGTTCTGGGAACGCGACGCCGACGGCAGCTGGTGGCGTCGGGCATTCGGGGTGACGGCACCGATCAAGCCCGACCAGCCCGTCGTACACGTCTGTTTCTTCGAAGCCGAGGCGTACGCGCGGTGGGCAGGCAAAAGGCTGCCGACCGAAGCGGAGTGGGAGAAGGCTGCCCGTTTCGATCCTGCGACCGCGACGGTACGCAAGTACCCGTGGGGAGATGCCGAACCGACCGAGGTGCACGCCAATCTCGGTCAGCGGCACCTCGAACCCGCCGACGTCGGCGCCTATCCGGCCGGGGCGTCGCCGCTCGGAGTGCAGCAGCTGATGGGTGACGTGTGGGAGTGGACGTCGTCGGATTTCGAGCCCTACCCGGGCTTCGAGCCGTTCCCGTACGCCGAGTACTCCGAGGTGTTTCTGCGCGGTGATTACAAGGTCCTGCGCGGCGGATCGTTCGGGACGGACGAGGTCGCGTGCCGCGGCACGTTCCGCAACTGGGACCACCCGATCCGGAGGCAGATCTTCGCCGGCTTCCGGTGCGCCCGAGATGTGTAGGCACCTGGGCTATCTCGGACCGAGACGGTCGGTCGCCGACGTCCTCACCGCCGGCGAGAACTCGTTGTTCGTGCAGTCCTGGGCGCCGAAGGACATGCGGGGCGGCGGCACGATCAACGCCGACGGATTCGGCGCGGCGTGGTGGGACGACGACGGTGCCCGCAGCTACCGCAATGCGATGCCGATCTGGTCGGACCCGGCGGTCGCCGACGTACTCGGTGCGACGTCGGCGACGGCCGTGCTCGGAGCCGTTCGGTCTGCAACCGTCGGGATGCCGGTCGAGCGGAGTGCCTGCGCCCCGTTCACGGACGGGACGTGGGCGTTCAGCCACAACGGTGTCGTGTTCGGGTGGCCCGACGCGTTGGCCGAACTGGCGTCGGAGGTGCCGCCGACCGAGTTGCTGGCACTGCCGGCACCGACGGATTCTGCGGCTCTGTGGGTGATTCTCCGGAACCTGCTGCGGCAGCACGATCCGGAGAAAGCGTTGCGGGTGTTGATCTCCCGCGTGGAACAGTCTTCGCCCGCTCCGCGTCTGAATCTCCTGCTGAGCGACGGTCACACGTTGTACGCGAGCGCGGTGTACCACTCGCTCTCCGTACTGGACACGGGGGACTCCGTCACCGTGGCATCCGAGCCCACCGACGGGGACTCCCGGTGGATGTCGCTTGCGGACCGAACTTTCGTCGTCGCCCGACCGGGGCATGTCGACGTCACAGATCTCGATTGAGGGGAAAGCATATGGCTGATATCGCTCTGGACGTGCACATCTCACCCGAAAGGCTGCTCGACGATCTTCGCTCCGATGTGCGGTTGGGTATGACGGCGGCGCCGAAATGGATTTCCCCCAAATGGTTCTACGACGCGCGTGGGAGCGAGTTGTTCGAGCAGATCACCGAACTGCCGGAGTACTACCCGACGCGCACCGAGCGTGCACTGATCGAGGCACACGCCTACGACGTCGCCGAGCGGACGGACGCCGCGATACTGGTGGAGTTGGGTTCGGGGTCCTCGGAGAAGACACGACTGCTGCTGAATGCGGGCATCAAGCACGGGTCGCTGCGCAAGTACGTACCCCAGGACGTGTCGCCGACGGCACTGGAGGGGGCGATCGAGGTGATCGCCCGCGAGCATCCCGGGCTCGAGATCCAGGGGATCGTCAGCGATTTCACCGATACCCTGCAGAATCTTCCTGCCGACGGCAGCCGAACCATCGCGTTCCTGGGCGGCACTCTGGGCAATCTCATTCCCGAGGAGCGTGCGCTCTTCCTCGCCGACATCGCCCAGGCCCTGATCGCCGGTGAATTCCTGCTGCTGGGAGTGGGATTGGTAGTCGAGGAGAGTGTGGTCGTCCCGGCGTACGACGACGCGGCCGGTGTCACGGCGCAGTTCAACGCGAACGTTCTGTCGGTGTTGAACGAGCGTTTGAACGCGAACTTCGATCCAGGCCAGTTCGAACATGTGGCGCTGTGGAATTCGGACGCCGAGTGGATCGAGATGCGTTTGCGGGCTCGCACGGCGCAGGACATCCGAATCGAGGATCTCGACCTCGACGTCCACTTCGACGAGGGCGAGGAGTTACGCACGGAGATCTCGGCCAAGTTCAGGAAAGAGGGGATAGAAGCAGAACTCGTCGACGCGGGGTTCCGCGTCGACGAGTTCTGGACCGATCCGGAGAGCAGGTTCGCCCTCATCCTCGCCAGTCGGACATCACTCGGACAGCGCGACGACCGGTGAGATGGAGTTCGCTCGGCGCGACGGCATGAGCGAGGCCACCAACGCCAGCACCGCAGCCGACAGGACGGTTCCGGCGATGAGCGCCCATGGCAGCGTCGGCAGGCCGATACCGGATTGCGCGATGGAACCGAGCAGCGATTGCGCGGCCGCCCATCCGTAGACGATGCCGAGGAGAAGGCCGAAACCCATCGACGCGATCACCATCTGCGCGCTCTCGGACACGATCATTCCGCGGACCTGCTTGCGGGTGAAGCCGAGAGCGCGCAACAGGCCGAGTTCGCGGGTGCGCTGCATGACGCTGAGCGAGAGGTTGTTGACCATCCCGACGGCCGCGATGACACCCGAGAAGCCGATCAGTCCGGTCATGATCCCGACGGTCACCGTCAGCACCTGATCGAGCGATTCTTCGCTGAACTCGTGTTGCAGCATCGTTCGGTAGCTGTACATCGCCACGGCGAACGTCACCACCAGCGTGACGCCGATCAGCAGACCCAGCGCTGTGCGCGTGGCACGCTCCGGATACCGCGTTGCGTTCGCTGCGGCCAGGCGCGCCGACGGCGTGCTGCCGAAGAGCCTGCCGACTACTCGCAGGACCCACGGCACGATTCTGTGTGCGCCGACCATGATGCCGGTGAACGACGCGGCGCCGCCGAAGAAGGCGATGAGCACACCGGCAGGGGTCACCGTGCCGACGAGCACCCCGAGTCCCAACAACACTGCGCCACCGGCGATGAGAACGATCGACAACGTCGTGCGTGCGGCTCGCCGCCGCGAATCCTCGGACGCAGCGGTCACGACGACGCCCGTCGCCTGAATCGGCGTCACGTCGAGGACGCGTTTGCTCCCGATGTACGACGCGGCCCACGTGGTTCCCACGACGATGACCACCGGCAGCGCGACGAGTGGCTGCACCGTCGTGTATGCGACGTCGGGTAGCTTGCCTGCACCGACGGCGATCGCTCGGGCGAGGTGACTGGCGGCGACACCCACCACCAAGCCCACTGCGGCACCGAACAGTCCGACGGACAGTCCTTCCCGGGACACGGATCGACGCAGTTCTCGGCCGGATGCACCGAGGAGCCGGAGCAGCGCAATGGTTTTCGTGCGGCCGGCGACGATCGTACCGAACGTGTTCGCGGTGACGACCGACGCGACGTACAGCGCGAGAAGTACGAACACCATCGCGACGCTGTAGAGAGCGACGGCGACAGCGCCTTGTCCGTCGGTACCGAAGATGTCGAGCAGGAACGCCGTTGCCTGGATCAGCACCACACCGAAGAACGATGCGAGCGCTGTGACGAGGATGCTCGCTCCGTGTTCACGACGCGGTGTCGACGCGGTTGCGGCCCTCATGCGACCTTCTCCATCGCAAGCATGTAACCGGAGATCTGCTCGGGCGTCGAACGTCCGCGCTCGTCGACGATTCGCCCGTCCGCCAGGAACACGATCCGGTCTGCATAGCTGGCCGCGACCGGGTCGTGAGTGACCATGACGATCGACTGCCCGTATTCGCGAACCGCGGCCGCCAGGAGCGCGAGAACTTCACGGCCGGTGCGGGAATCGAGGTTTCCCGTCGGTTCGTCCGCGAAGATCAGGTGTGGCCGCGAGCCGAGCGCTCGTGCGATGGCGACCCGCTGCTGCTGCCCACCGGACAACTGATGGGGGCGATGGGACGTGCGTTCGCTCAGGCCCAGTGTGGCGATGAGCTGTTCCACCCATGCTGCTTCCATCTCGGTCGGTGCGTGGCCGTCGAGCTCGAACGGAAGCAGAATGTTGGACCTGACGTCCAGCGTCGGGACCAGATTGAAGGCTTGGAAGATGAAGCCGATCTGGCGTCGGCGAAGCTCGGTGAGTGCATCGTCGCCGAGATCGGTGATGTCGGTGTTCGCGAGCACGACTTGCCCGGACGTCACCGAATCGAGGCCTGCCATCACATGCATGAGGGTCGATTTGCCGGAGCCCGACGGGCCCATGATGGCCGTGAACTCTCCGGAACGGATGTCGAGCGACACGTCGGCGAGCGCGTTCACGTGGTTGGCTGCGTCGCCGTAGCTCTTGTGGACCCGGTGAACCCGGGCTACCGGTGCTGGTGTTGTGGTCATGTCTGTAGAAACTACGAACCACCGGGGTGAAAAGCGTCAGGCTGCAGTCTCTGCTTCGTACATCCAGAGGATGATCTGGGGTCGGTGCATCGGGGAGTTCAGCGCACCAGACCGTGTTCGAAGGCGTACACGACCAACTGGACCCGATCCCGCAGACCGAGCTTCGTGAAGATTCTGCTGATGTGAGTCTTGACGGTTGCTTCGCTCAGGAACTCCTGTGCCGCGATCTCGGAGTTGCTCGCACCCCTCGCCGCCAGGTGAAACAGCTCGCGTTCACGTGCGGTGAGAAGCTCGAACTCCTTGGGCACCTGTGGAGTTGCCGGAGTGTCGGTGAAGTGACCG
Source organism: Rhodococcus sp. 114MFTsu3.1 (assembly GCF_000383555.1). Classification (NCBI taxonomy): domain Bacteria; kingdom Bacillati; phylum Actinomycetota; class Actinomycetes; order Mycobacteriales; family Nocardiaceae; genus Rhodococcus; species Rhodococcus sp. 114MFTsu3.1. Next base: position 33,507 of record NZ_KB911548.1, on the reverse strand, counting down.
AGCAACGCCGTCGTAGCCGACGCCGCGATCACCGAGTTACCGGCATGAACGGTGCGGATCGCCGCGAGCAAGAATTCAGGATCGGCGTCCTTGAGAACGAATCCACTCGCGCCGGCCTTGATCGCCTTCGCCGCACTCTCGTCGAGATCGAAGGTCGTCAACACAAGGATCCTCGGCGGCTCGCTCGATGCGGCGACGATCTCCGCTGTCGCCGCAATGCCATCGAGAACCGGCATCCGAATGTCCATCAGCACGACGTCGGGGGAGACCTCGGCCGCCAACTCGACCCCGGCCTTGCCGTCGCCGGCCTCACCGACGAACTCGAGATCGGGTTGCGACGAGATCAGCATCCTGATCCCGGCACGAAAAAGCTGCTGATCGTCGACCAGCGCTACCTTAATCCGGCTCATTCCGCAGGCTCCGTTCCTGTGAGTGCTCCGGGAATGTGCGCGACGAGTGTCCACACACCATGATCGTGGCTGGTCTTCAGGGTGCCACCGGACAGGACCGCGCGTTCGCGCATACCGATGAGGCCGTGCCCGCCCGTGGATTCGGGTGCTTTTCGCACCGAGTTGCGCACGGTGAGCGTCGTGCCGCTGGGTCCGGACTCGACGGCTACCGATACCGGGCGCGACGAGTCCCCGTGCCGCAGAGCGTTGGTCAGTGCCTCCTGCGCTATCCGGTACAGCGTCAGATGACCGCCGGCACCCAGGTTCGCGGAGTCGCCGGTGGAATCGAAGTCGATCCGCAGCCCGGCCGCGCGCATCCGGTCGACCAACGTGGACAGGTCCTGCGATTCCGTGGCCGGAACGTCGTCGGTGTTGTGGCGTAACTGGGCCAGCACGCCGCGGACGTCTCGTAGTGCGTCGCGAGCGGTGCCTGCGATGGTGCCGAGGGCCTCGTCGACAGCCTCGGGATCCGCTTTGCGTGCGTACCGGGCACCGTCGGCCTGCGCGATGACGACGGCGAGCGAGTGCGCGACTATGTCGTGCATGTCGCGGGCGATTCGGTTGCGCTCGTGTTCGACGGCAATGTCCTGCAGTGCCCGTTCCTGTTCGATCTCGGCCAACGCGCGTTGGTGCTTCTCCTCGATGGACATCCGGTTCGCCAGCGCGATGCGACCCAGCGCCCACGACAATCCCAGGACAGCCCAGGAGGCAACCAGCAGGATGATCAGTTGCTGCGCGTAGTCGCCGACGGAGCGGCTGCCGTCCGGTGAGACGTTCGGGTCCCCGACGAGGGTGAGAAAGGTAGCGGCGACTATGCCGCCGACGACGGTGGACACGAGACCGATCTTGCGAACGCGGTCCGAACCGTACGCAGCAGTGGCGAACAGCACGAACAGAATTGCAGTGTCGGCGCCCTGTGTGCCGAGACCACCGGCCATCTGACCGATGGCGAAGACCCAGGAGATCGCCAGCGCCAGAGGAGGCGAGAGACGACGCAGTGCCAGCGCGACGCCGTAGCCGAGCAGGACGACAACGGCGAGCGCACCGTTGTCTGCGGCGGCGGACGGAAACAGCACGGCCGTGAAGACGGCGGCGAATCCGACGTCGATGGCGACCTGATAGCGCGCTAGCGTCCTGAACACCCGTCCAGGGTACGTACCGCCGAGTGTCAGATGCGGCGACGCGCCTTCTCGAGCGCACCGAGGGTGGTGAGCACGGTGGTGCGCTGCTTCTCGAGATCCTTGCGGCGCGCGCGTGCCGGCAGGCTTTCCTGTCCCTCGATCGCGCTGATCTGTGAGTCGACGTCGGTGAGCTGAGCGAGCAACTTCTGCACTCGCGACTCGAGCTCGATCATGTCGATGCCACTGACACCCGCCTGCTGCTTCTTGGGAGCGGCCGACTTGCTCGCAGCAGCAGAGGAAGCAGACGACGAGCTTGCACTGCTCGGTGCCTGGCGAGGAGCAGCAACTGCAGCAGCAGCCCTGGGGCGCAACGCTTTGCGAACCGCAGCCGGATCCGGCAGCTTCTCGAGACGAATGCTGTTCAGCACGGCACGAGCATCACGAGCAGTGACGCGGTACTCGCGCTCCTCCTCGTCGTCGGACGCAAGAGTGCCGCCGAGTGGGCGCAGACCGTACATGCCGATGAAGTGCTTCGCCTCGTCGATGACGGCTTCTTTTTCACGGCACAGGCCGCAACGCGGTTCATTGCGATAAGTTTCGATCGAGTCGGTGCTTCCGCACCACACGCACCCGCCCGGAGTCCACCGGGCGATACGGACGGTAGAAGTTGCTGCAGGGCTGTCCATGGTTTGCGCGTCGATCACGACGAGTCATCTTAGGGTACAACGCAACCCGCCCCGCACACCCCCTCCCTCCCGAACTGCGCTTTCCATCACCGAAGTGACGAAGCTCATTTCCAGGAATCAGGGGTCTGCGGAGCGGGTGTAAAGAAACCGAACGTGACGTTCGGTCACTTGGGTGGACCGTCCGTCTGGAGCGAACGTGGCGTTCGGTCCGTCAGACGGACTGAACGCCACGTTCGCTCCGGAAAGTGCGGAGCTACACCACCGGAGCCTGCGGAACGACCTAGGCCGAGCCGTTGAACAGGCTTGTGACGGACCCGTTTTCGAAGACCTCGCGGATGGTGCGGGCGAGGAGGGGTGCGATGGACAGCTCGGTGAGGGTGTCGAATCGCTTCTCGTCGGTGATGGGGAGGGTGTTGGTGACGACGACTTCCTTGGCTCCGCAGTTGGCGAGGCGTTCGGCGGCGGGGTCGGAGAGGACGCCGTGGGTGGCGGCGATGACGACGTCGCCTGCTCCGGCTTCCTTGAGGACCTTGACGGCGCCGGCGATGGTGCCGCCGGTGTCGATCATGTCGTCGATCAGGATGCAGGTGCGGCCTTCGACGTCACCGACGACGCGGTTGGACTTGACCTGGTTGGGCACCAGTGGATCACGGGTCTTGTGGATGAAGGCGAGGGGTGCGCCGTCGAAGCTGTCGGCCCATTTCTCTGCGACGCGGACTCGGCCGGAGTCGGGGGAGACGACGGTGATGTGTTCGAGGCTGTACTTGTCGCGGATGTGATCGGCGAGTTGGCTGTGTGCGTGCATGTGGTCGACGGGGCCGTCGAAGAAGCCCTGGATCTGGTCGGTGTGGAGGTCGACGGTGATGATCCGGTCGGCGCCTGCGGTCTTGAGCAGGTCGGCGACGAGGCGTGCGGAGATCGGCTCACGTCCGCGGTGCTTCTTGTCCTGGCGGGCGTACGGGTAGAACGGCAGGATCGCGGTGATGCGCTTCGCCGATCCACGCTTGAGCGCGTCGATCATGATGAGCTGTTCCATCAACCAGGTGTTGAGCGGGAAGGGGTGGCTCTGCAGGACGAAGGCGTCCGATCCTCGGACCGACTCCTCGAAGCGAACGAAGATCTCGCCGTTTGCGAAGTCGCGTGCGGTCTGCGGGGTTACCTCGATCCCCAGTTCCTTCGCAACCTGCTGTGCGAGTTCGGGGTGAGCTCGACCCGAGAAGAGCATGAGGTTCTTCTGGTTGTCGATCCAGTTCGGGGTGGTCACTGCTGTTCGCCGTCCTTTGATTTTTGCGCGTTTGCCGATTCGGCCGCCAGAGCGCGTGCTGCAGCGTCTGCTGCGGCAGTGCCTGGACGCTTCTTCTCGACCCAGCCTTCGATGTTGCGCTGGGAACCAGCGGAGACAGCGAGCGTCCCCGGTGGTACATCGTTGCGGAGCACGGTGCCTGCTCCGGTGTACGCGCCGTCGCCCACTCGCACGGGGGCGACGAACATGTTGTCCGAGCCGGTGCGGACGTGGGATCCGACTACGGTGCGGCTCTTGTTGACGCCGTCGTAGTTGACGAACACGCTCGATGCTCCGATGTTGGAGTGTTCGCCGATGGTCGCATCTCCGACGTACGTCAGGTGCGGCACTTTCGAGTGGTTGCCGACGGTCGAGTTCTTGGTCTCGACGAAGGTTCCGATCTTGGCGCTGTCCCCGATGTCCGATCCGGGGCGCAGGTAGGCGAAGGGCCCGACGGTTGCGCCGGACCCGATGGTGGATTTGTCTGCCTGCGTACGTACGACGGATGCGCGTTCGCCGACGACGACGTCGCGCAGAGTCGTGTCGGGTCCGATGACGGCGTCCTCGCCGACGTGGGTGCTGCCGAGCAGCTGGACACCCGGCTCGAGTCGAACGTCGGCACCGACGGTGACGTCGATGTCGATCCAGGTGGTCGCGGGATCGACGACGGTGACTCCCGCGCGCATGTGCTTCTCGACGATGTGGCGGTTGAGGACGGCGGTGACGTGGGCGAGCTGAACGCGGTCGTTGACGCCCATGACCAGGTCGGGGTCGGCGAGCTGGGTTCCGTACACGGGTAGGCCGCTGCTCTTGCTGATCTTGACGACGTCGGTGAGATAGAGCTCGTGCTGCGCGTTGGCCGTACTGAGCTTGCCGAGCGCGACGCGCAACGCGGTCGCGTCGAACGCGTAGACGCCGGAGTTGACCTCGTCGATCAGGACCTGCGCGGGGGTGGCGTCGGCGTGTTCGACGATCTCGGCGACCTGATCGTCGTCGGCGCGGACGATGCGGCCGTACCCGTTGGCGTCGTCGGGCACGAACGTCAGGACCGTCGCTGCTGCGGGAAGCGGCGCGCTCAGGTGCTCGTCGAGCAAGGCTTTGAGGGTGTGTCCGTCGAGGAGGGGGACGTCGGCTGCCGTGACGAGGACGGTTCCCTCGAAATCGTCGGGAAGTGCACCGAGGCCGCACTGCACTGCGTGGCCGGTGCCCAGCTGTTGTTCCTGCACCGTGGTGACGATGGTGCGTCCGAGTTCCTCGCTCAGTTCGAGGACGGATTCGGTGACACGCTCGCGGTCGTGCCCGACGACGGTGACGAGGTGGTCGGGACCGAGGTCGGCGGCGGCGTGCAGAGCGTGCGCGAGCATCGTCCGCCCGGCCAGCGGATGCAGAACCTTCGGGGTCTTGGATCGCATTCGGGTGCCTGCACCTGCTGCGAGAACGACCACGGCGGTATGCAACGGCAACGGGGCTCCTCGGGCGACGATCGCTGAACTGGATCTTCAGGGCAATGTTTCTCGCTCCGCCGCCAGGACTCGAACCTGAACTATCTGAACCAAAATCAGAGGTGCTGCCATTACACCACGGCGGATCATTTCACCAGCGGTTTCTCCGGTCGCCGGTGTCTGCACAAGACAGACTACTGGCCTCGAAGCTCCCGCCGAGCGCAACGAGTCTCGCATGCGGGGTGGCCCGAGGTCGAACCGCTCCCGCCGATCGTCCCATAAGCTCGGGTTTCGACGCTGGGAGACCGGAGCTCCAAGTTTCGACGCCGGGAAACCGGCAGGAGTGACCAGATCACAGGGAGGTGCGTCATGTCCGAGCCCGAGAAGGCGCCGCGTGTCCGGATGACGGGCACGCAGCGTCGCGAACAGTTGATCGAGATCGGCCGCTCCTTGTTCGCCGAGCGGGGGTACGAGGCGACGTCGGTGGAGGAGATCGCGGTCCGCGCGAACGTGTCGAAGCCCGTCGTCTACGAGCATTTCGGCGGCAAGGAAGGTCTCTACGCCGTCATCGTCGACCGCGAGATGTCGACTCTGCTGCACATGGTCACCTCGTCGCTGTCGCAGAACCGATCGCGGGTGAGGGTCGAGCGGGTTGCTCTCGCATTGCTGACGTACGTGGAGGAGCGAACCGACGGGTTCCGCATCCTGGTCCGTGACTCTCCGGTCGCTGCTGCCGACGGCAAGTACTCGTCGTTGCTGAACGATGCGGTGAGCCAGGTCGGGCACATCCTCGCCGGCGACTTCACCCGTCGAGGATTCGACGCCGGGTTCGCGCCGCTCTACGCGCAGGCGCTGGTCGGGATGGTGTCCATGACGGCTCAGTGGTGGCTCGACGTCAGGGAGCCGTCGAAGGAAGTCGTCGCCGCGCACGTCGTCAATCTGTGTTGGAACGGTCTCACCAATTTGGAGGCCGCGCCCCTACTGGCCGGTGAATGAGCCGAGTATTTCCCCACGTGTCGGTGAAAGAGCGGGTAGGGTTTGATTTGCGTCCATGAGACCTACTTCACAGCGACGCATGTATGTTGTTCGGACCATCTGCACGTTGACCAAGGTAAGAATGCCACCGAGTGGTACCGTTCGCTCGTAATTTGCGCAGTGGCAGTCGAGTATTGCGAAGGCGGATCCAATGGTCAGACAGGCACGCGCTGAGATCACGCGCGACACCGTGCTGTCGGGTGCCGCAAATGTTTTTCTGCGGCTCGGCTACGCGAACGCGAGCCTCAGCGAGATCATCTCTCAGTCCCAGGTCACCAAAGGTGCCCTCTACTTCCACTTCGGGTCGAAGGAAGAGTTGGCTCGCGCGGTCATCGACGAGGGCAACGGCCGGCTCATCGCGGCGTGCCAGCAGTTCAACGACGGCCGTATCCCCGCTCTGGAAGCAGCCATCGGCATCTCCTACATCGTCGTCGACATGTCGGTGAGTGACCCGATGGTGTCGGCAATGCTGCGGCTCAGCCACCAGATCGGTGACTACCGGGGCACCCAGGGCAACGTGATGTCCGGCTGGAGCGAGTCGTTCAACGCGCTGGCCGCCAAGGCGATCAAGCAAGGTGACCTCGCCGCTGACGCCGACCCCGCGACCATCGGTGCTCTCGTCCTCGAGATCCTCACCGGCGTGCACATGGTTGCCGTCGCCACAGGCAACACGGAGGAACTTCCGTCACGGATGGAACGTCTCTGGTACTACCTCCTTCCGTCACTCGTGACGGCGGGCAAGGTCGAGTACTTCCGTGAGTTCGCGGCCCGGCGCGTCATCCGGCACTAGTTGCCCGTAGCTGGACGTATGTAAAGGACGCACGACGTCGGCGGTAGGATCGATCGCGATATCCATTGCGCCGATCTCGCTCAGGAGCCCCGCAGTTGTCTTCCGATTCTTCGCTTGCACTGTCGGGCCTCGCGCGCGTCGCACTGTCGGACTCCACGCTCGCCGCCGTGCGCGACGCCGTTGGAGCCGCGGAGCGCACCCTCGTCGCACCCAATTCGGTGCGGCCGTTCGTCGCATCCGCCATCGCCGAGCGAGCGCAGGTCCTTGTCGTCACCGCAACCGGCCGTGAGGCGGACGATCTGACGACGGAGCTGAAGCAGATTCTCGGCGACGCCGTCGCTCAGTTCCCGTCGTGGGAGACACTGCCGCACGAGCGGTTGTCCCCGAGTGCGGACACCGTCGGCCGACGGCTCGAGGTTTTGCGACGCCTGGCCCGGCCGGACGACAAGGACTACGGCCCGACGCTTCAGGTTATCGTCACCACTGTTAGCTCGCTCGTGCAGCCGATGGCGCCGGGGCTGGGGGAGATCGAACCCATCGGCTTGCGCGTCGGCGTCGAGATCGACTTCGACGGGCTCATCCACCGCCTCGTGGAATTGGCCTACACGCGCGTCGACATGGTCGGTAAGCGCGGTGAATTCGCCGTTCGCGGCGGTATTCTCGATATCTTCTCGCCGACGGCCGATCACCCCGTTCGCGTCGAATTCTGGGGCGACGAGGTCACCGAGCTGCGCGCCTTCTCGGTCGCGGACCAGCGATCGCTCCCGGACGTCGACATTCAGTCGGTCATCGCGCCGCCGTGTCGTGAGCTGATTCTCACCGAGACCGTCCGTGACCGTGCGGCGGCGCTCGCTGCGGACAACCAGGCGGACGCAGCGCTGGTCGAGATGCTGGACAAGCTGTCCGCGGGTGTTCCCGTGGAAGGCATGGAGGCCCTGCTACCGCTGCTGCAACCCGGTGAGCTCCAGCTGCTCGCCGACGTATTGCCCGACGGCGCGCATGTCCTGCTGTGTGATCCGGAGCGAATCCGCACGCGTGCAACCGATCTGGTCCGTACCGGCCAAGAGTTCCTGGAAGCGTCGTGGACGGCCGCGTCGGTCGGCGGAGCGGCTCCGCTCGACGCGTCGACGGTCAACACCGACAGTCTCGGCGGAGTGAGCCTGGATCTCGGGGCGTCGGCGTACCGCTCGCTCAGGCAGATTCGTGAATCCGCACAGGCGCTGGGACGGCCGTGGTGGACCATCAGCCCTCTCGCGTCCGGAAGCGAGGACGAGGTCGCACTCGTCGTCGAGTCGGTCCCGGAGGTCCGTGGCTCCGAGGAGTTGCTCGCCGGTGTGTTCGCGATGCTCCGCGCACACGTCTCGACGGGTGGGCGCGCGGTCATCGCCGTCGCCGGTGCAGGCACCGCCAACCGCATCATCGAGCGGCTCGGCGAAGCGGAAGTACCTGCGGCGCATATCGAGTCCGGGTCCGAGCCGTTGCCGGACGTCGTCAGCGTCCTGTGTGGCACGTTGAACGAAGGACTGATTCTGCCCGACGCCCGGCTCGTGGTCGTCACCGAGAGCGACCTCACCGGAAATCGCGTCGCGGCCACCGAGGGGCGAAAGCTACCGGCGAAGAGGCGAAATCAGGTCGATCCGCTCGCTCTCGTGGCCGGCGACAGCGTCGTGCACGATCAGCACGGCATCGGACGATTCGTGGAGATGATCGAGCGCACCGTCGGCGGTGCACGACGCGAATACCTCGTCATCGAGTACGCACCCAGCAAACGCGGTCAGCCCGGCGACCGATTGTTCGTGCCGATGGATTCGCTGGATCAGCTCTCGCGCTATGTCGGTGGCGAATTGCCGTCGCTCAGCAAGCTCGGCGGATCCGACTGGGCGAACACCAAACGCAAGGCGCGCAAGGCGGTTCGTGAGATCGCCGGCGAGCTCGTGCAGTTGTACGCGGCGCGTCAGGCGGCGCCGGGCCACGCGTTCGGTCCGGACACCCCGTGGCAGCGTGAGATGGAAGACGCGTTCGGGTTCACCGAGACCATGGACCAGATGACCGCGATCACCGACGTCAAGGCGGACATGGAGAAGGCGGTTCCGATGGACCGCGTCATCCTCGGCGACGTCGGCTACGGCAAGACGGAAATCGCCGTCCGCGCCGCGTTCAAAGCAGTTCAGGACGGCAAGCAGGTGGCGGTACTCGTGCCGACAACGCTGCTGGCACAGCAACATCTGCAGACGTTCACCGCACGAATGGCCGCGTTCCCCGTGACGGTCAAGGGGCTCTCTCGCTTCACCCACGGCGCCGAGTCGAAAGAGGTCATGGCCGGTCTGGCCGACGGAACCGTCGACGTCGTCGTCGGCACGCACCGCCTGTTGCAGACGGGTGTCGTGTGGAAGGACCTCGGCCTCATCGTCGTCGACGAGGAACAGCGGTTCGGCGTCGAGCACAAGGAGCACATCAAGTCGCTCCGCACCCACGTGGACGTGCTGACGATGTCCGCGACTCCGATCCCTCGTACGTTGGAGATGAGCCTCGCGGGGATTCGTGAGATGTCGACCATCCTCACGCCACCCGAGGAGCGCCATCCGGTTCTGACCTACGTCGGCGCGTACAACGACAAGCAGGTCGCGGCTGCGATTCGACGCGAACTGCTGCGCGACGGTCAAGTGTTCTTCGTGCACAACCGTGTCAGTTCGATCGACAAGGCCGCGAAGCGAATTCGTGATCTCGTTCCGGAAGCGCGCGTCACCACGGCGCACGGCCAGATGAACGAGGAGACCCTCGAACGCACGGTGCAGGGCTTCTGGGAACGCGAAACCGACGTGCTGGTGTGTACCACCATCATCGAGACGGGTCTCGACATCTCCAACGCCAACACGCTGATCGTCGAGCGCAGTGATTCGCTCGGCCTGTCTCAGCTGCACCAGCTGCGTGGACGCGTCGGACGTAGCCGCGAGCGTGGTTACGCGTACTTCCTGTACCCGGCGGAGAAGCCGCTCACCGAAACTGCCTACGACAGGCTGTCCACCATCTCGCAGAACTCCGACCTCGGTGCCGGTATGGCCGTCGCCATGAAAGACCTCGAAATCCGCGGCGCCGGAAACGTTCTGGGCGCCGAACAGTCCGGCCACGTCGCCGGCGTCGGATTCGATCTGTACGTGCGGTTGGTCGGCGAAGCCGTGGAAGCGTACCGGGCAGCCGCCGACGGCAAACCGATCTCCACCGACGAAGCGCCCAAGGAAGTGCGCATCGACCTGCCCGTCGACGCACACATTCCGCCGGACTACGTCACCAGCGACCGGTTGCGGCTCGAAGCGTACCGAAAGCTTGCTGCTGCAACGGATTCCGACTCGATCAACGCGGTGCTGGACGAGCTCGTCGACCGCTACGGCCCGCTTCCCGAGGAAGTGGGGCGCCTGGTGTCCGTCGCCAAGCTTCGTTTGATCGCGAAGGAGTACGGGCTCACGGACGTCAACGTCGCGGGCACCCAGGTCAAGCTGGCGCCGATGGATCTGCCCGATTCCAAGCAGATCCGACTCAAGCGGCTCTACCCCAACGCCGCGTACCGCGCCACCACCGGCGTGGTGCAGACGCCCCTGCCTCGCGTGGAAGGCGGCGGCGTCGGTGCTGCGCGAGTGCGGGACGTCGAGTTGGTCCAGTACATCGCCGACCTCATACTGTCACTCGACGGTAAACCGTCCAGGTCGGTGTTGCTGGAGCAGACTGTGGGGGTGTGATGACGGTAGTGCTGCTGGATCCCGTTCGCCCGACGATGGTCCCGGCCGAGGCCGTGGAATTCCTCAACGGAATCGTCGAGTTCACCGAGGAGGTTCCGGTGCGCACCCGGTGGCTGTTCTCGGGTACCGCGCACGCCGACGGCTCCGCCGAGGTCCTCGTCAGCACCGACCCGTCGAACCCGGATGTGCAGCAGCGCATTCGGCGCGGTGACCGCGTGATCTCGTCGCCTAAGCTGCCTGGTGACGACCTTATCGCTGCCGTACTTCTGATGGACCGCCTTCGGGTCCGCGGTGGGTGGGAAGCTCAGCAGACACACGCGTCGTTGAGCGGTTACCTGCTGGAGGAGACGTACGAGCTCCTCGACGCCATCCACAGCGGCAACCTCGAGGACCTGAAAGAGGAACTCGGCGACATCCTGCTGCAGGTGCTGTTCCATTCTCGGATCGCGCAGGACGCGTCGGAAAATGCATTCGACGTCGACGACGTAGCAGCGGGTCTTGTACGAAAGCTGACTCACCGAACCCCGCACCTCGACGACGGATCGACCGGCCCGATCGACATCGCTGTGCAGGAGAAAGCGTGGGAGGAGAAGAAGGCAGCCGAGAAAGCCCGCGGTTCCTGCCTGGACGGCGTCGCGCTCTCCCAACCCGCACTGGCATTGGCCCAGAAAGTCGTCGCGCGGGCGAGCAAAGCTGGACTTCCCGACGAGCTGATTCCCGACGAACTTCGCGTCGTACACATCGGCCTCGACCACAGTCACGGCGGCGAAAGCGCCGAGGACTTGTTGCGACGCAACGTCTTGCGTTTCGCCGACCGTATCCGCGACGCCGAAAAATCCGCCAAGGTCCACGGCGCAGTCCCCGGCAAACTCACCGCCATCGAATGGATAGAGAACTGGGGTAGGCGGTAGGTCCGCCCCCTTTGGCGCACGAATGGGCCCTGCTAGCTATCGGTTCGTATGAATGTGACATTCAAGCGATGAGGGGCTGGTCGGCCGGTTCCGGAGCGAATGTGACGTTCGGTCAATGCTGCGCGCCTGAAGTACACAGACGCTCACCTGTGTGCTGGACGCACCGCTCAGTGCTAGCACGTGGGTGCGCGTCCGGCACGTAGGTGAGCATCTGCTGAAGGAATCGAGAAGTTACTTACGCCAGAACAGATGATGGGTGACGCCGCTGGGGCTTGGCACTGATTCGTGGTCGAATCGGTCGTCGAGTTCGTCCGGTGAATCCCACAGCTTCAGCCCCGACCCGAATTCGACGGGAGCGACAGTGATGTGGAGAGTGTCCACAAGGTCGGCGTCGAGGAACTGACGGATTGTCGTGACCCCGCCGCCGAGACGTACGTCTTTACCGCCGGCTGCCTGCCTGGCTCTGTCCAACACATCTGCCGGCGAGCTGTCGACGAAGTGAAACGTGCTGTCGGAAAGTTCGATCGAGGGACGCTCGTGGTGCGTGAGTACGAACACCGGGGTGTGGAACGGCGGTTCGTCACCCCACCACCCTTCCCACTCGTGGTCCGTCCACGGCCCGCGTTGAGGTCCGAACTTGTTTCGGCCCATGATCTCGGCACCGATGTTGTTCGAGAAATCGCGGGCGAAGTAGTCGTCCAAGCCCCGGGACCCACTGGAGCCGGCGTTGCCCGGAAAACTTGCCGTGGCGAAGAACCATTTCATCGACGTCAGATGGTCGAGACCGAACGGGTTCTCGAAACTCTGGTCGACGCCTGCGGCGACCCCGTCGGATGAGATGGTGAAATTCTGTACCCGCAGTAGTTGTGCCATGTGTCTCCCCGCATCGAAGGTGCCGTTCCGGAGTGTAGACCTGGCACCTTCGCGAATCTCATCGTCAATTGGGGAACATCTGCGCGACGTCGGATGCAGTAGCCGCATCGGTGTCCGAGTACTGGTCGAAGAACTTCTGAAACACCGCCTGCATTTCTTTCACCACCTGTATGTGGCTGTCGATGACACCGACCATGCTGTTCTGTCCACCCACCGCTTTCTCGGACAGAATTTGTGCAAACTGTTTGCCCATCTCGAAGTCCCCGTAAACCTGGACTTTCGCGAGGCCGAAGGCAGACTTCCGGTGTTGGTGCAGTCGTTCGATGTAGGCCACACACGATTCATTGCACGCCCTCGCGACCGACTCGTCGAGAAATAGTTGACCTGCGTCGGCGGCCTGGGCGAGGTTTTGCCAATACGTAGTCTCAGATGACACCAAAGTTCCTTTCAGTTCGCCGGGAACGCCATAGCGACGTCACGGACGTGGTTTTCGGCGATGTCGCAGACGTCGCTCCGCGCGATACCCGCTTCGAGGGTGAGCACGGTGAACGTGGCTACTCCGCTTGCCGTGTCGAACGCGACGTCGCAGGTGTCGCTTTCATCCACGATGTCGACTTTGTAGACCACCGCTGTCCTCCCAGCGATCGAAACGTCGGAGAAGTCAATGTTCTGAGGGTTTCCGCGTACGTCCTCGAGTGTGTGTGTTTCCGAGAAGTAGACGGTAAACGAGTACCACGGGTCTCCCGCTGGACCTTCCCAGCCGCAGATGGTCCAGCCCGGGGTGGTGTAGCCCTTGTCTGCCATGGAGTCTTTGGATGCTGGGTCGAGGCCTGCGGCGGTGATGGTGGAGTCGGGGATGGTGCAGGGGTCGAAGGTTTGGTCGGTGGGGGAGTCGGCGGTGGCGTTGCCGGTGATGTCGGTGGAGCAGCCGACGAGCAGTGCGACGCTGATGGCCGTCAGACAGGCCTTACGCATAGTCTCCCCCTCGCAGAAATCACGTCGTCAGGTTAGACGCACGCGAGGTCGGATCGGTTCCACGCTGTCCGGTCGTGAGAATGGAACCATTCAAGCGAAGAGGGTAGACCCCCAGAATTCCGATTCACCCAATCCTGGCGGGCAGGCGAAGACGGCGGAGCCGACGTGTTGGATGTATTCGTTCAGTAGGTCTTTGCGTGCCAGGGCCAGCTGCATGGGCACGAACTGCTCGAGTGGGTCTCGGCAGTACGCAATGAAGAACAGTCCTGCGTCCAGGTGACCGAAGCCGTCGGAACCGTCGGTGAAGTTGTAACCACGCCTGAGGATCTGGATGCCGTCGAGGTTCTCCTTCGAGGCGAGACGCACGTGGGCGTCGGAGTCGATCAGCAATCCTTCAGGACCCTTGGAATCGAGGTCGAGTGCGTCGAACTCGTCTTTCAATCCTAGGGGCGCGCCGGTTCCTTTGCTGCGCCCGATGACGCGCTCTTGTTCCTTCAGGGTGGTCCGATCCCAGGATTCGATCAGCATGCGGATTCGACGCGCAACCAGGTACGAGCCTCCGGCCATCCATGGTTGGTCGTCGTCTTCCCCGACCCAGATGTAATCGTCGAGAAGCTCGGGATCCTCGGCTTTGAGGTTGGCCGTTCCGTCTTTGAATCCGAACAGATTTCGTGGTGTCGCCTGGGTGGTCGACGTCGACGACGTGCGCCCGAATCCGAGTTGGGACCACTTGACGGACACGGTGCCGAATCCGACGCGTGCGAGGTTGCGGATGGCGTGGACTGCGACCTGCGGGTCGTTGGCGCAGGCCTGGATGCAGAGGTCGCCGCCGGAGCGGCGTTCGTCGAGATTGTCGGCGGGAAAGTGCTGCAAGTCGGCCAGGGACGACGGCTTGAGGTCCGCAAGCCCGAAACGGGTGAACAGTCCGGGCCCGAACCCGATCGTCAGCGTCAACGACGACGCGGACAATCCCAATGCCTCACCGGTGTCCGACGGCGGGCGGTACTCACCTCCGCCGACGGCGCCACCGTCGAATGTTTCTTCGCCCCGGGTGAGCCGCTCCGCCATGAGCGTCCACTTCTGGAGCAGCGCAACGAATTCGTCGCGTGACTCGGTGGTGATGTCGAATGCGACGAAGTGCATGCGGTCCTGTGCCGGAGTGACGATGCCGGCCTGGTGCGCTCCGCGAAATTCCACGATGTCCGACGCTTGGTCCTCGTCCGACTCCGCGCATGCGGCAACGGCTCCCGTCCCGACGAGGGCCGCGCCCACCCCGACGGCGCCGAACAGGCGCCGCCGAGAGAAGCGAGAAGTATTACTGTCCGGCAACGACACCCTGTACCTGACTTACCTCGGCGGACAGTGCGTCGATCTTGTTGGAGAGTTCCTGACGCTGGGGTTCGGTGACGGTGTCGTAGAAGACGAAGCCGTCGCCCTGGCGGTACTCGGCCAGTTCGGCGTCGAGCTCGGCGAAGCGTGCATCGATGGCTGACCCCAGTTCTGCGTCGTTCTGATCGATGATCGGACGCACTGCGGCAACTGCTGCCTGGGAGCCGTCGACGTTCGCCTGGAAGTCCCATAGGTCGGTGTGCGAGAAGAAGTCTTCCTCACCGCTGATCTTGGTCTTGGCGACCTCGTCGAGCAGTCCCTGGGCGCCACCTGCGACCTGAATGGGGTCGATGGTGAAGTCCTCGGCCTTGACCTTCTCGGCGAGTTCTGCGATGTCGGCCTGAAGCTGATCGGCCATCTGGTTCGTGTCGGGCTGCAGCCCCTGCTCCCAGAGATCTTTCTCGATGCGGTGGAAGCCGGTCCAGGTGTCACCGGGCTCGACGTCTGGTTCCCGCAAATCGATGCGCGGGTCGAGGTCGTCGGGGAACGCCTCGGCAACCGGTTCGATTCGCTCGTAGTAGCTGCGGGTGACGGGGAACTGGGCTTTCGCGGACTCGATGTCGCCGGACTTCACGGCGGCGACGAACGATGCCGTGGTCTCCTGGAGGGCATCGACCTGGCTGACGACGTATCGCTTGTAGCCGGTTGCGGCCTCGTCGAGCAGCCCGTTCTCGTCGGCCTGACGGACGGCGTCGCCGGAGACGACGAAATCCGCGCGGATTCCGTCGCCGACCATGCCTGCCTTGCAGGCGGTTTGGTAAGTGCCCGGGTCGGGCAGGGCGACGATGAGCTGACGAGTCAGGCCCGGTCCGATGTTCTCGACCTCGCCCATGACACGGTCGCCTTCGCCGTAGACGTAGAACTCGGTGACCTTGGTTCCGTTGTTGGTGATCTGGAACGTCGAGTTGCCGGTCGTTCCTTCGGACGTCGCGACGTCGCACGTGGTGTCGCTGGCGGCGACGGCGATGTCGCCGGAACCGGAGTCGGATCCGCCGTCGGACGACGATTTCTCGGTGCAGCCGGCGAGAGCGAGCGGCAGAGCCGCGAGTGCGGCCAGCGCGAAGGTGGTACGGCGCAAGGGAGTGCCTTTCATGAGGTGACTGCGGGTTCGGGTACGCGAACCGGCCGAAGGAACAGGTAGAGAACGACAGCGAGGTAGAGCACCCACCCGGTGACCTGCAGGACGGTGGGTTCGGGGCGGAAGTTGAAGATGCCGGCGAGGACGGTGCCGTACCAGCTGGAGGCGTCGAACTGGGCGGTGATGTCGAAGGCCGTCGAACTACCGCCGGGCAGTATTCCGCCGATCTGCAGTGCCCGGATTCCGTAGGCGAGAATGCCTGCCGCGACGACGATCAGGAAGATTCCGGTGTACTTGAAAAACACGGTGAAGTTGATGCGTATGGCTCCGAAGTACAGCAGAACGGTCAATCCTGCAGCGACCACGATGCCCAGCAGCAGCCCCAGTAGCGGCCATGAACTGCCGCCGGTGTTCTCGGCGTAGCCGACCATCAGCAGTGCAGTTTCGACGCCTTCGCGTCCGACGGCGAAGAACGACAACATCAGAACGGCGAGCGGTCCGACGGTCAACGCTCGCTCCATGCCGGATCGCAGTTCGCCGGAGATGTCCTTGGCGGCGGTGCGCATCCAGAGCACCATCGCGGTGACGATGCCGACGGCGACAAGCGACGCGGCTCCGGCGATTATTTCCGCCGTCAATCCGGTGACGGTCGACGTTCCGTAGTGGATGACGAAGAAAATCGCCGCCACCATGGCGACCGCGAGCCCGACTCCCATCCAGACCCATTTCAACGCGTCGCGCCGCTCCGCTTTGACGAGGAAGGCAACCAGGATCATCACGACGATGCCCGTTTCCAAGCCTTCACGTAGGCCGATCAACCCGCTGCCGAACATTTGGGTTGCGATGGGCGGAGCGGCAAGGACGGACACGTTCGGTGCTCCTGAAGCGTTGCGAGAAAGGGTAGGGAACCCTCATGTGGTTGAGAGCAACATACACCCTCGTGCATATTGAAAAACCCCTTTGACCTGCACATATTCGGCGCTTTAGGTTTCTATTACTTTTCGTGTGCAGGATGGACCTGTGAAGAAGCGAGTGGCCTACGTCGTTGCTGTGGTCGCGGTGGGTCTGTTGGCTGCGGCGTGCGGCTCGTCGGAACCGCCGCGGGCGATTCCCGAAGGCATTCCGCCCGGAGCGGGGACGCCTGTGCCGGACATCGACTTCAACGCACCGGGGAGGACGGCGGACCTGCTGCTCGATTGGGCTGAGCCCCAGGCCGACGCCATGAACATCTCGGTACCGGCATTGGCGGCCTACGGCCACGCCGCCGCGATCATGTCGGACACGGCCCCTGATTGCGGCATCGCCTGGACGACGCTCGCCGGTATCGGCTACATCGAAAGTCGCCACGGCACGTACCAGGGCTCGTCCGTCGCCCCCGACGGTCTTGTGTCGCCCGCAATTCGCGGCATCCCATTGGACGGCGGCCCGGGCGTCGCCGAAATTCCCGACACCGACGGCGGCCAACTCGACGGCGATCCGGTGCACGACAGGGCGATGGGCCCGATGCAGTTCATTCCCGAGACCTGGAAGAAGTGGGGCGTCGACGCCAACGGTGACGGTATCGCCGATCCCGACAACCTCGACGACGCAGCTCTGACCGCAGCTCGCTACCTCTGCGCGCGCGGAGGTGATCTGCGCGCCGCGGAAGGGTGGGAGCGCGCGCTCATGGCTTACAACCAGTCCGGTGTCTATCTCCGAGACGTCCGCGACGCTGCAGCCGCCTATTCAGTCGGCACCACTGCGTGACTCCGCAGGCTCCGCTCCTGACTTTCCCTGGTCACTCCGCAGGCTCCGCTCCTGTGCGTCGCGGGGAGGTCAGGCGAGCGGCTAGTCTGACACCCGGCACTTACCCGCCCGCCCCCGTTACAAGGAGAAGCATTCGTGGCCATCATTGAGCAGGTCGGAGCTCGCGAGATTCTCGACTCCCGTGGCAACCCCACGGTCGAGGTCGAGGTCGCACTGGACGACGGAACACTGACCCGCGCAGCGGTTCCTTCCGGAGCGTCCACCGGTGAGCACGAGGCAGTCGAGCTTCGTGACGGCGGCGAGCGTTACGGCGGCAAGGGCGTCGAGAAGGCCGTCAACGCTGTTCTCGACGAGATCGCACCGGCTGTCATCGGCCTCGACGCCATCGAGCAGCGGGCCGTCGACCAGGCTCTTCTCGATCTCGACGGCACCCCGAGCAAGGCGCGTCTCGGCGCGAACTCGCTGCTCGGTGTTTCCCTCGCGGTGGCGAAGGCGGCTGCGGAGTCCGCTGGACTCGAGCTGTTCCGTTACCTCGGCGGACCGAACGCACACATCCTTCCCGTACCGATGATGAACATCATCAACGGTGGCGCGCACGCGGACAGTGGCGTCGACGTCCAGGAGTTCATGATCGCGCCAATCGGTGCGCCGACCTTCAAGGAATCCCTGCGCTGGGGTGCCGAGGTCTATCACTCCCTCAAGTCGGTTCTGAAGGCCAAGGGCCTGTCGACGGGCCTCGGCGACGAGGGCGGCTTCGCGCCCGACCTGGCCGGAACCAAGGAAGCGCTCGACCTCATTCTCGACGCCATCGCCAAAACCGGCCTCAAGCCCGGCCAGGATGTGGCGCTCGCACTCGACGTCGCAGCCACCGAGTTCTACACCGCAGGCACCGGCTACGCCTTCGAGCGCGCTACCAAGTCCGCCGAGGAGCTGTCGGCGTTCTACGGCGAACTCGTCGACGCCTACCCGCTGGTCTCCATCGAGGATCCGCTGGACGAGAACGACTGGGACGGCTGGGTTGCCCTCACCGAGGCCATCGGTGACAAGGTGCAGCTCGTCGGCGACGACCTCTTCGTCACCAACCCGGAGCGTCTCGAGGACGGCATCGTCAAGGGTGCGGCCAACGCGCTGCTGGTGAAGGTCAACCAGATCGGCACGCTCACCGAGACCCTCGACGCCGTCGACCTCGCGCACCGCAACGGCTACAAGACGATGATGAGCCACCGGTCCGGCGAGACCGAGGACACCACCATCGCCGACCTGGCGGTTGCCGTGGGCAGCGGTCAGATCAAGACGGGTGCGCCCGCGCGTTCCGAGCGCGTCGCGAAGTACAACCAGTTGCTGAGAATCGAAGAAGCTCTGGGTGACGCGGCGCGTTACTCGGGTGAGCTGGCTTTCCCCCGGTTCAATTACGAGGGATAGTTTTCAGCTCGATTCGACGAGGGTGATTGCATGGCGGCACGACGAGGAAGATCCGGGACAAGCCCAGGTGGGCGTGATCCCCGGCCTCGTGGTCGCTCTGCATCCCGGGGCCGGACGTCCGGAGCTGCGTCGGGAGACGAGCGCAGCTCCGGTCAACCGGCGCCGGAGCCGTCCGATCAGGCGCGTGACGCCGTGGTCGGCGGCAAAGCAGCTCCCCGACGGGTGGGCGCGCGGGCTTCGTCCGGCGGTGAGCGCACGTTTCTCGGCCTGTCGACGGCCAAGGCAGTGGTCCTCGCTGTCGTCGTGTGCGCGTTGGCGTTGACGCTCGCGATGCCGCTGCGGACCTATTTTTCGCAGCGCGCCGAGCTCGAGCAGGTTCTCGCCGAGCGCACCGGACTCGAGCAGGACGTCAAGGACCTGGAGCTCGAGAAGACGCAACTGAACGACCCGACGCGCATCGCAGCCAATGCGAAGTCCAGGCTCCGCTGGGTGATGCCGGGGGAGACGCCGTACACGGTGCAGTTGCCGGGGGACGTCGGTCCGCCGGTGGACGACGTGGAAACCACCAAGCAATCCGAAGGCCCGTGGTACCGGGACCTGTGGGAGTCCGCGGTGCAACCGCAGGGGCCCGTGGAGGAACAAGAAGTGGTGCCGGATCGGGCTGTTCTGCCCGAGCCTGCACCGGACATCGAAGGAGGACCGGTCGGGTGAGCTCGGCAGTCTCGAAGGAAGATCTCGACGCCGTAGCGGCTCAACTCGGACGCGAACCCCGCGGTGTTCTCGCAATCGCGTATCGATCCCCGGACGGTAGGCCCGGTGTGGTGAAAACTGCCCCCAAGCTGCCCGACGGCACCCCGTTCCCCACCCTGTTCTATCTGACGGATCCGCGCTTGACTGCCGAGGCCAGCCGTCAGGAATCGGCGGGCGTGATGCGAGAGATGACTCTTCGGTTGTCCGAGGACGTGGAATTGGCCGCCGGATATCGCCGCGCGCACGAGTCCTACCTGGCCGAGCGCAACGACATCGAATCTCTCGGAACCGATTTCACCGGCGGAGGTATGCCGGATCGGGTCAAGTGCCTGCACGTGTTGATCGCTCACTCCCTCGCCAAGGGCCCGGGCGTCAACCCACTCGGTGACGAGTCGGTGGCGCTCGCCGCCGAGACCTCGTTGCGCGGCACCGCAATTCCGGCCGACTGGCCGACCATCGCCGAACTTCGCGGAGAGACTTCATGACTCGGGTAGCAGCCATCGATTGCGGCACCAATTCCATTCGCCTCCTCGTTGCGGACATCAAAGACGGTGTTCTGACGGATGTTGCGCGGGAGATGCGCGTCGTGCGCCTCGGCCAAGGCGTCGACGCGACGGGTTCCTTTGCGCCCGAGGCGATCGAACGCACCCGCGTCGCTCTCGAGGAATACGCTGGCATCATTCGCGAAGCCGGTGCGTCGGCGCTGCGCATGGTCGCGACGTCCGCCACCCGCGACGCCGCGAACCGCGACGACTTCTTCGCGATGACGCGGGAGATTCTGGATCCCATCGTGCCCGGTTCGGTCGCCGAGGTCATCACCGGTGACGAGGAAGCACGGCTGTCGTTCGCCGGTGCCGTCGGCGAACTCGACGCCAAGGGTGCACCGTTCGTCGTCGTCGACCTCGGCGGCGGGTCCACCGAACTTGTTCTGGGTGATCGCAAGGGTGTGCGTGCGGCGTTTTCCGCCAACATCGGGTGCGTCCGTCTGACCGAGCGTTTTCTCCACTCCGATCCGCCCACCGCCGACGAGATCGTCGGAGCGCGCGCGTACGCCCGCGAGAAGTTGGAGGAAGCGTTCGAGGACGTCAACATCGGCGAGGCCTCGAGTTGGGTCGGCGTCGCGGGCACCATGACCACCATCGCAGCCATCGCTGCAGGGCTGCAGGAGTACGACGCGGACAAGGTCCACCTGACTCGAGTGTCCTTCGGGGACCTATTCGACGTGTGCGACCGTCTGATCGGGATGACTCGCGCAGACCGAGCGGCGTTGGGGCCCGTGCACCCCGGACGGGTCGACGTCATCGGTGGCGGTGCCATCGTGACCAGTGTTCTGGCCGAGGAGTTCGAGCGTCGCGGCGCCGTCAGCACCCTGGTGGTCAGTGAGCACGACATTCTCGACGGCATCGCCCTGTCCGTGAAGGCGTAGTTCTGCAGATTCGCAGGTAGTACCTGCGGCGATGCTCCTTGCATCGGTGTCCGATTCGGTGAACTCTGTGACGTGCGACACGCACGCGCAGGGGACTACGCCGAAACGAGGATCATCGATGACGACGACGCAGGCACCCGCCGAGAAGGGCTTGGCACGGCTCGCGCAAGGACTGGCCCGAGCAACCGAGAAATGGTTCCCCGACGCCTACATCTTCGCTTTGGTGGGCGTTGTCGTCGTCGCGGTGGCGGCGTTCGCGAACGGGTCGTCGCCGCAGAACGTCGTCGACGCCTTCGGTGGGGGTTTCTGGGATCTGACGGCGTTCACGCTGCAGATGGCGATGGTGGTGCTCACCGGGTACGTCGTTGCGACGTCGCCTCCGGTGGCGCGGCTGATCACCCGTCTGGCGCTACTGCCTCGTTCACCAAGCAGCGCAGTGAGTTTCGTGGCCCTGCTCTCCTGTACGGTGTCGTTTCTGAACTGGGGATTGAGTTTGGTCTTCAGCGGTCTGCTCGCCCGCGCGATCGCACGACGGTCGGACATGCAGGCCGACTATCGGGCTCTCGGCGCCGCGGCATTCATGGGGCTCGGTGCGGTGTGGGCGCTCGGAATGTCCTCGTCCGCGGCACAATTGCAGGCAACTGCGAGTTCCCTGCCCGGGCCGCTGCTGCAGATCACCGGTGTTCTCGATTTCGGCAAGACCATCTTCACATGGCAGTCGTTGGTGACTTGCTTGATCATCACGGTGATCACCGTCGTCATAGCGCATCTGTCCGCTCCGAAGGGCGCGGCGATCAAGACTGCGGAGAGCATGGGCGTCGATCTCGACGACACGATCGACGAGCCGGCTCCGCGGTCGCGTCCCGGCGAGTGGCTCGAGTACAGTCGGGTCCTTCCGTTGCTGATCGGTGCAATGACACTGGGATGGCTTGTGTCGCAACTGCTGACATTGCCCGTGCTGTCGGTGGTGTCGAGCCTGAACGGCTATCTTCTGGTCTTTCTGATCCTCGGTCTCGTTCTGCATGGAACGCCCAGAAGGTTTCTCGACGCAGTGTCCAAAGCAGTGCCGGCCACCGCGGGCATACTCGTTCAATTTCCGCTGTACGCGGCGATGGCTGCCATTCTGGTCGAGGCCGAGGGACGGGGAGGCGTCACGATTTCCGAGCACCTCGCGAACTTCTTCACCGACATCGGCAGCGGCGGCGGCTTTGCTGTGGTCATCGCGATCTACACCGTGATCCTCGGGCTGTTCGTGCCCTCCGGCGGAGGTAAATGGCTGGTCGAAGCCCCCTACGTCATGCAATCGGCTACAGACGTGCAGATGAACCTGGGCTGGACCGTCCAGATCTACAACGTCGCCGAGGCACTGCCGAACCTCATCAACCCGTTCTTCATGCTTCCACTGCTCGCAGTACTGGGCCTGCGGGCCCGTGATCTCATCGGATTCACGTTCCTGCAGTTCATCTTCCACTTCCCAGTCGTCCTGCTGCTGGTGTGGCTCCTGGGCATGACCTTCGACTTCGTGCCACCGGTCATCCCGGGGTAGCAGGGGGCCGATATGATTGCCGTCGCGGTTCTTCGGGGCCGCGGGTGGCCCCTATAGCCCAATTGGCAGAGGCAGCGGACTTAAAATCCGTCAAGTGTCGGTTCGAGTCCGACTGGGGGCACTGGAGTCCACATGGATCCACAATCTCGCTGTCGAGCAGCGTATTTCGTAGGTGGTCGTGGACTGCCGTAGACTGTGCTGTATCTGAATGGACAAGTGAGGCAGCGGATTTTAATCCGCCTCAGGGCTCTCGTGGCCGTGCCTGTGGTTATATTTCTGCAGGTCAGGGCGTTTCGCATCTTGGCTGAAATTCTCGGTGTCACAAGTCTGTCACAACTCGGTACGAACTGCGCCTTGGCGTACAGGGAGTGCAATGAATGTAGTTGCTAGACTGAGTAATTCGAGACTCTTCAGCCGTATTGCAATGTGTCAAATGCTTCGAGCACGCCGCGCCTGGCCACCTGGTCCGATCGGCGTCGTAAATTGTGTTTTCCGCACCGTCTGGCCCAGAACGCCGGGTCAGCACAGTTTTGCTTTGCAGACGTGTCGGTGACCTGCGATAGGCTGCCCTTATGGACTTCCGGCCAGGCCATGCACCTGCGGTGAGCACTGTCGAGAACACCCTGGGCGGCAGATCGTTGGCGGTCGAGCCGGAGATCCCACCCGCCGTCGCGAAGCGGATCGCGGCCGCCGTGCACTCCTCCCAGTCCGATGGAACGCGCAAGACATACGCCGCGGCGTGGAGACGCTTCACCAATTGGTGCGAGACGAATGGTCACGTGACGCTTCCTGCGCACCCGATCACCGTCGCCGCCTATCTCGTCGACGCAGCCGACACCCGAAACGAAACAGGGGAGCGGGCTTACGCCGTCGCTACGTTCAGCACCTGGATCGCCGCGATCAACCACCGACACCGCACCACCGGGCATCTGTCGCCGTCAGCCCATGAACTCGTCACCGCGACTCTGTCCGGCATCCGGCGTGAGTATGCCGCGGCGGGGGACCGACCCCGCACCCCGCGAAACCCGTTGCTGGTCGAGGACATCAAACTCCTCGTCGAGACGGCAAGGCACCGATGCCGAGGCTGGGCCGACGAGGTCCTCGAACGCCGCGACTCCGCAATTCTGCTCCTCGGGTTCGCTGGCGCATTCCGACGCAGCGAACTCTCCGACCTCGTGTGCGGCGACATCATCGTGCACCGGCACGACGGATTGCATGTGCGGCTGCGGAAGTCGAAGACCGACCAAGAGGGCAGGGGAGCGGTGAAGGCCCTGCCGTACACAGACTCCCACGAGACCTGCCCACCGTGCGCGTACGTCCGTTGGGTGCAGGTCGTGGCTGCGTTCGACGCCGGCGGCCGTCCGTCCGTGATCCGCCTACTCCGGAAGCGAGAACCGTTCGACGCTCACGTCTGTCGTGGGGGAGTGCCG
Source organism: Rhodococcus sp. 114MFTsu3.1 (assembly GCF_000383555.1). NCBI lineage: Bacteria > Bacillati > Actinomycetota > Actinomycetes > Mycobacteriales > Nocardiaceae > Rhodococcus > Rhodococcus sp. 114MFTsu3.1. The sequence continues at coordinate 9,422 of NZ_KB911548.1, read as the reverse complement.
CGCACCGCCGCCCGCGCACCGTTGCTCCGGGCAGTTGCCAAGAACGGCAACCTCGGTTCCAGCGCGTTGTCCGGAGCTGCGATCCACCAGGCCATCCGCCGCCGCGCCAAACATGCTGGCTTCGACCCTGCGTCGCTCGCCAAACTCGGCGGGCACTCACTGCGCGCCGGGTTCGTCACCCAAGGCACCCGCAACGGTGCCGACGGCTCCGCCATCGCACGCCAAACCGGCCACGCCAGCCTCGACTCCGTCGAGGTGTATCGACGCGAACATGCGCCCCTCGTCGGCAACGCGGTCACTAATATCGGGTTATGAAGCAGCGACGCATGGCTAGCTCAGGTCTCTTCCTCCTATGCAGTGAAGGTGCCGGCGAGATCGACGCAAAGCCCGTTACCGAATCGGTAATCCAGGAGTCGACGCCGGTGCATCTGGTGCACGGCCACGCCGGGCGCAATGCCGATCCTCGCCGCGGCATCTGCAATCTCGCGATCGCGGGTTAGTCCCTCAAACGGCTTGATGCCGTCCTCGCCAAACAAGATCTTCATCGCGAACGCATTGGCCCCCTTTTCCGCGGCGCTGTTGCGCTTCTTCTGCGTGCTGTATTCGACGTGCATCTCGCCTCTTGGGTCGTTGAGCACATGGCCGAGTTCGTGGAAGAGCGTCCAGATGACAAAGCCATCCTTGCCCCACCGTCCGGTCTGCTGGATAACGGGCACTCGCTTGTCGATCCACCGGGTCATGCCCAGCAACTGGAGCTTTTTGGGCGGCTCAACCACCATGAACACCACACCAACATCGGCGAGCATGTTGACTGTGTCCCGAAGCATCGCTGAGTCAGGTGCGGCAGCTCTCGCGCGCAGTTTGGGCAGAGCCTCCTTGAGCCGAGCGGGGTCGTAATCATAGTGCCGACCCCGTTCGAACGGCTCTGCCAGCTCAGCCGCTCGAAGCCACGTCGTCAGAAGCGTTCGATCGAGCGTTGCACTCGAGTCCTTTAGCGCGGCCAGTGCATAGTCGCCTGTCGAGGCCTCTCGGTGGAGGTGGTCGTACGCGGCCCAAGTGCCGCAGCGGTGGAACGCAAGGAAGTCAGATACCAGCTTGCCGGGAGTGCGTTTGGTCGCCCCGGTCGCGCCGATACTACGCAAGTAAGCGATCGCTGATGGCGCGATCTCGTCGACATGCTCGGCGAGGCCCTCTTCGTCGGCGATACGGGCAAGGTCGGCTCGATACAGTGCCTCATACTTAAGCCAAGTCCTCGCAGGGATGCCGACGACGCGCTCGAGGCGCATGGCAGTGTCGCTAGTGATCGGCGCGCGCCCGTTGACGATCTCGTTAACCTGCTTGCGGCTGGTGCCGAGAAGCTCAGCTACCCGCTGCTGGGACAGGTCTTGATCGTCGATCCACTCCTCCAAGTACTCCCCGGGAGCTACGGCGTAGTTCGTGGCGGTCATGGCCGATCCTTCCTCAGTGGTAGTCCTCGACGTCGATCACGGTGGTCTCTGTAGCGGTCAACGAATTGGGCGACGGTGCGACCAGCAGCCGCCAGTTTCCACTGAGCTCTCCAGCCCAGGTGCCCGCGCGCTTGCCCTTAAGGTCGTGCCAAGCGCCCCCGGGGTCATCAACAGGCAGATCGCCCAGTGTTTCCGAGTTTTCGAGCGCCTTTACACGCAGTCGTAGCTTTTTCTTCAGGTCGGGTCGCTGCTTCTGCATCTCGCGCTCGTCAGTGCACAGCTTTTTGAGCTTGTTGTCCTTGTACTCTACGCGCAATCAGTGTCACCGATCTCGTTACAGTCCAACGCGGCCTATCCGAAAATTATGCCCGAGCGCGCAAAGCAGGCGGGCGCTGCCCCTGGGTGTCATCGGTTTTGAAAAACTCAGCTGGGTGCAGCGACAAAGGCCATGTCGACTCTCGGGCAGTAGCCAATCTGCGAGAGCCCGTTTGAGCGGCAGTTGCTGCGCCTCGGTCAGACGAACGACCGGACCAATCGTCAACATGCCTTGTACACCGGACAGTCCGAAACTCGCTGCAAGAGCTCAGTTATCGAATAGTCTCGAGGTCCCATTCAATACAGGCGCTCTACACCGTCCACGTTCGTTCACAGCGCGGCTCCCACCGCTGCCTGCAACCGCCATCTGGCAGACACCGTAGTGGCGCGACAGCGACCTCGCCTGATGCGGAACACATATAGGACGCTCCAAATGTTCTCGGGCTTCCCGGTTGCGTAAGCGGATTTCGATACATCGCGCACCGCTTCACGACTGTTCAGAGTGGGCAACGAGCTCCGATGCGCGCGCAGCATGCTCGGTGACGCAGGCGATGAGTCGATCCCGCTGAACAGCGAATCTGGTTGACGGGGTCGATAGGTTGATGGTTCCGATGAGCGTGCCTGATGGGCTGAGAATAGGAGCGGAAACCCCGGAGATGTCCTCTTGATAGTCGCCCGGGTCCAATGACCACCCACGCGATCGGGTGTCGGGGAGCTCTTCGTCCAGTGTCGCTTGCGCCGCCCCTCGCTCCATCGCGCTGAGGCGTGCGGTCGAGAGTGTGAACATTGCTTTGCTTGCGTCGGCATCGAGAAGTGCCAGAGCCAATCTGCCTGATGCTCTTAAGTATTCATGTCCTGTCAAACCGATGTAGAGGCCCGTTGCCTTGACTGGTTGAGTCCCCTCCGCCAGTGCTTGAACGACCATCCGGTTGTCGACGACCATAGAGGCCGATGCCGTCTCGTTGGTCAGTGCCGACAGTTCCTGGACCAACTGCACTATGCGGCCGTGCGGGCTGACGGTACGGCGGTAGGCCTGCGCGAGGGCGGAACTTTTCGCGCCGATGTGAAGCGTCGAGTTGGCATCTCGCGTCAAATAGCCAAGATCGACAAGGGTATTGAACAGATGGTAGCTGGTGGTGATGTTCAGCCCGAGTCGCTCGGCCACCTCCTTGACGGTAGGCGGAACCTGCGACGCGGCCACCTCTTCCAAAAAGGCAAGGCCACGAGCCAGAGTCTGAAGCGTAGTGACGGCACGGGCTTTTGGAGGTGGGGTTGACATGTGCCAATCCTACTATTTCATTAAATGAAATGGTATTCAAATATTGACATCCGTTTGTGATGGGGGTCATAGTCGACTTCTAACCAAAGGAGAAACGCGTGCATGACTACATCGAGTACTACCGGCAAATGCGGCGGATCCGATCGATGGAGGACCGCTGCCTTGAGCTCAGCTCCGAGGGCTTCTTCGTAGGCTCTGTGCATACCTGCCACGGCCACGAGGCTGTCGCAATCGGCGTGACAGCGCTGAAGCAACCGCAAGACAAAATCTTGTCCACCTACAGAGGTCACGGTTGGGGTCTCGGGTGCGGGGTACCGCTCGTGGAGTTGATGGGTGAAATTTGTCAACGATCAGGCGGTATCAACGGGGGACGCTCGGGGTCGCTGATGCTCACGGCACCGGAATACGGGTTCGTCGGTGAGAACTCCATTGTGGGCGCGGGCGCCCCAATAGCCGATGGGGTCGCGCTTGCTGCCCAAATCACCGAATCCGGAGGCGTGGCAGTAGCAACAATCGGAGACGGCGCGATGAGCCAAGGTGCACTGCACGAAGGCCTAGTCTTCGCTGCTGTGAAGAATCTTCCGGTCGTGTTCATCTGCGAGAACAACGGTTGGGCTGAGATGACGCCTGCGTCCGAAATGACGCGCGACCCGCAGCTTGCCAATCGTGCAGCTGCGTACGGCTTACCATCACGCTCGGTCGATGGGTGTGACCTCAAAGCAGTGCTCGACGCGTCGACCTGGGCACTCGACGAGGCTCGCGCCGGACGAGGCCCTGTCTTCCTTGAGTTCAAAGTCGTTCGCATGAAAGGTCACTACAACCGCGACATCGAGCACTACCGCCCACGGGCCGACATCGAGGACGCAAAGTCCCGAGATCCGTTGGCTAGGTTGGTCCGCCAACTGATCTCGGATCGAACCGCCACCGCGGAAGAACTCAAGGCAGTCGACGCCGCCGTGCAGTCCGAAGTGGACGCCGCTACGGTCGCGGTACGCAACATGGCAGAGCCGATCATCGCAGATGCCACCACCGACATCTACGCGGCCGAAGCAATCGGACATCGCGGCACGAACAAAGGTCGCGGCGAACCGTCCGGCCCGATGGAATACTGGCGGGCCATCAACACGGCGTTGGCCACCGACCTCTCCGAACGACAGGAAATGGTGGTCTACGGCGAAGATGTCGCCTTTGCCGGCGGCATTTTCGGGGTCACCCGCGGTCTGCAGAAGCGCTTCGGCACTCGACGGGTATTCGACACCCCGATTGCCGAAACCGCAATTCTGGGTTCTGCCGTGGGTGCATCCATCGCAGGTCTGCGCCCTGTAGTCGAGATCATGTGGATGGACTTTCTGATGGTTGCACTCGATCAACTCGTGAACCAGGCAGCAAATGTTCGATACGCGAGTCGAGGTACTCAGTCCGCACCTTTGACCGTGCGACTCCAACAGGGCGCAACCGCGGGGTCGTGCGCCCAACACACTCAAAGCCTCGAGGCACTGTTGGCTCACATTCCCGGGCTTCGAGTAGGCCTGCCTGCGAGCCCGGCAGATGCCTATGCCATGACCCGTGCAGCGATCGCGGACGCGGACCCGGTTGTGTTGATCGAGTCACGCGAATTGTACCAACTCAAGGGCGTCGTCTATCCAGACGCGGACATTGAGGCAGTCCGCGGTTCACGTCTATATCCAGCAGACGAGAATCATGTTGTTGTGATCACGTGGGGGGCCATGGTGCAGCGCGCACTCGCAGCCAAGGCGCAACTACGAAGTGAGGGTATCGAGATCGCTGTGCTCGACTTGCGCTGGCTTGCTCCACTCGACCTGGAGGCGGTGACCGCCGCTGTTCGTCATGCACGAGGCCGCGCGGCCGTGGTGCACGAAGCAAACTTGACCGGAGGCTTCGGCGGGGAAGTGGTTTCTCGCATCCACGAAGGTCTCGGCCGAGAGATGCCGTTGGATATTCGCCGTCTCGCAACACCCGACTCTCGAATCCCGACGCCCGGGAAATTGCAAAAAGCAATCATCCCGGGGACAGACTCCATTATCGAAGTGTGCCGGGAACTGTCCGAGACACGACCGGCACCATCCGAACTTGCTGCGTTGTCCACCCAAACAGCCGGTTAGCGAGGAGAAATTACCCATGACTGTCCCTAGTGAAGTGTCGGCTCGTAACCACCTCGAACTTACGTCTGAAAAACGGTTCAAATCTCTGTTCGCCAGCGGAGTCGGGAATACTCTGGAGTGGTACGACTGGACCGCGTACGCAGTTTTTTCACCATTCATCGCTCAGGCACTTTTCGACAAGTCCGATCCGGTATCCGCCATGCTGGCGACACTCGTCGTCTTCGCCGTAGGTTTCGTATCGCGCCCTTTGGGCGGAATGTTCTTCGGATACCTGGCAGCAAGAGCGGGTCGCCGTACCGTACTGATTGCCACCATGCTCACGATGGCTGCAGCGAGCCTGTTGATCGCCGTCACGCCGGCATATGGTGCCATAGGTGGGCTCGCGTCCGCGCTGCTGCTATTCGCCCGCCTTGTTCAGGGGTTTGCGCATGGAGGTGAATCCACAGCGTCGTACGCTTACGTCGCTGAGATCGCACCTGCTCGCCGCCGAGGTTTATGGTCGAGCACGGTCTACATCAGCGTGGGCCTCGGGACCGTTCTCGCAACAGCGATGGGTGCGGTGCTGACCGCGACAGTTCCGGCCGAATCTGTCGAATCATGGGGATGGCGGGTCCCATTTTTCGTCGGCGGTCTGCTTGCATTGTTCGCTCTGTACCTTCGACGAGGGATGATCGAGAGCGACGTCTACGAGACCCAGGAAAAAGACACACCGGACGATGCGAGGTGGTCACGGAAGCAGTTGTTCCTCTCCGGTTTGAAACTATTCGTATTCACCGGCGGTACTTCGGTCGTGTTCTATACGTTCAACTCTTTCGCTTCCGCTTTTGCGATCTCTCAGCACGGAATGCAATCGTCCGGTGCATTCCGCGCCAGCCTTCTGGCCCAACTCGTCGGGATAGTCGTGCTTCCGATGTGGGGTGCGCTATCGGACAAGATCGGGCGAAAGCCCGTCCTGATCTTCTGGGCCGTGTCGTTCACGGCTCTGATTTTTCCCTTACTCGGTTTGATCGACTCTCGACCATGGACCTTGTTCACGGCGCAAGCTGTCGCTCTCGCTGTCGCAGGTGCAGCTACCTCTATCTACGCCGCCACCATTGCAGAACAGTTACCGACAAACCAGCGAACGAAAGTAATCGGAATTGCCATGTCACTGTCGGTCGCAGTTTTTGGGGGGACTGCCCCGTATTTGAACACAGCCTTGAACTCGATGGGCCTGGGCTGGCTTTTTCAGATCTATTTCGTATTACTATGCGTCGCTTCACTTGTGGTCGTCATCTCTTTCAAAGAGACTCGGGCCATAGACCTCCGGAAAGTTGGGTCCTGATGTCTGAACTATCAGATTCGGTTGCGCTCGTGACCGGCGCTGCGTCCGGTCTCGGCTACGCCACAGCTCGGGCGCTGAGCGAGCATGGTGCCAGTGTCGTCGGCGCGGATCTGTCTCGTCCACCCGACGAGCCGGGTATCGAGTTCGTCGAATGCGATGTGACAAACGAGGACAGTGTGCGCCACGCGCTGACCACGGCCACTGGAACGGGGAAGCACTTTCGTTACGCCGTTAATTGCGCCGGAATTCGGTCATCGACCAGAGTGCTGAACGACGGTGGTCCGCACCCTCTTCAAGAATTTCGCCGGGTACTAGATATCAACCTTGTGGGAACGTTTAACGTGACCAGACTCGCCTCAGCGGAGATTGCCAGGCAGCAACCGTTGTCCGACGGTGCTAGAGGTGCCGTGGTGAATACCTCGTCGATCGCCGCCTACGAAGGCCTACCAGGCCAGGCTGCCTACGCTGCGTCCAAAGCTGCGATCGCAGGTATGACCCTCACCCTGGCCAGAGATCTCGCCGAACACGGCATACGAGTCAATTCCATCGCACCAGGCGTGATGGAAAGTCCCATGATCAACGAGTTGTCGGGCCTGCGCCGCAGGCATCTGAGTGAATCTGTGATCTTCCCTAAACGGCTCGGCGACGCCCACGAATTCGCTGAACTGGCGCTGTTCTTGCTTCGCTCCTCCTACATCAACGGAGAAGTCGTTCGGCTGGATGGTGCGCTCAGGATGGTTCCGCGATATGGCGTGCCCGAGGGCTGCACGAGATCAGTGCCATGACCCGTTTTTGGTGGCGCAACCAGCTGATCAGCAACGACATCGAGACCACGCCCCACCGCTTCGTCTCGGCGCGGCTGTGCCGACCCTGAATGAAAACAAGAGCGTCGCCGACATCTCGTCATCTCGGGTCACACCGGCTCGACATACAGCTCACCGGCAGCGGTAGCGTCCAAAGCCGAGGTGATCGGGCTGGCCAAAGCCGGGGTAGTTCCCCGTCGCTGAACGCAGTGCGTGCGTCGAGAGTAGTAACCGCGTGTGGGTCGTCCACGCTCGGAACAAGCCACCGGTGAGGTTGTTCCTCGACCGCCACTATCGAACCGGATACCGGCTCGACCCACACATCGCGAGTGTTCTCGTAGTGAAGGTTCATCGTCGTAGCCTCTTCGCCACCACCTTCGTGATCGCGGTGGTAGCCGTCGTGTCCTTAGTGTCGAGAAGGCCGTTGATCGAACGGATTCGACGCGACTTGTCAGGCGAAATAAAGGGTTTCGAGGAAACCATGGCACGAAGCCCGCCATTGCGGACCCCGATGCCGATATCGCGGCACTGTGTGCGCAGATGGCGAACGTGGTCGCGCTGATCAGCGACGGCACCTGGACCCCACACGAGACGGCCGAAACAGCCCGAGCCGCAGCCGAACTCAACTGGACCGTCTCGACGAAAGAAATAAGGTCGACCGACGAACACAAGCCTTGATCGGGCCCGAAGGCCGTGTCGCGATCACCGGCGTCCCTGCGCGCGACCACCCTGCCCCATCGGCTCGACGCTACCGAGTCTCGTTGCTACAGCGAAATATCAGCGTACGCAGTCAACTCCGTCCAACGTTCCCCGACCGGTCGCGCAGCGGGCTGGAGGGTGTAGCGATCCGCGCCGATCAGTTGGTCCATCGACAGGCCGGTGTCTGCGGCGATGTCCTCGATCGGCACCTGGAATGTCCGGTACGGGCCAAGTGGGGGAGTGGCGGTCTCGGTGCGGGCGGGCCGGGTGAGGATCGGACCCAACGACGGTGTCTGATCGAGAACGTATCCCGTCGCCGCCAACTCCGAATCTTGCACCCAGGCGGCGATTTTGAAGAACCGGCGTGGGATCGCCACGCCCGCATCCGCATCGACCCCCACGAGGCCACCGGCTTTCAGCCGGTCGACGTGTGGGAGCGCTGGCACACCGTCCTGCAATTCTCCGACCGGTACCCCTCGACGACATTGCTCGCAGAGCATCTGCAGCACAACACGTTTCCCGACATGACCGCGTCACCGCACCGCGGCGGTCCGGTCGCGGTCCCGATCGACCGGTGGGGTCACCTACCGTTGCCTGCCGCTCCGATGACCGCCGCCGAGATCGGATCGGTGATCGCCGCGCACCGCACCGGGCTCTCACCGCTGCACACCCCACGACGCCGTTCGAGTAGACCACACGCGGACGCCGAACAAATCGACGTGATTCGTCCCGAGCCCACACCAGCAGACCTCGATTCCGGGTACTACCGCGCGGGTGTCGACGCGCGGCGCCGCGCGCACACCGCCCTGGCTGATGTCCCGGACATGGTCGACGACGTCGAGGACCGCATCGAAGCGCTGCTGCAACGCACCCTCGACCTGCTCGGCGACGAGGCCGCACCCTGAGAAGGCCACGTGCCACCGACGCCCACAGGGGCGTCAGAAGATCCTGGCGGTTCCACCTGACATAAAAACCGGCTTATCGGCGGGGTCCGACGTCAAATTCTTGACGGTGAAGTATCGCGAAACATCATGCTTGCACCCTTAATAAGCGGTTTTTCGAACTAAGTTTTGGCATCCAGGTCCGAGTCCGTGGTCACGGTGACGGTGACGGTAAGGTCGAGATTGTCGTTTCAGGCTCTGGCACCGGTAGGTGTCGGTTTGATCGGCCCAGGGATTTCGGACAGTGGACCCGCTTAGAATAGGGATCTACTGAAATGAGTCCGACCAGCATGAGCAGATCACGTCGATCCTTCTCGGCAGAGTTCAAGGACGAACTGTGTCGAGAGGTGATCGATTCATCGAAACCGGTCAGTGAAGTCGCCAAGGCCTACGGGGTCGGTGACGACAGTTTGAGGCGGTGGCTGGCCAAGTACCGTGAGACTCACGGCGGCGGCCCGGAGAGCGAACTGACTTCGACCGAGCGTGCCCG
>NZ_KB911547.1:0-403794 GCF_000383555.1 Rhodococcus sp. 114MFTsu3.1 | reverse complement strand
CGCCTACCGGGCTCTGGTGAGTTCTCTGGGCATGCGGTCCTCGATGGGACGGACCGGGGTGTGCTGGGACAACAGCATGGCCGAAAGTTTCTTCGCGGCACTCAAGAACGAATGTGTCTACCGAACAATCTATTCCACCAAAGCCAAAGCGCGACAAGACATTGTCAAGTACATCGAAGGTTTCTACAACCCGCGACGTCGACATTCAGCGCTCGGATACCGCTTCCCGAACGACGTCCACTACAGTTACCAGCAGCCCGCAATCGCGGCCTGACGATAGTCATCTCCACTGTCCGAAATCCACACGGCAGATCAGTTCGCGACCCGGTGAGCTCGCTCGGGCATTGTCGAAGTCGCCAGCAACCATGACCGCACCGGAATACATGACAAGAATCCTCATAGCTTCGAGTCGCGTGAGTTCTGCGGGGTGGCGCATCGGCGGGAGGCGGCCGTGCTCACCAACTGTGTGGGTGCATTGGGACCGTTGGTGAGCCCTGCCAATGTGGCTTTCAGTGCGTAGACGAGGTGGTCGGATGAGTCGGGGTCTCACTCGCGGAGAGTTGGATCGCGCTCACGGGAAGGACAAGCGTCAGTAGCGCTGCGAGAGCGTACATGCCGGCGAAGATCCAGACCATGCCCTCGGCTCCGACCGTTCCCAGAAAAACCGCAACGAGCAACGGGCCGACGGCGACCGATAAGCCCGCGCCGACGTTGCACGCGGACATCGCTGCGCCGGGGTGCTTCGGTTCGAGTGCTGCGATGATCGCGGAGATTGGGATGAACCCGGCGAGAGAGATGCCGAAGGCGATGCCGGCGAGTAGCGCAACGGTGTAAGAACCAGTCCAGGCTGGCAGGTAGTAGAGACCGAGGATGCTCACGCCTGCGCAGACCGCGCCGAACCACCGGACGGTACGGACCCATCCCAAACGGTCGCCCATCATGCCGAACACGACATTGAAGGGGATGTTGGCGGCATAGATGACAGTGGTCAATATAAGCCACCGGGACAGCCCGAAGCCGAACTGTTCCGCAAACAGCACGGGAAAGAAGACGAACGAGCCGTACTGCGGCGCCGTTGCGATCATGCGGACGGTGACAGCACTGAGAACCCGGGGACGGGTCGCGATCAAGCGCAAACCGAGGAACAAGATGTCGAATGGTTTGGCGTCGGGTTCGGCGAGCCTGGACCGACCGGTTTTCTCTTTCACGCCGAACAATGCGAGCAGGCCACCGAGGACGACCAGGCCGACCGAAAGCCACAACGTGTTGTAACCACCGATGAGGGGGATCGTGCTGGACGCCACCAACGCTCCGAGCGTCGGCAGACCCGCGGTGAACATGACGTAGAACCACCCAATGGCTGTCGCGAGCCGACGTCTGTCAGCGACCGCCGCGATCCACACAAGGAATCCGAACGCAAACAGGGGGTATCCAAGACCGCGGAATGCGTAAGAGACAAACAGGACGACCTCGTTATCCCCGGCGACACCGAATGTCAGAAAGATCACCTCGAAGAAAACCCAGGTGGCGAAGCCGATCGTCATGACCCGCCTGGGTCCCCATAAGTCGGAGAGTGCGGCGGAAAGCCAGGAGGCAAATGCGACCACGATTCCGTACATGGCGACGAGAAGTCCCACGCGTTCGGTGTCAAGTCCGTTGTTGTCGCGCAGGAATGGCGCGAGGAAGTTCGATTCGACGCCGTCACCGATCATGAATAGGAGCAGGCCGAGATACCCGAACAGTAGGGGGCGAGGTAATCCCAATCGGTGCCACAAGGTTGTAGCGCCGTCCTGGGCCGGCTGAACAGATCTGGTCATTTCACGTTCCTCTGGGAATGCCAAAGTATGGCGTGGGTGCGCCCTACGGTGGGCGGGTGTGGTTGATGCGTAGGGGTGGTCACTACAGCAGCTGTGTGCGGGCTTGAGGGAGTCGTACGGAGCCCGATGAATTTCGGTGTTCGCGGCGCTTTCTGGATCCGGGGGACGATCGTACGAGGAACTTGGCACTCTTTTTGAGAGTTACATCGAGACTTGATGCAGTCCCCCGGTGTCTAACTCGACCATCGATGCGCTTGGTGATGTGGTTTTCGGACTTGGGGGCAGGATGTGCCCGAACCTGTTCAGGATGTGGCGACGATTTGCATTCAGACGGCGCGCCACGTCGTCTTGCCACCGGTCACGTTGTCGTGGGTGAGTTACGGCCAAGTGATGGTTGTTTTTCCGATACTGCCGCTGGCGAAGTCGGCGACAGCAGCCGGCGCGTCTTCCAAGCGACAGTGAACTGTGAGAATGGGGTCGAGATCGAGTCCTAGTTTCACCGCATCCGCGACAGCCTCCATCATCACCGGCATGCTGAAAACGAACGACCCCTTGATCGTCGACTGTCGCATGATCACGTCCGTAACTGGATCGATGTCGTACCCTGGCCCAAATCCGACCAGCACGACAGTGCCCCAGACTTTCGCGATGCGTGACGCCGTCCGGCGGCCATGAATGTTTCCTGAAGTGTCGATCACCGAATCCACACCGTCGGGTGCGATGGAAGCGATATCGAAATCGTTGGAATCGTGGCTCTCGAATCCGAGATCTGAGGCGAATTTCAAGCGCTCAGGAACCGGATCTATCCCGAATGCGCGGACCCCCAACGCTTTCGCCCAAGCCAGGGAAGCAAGTCCCACCGGCCCGAGGCCGATGACAGCGACAGTCCCGCCGAGCGGGATGTCAGCCCGACGCAACGCTTGATATGCAGTTGAGGCACCACAGGCTAGAAAGGCACCCGCTCCGAAACTCAGCTCGCTGGGAAGAGGCACGCAATCCCGTGCCTCGACGATTACTTTGTCCTGGTAGCCGCCGTCTCGGTCGAGCGAATATACGGTGTTGTTCTGGCAATGGTTGTCCCACCCTTTTCGACAAGACAGGCAGTTGCCGCAACCCGAGTAATGTTGCACGGCTATTCGGTCACCCGGCTTTAGATGGCTGACTCCCTCGCCTACGGCCTCGACGATGCCCGCGATCTCATGGCCGGGAGTCGTTGTGTGCTTTCGAGGTTGAGTATGGGACTCCATGGCCTCCGCCGAGATGTGGTAATAGTGCAAGTCGCTCCCGCAGACTCCCTCTGCCTTGACGTCGAGCAACACTTCCCCAAGGCGTGGTGACCTGACTTCTTTTTCAACCAGAGCCATTTCGGACAGCCCTGTGAAAATCGCGGCCTTAACTAGCTGGGTTTCGGGCATAATTGATACTTCCTTTAGGTTCGTGCGAAGGCGGAGACTCGATCAGTCGAACGAGACCATGCTGTGCCGGGTGAGGACAGAGTGCCGCTGCAGATTTTGACCAGCGGGAGCTGCAGATCAGCTTATGATCGTGAACAAGACAGCTGCTACTGCGAAGCTGACGACCGACAGCACGGTCTCCAACACTGTCCACGTTTGCAGTGTCTGCTTGACGGTCATGTTGAAGAACTTGGCGATGATCCAGAAACCGCCGTCGTTGACGTGGCCGAGGATGATGGATCCGGCGGCGATCGCCATGGCGATGAGGGCGATGGCGATCTGCGAGTAGTCCTGTTCGATGACGAGTGGTCCAACGATGCCGCCGGTCGTGACGATGGCAACCGTCGCGGACCCCTGTGCGATGCGGAGTGCGCAGCTGATGATGTACGCGAGGACGATGATCGGTAAGCCTGCAGCCGACATGGTGTCTGCGAGCGCGGTTCCGATTCCGGTGGCCGAAATAACCTTGCCGAAGAACGCGCCCGCGCCGACGACGAGGAGCAGCATGCCCACCGGTCTTAGCGATTCACCGGTCAGCGTGGACAGTTCCTGCACAGTCGATCCGCGGCGGATACCGAGGATGTAAAAAGCGATAAGAACCGTGATGAGCAAAGCAACTGCGGGCGTTCCGAAGAACGTCAGGACCTGAAGCAAATCGCCCTCGCCCAGCAATATGTTGCCGAAGGTTGCACCGAGGATCAGTACGAGCGGCACCGCGATGATGGCACCGATGGTGGCGACGGACGGGGGTGTGGTGACCACAGATCGTTTGGTTCCGACGGCGATGCCGCTCGAGCCCTGTGGCCCGTCGGTGGGGGCGTCGTTGATGAAATCCGGGGGTACCTCGACGAAGATTCGTTTGCCGATGTAGCTACTCCACAAGATTCCTGCTGCCAGGAACCCGGGGATGCCGCAGACAAAGCCCATCAGAATGAGCCAGCCGAGGTTGACCTCGAGGAGGCCGCCGAGCGCGACCGGACCGGGGTGCGGGGGGAGGAATGCGTGGGTCATGGACAGACCGGCGAGCATGGGCATCGCGTAGAGCACCAACGATTTTCCGCCCTGTCGTGCCGCGACGTACACGAGCGGTGCGAGGACGAAGATGCCGATATCGAAGAAGACCGGGATACCGAAGATGAGGCCGAGCAGACCCATGGCCAGCGGGGCACCGCGATCGCCGAAGACACCCAGCAGTTTTGCAGTCAGTGTCTGTGCGCCGCCGGACCTTTCGAGGATGGCACCGAGAACTGTGCCGAGTCCGATGATAACCGCGACGTGGCCGAGGATGCCGCCGAAACCGGTCTCGAGGAGCGAGTCGCTGCTCTTGATGGCAGTACCCACGATTTGTGACACCGGCAGACCTGCAGCAAGTGCGAGTCCGATGCCCGCTATGAGGAGAGCGATGAACGGTTCGAGTTTGATTCTGATGATGGCGACGAGCAGTATCGCGATAGCGACACCGCAGAGAACCAGGAGCCCGGGTGTGGACGTTCGCAACCAGTCGACGACGGAACCCATGAGGTTGCCTTTCTATTTTGCAGATGCACTAGCGGGTCCGACTGGCACATGTGGAGGTGCGTCGGATACCCGAGGGCCAATCGAACCGGTTCTTACCCGGGGCGATGAAAACTCGGGGTGTGGCGCGACCGCACTGCCTACAAGGTGGGTGATACCAGGATTTTGATCGATGACTCGGTGTCGTTGATCAGGGAGTTCAACCCGTCCTGCACCAGATCTTCTAGTCCGATCTTCTTGGTGATGAACGGCGCGAGATCGATCTTCCCGTCCTGTACCAGCGCAATGACCGCTCGGTGATTGTTCACGTACGCAAAGGTTCCCCGCAGGTCGATCTCTTTGAGAACAATTTTTTGCATATCGATTGAAGCTCGTGACCCCCAAATCGACACGTTGACAACAACACCCGCCGGTCGCACGGCATCGAGAACAGTGTCGAGCACAGCGTTGACGCCGGCGCATTCGAATGCAACATCCACACCGACTCCGTCGGTAAGCTCTCGAACTCGGTCTGCGATGTCGCCATCGGTCGGATTCAGAACGTGATCGGCCAGCTCCGCGGCTTGGGCCAGACGAGCGGCACTGACTTCGCTGATGATGGTTGTGACACCGATGCCCTTCAGAACCGCCGCCAGTAGCAGCCCGACCGGTCCCGCGCCGGCGACCAGAGCGGTCGTACCTGATCGAGCGCCACTGCGTTCTACGGCGTGGTAGGCCACGGCTAGGGGTTCGATGAGCGCCGCGTGATCCAACGGTATGTCCCCGACTGGGTGTACCCAGCGGGGGTCGACCACGATGCGTTCGCTCAGTCCACCGCCGTCGCCCGCGAGCCCGATCACTGCGATGCGTGTGCAGAGGTGATATTTGCCGAGTTGACAGGGAATGCACTCGTTACACACGACGTAGGGCTCGACCACGACCGCGTCTCCGACGCTCAAGCCTTCGACCCCGTCCCCGATCTCGGCGATCGTGCCGGAAAACTCGTGACCTAGCGTCACTGGCGGTACTTCCCCGGTCAGCGGATGCGGTGTATCAGCCGACGGAACAAAAATCGGTCCTTCGAGATACTCGTGTACGTCGGTGCCACAGATTCCACACCACGCGATATTCACCGCAACGGTGCCGGGCCGCACGGCGGGAACGGGTATGTCCTCTACGCGGATGTCGTTTCGAGCGTAGAAACGGGCGGCTTTCACATCTTCTCCTGGTCATTCGTCGAGATTCGGGATGGCCCCGGGCGACAGAGAGGGCCAGCCACCTCGGTAGCGATTTGCGGAACGACATGTGTTCCTGTGCACATCAGAGCATCAGTATGTCTGTCATCACTCCACAATGTCAACGATGAGATAGCTACTATCTCATTGCGATACAAACGAAGGTCCGCGAATCGACAGCGTTGGGCGGAGAAGAGGGTGGCCCCAATGGAACCGGAGCGCGACACGGAGCAGGGCAGGTTGCCAGACCTTCGATCCAACCGATGCCTTATCGCAATGCCATGGTGTAATCAGCAATGCGATAGTACGATTCGAGTTGCCTAAAAGATCATCACGCCATGCCAAGTACCGACATCGCCTATAACTGCCCAACTCTGCGACGTGCCCCGGAGTAGCCGATGCCGCTCCGCGCAACACTCTTGACGGCGTTGAATCAACCGAACCCGCGCAGACAACACTGATCGCACACACGAAACCGAGGACCAACTGATATGACTGAGAACGGCCCGCTACGGACATCTGATCTCGCGCAAGCTCTCGACACGAGGACTGTGACCGCTCTGGCGAAGTTGCGTACCGGGTCTGACGGTGTCGGGTTGGTGCAGAAGGAGGTCCCGGCTCCCCGGTCGGGGCAGGCCCTGGTGAGGGTTCGCGCGGCCGGTGTGTGCGGTACCGATCTGCATATTCAGGACGATGAATACGCTAGTGCTCCGCCGGTGACGATGGGGCACGAGATCGCCGGTGTCGTGGAAGCGGTTGGTGATGAGCTTGATTCGAGCTGGGTCGGACGTAGGGTAGCCGTCGAGACGTACTTCTCCACCTGCGGGAAATGCGTGCAGTGTCGCGCAGGCAGGGGAAACCTCTGCGCCGACCGGAAGTCCATCGGATCGTTCCGAGATGGCGGCTTCGCCGACTTCATGTTGATTCCCGTAATAAATCTGCATGAGATTCCGGACACGGTGGACATTCACGCAGCTGCGCTGACAGAGCCTTTGGCGTGCGTGTGCCACTGCCTGCTGGATCCGGCCATCGTCAACACCGGCGATCGTGTACTCGTCACCGGCCCCGGAGCTATGGGACTACTGTCCGCTCAGGTGGCCCGCGCGTCAGGAGGGCGCGTCGTCATCAGCGGGCTGGAGTCGGATCGGCCTCGACTCGACATCGCGGAGGGCTTGGGGATAAGCACCACCACACAGGTACCCGAAGTCGAAGCCTTCGATGTGGTCATCGAATGTTCCGGCAGCGCTGGAGGGGCGAATGCAGCGCTACGGGCTGCAAAGCGGTACGGCAACTACGTGTCAGTGGGAATCTTCGGACGCGCGGTGTCGATCGATTTCGACACCGTGCTATATAAGGAACTGACGGTCACGTCCGGATTCGCATCCACCCCGAAGTCGTGGGACCGCGCCGTGGAGTTACTCCGCCAAGGAGACGTGTCCTTGGACGTTCTGGTGGGTCGTGTCGTGTCGCTACACGAGTGGGAAGAGGTGTTCGAGGCCTTACGTCGCGGTCAAGGACTCAAGTCCGTATTCGATCCCACGCTCCGCCCCTGACCTAAGCCTGGCCTTGGGTGCACGACCGTATTGTCGCTGCTGAAGGCCGCTTTATACCTCTTCACGAATGTGCTGCGAGATTGCATTGCGATAAAGATGTCAGGAGTGCGACAATTTGGCCATGGCAAAGCGGAGTCCGCACATAGCCTCGGTGTCGCGTGCGTTCACGGTGGTGACCATGATCGCCGACAGTCCCGCCCCGCTTTCAGCGAAGGATCTCGCTGCCGCCGTTGGCACCCCGCTACCGACCATGTATCACATGATCAACACACTGTTGGCGGAAAATGTGTTGCTGCGCACGGGGATAGGCGGGTACCGGCTCGGACCACGACTAGGAGGCCTCTCCGGCGCGTTAAGTATCTCCGAACCGACCTCGCGCATCGTCCGGCAACAAGACGACGTGATTGGCGTGCCCACGCGCACTGCTGAATCGGCGAGACAATTGCCGGGATCACTCCGGTGCCCTTGACGACGCATGGCCTCACACCAGGCCTCGACTGTGCTCTTGAGGAGTCGCTGGTCGACGACATGCGAGCTCGCGGTCAAGAGGTAGGGGTAATTGCGGCCGGGCCACTCGTTCGCCTGCGATTTGAAGACTTAACAGCTGACGACTGGCGTATGCATCTCAATCGCGTATACCAGGCGATATCAGCGGCAGAACGTGTTGCTCTCGCTGCGAAAGCTACTCACAAATACGCGACAATCGTTTTCCTTGCACACCCGTCGAGCGCACTCTATGGGCAAGGATCGATGCTTAATACTGTGGGCGAAAGTGTGCTGCAGGGCTTCGTAAGTTCAGGGGGGATCAGGTCAGTCAACACTCAAGCTATCTGTAACATCGCATCACTGCGCTACACGGGGTGGGGATTCAGCCAGTCCGACTTGGATTCCGTCGACGACTCGGAGATTGTCGAGTTGATTCACTTCCTACTGTCCCCGGCTGCACGCCACATCGACAAAGCTGTGATCAGCCTCGACCGCCGGGGGCATGTTGTCAGCAGCATCGGAAGTAGCAGTCCTCTCCTCGGACTCGGGAATGACTAACTCGCGAATACCACACTAGTCGGGTTCTCGAAACGGATCCCTCGGAGCCGGGACAACCGGGGAGATCGTCCGAGACGGCAGCCAAAAAGCCCATGGCAGTGGTTTGCGAGGTTGCCTATACCGCTTTGCATCCGTCCTGTTGCAATAGTCGAAGCAGGTAGAAGTCGTTGGTGGTGGGGTAGAACCCAAACTGGTTGTCGACGATCGCTATTGGGAGGCGACGGAATGCCTGTATCCGAGCATCCCTGCGGCACGTGGACGCAGAACTTGCGACGGGGGTTCAATCGGGCGGTATTGAATTGCTAACACGACACCATGTCGCCCGGTGTGCTGTCGGAGCTGGAGTACGCCCGGAGCGCTTCGTCGAGATCCGGAATGAGCCCGAACGTTGTCAATGACATCGGTGAGCCGCCTCTTTGGTGACATTGCCCCCACCCGAAACCTGCGGAGTCGGTCGCGAGTTCTTGGTGCACGCCGCTCATCCAACGCTTTACCGCACCACGATCCTCGGTCCGACGTCGGCGCTTTTGTGTGGGCCGACGACATCTAGCCCGCAGCCGCCTCGCTGACGAGCAACCGCCGAGCTGCGTCAGCCGTTTCAAGTGCCACCGCGATCATTTCTTCTCGATGTCGTTCGAACCTGGAGGTGGGACTGGAGATTGTGAAGGCGGCGATGATGCGTCCGTTGATCAAGACCGGCACCGCGATGCACGACACGTCCTGGGTGAATTCCTCGAGATCGGTGGCGTATCCGCGTACCCGAATTGTCTCGAAGTCTTCGTACAGCTCGGCTGCGTCGATGATGGTGTGCTCGGTGAGCGCGTCGAGGGGGTGTTCGCGTAGGTATTGCGCACGCAGACCGGGGCGTGCGTAGGCCAGCAGTACCTTGCCCGAGGCTCTGGCGTGTGCCTGACCGTGAGCTCCCCGTTGGAGTTGCGTTACGCGTACCGCATGGCGACCCTCGGCCGTAGTCACGACTTCGATTTCACCGTTGCGCCACGCGCTGACATAGGCGGTTTCGCCCGTAGCACCGGCCAGTTCTTTCAACGCTGTCTCAAGCAGGGCCACTGGCTCGCCCTGTTCGAGGTAGGCATCGGAGAGGACTCCTAGTCGTGGTCCGAGCCGGTACCCGCCTATCCCCGTGCGCAGCAACACATTTTCCGCCAACAGTGTGTTGATCATGTGATACATGGTCGGTAGCGGGGTGCCAACGGCGGCAGCGAGATCCTTCGCTGAAAGCGGGGCGGCACTGTCGGCGATCATGGTCACCACCGTGAACGCACGCGACACCGAGGCGATGTGCGGACTCCGCTTTGCCATGGCCAAATTGTCGCACTCCTGACATCTTTATCGCAATGCAATCGAACAGCACCTTGGTGAAGAGGGTCTTATGCATCGCGAGACATCGACATCGGTTCCGCCCCCTTAGGCAGTGGGGACCGGCAACACGTCGAATTCGCATGCTTCGAGTCGCTTCTTGACCGCGCCGAGGTACAACGCTGCAGTGGCTCCGTCGATCAGTCGATGATCGTAGGTCAGCGCGAGGTAGACCACCGACCTGATCTCCACGGTCTTGTAGTCGTACTCATCGGTGACGACTCGCGGTCGTTCCACGACTGCGCCCGCGCCCAGGATCGCGACCTGGGGCTGATTGATGATTGGTGTGTCGAATAGCGCACCGCGCGATCCGGTGTTGGTCAACGTGAAGGTTCCACCGGTCAGTTCATCGGCACCGATGGTGTTATCCGTCGTGCGGCCGGCGACGTCGGCGGTCTGTACTGCCAATTGTTCGATGTCGAGGCTCGATGCCCCGGTGATGACGGGCGCGAGAAGTCCTCGGTCAGTGTCAACTGCGAGGGCGAGATGGACTTCGGGATGGTAGGTGACGGTCCCGGCGTCGGTGTCGATGGACGCATTGATCACGGGGAATTCACTGATCGAGTCTACGGCGGCGGCGGCGAAGAACGGCGTGAATGTCAGTTTGGTCCCAACGCGTGCTAGGAAGTCGTCCTTCAGTCGTGATCGCAGCGCGGCAAGATCGGTGACGTCCGCCTCGACGACCGTGGTCAACTGGGCAGAAACACGCAGGGACTCGACCATCCTTGAAGCAATGACGCTGCGCAGTCGGGTCAGTTTCTCGGTGCGCGACTGCGGCACCGACGTGGGGCGGGCATTGCCCGCCGCGATGTCGGACAAGCGAATGCGCCCCCTGTGGCCGGTTCCGGTCACTTCGGACAAGTCACGCCCGGTGCGTTCGGCCACGATACTCACTAGTGGGCTGATGTAGTCGGTGGTGTACTGCACCTCGGTGGGCATTTCGGCGAGCGGCGTGGCGGCCTCGTCGGTGCGCTTGGCGACGTGAGCGAGTAGGTCACTCTTGCGTATCCGGCCGCCGAGACCTGTGGCCTGCACTTGGCTCAGATCGACGTCGAGTTCCGCGGCCAGGCGCCGAACAAGAGGTGTGAGGTATCTCGACGTGTCGGGTAGTTGCATCACCTTCGCGGGCTCGGGAGCATCCTCGTCGTCGCCGGATGTTGTCGTAGGGGTCGACACCGGCTCGGGACGGGAGCCATCGTCTCCCGTCTCGCGGAGAGGGTCGCCGGAGACGTCGCGCGGTAGGTTGTCGGTGGCGTCGACCGTGCCGACCGAGTCCTCGGTGGGCGTCGCATGAGGCTGGACGTCGTCGATGACTGCGATCTCGCTGCCGACTGCGATGACGTCGTCCTCGGCTGCCGCGAGCGTGGTGATGCGCCCTGCTACCGGGGAGGGTACTTCCGTGTCGACTTTGTCCGTGGCGACCTCGAGAAGTGGTTCGTCCTTCTCCACGAGGTCACCCTCGGCTTTGAGCCACCGGGTGATGGTTCCTTCGGTGACGCTCTCGCCGAGGTTAGGCAGGGTCACTGAGATTGCGGCCATGTCTGCCGTCCTTCGTTCGTGGGTGGCTGGTTAAAGAAGCCCCGCAGTGGGTCGTTCGGATGCGTCTCGGTGGCGTATACAGCGATGGTCGCCAGGGGAAACAACGGTAGGCTTGCCAGGATCTCATCGAGTTCCGTGCGGTTGGCCGCGCGCCACAGTCCCCAGTTCGCCCATCGCCCCGGAATGCGCCACAGGCGCACGAGGTGACCGGACTCGCTCAGCTCACTGGCTCGCTGCGCCTCTGCTCGTCGCAAGGCGTCGAGGTCAGGTTCACCCATGTCCGTGGGAACGGTGAAGTCGATGGTGACCAGGAACTCGGCCGAGTCGGAGATGCTCATTGTCGGCCCATCAGGCTGGAGTGAGAGACGCGAGCTTGCGGGCTGCGTCCTCGATGTCCGCCGCGCCGGGGAGAACGGCCGCCTGGAGGGCGGGCGCGGAGGGCATCCTGAGTTCGTCGAGCCCGATCCGATGGACGGGGCCGCGGAGAGTTCCGAAATGGCGTTCGGTGATGCGGGCCGATACCTCTGCGCCGAATCCGCCACTGACGTTTGCCTCGTGCACGACGAGTACGCGGCCGCTGGTCGCTGAGACGACGCGGGCGATCGCGTCGTCGTCGAGGGGACGCAGCCACCGCAGGTCCAGCACGGTTGCCTCGATGCCGTCAACGGCGAGGTTCTCGGCTGCGGTCAGCGCGGCTCCGAGCATCGCGCCCCACGTGATGATCGCGACATCTGCCCCCGTCCGGTGAGTCCGTGCCCCGGCAGCCGCTTCGACGCGTCCGCCCGCGGTAACCGATCCGGATTCCTGGTACAGCGACCGGTGTTCGATCAGCACGGTGGGATCGGGGTCGCCGATCGCGGCACGGGTCATCGAGTACGCGTCCTGGGCTGTGGCGGGAAGTCCCACCTTGATGCCGGGGATATGCGCCAGGATGGCTTCGATGGACTGGGAGTGCTGCGCGCACGAACCTGGTGTCACACCCTGCTGCATGCGGATGGTCAACGGTGCGGACAACCGCGACCGGTTGACGTAGCGAACGTTCGCGGCCTGATTGATGATCTGATCGAGCGCAACGAAGACGAAGTCTGCCCACATGATCTCCACGACCGGCCGCATGCCCTCCATCGCCGCACCGACGGCGGCGCCGAGAATCGCCGCCTCGGCGATCGGGGTATCGAAGATACGCGTGTCACCGAACTCCTTGTGCAGTCCTCGGGTGACTCCGAAGATGCCGCCGGCGAAGCCGACGTCTTCACCCCAGATCGCCACCTCGGGGCGGCTCACCATCTCCGTGCGCAGCGCCAAATTGATCGCGCGCAGGTAGGTGAGCTCCTTCGTCGGCTCATCCGGCGCATCGCTGATCGCATCGTCGGAGGTCTCGGCGGGTGCGTAGACGTGTTCGGTGACGTCGTCGGTGGTGGGCTCGGGCATCTGCCGCACCTTGTCAGCTATCTGGTCGATCGTGGTGTAGACATCTTCGTCGATCGCGTCGATCTCGTCTTCGGACAACGACCCCTTCTTGACTGCTGAGTGCACCAGCAGGGCCAGCGGGTCACCGGCACGCGCCGCTTCCGAGTCCTCCTTTGGGCGGTAGTGCTGGACGTCCTTGTTGTAGTGACCGGAGAGTCGGACCGTCTTGCATTCCAGTAGAACGGGTCCCTCGCCGCGACGGCATGCCGCGGCCGCAGAGGCCACGGCCTCCTGCACGGCAAATGGGTCGCCACCGTCGACTACCCGACTGTCGATGTGCAGGCCCTTACCGCGGTCGATCAAGTCTTCGCCGCGCGTGACGGCGGCGGTGGGCGTCATTTCGGCCCAGCCGTTGTTCTCGCAGAGAAAGATCACCGGCAGTTTCCGGGCTGCTGCGAAGATCATTCCCTCGGTGGTGGACCCCTGGTTCATCGCACCGTCACCGATAGACGTGACCACGACGCGGTCCGTTCCCTGAAATTGCGAGGCGAGCGCGACACCGGCGGCAATCGGGACTCCGGCACCCACGATGGAGTTTTCGCCAAGGAAGCCGTGGTCGGGATCGCTAAGCAAAGGAGATCCAGCGCGCCCACCGTTAACTCCGGCACCGCGCTGTGCGATTTCGGCCATCAGCGCTGTCGGATTGCTACCGCAGGCCAACGCCCACCCGTGTCCGCGGTAGGTGGACAGGACTCGATCCTGCGGCTGAAGGGCCGCCAGTGTTCCGACAGGGATCGCTTCTTGGCCGAGACACAGGTGGATCGAGCCGGCGATCAGCCCTTCCCTGCCGAGATCGAGAATTTGCTCCTCGAACCGGCGGATGAGGGCCATACCGCGGTACGCGGCGGCGGGGGAGAAGGTGTCGGTGGGCACTGGTTAGCTCCTTGGGATGAGTGACAACGGGTCTCGGCTGCAAGCGCCGAGCGAGGTGTGTCAAATTTCGGCGAGCCACGGGCCATGAACAGGTTGGCTACCGGACAACTCGTGTCGACCGTCACCTTCGACACTAGATCTTTCAACACTATGGAGTCAAGTATCGCAATGCGATAATAATCTACAGAGGCGCGGACGCAGCCATTTCCATGGACGCCACCACCAGGCGCAGGCACTAGGCACTAGGCACCGGAGCACGTCAGGCGTCGCCGAGCATCGACGGCTCGACACCGGCCGCACAATCAATCGTCGAGCAGAGCTTGCTCAATCAATCGTCGAGCAGAGCTCGCTCGGCCGAACGAGCTATACCCAAGGCGGTGGTGACCAGAGTGTCGCGGGACCGCTCGAAACGGCTGGTAGGGCACGAGACGGTGAGTGCGGCGATGATGCGGTCGCCGACGAGAACGGGGACTGCGATGCAGGATACGTCCTCGGAGAATTCTTCGAGATCCGTGGAATATCCCCGCTCGCGGATGGCATCGAAATCTGCCTGCAGGCAGTCGGGTTCAACGATGGTGGTCTTGGTTCGGCGTTCGAGTGGGTGTTCGCGAAGATACTGCTCACGCAGACCGGGGCGCGCGAAAGCAAGCAGCAGCTTTCCCGACGCCCGCGCGTGGGCGTAGCCGTGCGCGCCACGCTGCAGTTGCATCACACGCACCGCATGAGACCCCTCCGCCGTCGCCACTACCTCGATCTCCCCGTTGTGCCAGGCACTGACGTATGCGGTCTCGCCGGTGACGTCCGCCAGTTCCTTGAGTGAACCCTCCAGCATCGCGACCGGTTCGCCCTGCTCCAGGTATGCATCGGAGAGCATGCCGATGGTGGGCCCGAGCCGGTATCCGCGCGAACCGCTCTTCACCAAGGCACCTTCCGCAACCAACGTGTTAAGCATGTGGTACGTGGTCGGCAACGGCGAACCGAGGGTCTCGGCAACATGCTTGGCCGACACCGACTCTCTCGACGCGACGGTAGACAGCACAGTGAAGGCCTTGCTCACTGAAGCGATATACGGACTACGGCGCTCGACCATGGCTACATCATCGCATCGTCAGAGCGTGTTCGAGCACTGCGGCACAAGCTTCGGCTCCAGTACCGGTCCCAGTTACTTCGATCATGGGTCAGAAGGTGATGAGGGGTTTGATGACGCCATCCTTCTTGTGTCGCATTACGTCGAAGGCCTCCTCGGCAGCTTCGAAGGGAAAGCGGTGCGTCGTCATCGGTGTCGGGTCGATACGTCCACCTTCGATCAGTCGAAGGATGCGCGAGAGTCGCTCGTTGCCTCCAGGACACAGACCGCCGCGGATCTTCTGGTCCCCGTGACCGAGTCCGAAAGCTGCGATGTCGATCGGGAGAGGGTCGGATCCTTCGTGATAGCCGACGTTGGAAAGCCGACCTCGCGGTTTGAGGATGCGGAAGGCCGCATCGAAGGTCTCCTTGGTGCCGAGCGCTTCGACAGCCGCATCGACGCCTGCCCCGTCGGTAAGCGCGAGGATCTGATCCACGGTGTCGCCGAGGGTGTAGTCGACGATTTCGTCGGCGCCGAACTTGCGGGCGAGGTCCTGCCGTGCCGGTACGGATTCGACCACGATGATTCGGCCGGCGCCAAGCAGGCGTGCACCGATGGTGGCGGAAAGGCCGACTGGTCCACCGCCGATGATTGCGACGGTCTCACCGAGCTGCAGCTCGCAATTTTCGGCGCCCATCAAGCCGGTGGTGAGCATGTCCGTGACGTAGACGGCCTGCTCGTCGGTAACCGCGTCCGGGATCGGGGTCAGGTTGCCCCGTGCATTGTTGACAAGGAAGTACTCAGCCATATTGCCGTCTCTGGCACCGGTCGCACGGTAGCCGCCCAGCATTCCTTGGCAATGCGAACTGTGCCCGGTCTGGCACGCGTCGCACTCGAAGCACGGAGTGATGGCCGAAACTGCAACGCGCTGACCGACTTCGATATTGTCGACCTCGGATCCAATGGCGTGGACGACACCCACCGACTCGTGACCGAGTGTGCGCCCGTCGGAAACGGTAATGCCGCCGCCGACGGTGTGCACATCCGACGTACAGATCATCGCCGCAGTCGTCCGCACGACGGCATCGTTGGGGCCGGGGACAGGAATGGGCTTGGACTTGAGTGCGACTCGCCCTATTTCAGCCAGAACGAGCGCTCGCATCTCGGACATGAGGTTGTCTCTCCTTCGGTCGAATTCGTGTGGGCCTGCGATGTAGCTGCTAGACGTTGTCGCAGGTCTGTCAGGTGCCCGATGGGGTGTCCGTGATCGTTCGAGTAAGCGTTCCGTCACGACCGACGAAACTGACGGGAACATCGAATTGGTCGGTGAGCAGTCGCAGCGTCAGCCAACTCGTCTGTACCGCGCCTGGATCGAGTCGCAGCTGTTGTCCGCGCGTGCGCGCTCCGTCCAGTCCGTCGAACGGCCAAGCGCGGTTGGGTTCGACGCCCATCATGCTGGCTCGGCCGAACCACGGGAATTCATTGGTGCGGGTCAGAGTCCACAACCACAGCGCCGGCCACGTCTCGAGGTCCCACGCCATAGCGATGCCGGGAGTGTTCTTCGCAGCCGGGGGCCGGTAGGCGACCCATCCTTCGGCGAGCGCGTGTTGGTAGGTCAGGCGGTGTTCGGGCTCGGCGTTGACGACACTGAGGTCGACGGTTGTGCCGCTGGAACCGGGAACGTGTGGCCAGCTGCCACCGCGGCCGTCGAGTCCGCCGGGGGCGGTGGGTTCGACATCGACTGTGCAGGCCGGGAGATCGATTCTGCTCCCGTCGAAGGTGGGAACCACGGGGTGATGGCCCCAGACGAAGTCCGCTGGCTCGGTACCGTCGTTGACCACAGTCTCTTCCAGAAACAGGCATGGAGAGGCGTCGTCGAGTCGCATCGATCGCGTGAGAGTCAGCGGGGTCCGGGCACCCACCTGCAGGCTACAGCTGGTGGAGGTCCGCTCGAGTACGTCCCATTCCGACACGGAGGCTTCGCCGTGAAACGGGGTGGCGATGCCGTTCACGGAGGATTCTGCTCCGCTGTTTGGGAACAGTTCCTGCCAGCCGCCGCGGTAGTCGCTCAACCAGTCGGTGCCGCTGTCACCGTAGCGATGGCCGTCACGTGCGCGTGTCGGTGAGCGCCAGTTGTAGTGAGCGAGTGCGTTGGCGGTCGAACCCGCTGCGGTGATCGACAGGATCTGCGCGCCGTGTTCGGGTTCGAGCTCGATCTCGATGTGGTCGTTGCCGAGGTGGATCATGCGGTTCCGACCGGCTGCGCGGAGCGGGGGCGAGCCGTCGGCACCACTGCAGGTGCGCCGATCTCGGCCCGCAGGAGTGCGGCGTTGCGGGACACCGTGGGGTCGTCTGTTCCGAAAGGTGGTGCGCAGCAAAGGTAGAGCGTCGTACCGTCGTCGCCGCCGATGCATGCGGAGTAGACGGCAAGGTCACCGGTGTCGACGAAGTCTGTGACGTCGCCGTGTTCGCGGATCCGTGCGATGCCGTGACCGGACGCGTCCGCGACCCACAGACCGCCCGCTCGATCCGCCGCGAGTCCGTCGGGAAGAACGTCCAGTGCGTCGACGCCGACGCCTGTGTTCCAGTGGTCGGACTCGTTGCCGAACCGAGCCCACTCTCGGCGCCCGCTCAAGTCACCGGAAGAGGAGATGTCGAAAGCCGTGATGCGGTTGGCGAAGGTCTCGGCGACCAGCAGCACGGTCTCGTTGTCGGTCAGTGCCATCCCGTTCGGAAAGTTCAGTCCATCGGCGGCGACGCGGGTCGACCCGTCGGCACCGACGCGGACGATGACGGTTGGTGCGATCGCGTCCTCGCCTGGTTCGTCGTCGCCGAAACATCCGATATAGGCGTTACCGCGGGAGTCGATCACCATGTCGTTGGCGGTGCCGTTGAGCAGGCTGGACAGGTCGGCGACCGTGTCGAACCCGTTACCGGTCCATTCCAGCAGCGAGCGGGTGAGCATAGAGACGACTCTGAGTCGGCCGTTGGGCATGAATCCCAGGCCGGAGGGTTGTCCGGGGACGTGGCACACTTCCTCGATGTCGTCGCCGCGTAGGCGTAGCACGCGGTGGGTGTAGAAATCGGACAGGAACAGGCTGCCTTCGAACCAGCGAGGTGCTTCGAGGAAGGAGAATCCGTCCGCGATCTTCTCGGAACTGATGTGGGTGATCGTCATGCGGGACCTCCGGCGGTGACGGGTGCGGGGTCGAGATGGTTCGGTGACGACCAGGAGTCGACGGCGTGGAAGGACACCGCGTCCATGTCGAGAGGAAGCGCCAGGCCCGGCGCAGTGGGGGTGAGCCAGGTTCCACCATGGATGGGCGCTGGTTCGCTGAGCAGGTGCCACAGGGGGTCCGCACCGACATGGTCGGGTATGACTTCGATCGTCGCGACCGACGACGATGCTGCGGCCAACGGCGCGTGAAAGTGCGGCCAGACGTGGGGTGCGACGTGGGCGGAGTGACGTTCCGCAGCCTGCAGGGCGGCCAGTCCGGTGGTGTAACCGCCGCTCGCGGTGACGTCGACGCGCAGGTATCGCACGCCGGCACCCAGCAGATCGTCGAACCCGGTGAGGTTGACCAGGTCCTCGCCCGACGCAACCGGGGTCGGCGAACGGGACGTGAAGTCGGCGACGTTGTGCCAGTCCAGGCTGGGGAAGGGGTCTTCGATGAAGCGAACACCACGCTGGTGAATGTCCTCGCAGTAGGACATCGCATCGGGCACGGAGTCGAAGGCACCGTGAAAATCCACCGCGATGGAGATGTGATCGGGGTGCGCTGCCCGCATCGTGTCGAGCAGGTGCAGATCGGCGCGGTGGTCGTGGCCTGGGAGGATCAGTTTCAGGGTGGTGTATCCGTCGTCGACGAAACGCAGTGTCTCCTCGACGAGTTCGGCGACGGTGCGGTTGTCGGAGAAGTAACCGGCGACCGCCATCAACGGTGCATCAGCAGTACCGGACCCGAGGACTGCGGTCAGCGGCAGGCCTTGTCGCTGGGCGTGGATGTCCCAGAGCGCGATGTCTACCAAGGACGCTGCTCGGGCGAAGGCAGCCCAGCCTGGGGCCAGGCGTTTCTTGAGTGCCGTGTGGGTAGCTTCCGGGCATGCCGGGAGATCGCCGAGGTGACCGCATATGACCCTGGTGGCTTCGAGAAGAGGTGTCCCGCGGGTGTATCCGACGGCATATCCGGTGTACCCATCACTTGTCGTCAGGCGTAGAACAACGTAATCGCGAGTCGTGTACGAGATTGCTCCGAGGTTCAGCGGAACCGGCAGTGGCAGCGCGCACAGCCACGCCTGCGCCCCCGTGACCGTTCCGACGTCCTTGGCGGGGTCAGGGTGTCTGTTCATGACCCACGCTTCCGTCTAGCACGAGACCTCCGTCGGCACGAATGACCTGCCCCGTGACGTAGCGGGCACCTGGGTCGGCGAGCAGCGCGACGGCGGCAGCAACTTCCTCGGGTGACCCGATCCGGCGGGCGGGAATGCGCTTGAGGTAATTCTCACGTACTGCATCTGTCCAGGCGGCATCGTTGAGAGGGGTGTCGGTGGCACCCGGCGATACCGCGTTCACAACGATCCCGGCCGGACCGAGTTCGACGGCCAACGCGCGGGTCAGACCGGTCACCGCTCCCTTGGCGCTGACATATGCGGATAGATCGGTGGGCGGCTGCTCGAACACGACGGAGCTGACGTTGACGATGCTGCCCGACTGCTGACGAGTCATGTGCTGAGCGGCGACCTGACACCCCCACACGTAGCCGAGGAAGTTGATCGAGAAGAGAGATGACCAGTCATCCTCCGTGGTCTCTAGAAACGGTTTGACCATCAGCCGGGCTGCATTGTTGACCCAGAAGTCGATACCGCCGAAGGCGTCGGCTGCCTCGTTACCGAAGGCGACCACCGCGGCTCGATCGCTGACGTCCACACTACGCAGCAGCGCCCGCCCGCCTGCATCGCGAATCTCGCTGGCAAAAGCTTCGCGGGCGTCGTCGTCGCCACGGAAGGTGCCCGCGACGCTTGCTCCTCGTGCGGCGAGATGCAGTGCGAGTGCTCGCCCGATGCCACCGGAGGCTCCGGTAACAACGGCACGCAATGGTTCGGTCATCGCGGTAACTCCCGGTAGCTGATCGTCTGGCGTTCGCCTGTTTGTGCTGCCCGCAGGATCGCATCAGCGACCTCTGCGCAGCGGTATCCGTCCTCAAGCGTGGCACCATGCGGACCGATCGGGGTGTCGTTCCTGATGGCCGAAAGCAGGTGTTCCATCTCGTGAACGAAACTGTCCTCCCACCCGATCATGTGTCCGTGCGGCCACCAGTTTTCCCAGTAGGGATGATAGGTCTCCGATACGAGCACTGTCCGAAATCCTTGGGCCCTGTCACCCGGTGTAGTGCCGGCCAGGTGTAGCTCGAGTTCGTTCATCCGCTCCTGGTCGAAGATGACCGTGCCTTTGGTAGTGCTGATCTCGAAGCGCATGTGGTTCTTGCGCCCCGGCGCCACTCGCGTGGCCTCGAGGGTTCCCAGGGCACCACCTTCGAACTGCAGGACTGCGTCGAAGGCGTCGTCGACGTCGACGGTGCCGCCGGGTCGTTCCTGGGTGAAAGTCACGGTGTTGGCCGAGATGGTGCTGGGCTCCCCGACTAGGTATCGGGCGAGATCGATGATGTGTGCGCCGAGGTCGCCGAGCGCACCGGAGCCGGCGGTCTCCTTGTTCAGACGCCATGATGTCGGTGCTTGTGGATCGACAAGCCATTCCTGGTGGTATCGGGCACGGAAATGTCGCACCTCTCCCAGGGTTCCGTCCTCAAGCATTTCTTTGACAAGTCGGATGGCGGGGAAGAAGCGGTAGTTGAAGGCGGTCATGGCCTTCACTCCGGTCTCTGCCACCCCGGACCACACCGCGAACGCTTCCTCTGCGGTGCGCCCCAGTGGTTTTTCGCAAATAACGTGTTTTCCGGCCTGCGCAGCGGCGATCGTAGGCTCGAGGTGCTGGTCGTTAGGGCCGCCGTTGTCGAAGATCAACACGTCGGGGTCGTTGACGATGTCCCGCCAGTCCGTCGTGTGCTTGGAATAGCCGTAGCGTCTGGCGGCTTCCTCCACACCTTCTTCGTTGCGGCCAGCGATGTGAACAAGTTCGACGTTCATCGGCGGCGGCCAGAAGGTGTACGCGATCTTTTTGTAGGCGTTGGTGTGTGCCCTGCCCATGAACGCGTACCCGAGCATTCCGACGCCGGCGGTAGGGATGTCGGTCGCCTCGGACCTCTTGTCGCCCTGGGTGAAGAAAGAAGGGGAACTCATAGTCAATAACTCCGAAATCGTTGTGCAGCAGAGGGCGGGGTATTTGCTGGACCGATGTCACACCAGCCAGAAATGCTTCGCTTCCGGATCCATCGGCTCCTTGACGATGAGCGGCCGCAGGTACGCCGCTGCCTTCTCCGCACCGTCGCGCTCACTCATGACCGGGTCCTCGTGCTCGTAGGACATCACGTAGTCGTACCCCACCTCGAGCAAAGCAGTAATGATGCGCTTCCACGGCACCTGACCCCAACCGACAACCCGATAGCGGGCCGCGCGGCGGGGGTTGCGCCACGATCCGGTCGATAGCACACCGTCGCGGCGGATCTCGTCCTCCTGGACCTCGAAGTCCTTCGCGTGCACGTGCAAGATTCGGTCACCGAAAGTCTTGACGAAGATCACCGGATCGATCTGCTGCCAGATGAAGTGGCTGGGGTCGAAATTGAAGCCCCAGTCGTCACGGTCGAGCTTGTCGACGGCCATCTGAGCGGTGGTGATGTTGTAAGCAATCTCGGTGGGGTGCGTCTCGTGAGCGAACTTCACGCCCAGCTTGGCGAACTCGTCGAGAATTGGATTCCACCGCTCCACGAACAGATCCCACCCCGCGTTGTAGATCTCAAGGTGCTTCGGCGGCCAGGTGTACCACGATCCCCACACTGTGGAGCCGAAGAAGCCATTCACGACCGGAATCTCGAGGTCAGATGCCGCGCGTGCCGTGCGGATGAGGTGATCGCGTCCGTACTCGAACATCTCCTGTTTGTCCGTCACGGGTGACCAGTCGTCGAAGCTGGCGTCGTTCGGCGGAAGCACCTGCTGGGCGGACAGGTGATCGGAGAGTGCTGAAATGGTCAGACCCCGCGAGGCGAGCATCTTCTTCAAATTCCTGCCGTACTGAGCGTCCGAGCTTGCCCGGTCGAGATCAAAGTGCCCGGATCCCATCCAGGTGGTCAGTTCGACTGCTTCGTACCCGAGCTCCGAGACGTAATCTGCAACGTCCTCAAGCGGCTGCGAATCGAAGAGAGCTGTCAGAATTCCGAGTTTCATGTCAATCCTCACGTGAGAACAGCGGTGGTCCGAGACAAACCAACCTGATCGACGACGAAAGTTGCTATCCGTCAACGCAAATCGACGATTCGATGACGTCAAGCGTTCAGGTTGGGATCTGAATCACTATGACGCACGTCGCACTGAGTTGTCAATATGCTGAGCTGATTGTCGCACTGCGATAACTAGTCGAGGTTTTCGTCGCACGTCCCGACGGGCTGTAGTCGCATTTTGCGAACCAGGGCAGCGGATCGGTCGACCGCCCGTCGAACGAGCAGCGGGGGCGTTCTACCCGCAGGACCGCACTCCGCGCAGCGTTTTGCGACCTCTCGGACTCTGGACCCAGATTTATCGCATTGCGACACACATAACAGCCAGTTGACAATTTGGCCGCGATCGCCGATGGTGATCCGTATCTCACGGTGCGCGCAGCACGCGGTTCCCGCTCAGGCGACCAATTTTCGGTCCGCTACTGATTGCGTTGCGTCCATTCATCTTTGATCCGCAATAGCAACAGGAGAATCGTGAAAGCCGCCATCGCCGCGCCCCTGGTGCTCATCATCGGTGCCACGTTCGGCACCAACCTCCTGACGAGGGCAACCTGCTTCTTACGTTCTTCTGCACCCCCGTGGTCGCCCTCCTCATCGCGTTCTACGTCCCGGGCATACGCTGCGGGTCGACAATGCAGGAGTTGTCCACTCTCGCCGGCAAATTGGTCCGCCCGGTGGGAATGCTGCTCCTCGTCGTCGGTGCGGGTCCCGCACTCACGGACAACACGTCCGCCGCGGGACTGCCGATCATCGTGCTCGCCCAGATCATCAGCTGTGCACTGCGCACGGCTCAGGGGTCGGCGACCGGCGGCGTGGTCGGACCACTCATCACCGCGCAGGACTACTCGAAGATGTCCGTCACCCTCAACGCCATGGCGATCGAGGCCGCCTCCATCATCATCGGCCACGTCAACGACGGCGAGTTCTGGATCATCGCCGAGTTCTCCAACGTGGCCGTCAAGCAGACGTTGCTCACGTGGACCGAGCTGTCGATCGTCAACTCCGCCGTTCCGGCCCAGCTGTTCACGATCGTGAGCTGATCTCCAACCCCGCGACGGGGCGGACCGCCTGAAGTGGCACCGACTCTGCACCCTTCACCTGGGTTGAGCCAAACGTCCGGGGCCAGAAAATTACGAGTCACAACCACGCAGCTGTAGTGCGCCCGTCGGGCTCACTTGCCACATCGGCCACACGGCCCTTCCCAAGGAAAGCACCATGACCAAACCTATATCTACCGGATCCGTTCACCCGACGGAGCATTCCGGACCCAACTCTGTTGTCAAACTCGCAGCCAGCGTTGCAGCGCTCGGCGGATTCCTCTTCGGGTACGACACCGGCGTTATATCCGCAGCTCTACTTTACATTACGCCGGAATTCAGTCTGAGCGAGGGCGGGCAGCAGATCGTAGTGGCGTCACTGCTGCTTGGCGCGATGGGCGGCGTACTGGTGGGCAGCCCATTAGTTGACCGAGTCGGGCGAAAGTTGACCCTACTCTTCACCTCTGCGGTATTCGCACTCGGTGCCGTAGCCGCCGCGTTGGCTATGTCAGTCGAGATGCTCGTCGTTGCCCGAGTTGCACTCGGCGTCGCGGTAGGCGCGTCATCGGTGGTCGTCCCCACCTACATCGCTGAAATCGCGCCCAAGGCCAGCCGTGGATGGCTGGTGTCGTTGAACCAGCTGATGCTGACCGCCGGGATATTCGTGTCCTATCTCGTCGGCTATGCGTTGGCGGAGTCCCAGAACTGGCGCTGGATGGTCGGGCTGGCCGCGATTCCCTCCGCAATAATGTTCTTTGGCTTGTTCACCCTGCCTGAAAGCCCGAGATGGCTGGCAAATCACGGGCGACGAGATGAAGCGCGAGCTGTGCTGATGCGGTCGCGTACCGAAGCCGAAGCAATCGAGGAACTCGCCGAGATCGAAGAAGCATCCAGGGCGGAGGCTCGTTTCACTTTTCGCGATCTTCTGTCCCCTCGCCTGCGCCCAGCTGTCATTCTTGGCGTCACCGTCGCTGCTGCCAGCCAACTGGTAGGAGTGAACGCCGTCATCTACTACACGCCGACGCTGCTCAAGCAGTCCGGATTCGGCGACTCGGCTGCCATCCTCTCCTCGGTCGGAATCGGTGCCGTGCTGATGGTGGTGACCGGTCTGGCTCTCGTCTTCATCGATCGCGTCGGACGTCGCCCTTTGCTTCTAGGCGGGATCGGCACGATTGTCGCGTCACTGGCGTACCTCGGAACCCTTTACCTGGTGTACGGAGCTGAAGAAGTCCCCAAACTGCCTCTGGTGATCGGACTGTGCGTTTACATCGCTGCGTTCGCCGCCAGCCTCGGTGTGGCCATCTGGCTGATCAACAGTGAAATCTTCCCCACAGCAGTGCGAGGAAAAGCAGCAGGGTTCGGGATCATGACGCACTGGGGTCTGGACTTCCTTGTTTCTCTGACCGTCCTCACTGCTATCAGCGCCATGACAGCCACCGGCGTGTTCTGGATGTACGCAGTCTTCGGAGTCATCAGCTTTGTGATCTTGCAGCGCAAACTGCCCGAAACCAAAGGCCGGAGCCTCGAAGAAATCGAACAGTCCTTGCAGAAACACTGATGCTGACGCCACCTCTGGCATCAGCCGGCCACGATTGCCTGATGCCAGGGGTGCGCACCTGTCACACTTGATCGGACTCAATTTGAGAGCTGTGCATGGCCGGCGGCGGCAGGCAATTGATTCAGCGAAAGCAACTTGCAGTCGTTCACTGGACAATGGATCTTATCTGAGTTGGACATATTGGTCGATGGCGGTGGGGCATTCGGTGATCCGACGCATAGGTGCGTTACGGGCTCCAGGGGGTAGGGCTCGCGGGCAGGCCGACCATCGGGACGCCCGAACGTGAGCGGTGAGGTGTGGTGTTGTCCCGCCAATGTCCCCGGAATCAGCCCGGAGACTGGTTACTGGTTGTGCCCTCGCTGGCGCGCCTGAAGTCAAGTACTCATGGAACAGGAGGAGTGGTGGTGTGGCATTGGCGCAGGGTAATTCACCAGCCCACAGGCGATCGTTCGGGGCGGGACTGGGCGCACCCACTACTGTGGGCAATCGCCCTTGGTACGGGTGTTCTGGTGTTTGATGACAGCGACCTCAGCGCCAGCGGCACTGCCGCGGCGTGGTGAAAACAATGGCCGTGGAGAAGTCAGGTGATGCCATGGTGGATTTCGCCGTGATGTGGGAGCCGTTCGGCGGGGCACCGCCCGAAGACGTCTTCGTCAAATTCGGTGTACCACTGGCCGAATACAAGCGTCGCCTGCTCACCCGATTGAGTAGCGCGGACCGCGCCGAACTGATGGGCCCTGCACTCCGCGCCCGCCTTATCGAATACTGCGTGCACGCGACCGGCACCACACGGCAAAACCCCTATCTATAGGCCATTTTTATCCGTCAGCGGCGGGCTCCTGAAAGGAGACTCCTTAGCCCAAGTGGGGAGTGTCGATCATCGCGACGCCGCGAACACGGCCGGGGGCTGCCGCAGCAAGCGCACGCCGAGCTCCCGAAGCGGTGCCTCAGGCCAGTCCAACCTAAAAGTCATTGAGCGCCCGCGACGGGCCGGTGATGGGCCAGTTTGTCAGCGGGTCCGCGGTACGCGGCTGTCCAACGCAAGCCTTGCTCGCCGAAGGTCGGGCGGTCAAGGTGTAACGGCCGGTGCGGTGCGGTGTTCTGCGCCGTGGACGGTGGTCCCAAGGCTAACGGACTTGAGGCGCGCCCTATCCCTGCTCGTTGCCGGCGTAACCGGCGACGGTGGAGGCGATCGTGAGATCGTTACCGGGCACGTGCCCGGCCGTCAGTAGCAGCACTTCTGGCGTGACGAGTTATCCGGACTAAGCCGGGTTGGCAAATTGGCCAGCCTGCCCTTCCTGACGGTGTCCCCGTCCCAGGCTGTCCACCGCAGCTTGCGCGATGGCTTCGTCCTCGTCGGGTGACCCACCGGAGATTCCGATCGCACCCAACAGTGACTGCTGTGATCGGTCCTGATTCGCCTTGTGGATGGGCAGCCCGCCTTGTACGGCGAGCACTTCGCCGAGCATCGATGGCAGGCCCAGCAGCGCCGGACGGCCGGCGGTCGAGACCAATGCCTCGATGTCGGCGGACGGCCGGTTGAACAGAGCGGCTGCGCGTGCTTTCGCGGCACTGACCTTCGTGGCTGCGGCATGTACGCCGTCGTGGCGATGCTGGAGCACGATGTTGCCGCCGGTGTCGACGATCGTGATCGCTACGGGTTTGCCCAGCCGGAGTGCACTTGCAAGTGCCACTTGTGCTGCGGCAGTTGCTGAGTCGAAGGTCAGGTGCGTGCTCATCGGGGGAGCAGTCCGCCGTCGAGGGTGATGATCTTGTCTGTGAGGTAGGCGTTGGTCACCATGCTGGCCGCCATGGCGGCGACCTCGTCGGGCTGACCGAGCCGACCGACGGGGATGGGCATGGGGAGCTTGTCGCTTCCGCCTGGACCGGTTGGGAGGATGCGAGTGTTGCCGATCAGTGCGGGAGCCAGTGTGTTGACTGTGACACCGTGCGGTGCAGCAGATTTCGACAACGAGTGCATCAGTCCGTGGAGTGCGGCCTTGCTCGAAGCGTAGTGAGCGCCGATTACGCCGCCGTTGAGTGCTGCGATCGACGAGACGAACAAGATTCGTCCGTAGGACCGCTCGATCATCGAGGGAAGTGCCTTCTGGGCGAGAAGGAAAGGGGCGGTGACGTTGACTGCGAATGTCTCGTTCCACTGGGAGAGGCCGATGTCGGCCAGATCGGTCTTCGTTCCGATGCCGGCGTTGGCTACCAACAGATCGACGGAGCCGAATGCCTCGCTTGCGTCGTCCACCAGCTGGGAGGCAACGGTGGGGTCCGACAGGTCACCCGGAGCCAGCTCGACGCGTCGCCCCAGCCTTTCGGCATATGTCGCGACCTTCTTCGCGTCCTCGATGTGGTGTCCGTGAGCAAGAAAAAGATCGGCACCGAGCGCAGCGAGGCGATGGGCGATTGCCCCACCGATTCCTCCGGACGCACCGGTGATGAGCGCGGTTCGTCCTCGCAACGGAGTTGAGTTGTCTGACATGGTATTTCCTTGGTTAGGTGGATGAGGCGAAGGTTGCGTTCAGCCGAGGCGCGGCTGGCCATTGGATGCTCCGAGGCCGCCGTCGACCGGCAGGATCGCGCCGGTGATGAAGGACGCGTCAGCGCTGGCGAGGAAGGCGATCGCGGCTGCAACCTCCGCGGGCTCGGCACCGCGGCCGAGTGGAAGGCGGTCGATGAAACGGTTCATCAGATCGGTGTCGTCGTGCATGTCGGCCGTCATCGGAGTTTCGGTGAAGCTGGGTGCGACAGCATTGACTCGGACTCCGGCCAGTGCGTGGTCGAGGGCCAGAGCGCGGGTGAAGTTCGTCAGTCCGCCCTTGGCCGCGTTGTAACTCGCCGCACCCCAATCGCCGCCGACACCGGACACGGAGGTGACGTTGACGATGTTGCCCCTGGAGGCCTCGAGGAAAGGCATGGCAGCTTTCGCGGTGTGAAAAGCCCCGGTCAAGACGGTCCCGATCATCGCGTTCCAGTCCTGAGCACTGGTGGTGGAGATGGTGCCGGACGGTCCGATGCCGGCACTGTTGACGACCAGGTCCAGTCGCCCGAACTCGTCGACGATTGCGGTGATCAGCGCCTGTACGGCGTCGTAGTCGGTGACGTCGAGCTGGCGAGAAACGATAGTGCCCGGCAAGTCGTCGGTGACGATCTCGTCGAGCTTCGAAACTGTCCTGCCGGTGATCACCACCAGGGCACCCTCTGTCGCGAGACGGCGGGCTGTGGCGGCGCCGATGCCGGAACCCCCACCGGTCACCAGCGCGACCTGCTTGTCGAATCGTGTAGTCATGTTGCTCCTTCGGATAAGAGGGATCGGGCATCACACGAGGCGTGCGCCGCCGTCGACCGTGAGTACCTCGCCGGTCGTGTACCCGTTGTCGATCAAAAAAAGCACTGCTTTTGCGACATCCTCGGGGGTGCCCACTCGGCCCGCCGGAAGTGACGTTGCCGTGCTGTCGAACATGTCCCGCTTTTCGGACTCACTCAAGTGCGCCCAGCTCGGAGAGTCGACGACACCCGGATCGACGGCATTCGCGCGACGTGGCGCGAGCTCGACTGCAAGTGAGCGCGCGAGGCCCTCTACGGCTGAGTTGGTGGCGGTCACTGCGACGGTGCCTACTCCCGGACGGCTCGAGGCGACACCGGAGAACATGGTCACCGATCCGTGTGCGGGGAGTGTGGGTTCGAATGCGAGCACGGTGCGGTAGTAGCCCCAGAACTTGCTCTCCATGACGGCGTGCGCATCGTCGATCGAGAGCTCTCGGAACGGCGCGTAGGTCAGCGCTGCGGCGGAGAGAACCAGGTGATCGACGGTGCCGGTACGGGTGGGGAGTGAGGCGATGGAGGCGGGATCGGTGAGGTCGACGACCGCGCCGCGTGCGGTGCCGCCGAGGTCGGCTGTTACGGCGTCGACGTTGGCTTGGTTGCGCCCTGCGACGATCGGTATTCCGCCCTGCGCGAGTACGAGTCGGGCGACGGCGAGTCCGATCCCCGAGGTTCCGCCAACGATGAGCGTGGTGGTTTCTCGGAAGGAATTCATGGTCTCCTCTTGCATGATTATCGATAATTTGGCGACGCCCCAAGCATGACACGGTTCGATTCCGGACGAAATCGAATGAGGCGCGCATCACCACAGGTGTAGCGCTGAGGCCTTATTATCGATAATCTGTGCAACGGCATGCGCGTTCGAGGTACACAGGAGATGGTTATGGCACCACGTCAACCACTGCGAAACAAGATTCGTGAACACTTGCTGACGCGCGTCCTCGACGGCGTCTACAGCCCCGGGGACCCAATCCGTGAGCTCGACGTCGCTGCCTCGCTCGGTGTGTCGCAGGCACCGGTCCGGGAGGCTCTGCGAGAACTCGCAGCCACGGGCCTCGTCGAGTACGTGCCCAATCGAGGTACCCGGGTGCGCGCGCTGCGCAGTGAAGACCTCGAACAGTATTACCCGGTTCGGGCGGCCCTCGAAGGCCTCGCGGGAACGTTTGCTGCTCCTCGAATGAAAGGTGCCACAGAACAACTCGATCGCCACATCGACGCGATGGGTACCGCATCCGAATCGGGTGACCTCGTCCGCTTCGCGCGCGCCAGTGCCGCGTTCCATCGGCACATTGTCGAAGCAGCAGAGAATCGGGCGTTGTTGGACGCCTGGCAAGCACTCGGAATCGAAATTCTCACGACAGTCAGCCTGGCCACCAGCACTATTCCGCTCGCACGCATTGCGGACGAACACCGGCCCATCGCGGCGGCCCTGAACTCCGGCGACGCCAAGAAGGCCTCCACGTTGCTGCGCAACCACGTCGGCGATTACGGGACGAGGGCGAGGCACATCACGCGCAGGCCCCTTCGTGATCCTGCGTCCCCTGTTCCGTGACCGCTGCCCCCATCACGAAAGCTCATATCGCAGAATGTAATTCGACTGCGGTATCGAGGTGGTCCACGCTGAAGAACACTCAGCTCGCACAATCTTGGAGAATACGATGAACGCGCCCTCTGCTCCGACGCTGACACTGAACAACGGCATCGAGATGCCCCGTCTGGGCCTTGGCACCTGGCCGATGAAAGGCCGCCAGGCATCCGATGCCGTGACGGCGGCACTCGCCTCCGGATACCGATTGATCGACACAGCCGCCGCGTACGGCAACGAGCAGGCTGTCGGCACGGGAATGCGGGACTGCGGCATTGCCCGCAGTGAGCTGTTCGTGACCACGAAGCTCGCAAATGCCCACCATGGGTACGAGTCGGCCCTGCGCGCCTATGACGCGTCGGCATCCGCGCTCGGGCTCGACTACATCGACCTCTACTTGATCCATTGGCCTATGCCAGGACTCGGGTTGTATGTCGAGACGTGGCGCGCTCTCGAGCACTTGTTCGACACCGGCGCAGTACGTGCGATCGGGGTATCGAACTTCAAGCCCGCTCATCTCGACACGCTGATCGACGCCACCGAGATCGTGCCTGCGGTCAATCAGATCGAACTCAACCCGCGTACCAATCGACGCGACTCGCGCGACCACCACAGTCGAACAGGCATCATCACCGAGTCGTGGAGCCCCCTCGGCCACCCCGGCTCGGACCTGCTCAGCGAGCCGGTGATCCGGCGACTCGCAACGAAGTACGAGAAATCTCCTGGCCAGATCGTATTGCGATGGCATATCGAGCTGGGCTTGATAGCCACGCCGAAGTCGGCAACTCCTCAGCGCATTGCCGAAAACATCGAGATCTTCGATTTCGAGATGACGGATTCGGATGTGCACGCGATCAGTGCGCTCGATACGGGAGCCGTCCAGGCCGTGGATTCGGATCAGCCGCTCTCACCGCCACCCGGTGTGGTCTCCTGAATAGATTCCCGTCTCAATCATTCTGTTGCGCTACCGATCTGCGGACAGCCCTTGCTCGTCGGCGATCAGCGGGCACGGCCGAGCGCCCTGGCAGAGCGCTACCGGCGTCGCCAAGATCCAGGGGGTGTGCCATGAAGTTCGCGGAACCGCCGGTTGAAGTACGCGGGATCGGTGAACCCGACTCGGCCGGAGATGGTCTCGACAGTCAGATCCGTACTGGTCAACAGCCAGCGGGCTTCGGTCATCCGCCGTTCGAGGATCCAATCACCGACCGTCCTGCCGGTCCGCTCGCGGACAAGCGTGGTCAGATGTCCCGATGACATGCCCACCGCGTCCGCCACATCACCTGTCGACAACGGACGACCGAATCTTTTCTCGATAACCCCGAACGTGTGCGCCAGGATCGGCTCACGGCGCTGCATCAGCGTGCCCTCGACGTCACCGGCCGCTCGCGCGACCTCGAGCAGCAGCAGGAACAGATACGACCGCATCGCTTGATCCGCGCCGGGATCTTGATCCCGCAGTTCACTTTCGAGGCCGGTGAGGATCATCTCCCACCGCGGTCGAGCGGCGTCGACCACACGGAAATTCCCCGCTTCGGACCTATGCTCCGCGACGAGAAAAGTGCTCAACAGTGGATTCGATCGCCACAGTTGTAATGCCTGGCCGCCGTCAGCCGCATTCTCGAGCACGGCAGGGGAGAACTGCACCGCCCATCCCTTCGCATCGGCTATCCCGGACAGGTCGTGCACCATTCGCGGAGGGATCACTGCGGCATCACCGGGGCCGACGGGCCACCTTCGTCCTGCCCATTCGTGCACCCCGGAGCCGGAGGAAAAGTACAAAATCTCCAAGTCGTGGTGGCCGTGGGCGCCGTTGCGGACCCGAGGGTGGGCGGGAGTGATCCGCTGCACATCAAGCGCCGGAAGACGTCGGTTTGACCTGTCCAGCTCGAAGATTGGTGGAGAACGGTACATTGTCGGATAGCCTCCCCTGATAACGCTGTCGCAGATCAGGCATGCGAAAGCTAAATCGGAGAATAGTCCAAGAATGTCCGACCGAGGTCTACAGCGTCCGCGTCGCGGGCTTCGTAGCGTGAAGTCATGCCTCTCAAGTACAAGGTCGCCGTTGTCACCGTCGCGGCGCTGTTCATCGACCTGTTGGACCTGACAATCGTCAATATCGCTGTTCCTGCGCTGCGGGGCGAGTTCGACACTCCTATCGCACGGGTGCAGTGGGCAGTGACTGCGTATGTCCTCGTCGTCGCCGCGATCATGCCGGCCAGTGGATGGGCCGCCGACCGGTTCGGTTCCAAACGGATCTTTCTGTTCGCGCTGGCCATATTCACCGCGGGTTCGGCGCTGTGCGCCTCTGCCTGGGACGTCGACGCCCTCATCACCGCTCGTGCTCTTCAAGGTGTCGGCGGCGGAATGCTCGTACCGGTGGGAATGGCGCTTCTGTTCCGCGCCTTCCCCGAGGACGAACGCGCCAAAGCTTCGGCAATCCTCTCCGTTCCCGCCGCGGCGGCTCCAGCCCTAGGCCCGCTCCTCGGTGGCGCGTTCGTCGACACCATCGGCTGGCGCTGGGTCTTCGTGATCAACGTGCCGATCGGGATACTCGCGTTCGTGTTGGCACTGTTCTGGCTCGACGAGCACAGGGTCGAGCGGGTCGGGCGCCTCGATGTGCCAGGCTGGATGGCTGGTGCCACTGGTCTTGCTCTGGTGACATTGGCACTGTCCAACGCATCCGACGGATCCTTCGTGCAACCGGTCGTGCTCGGGCCCTTCAGCTTTGGCCTCGTCGCCCTTGCCCTCTTCATCCGAATCGAACTGAGAACCGACGCTCCGATGGTTGACCTGGGTATGTTCACCCGTCGACCCTTCGCGCTGGGTAACGCGACGATGTTCCTCGCCTCTGCCGGATTCGGTGCACTGCTCTTCGCGCTCCCGCTGTTCCTGCAGGGCCCCTACGGGCTGAGTGTCCGCGCCACTGGGCTGCTGCTGGCCTGCCATGCTGTGGGAATCATCCTCTCGACGATCACAGCGCCGAAGTTGTTGCGGCTGATCGAAACACGCGCACTTCTCGGTTCCGGTCTCACAGGTTCCGCGGTCGCCACCGCAGCATTCGCGATGTTCTCGGAGAACACACCGCCACCGGCACTAGGTGTGGTTCTTCTCGTTGGCGGGGCATCGTTCGGATTGCTGATCGTCCCACTGCAGACCGTGCCGTTCGACTGCATGAACAATGACTCCATCGCCCGCGGTACCGGCATTCTCGGTGTGGTGCGCCAACTCGGCGTCGCGCTCGGTACCGCCGCTGTTTCCGTGCCCCTCGGCCACGCCCTGGCAGGGCAAGGATTCCCCAGCGCCTTCGTCCTCGCTGCCGTCCTTACTCTTGTCGCACTGCCCACCGCGATCGCCATACCGAGATTCGTTCGGCAGTCCGCACATCAGTAGGACCTCCACCGCGGCTGCAGTCCGAGGGTGTGTGGACTCGGTCCCGCTTGTCAGGCAATATCACGGAGTTGTGAGGAGGACGACGGGATGATGTCCGACGCGGGCCAGCCGTTCTCACGGCC
Organism: Rhodococcus sp. 114MFTsu3.1; assembly: GCF_000383555.1. Taxonomy (NCBI): domain Bacteria; kingdom Bacillati; phylum Actinomycetota; class Actinomycetes; order Mycobacteriales; family Nocardiaceae; genus Rhodococcus; species Rhodococcus sp. 114MFTsu3.1. Next base: position 370,459 of record NZ_KB911547.1, on the reverse strand, counting down.
ACTCGATGTAGTCCCCTGAATCGATTCCCGTCTCAATCATTCTGTTGCACTATCGATCTGCGTAAACTGGTCAGCCATCGACGCCGAGCAGTGTTGTGCGCACGTGGCGAAGATGCTCACGCATCGCCTCGCTGGCCGCAGTGGGGTCCCTGTCTTCGAGGGCAGCGACGATGGCTTCGTGTTCGGTGCAGTAACACTGCTTCAGTTCCGGATTGAAGCTCCGGCGTTTGAGCGAGCCCCAGATCGGCTGGCTACGGCTGTCGATGAGCAGTTTGCTGACCCCGATCAGCACCATATTGTGAGTGGCGAGCGCAAAACTGTGATGCAACAACGTATCCCAGCGCTCGAACTCTTCCGACGTGGTTGCGTCGTGACCGCCGCGAAGGCAGCGATGCATCTCGTCTATGTCGGCGCGGGTCGCAGCATTGACCGCCAGCGGGAGGAGTTCGGGTTCGAGCACGAAACGGGATGCCATGATCTCGGCCGGACTCGGGTGATCGGCCACCTCGAGCTCGGTCGAAGCGCGAGGTGTGAGGAACGTTCCGCGGCCGACGTGGCGAACCACAGCGCCCCGCTCTTCGAGCGTATCCAGAGCAGCGCGGACCACCGCGCGGCTCACTCCCGCGGCGGCCGAGAGTTCCCGCTCGGTCGGCAGCTTGTCCCCGGGGCCGAGACCGCCGTCTGCGACGAGTCCATCGATGAACCGAAGGGTGGCCGCATGAGGACCGACTGCCAGCGTCACAACAACCTCCCACCTGTAGCCATACCAATGTGAACCAATGTTAGACGATGAACCTCCTGTGAGGTCGGCCTATGGATTCGAGATCGAGTGTTGACGGTCACAGTTCCTCGACCTATCGTAACCAATACGGACCGAATAACGGTTTGGTTCACATTGGTTTGGGAGGCTCAGTGCGATTCGCACGAATTCAGACGAAAAACGGCGCACAGATCTGTGCCGTCGACCAGAACGGGGCTGCCCGCGCAGTCCGATTCGCCGATACCGGCGAATCCATCACCACGCTGCAGCAGGTCATCGACGCAGGCGCGGCCGCCACGGACCGACTGACAGCCGCCACGACAGCCGAGGGCGGCAAGCTCCTCGCCCCGATCGTCCCGCGCCGCAACGTGTTCTGCGTAGGCCGCAACTACAGCGAGCACGCCGCCGAGTTCGCCAAGAGCGGCTTCGACGCAACCGGATCCGCTGATGGACAGCACGTTCCCCAGCATCCGGTGGTGTTCACCAAACCGGCCGCGACGGTCATCGCCTCGGGCGATGCGATCGATCCCCACACCGATATCACCTCTGCGCTCGATTACGAGGGCGAGATCGGCGTCATCATCGGCAAACGCGCATCCAAGGTGAGCAAAGAGGACGCCATGGAATACGTGTGGGGTTACACCCTGATCAACGACATGACTGCTCGCGACCTGCAGCGTGATCACAAGCAGTGGTTCATCGGCAAGTCGCTCGACACGTTCTGCCCGCTCGGACCGTGGGCAGTGACCGCCGATGAAATCGACATCGACGACCTGCAGCTGCAGACTCGCATCAACGGCGAGCTCCGCCAGGACACCAACACCTCGCAACTGATCTTCGACGTCCCCACGATCATCGAAACCCTTTCCGCAGGAATCACTCTCGAAGCCGGTGATGTCATCGCAACCGGAACTCCGGTCGGTGTCGGAATCGGCTTCGACCCACCGAAGTACCTCGTCCCCGGGGACGAGGTCGTCATCTCTGCACCGGGCCTCGGTGAACTGCGCAATGTCATCGGCGAACCCAGCGACCCCGATCATCTCGTCGCGGCCGGCACCAGCCGGTTGTTCGTCGAGAAGACCGGCACCGGCCCCGCCGTTGTGCTCATCCATGGTCTCGGCGGATCCACCACTGTCTACGAACCGCAGGTTGCCGCTCTCGCCGAAACGCACACCGTGCTGCGGTACGACTTGTCCGGACACGGTCGTTCACCCGTCGCCGGCCCCAATTCGATCACCGGGTGGGTCGAGGAACTCAAAGCCCTGCTCGACGCCGAGGGCATCGAGCAGGCAGCACTGGTTGCGCATTCGATGGGGACTCTCGTGGCGGCGACCTTCGCTGCGACTTACCCGGACCGCGTCAGCAAGCTCGCTCTGCTCGGCCCGGTCAAGGCACAACCAGACGCCGCCAAGACTGCGACCCGGGCACGCGCGCGCACCGTGCGTGAAGGGGGAATGTCTGCTGTCGCCGACACCATTCTCGGTGCGGCACTGTCGTCGACCACACACGAGAGCAAGCCGGTCACCGTTGCAGCAGTTCGTGAATTGCTCCTCGGCCAGGACCCCGCAGGCTATGCCTTTGCCTGCGAAGCACTCGCTGCGGCCGAGAACCCGGACTTTGCGTCGATCTCCGTCCCGGTCCTGCTGTTGACCGGAGACGGCGACAAGGTCAGCCCGGTCGCGGTCAACGAAGAATTGCTCGGAACCTACCCCAGTGCCCAACTGAACGTTCTCGAGGGCGTCGGACATTGGCACTCGCTCGAAGACTCCGCTTCGGTCACCCACCGGCTCCAGGACTTCCTGGTCAAGCCCTGATTTTACTCAGAAAGGAGATCCGACAATGACGTCGTCACCGTCCACGGATCAGGCAGTTCTCTTCACCAACGTACGAATTTTCGATTCCTCCGGCTCCGACCCGTTCGAGGGAGAGGTCCTCGTTCACGGCGAACGTATCGTCGAGGTCCGCAAGGGAGCCGGCGATCTACCGCAAGACGGTGCTCGGGTCGTCGACGGGCAGGGCAAGTTTCTGATGTCCGGTCTCTGCGATGCACACACCCACTTCTCCTGGGTCAACTCCGCTGATCTGCCCGGCCTGGGCACCATGGGCGTCGAGGAACACACGTTGTTGTGCGCTCGCTCGGCGCAGACGTACATCGACTCCGGCTACACCATGTGCGTCGGTGCCGCTGCAGCAAAGCCTCGCCTGGACGTGGTGATCCGCAACGCCATCAACGACGGTCAGATCCCCGGCCCGCGTTACCTGGCGAACTGTCAGGAAATCGCCGTCACCGGTGGTGCATTGGTCGATGGCATCACCGCCTTCGCCGACGGACCCGAGGAAATGCGCAAGCAAGTGCGTCGCAACGTCGAAATGGGCGCGGACCTGGTCAAGCTGTCGATGTCCGGTGAGGAGATCACCGGCAACCAGCACGCGGAGGACAACTACTTCTCCGACGAAGAGACCCTCGCTGCTGTCACCGAAGCTCATCGCCGCGGGCTACGTGTCTGCTCCCACGCACGCTCGGGTGAATCGGTGAAGATGTCACTGCGCAACGGCGTCGACATCATCTATCACGCCTCGTTCATCGACGACGAAGGTCTCGACATGCTCGAAGAGCAGAAAGACCGAGTATTCGTCGCACCGGGACTGAACTGGCTCGTCGCCACTCTCGAGGACGCAGCCGCGTTCGGCTACCCACCCGAGGCCGCCGAAGCAGCGGGGTACAAGCACGAACTCGAATGCGCCATCGACGGTCTGAAGAAAATGAAGGAGCGCGGTATCCGCGTTCTGCCCGGCGGCGACTACGGGTTCGCGTGGACACCGCACGGCACGTACGCCCGCGATCTCGCGCACTTCGTCAACCTTCTCGGCTACACGACGAAGGAAACGTTGCTCGCTGCCACTGCGTTCGGCGGCCAGATCATGCGTATGCCCGATGATCTCGGTCAGGTTGCGCCCGGCTTCTACGCCGACCTGATCCTCATCGACGGTGATCCGCTCGAGGACATCACCATCCTGCAGGATCAATCCAAGATCGTCGGCATCATGAAAGATGGCCGTTTCCACAAAGATCCGACCAACGGCATAGAAGCACGGCCACGCGAGCTGGACGAAATTCACCGTGGGTCGCCCGTTCCCGCCTGACACACGACAGCATTGACCAGAGTCGAGAACAGGGGTCGAGCGCCTACGTGCGCCCACCCCTGTTCTCGGCATGGAGAGAGGAAGCTGCCATGACCATTCGTGCGTCCTCGCCGACCAGCGCAACGCCCTGGCAGTGGCAACAACACGGTGACTGCGGCTTCTACGGCCCATCGGTCTTCTTCGGCCCCGAAACCGAAAGCAGATCCGCCCGCCGACGCCGCGAGCACGAAGCCAAGACAATATGCAGAACCTGCCCGGTCCGCGACCCCTGCCGCGACTACGCAACTGCCAACGCAGAACGCCACGGAATCTGGGGCGGACTGTCTTTCGCCGAACGCACCACACGCAAACGAGTCTCCGGCTGATCGCTCGACCGAACCTGAGAACCCATGCGACCGTCGCCTTGTCGTCCCCCTTGCGCATCAAGTCGAGTGCCGTTAGTGTTCTCGATCACAAGCTTTACCAGGATTGTTACTCGGTCACGAGGCAAGACCTGAGCTACACGCATTTGGACGCGTGCGGCTCAGGTCTTTTTTTGTGCCGTAACACGGAAACGCGACAGGGAAAATCATGGCAATCATCGACCACAGGTCGCTCGCATCGGACATTCTCGAGGGGGTGGGCGGGCAGAGCAATGTCGACTCGGTCGTGCACTGCGCCACTCGCCTTCGCTTCAAACTGCGCGACAGCGCGAAAGCGAACACCGACGCGGTCAAGGCGCTCCCTGGTGTGCTGGTGGTGATGAAAGCAGGCGGCCAGTACCAGGTGGTCATCGGTGACGACGTACCGACCGTGCACGCCGAAATCACGAAACTGACCGGTAACGCCTCGACAGAGGAACGGACCGGAGCGGTAGTCGAGGGCTCCGCGTGGTCGCCGAAGCGCCTGCTCAACGGGTTCATCGACGTTGTGTCCTCGATCTTTCAGCCGATCGTCTGGCCTCTGGCCGGCGCAGGATTGCTCAAAGCTCTGCTGAGCCTCGTAGTGCAGTTCGGTTGGCTCGACGCCTCCAGCCAGACGTATGTCATCCTGGCCGCCACGGCCGACTCGATCTTCTACTTCCTTCCCATCTTCTTGGGCTATACAGCGGCGAATCGGTTCGGGGCCAACAAGTTCACCTCGATGGCGATAGCTGGGGCTTTGGTGTATCCGTCGATAGTCGAATTGAGTGCGTCCGGTGAGTCGGTGAGATTCTTCGCTGTTCCGGTCACGATGTTCAACTACACGAGCTCGGTGATTCCCATCATCGTGGCCGTCCTGATTCAGGCACGGCTCGAGAAGATATTGATGCGATTCCTACCGAAGATGTTGCGCAACTTCGCGACACCGATGATGTCGATCATCGTCATGGTTCCGCTGATCCTACTGACGGTCGGCCCGGTCACTTCCTTCCTGGCCAATGCCCTCTCTACGGGTATCGGGAACGTCTTCGTCTTCGCTCCGTGGCTGGCCGGCGGCGTCCTGGGCGGCCTGTGGCAGGTGTTCGTGCTCTTCGGGCTGCACTGGGGCCTCATACCGACGATGCTCAACGACATCGCGATCTCCGGAAGTTCGATCCTGCTCGGCCCGCTGCTCAGCGCCGTACTCGCTCAGGCAGCCGCCACCCTGGCCGTGTTCTTCCGAACTCGCAACAGTCTCCGACGCAGCGTCGCCGGACCCGCCGCCGCATCAGGCTTCCTTGCGGGGGTGACGGAGCCGGCGATCTACGGTGTGAATCTGCCACTGAAGAAGCCGTTCTTCTTCGGCATCGTGGGCGGTACCGTGGGCGGAGCGATCGCGTCGTCCGGCGGCAGTGCTGCGACTGCATTCGTCTTCCCGTCAATCCTGGCGCTTCCTGCTTTCACCACAGTGGGTAACTTTGCCCTACAGGTAACCGGAGTCGTCATCGCGGTGAGCGTCTCGTTCGCGCTGACCTTCGCGTTCGTGGATCGCGAGAAGGCGGCGGAGGTCGACTCTTCCGATGCGACCGTCACGGTGGGGACGGTGGAGATAACGTCACCGGTCGACGGAACGATCGTCCCGCTCGCCGATGTGCCCGATCGTGTATTTTCCTCCGGCGTACTGGGGCAAGGATTCGGCGTGGTACCCAGCGAAGGTGTTGTGCGCGCGCCTATTTCCGGCACCGTGATCACCGCTATGAAGACCGGTCACGCGTACGGGATCAGGTCCTCCGACGGTGTCGAGGTGCTGGTTCACATCGGCATCGACACCGTTCGTATGAACGGGGAGGGATTCACGCCCTCGGTCGCCCGCGGTGACGTCGTGACGGCCGGCGACATCATCGCCGAGTTCGACGTCACGGCAGTGCAGAAGGCGGGCTTCGACCCGATGACGCTGGTGGTGGTCACCAATTCCAAGCAGCTCGCATCGATCGAATCCATCTCGTCGGGTGCCGTCTCACATGGCACGCCCGCCATCGCAATCACAGTCTGAGAAGGGAACCGCAATGACGAACAACAACTTTCCCGAGGGGTTCCTCTGGGGCGGTGCTACGGCAGCGAATCAGATCGAAGGCGCGTACGACGAAGGAGGCAAGGGTCTTTCGATCCAGGACGTGATGCCCCGCGGCATCACCGCAGCACCATCCGACGCGCCGACCGCAGACAATCTGAAGCTGCACGCCATCGACTTCTACAACCGATATGCCGAGGACATCGCGCTCTTCGCCGAGATGGGGTTCAAGGTCTTCCGATTCTCCATCGCGTGGAGTCGCATCTTCCCGATGGGGGACGAGGACAAGCCCAACGAAGAAGGACTCGCGTTCTACGATCGGGTGCTCGACGAGCTGGAACGGCACGGGATCGAACCGCTCGTCACCATCAGCCACTACGAGACTCCACTGCATCTCGCTCGCACGTACGACGGGTGGAGCAGTCGCAAGCTGATCGGCTTCTACGAGCGCTACTGCGAGACCCTGTTCACCCGGTACGGTGCTCGCGTCAAGTATTGGCTCACCTTCAACGAGATCAATTCCGTTCTGCACGAGCCGTTCTTGTCCGGCGGTATCGAGACGCCGAAAGATGAACTGACACAGAGGGATCTGTATCAGGCGGTTCACCACGAACTGGTGGCATCGGCACGGGCGACGCGACTGGCCCGCGAGATCATGCCCGACGCGCAGATCGGTTGCATGATTCTGGCGCTACCGGCGTACCCGTTGACGCCGGCTCCAGCGGACGTGGTCGCGGCGATGAAAACACAGCACGAAAGTTATGCGTTCGGTGACATTCACTGCCGCGGTGAGTATCCGGGGTATCTGCTTCGTTACTTCCGAGACAACGGGATCGAGCTCGATATCACCGACCAGGATCGCAACGACCTCAGCAACACCGTCGACTTCGTCTCGTTCAGTTACTACATGAGCATGTGCGAGACGGCTGATACCTCAGCGCGAGTGACAGGTGCAGGCAACATCTTCGGAGGTGTCGCCAATCCGACGCTCGAGGCGTCGGAATGGGGCTGGCAGATCGATCCCCAAGGGCTGCGCGTTGTCATGAACGACTACTGGGAGCGTTGGCAGAAGCCGTTGTTCGTCGTCGAGAACGGTCTGGGGGCCAAGGATGTCCTGGTCGAGGTCGACGGCGTTCCGACAGTCGAGGACGACTACCGCATCGACTACCTGAACCAGCACCTGCTTCAGGTCGGCGAAGCGTTGGCCGACGGCGTCGATGTTCTCGGTTACACCACCTGGGGTTGCATCGACCTGGTGAGCGCATCGACAGCGCAGATGAGCAAACGGTACGGGTTCGTCTACGTCGACCGTGATGACGATGGGACCGGATCGCTCGATCGGTACCGGAAGAAGTCCTTCGTCTGGTATCGAGATGTGATCAGTAGCAACGGCGCGTCACTCGGCTGAAGGGAAGCCTCATGGAGATCCTGCGGATCTTCAACAACAACGTCGTGTTGGCGCGCGCGGACAATGGTGGCGAAGTTATCGTGACCGGGCGAGGTCTGGGTTTTCAGGCCAAGCCCGGTCATCGGGTCGATCAGGAGCGGGTGGCCAGAGTTTTCGTGCCGGAGGACGGCCGGGATCCCGACAACTTCGGTGCCTTGGTCGCCGCTGTTCCACCGGAGCATCTCGTGTTGGCCGACCGAGCGCTCGACGTAGCGCGTGCAGAGTTGGGCACAACGCTGGGGTCGACGACGGTGATCGCCCTTGCCGACCACCTCAGCTTCGCGGTCGTCCGCCACGAGAAGAACATGCCCATGAGCTACCCGCTGCGCGGCGAGGTTGTTCACATGTATCCGCGTGAATATGCAGCCGCCACAAAGGTTCTTGAATACGTGAACACCCAACTCGACCAGCCGCTGGTAGTGGACGAAGCCGTCGCCATTGCGCTACACCTGGTGAATGCCGGATTTGCTAGCGGCGACCTGTCGTTCACGTACCAGATGACGGGTGTGTTCACTCAGCTCTTCGACATCATGGGTGCCGAATATGACAGGGTGTTCGACCGAGATTCGGTCAACGCAGCGAGATTCATCACGCATCTTCGCTACTTCTTCGTCCGAGCCTGCACGGGTCGGCAACTCGAGGAGCGATTGGGGAAGCTCCGTGACGCTATTCGTGACGTGTACCCAGATGCGCACGCGACCGCGGTCAAGCTGCAGACGGTATTGGAGCTGCGTCTCGGTGTTCCGCTGACGGACGACGAGGTCACTTATCTGACGCTGCACGTCGCACGCATGGTCGACGAAGTTCGTCCGACCGTCACCGGCTGAAACGACGACCAACCCGGGTCGTCGTCATCGATCGCAACGACCATGCGGGCGGAATCACCGTGTTGCAAGGTAGACGTCAGTTGCCTCGACATGAGATAACTGTCGTTTCCGCACGATGTCGTGGACGCTTTCCTGTCTGTTGTCGCCGATCTTGGTAGCTTTTCGGCTTCGTCGGCGTCATCGCCGCAGCGAACTCCCGGCCTCCATCTGGGTGGCGTCACCGCGTACCACTGCGATGGCTATCGTCCGGCTCTGCAAATCCAAGACGGACCAAGCAGGCAGCCAGTCAGCGAAATCCTGGCCGTACAACGAGAGTTACGAAACTTGCCCGCTCGACGCCGAAAAGCGTTGGCGACACATAGATGCAGTTGCCTACCGACTCCATGGCGATGTCGGCTTGCGGCGAATCAGTCTCGTTGTCACGAGTCCCCACATAGCGCCGATGCGGGATGGCGCGCTCGTCCACCCGAAACTGTAGTCGTCCACGGGTGATCACGACTGTCCGGTGCCGCAGCGCCGGCGGTAGCTCGGTGTCACGACAGTGTCACAAGTCGGTACGATCGAGCATGGACTCGTCCGGACTACGATGCACGAAAACCGTTGCAAATAAACAAATATGAGGTCCATGGAAGTTCATGCAGATTCACTTCTAGGGACTTAAAATCCGCACAGTGTCGGTTCGAGTCCGACTGGGGGCACCAGGGTCCATATGGATTCGGATTTCTCGATCGGGACAGTGGTTTTCGGATGCAGCAAAACAGACTCGCTATCCCGGGTGTTCAGCAACGGGCACAGTGACGACGGCGTGGGTTCGAAGCCTCCACTCGGGCACTCTCACCCCGAGGGTTGGTGGACACTCGACTGCCGCAGCAGTGATTCTCCGCCACTGTTTCTGAAGTGCACGTGGATGCGCCAAGGCTATTGGGGGCGCGATGGCAGGAATATTGCTGCGATGACGGCGCCGACTGCTGTGACTGTTGCTGCGACGTAGGAGCCTGCGGTGAGGCCGTCGAGAAATGCGGTGTTGGCAGCGGTGGTGATTGCGTCCGCTGTGGACGAATCGCCCGCTGCGCGTATCTGTTCGGAGGCGATGACGGCGCCGCCTATGGAGTCTTGTACGGCGGATGTGGCGTCGTCGGGCAGGTTCGATGCGGTGTCGGTGGCGGTCAGGCCGGAGGTGTACAGCGAGGCGTAGACGCTGCCGATGACCGCGACGCCGAGAGTGCCGCCCACCTCTCTGGTGGCGTCGTTCATGCCGGAGCCGATGCCTGCTTTCTCTTTCGGGACGGCGCCCATGATGGCTTCGGTTGCCGGTGCCGATGTCAGGCCTAGTCCGAGTCCGAGGGGAATCATCTGACCGGCGATTTCGAGGTAGCTGGTGGCGGTGCTGAGCGTGGAGATCCATGCGAAAGCCGAGGTGAACAGGATCAGGCCGACGGAGACGACGATTTTGTTGCCGATGCGCACTGCCAGGACTGTGCCGAGGACGGAGCCGACAGCGATCGATGCTGCGACGGGTATGAACTTCAGGCCCGTCTCCAGTGGACCGTATCCGCGTACGAGTTGGAAGTACTGCGATATGAGGAATATGAAGCCGAACAACGCGAAGTAGGCGAAGGTTACCGACGCGCTTGCGGCGGTGAATCGCATGTTGGCGAAGAGGGTGACGTCGATCATCGGGTCGGTGTGATTGCGTTCCCACAACACGAGAGCGACGAAGAGCGCGGCTGCGAGGGTGAATCCTGCCAATGAGGCGATACTGGCCCAGCCGTGTTCGGGGGCTTCGATGACGGTGTAGACGAGGGTGCCGACCGCGAGCACGGACAGGACGAGGCCGCCGACGTCGATGCGCGGTGTGCTCGGGTCACGAGAGGTCGTCACGATGACGAGCACTGCGGTGATGGCTCCGAGGGCTGCAACGGCAAGCGCCAGGAAGACGCTGCCCCACCAGTAGTGTTCGAGTAGCCAGCCGCCGAGGATCGGTCCACCTGCGACGCCGACTCCGGTTGTTGCGCCCCAGATTCCGATCGCTTTTGCTTTGGCTGCTCGTTCGGTGAAGACGTTCGAGAGGATGGACAGGGTCGTTGGGTAGACGAATGCGGCACCGAGGCCCATCAGAGCTTGCCAGGCGATCAACTGTGCGGCGCTGTCGGCGAACGAGGCCCCTACTGCTCCGCCGCCGAAGATCGACAGGCCGAGGATGAGGGCGCCTTTGCGGCCGTAGCGGTCACTGAGGCTGCCGAATGCGAGGACGAAGGTCGCGAACAGGAGATTGTAGGCATCGACGATCCATTGGAGCTGTCGGTTGTCGGCGCGCAGTTCGAGCGCCAGAGAGGGGAGCGCGACGTTGATGGCGGTTGTGGCGAGGCTGATGGCCAGCGTCGCCGAGCACAGCACGATCAGTACCGGTAGGCGGGAGGGGGCTCGCAGATGCAATGGGTAGGTCACTGCTTGATTATTTCAAGTACAAGGTTCAGAAAGTCAAGTGTAAGCTTCGATCGTGAAGTCCTACGGTGAATTCTGTGCACTCGCTCGAGGTCTCGATGTGGTCGGTGATCGATGGACGATGTTGGTGGTGCGGGAGTTGCTGATCGGGCCGAGCAGATATTCGGACTTGCATCGGTCCCTGCCTGGTATTGCCACGAATTTGCTGGTTCAGCGGCTTCGCAGTTTGGAAGAAGCGGGAATTGTGGTGTCCACCGAGGAGGCGGCGCCGGTGTCGTCGCGGGTCTACTCGTTGACCGAGTGGGGTCGAGGTTTGCAGGCGCCGTTGGTCGAACTCGCCAGGTGGGCGTCGCCGCTCATGTCCGCCGGTGCAGGCGCGGATCACAGCCGCGGTCGCTGGCTGGTGTTCTCGGTCATGGCGCTGTTTCCGAAGCCCGAAGCCCTCCCTGCGAAGAAGCGGTTTCCGACGGTCACTGCGCGCATCGACGCGGACGGTGAAAGCGTGCTTGTGACGTCGGACGTGTCGGGAGTGAACGCGACCGTCACCTGTTCTGGTGCGCCCGCTGACGTCACCGTGACCGGAACGTCGGAACAGGTTTTCGCGACGCTGTCGGGTTCGACCGCGCGGCGCTCGCAGGCTGTGGTGTCTGGACCGGAAACCAAAGTCGGACTGCTACGCCAGCTGACGGCGCTCGCTCTGACGGCATAGCCTGCGTCACCGCGTCGCGTCTCGCGCGGTGTGCACGGCTCTTTCGCTCGCCCCCGATCTTGGCGCGTTGTGCCGGGCTTCATGACGGTGATGCGTGCGAAGCGAGTTCTACTGCTCGTGGGATCACGTTGTGGCGAAACCCGATTCGGTCGGTGATGGGACGGATGAGTCCGGGTATGCGGGCGGCGAGGGCGTTCGAGCGGGTGGGGACGATCATGTCGGATCGATTCTCGATTCCCGTCACCGCGGCGGCGACGACGGTGTCCAGTGGGATCATCTTGAACAGGCCCGCGCGGTTGCCTCCCCACAATGTGGTGGCGACTGGATCCGTTTGCACGGCGTCCATCATCGGTGTCTGGAAGAACGTCGGGTGAAGGCTTCCGACCCCGACGCCATGGTGACGCAGTTCGAGCCGAGTCGCGTCGCACAGCGCCCAGACGCCCGCTTTGCTCGCGACGTACGGGCCGTTCAGTGGCGAGTGGACGAAGGCGGCCATCGAGGAGATCGCCAGTAGATATCCGCGCCGCTCGACGACGTGGGGCAGCGATGCTTTGAACGTTCGCCAGACTCCACTGAGGTTGACGTCGATGATTCGTTCCCACAGGGCAGGGTCCATCGATTCGAGCGGTTGCACAGCGGCGATGCCCGCGTTGGCAATCACAACATCGATTCGCCCGAAATGGCGGGCCGCCGAGCCGATCGCCGACTGGATGCTGTCGAGGTCGGTGACGTCCACGGCCCACCCCCGGGCAACGGACGCCGGGCCGAGAGTGCGAGCTTGTAGGGCTGCCGCGTCGCCGTCCAAATCGAGAAGGGCCAGATTGGCGCCGCGCGAGCGCAGTGCTGTCGCCAGGGCGGAACCGAGTCCGCCGGTGGATCCTGTGATGACGACGGTGCGGCCGGCAAGGTTGTAGTCGATCACGCTCGTGTGCCTTTGGTTTCGGTGTCATTCTTTTCGGTGACAGAAACGTGCCGACCCAGGAAGTCGAGTTGGTCGGCGATGTTGCGCTCGAAATCGGCACCGACGTAGATGTCGAAGTGGCCGGCGTCGTAGAGCTTTATCTCCGCGCGCGGAGAGCGTGCGGCGTACCGCTGGGTCGGGATCGGCGGTGCAACGCTGTCGCGCTCGCAGATGGCGTAGAAGATCGGGCACTTCACCTTGCTCGCACTGCGTCCCGGGAAATGGCGGACGATGTCGAGTCCGAATCGAGCTGCGACGTCTCGGCGTACGTCCATGCCCGGTGGGATCAGCGCAGTGATACCGGCAGCGCTGTCCGGACTGGTCATGAGCGAGGTCGACCCAGGCGGGCCGTAGGTGTCGATCATCACCGGCGGTCGGCCGAACTTGGCCCCGACGGCATCACGCACCGCGCGGCCGGTCACTTTCGCGGCGACAGGGAGGGGGATGGCTCGTGCTGCGGCGAGGCCGTCGGTGAACGGGCACTGAGTGATCACTGCGGCGACATCGGGGTTGCGTGCGGCGGTGACGATGACGTGTCCGCCGCCGAAGGAGGTTCCCCACAACACGATGCAGGCGGGGTCGACGGTGTCCAGGGTGCGCGCGTGGGCGATTGCGGCGTTCCAGTCGCTGAGTTGCGTATCGATGTCGAGAAGTTGCCGCGGCTCGCCGGTGCTTTCACCGAAGTGGCGGTAGTCGAACACGAGGCACAGGTAGCCCATGGCGGTGAACCGTCGAGCGAAAGCGTCGAGTCCCATCTCCTTGATTCCCCCGAGGCCGTGGCCCATCACGATGATCGGACGGCTTCTGCCGCCCTGGTGGGGCTCGTCGGTCGGTGTGTACAGCCAGGCGGCGCACTGGCCGTCGCCGGACGGGAATCGGTCGTCGGTGCGTGTCATAGGCACACAATATGTAAGAGGTTCCAAAAATGGAAGTAGTTACATGAATTGAATGGGCTACAGTTACGCGGTGATGGCCGAAACAGGAACGACGCGCACTCAACGGCGCGCAGCTGCCAACCGCCGGTCGGTGCTCGAGGCCGCACGCAGCATCATCGCTGCTCATGGCGTCGGGGCGCTCACCCTCGAGGCGGTAGCCGAGCAGGCGGATGTCGCTGTACAGACCATCTACAACCGTGTCGGGGGCCGCTCGGCGCTACTCACCGCAGTAGCGGAGGAGGCGCTCGACGAAAGTCGCGTCTACATGGACGCTGCGTACGAATCGGAAGGGACGGTGGAGGAACGCCTCCTGCTTGTCGCCGCCGCCTACGCACGGTTCGCGCGAGAACGTCCTCACGAATTCCGGATTCTGGTCGAACCGCCCGATGAATCCGACGCGGTCGAGCGGATCGCAGCGCTCACCCAGGCTCAGAACGCCCGCCTCGCAGAGGTTCTGAGGGAGGGCGCCCGCTCCGGATCGGTCAGAGCCGACTTGGATCCGGACGACCTCGCCACCACCCTGTGGGCGGCGTTGAACGGTCTGCTCTCGCTCGCCTGGCGACCAGGAAACCTGGGAGCCGATCCCACGACGATCGACAGGCTCCTCGCCGTCTACCTCATGGCCGTTCGCGACGGGCTACGGGATCACGACCCGAGCTAGCAAAGTCCCGACGCACGATCCTTTGCGGCGGCTGTGGCGTACGTGCGCGCCCTACCGGTGTCGAGGGCGGGGCAGTAGCGCGAACGCATTTTCGGCGATCGATGTCATCCGGGCGGGGCTGTGGCCATGTGCGCCAACCACATCGAGTCCGCGGACGATGCTGATCAGAAGGTAGGCGAGGTCGTCGGGGTCCGCGTCGGCGTCGATGTCGCCGTGGCGTTGAGCGGCGCGCACGCATTCGGATACCGCGGTCACCATCGTCGAGAAGCAGGCGTTGGCAACGCGTTCCAGCTCGGGGTTGGAGCTGCCCAGCTCGAGGGCTATTTTGGCGGCGAAGCACGCCGCCGCTGCTCGGTCGGGCGCGGGCGGAACGTCGGCAGCGAGAGGGACGCCGTTGACGGCGCGCAGCAAGAATTGGTGCAGCCGTTCCAGAGCACCGTCGTCCGGTCCGGCGAGCGCCTTGGGGACGAAATGCGCCAGCCGAGCGGAGTATCCGGACAGGGCTTGAAGCAACACGCCGTGCTTGCCGTCGAACGCGGCGTACAAGCTGCCGCGGCCCAGGCCGGTAGCGGCGCTGATGTCGTCGACACTCGTGCCGTTGTAGCCGGTGGTGCGGAACTGACGCTCCGCGGCATTGAGGACGTGTTCTCGGTCGAACGTTCGTGGTCGTGCCATGCCTCGAAGGTAGGCCGCGACCGAGTAATTGACAAGTCAGTACAGAACCGCCTACGTTATGGAACATTGAGTACATAACCGAACGGGACCGACTCGCCCTGGTTTGGGTCCACGGTCCGGCCGACCGCATCGGCCGCTGCACCGGTTCGCGCCCTCATGTGATTCGACCCCCGATACGCACTGTCAACCGACTGGCCCGCAGATTCGGACCCTTCTATCTCAGGAGTAACTGATGCCTTTACTTGCGAGAACACCCGTCACAGATATGTCGACTCCCTACCCGCGGCGGTGGTGGGCTCTGCTGGTGCTGTGTCTCAGTCTGCTGATCACGGTCATGGCGAACACGTCGCTGATCGTCGCCGCCCCCGATCTGACTGCGGATCTGGGCTTGAGCAGTAGCGATCTGCAGTGGGTCGTCGATGGATACACCGTCCCGTACGCGGCGCTCATGCTGGTGCTGGGCTCGATCGGGGACAAATACAGTCGACGTGGTGCGCTGGTGCTGGGGCTGTCGGTGTTCGCCGGTGGTTCGGTTATCGGCAGCATGGTCGACGAGACCACGATGCTGATCGCAGCCCGGGCAATCATGGGTGTCGGAGCCGCTGTCGTGATGCCGGCCACGCTGTCACTGCTGGTAGCGACGTTTCCCCGCGACGAACGAGGTAAGGCCGTCACCGCATGGGCCGCAACATCCGGGGTGGCGGTTGCTGTTGGACCCCTGGTCTCGGGCTGGTTGCTGGAGGACCACGGTTGGGGTTCGACGTTCTTGATCAACGTCCCGATCGCGGTCCTCGCCGTCGTTGCAGCGCTCGTCCTGGTTCCGCCGTCGAAGGCCGAGAACATGGGCCGCATCGACTACGTGGGTGGTCTGCTGTCCATCGTCACCCTCGGTTCCTTGATCTACGGCGCCATCGAGGGTCCGCATTCGGGTTGGGACGCAGGCCCCGTCGCGGCCATCGTCGTTGCCGCTGTCGGTCTGGCGGGGTTCGTTGCCTGGGAGTTGCGTCATCCGCATCCGATGCTGAACGTCCGTAAATTCGCGCTGCGGCCGTTCACCGGTTCGATGCTCGCGGTGCTGGTCTTTTTCTTCGGAATGTTCGCGGTGCTCTACTATTCGACGCAATTTCTGCAGTTCGTCCTCGGTTACGACGCTCTCGCTACGGGCGTACGCCTGCTGCCGTTGGGCGCCGCTGTTTTTCTCGGATCTGCGATCACCGGGAAGTTCACTCCACAGTTGGGGGTCAGGGCGATGGTCGTCGGCGGATTGATCATCGGAACGGCAGGGATGTTCCTGCTCACCAGGATCGACGATGGCTCGACGTATATCGACTTCCTCACTCCGTTGCTGATGCTGGGTTTGGCTCTTGGCGTGAGCATCGCGCCGGCGACCGACACGATCATGGGGACCTTCCCAGAATCCGAGTTGGGCGTCGCAGGAGGTGCCAACGACACAGCGCTCGAACTGGGCGGGGCGCTGGGCATCGCAGTGCTGGGATCGGTGCTGGGCACCGCATATCGCGACGAACTGACCGACCTGGCGGCAGATCGGCTTCCTGCCGAAGCGATGCAGATCGCCAAGGACTCGGTCGGTGGTGGATTGGCGGTCGCAGAGCAGGTCGCGCAGAGTTCCGCTGCCGGACCCGAGACTGCCCGAGCAATCGTCGAGGCCGTCCAACAGTCCTTCGCCTACGCTGTCTCCCACACCAGCCTCATCGGTGGCATCGTCATGGCCACCGGAACAATGATCGTCCTCGCTGCTCTACCGGGCCAACGAACCCTCACGCCCACGAGCGTCGAGCCTCCCGTCGAGAGCGCTGCGACCGCTCGCCCAACCGACCCGACGCCCACCACACCAGTCAGAGGGTGACCCTGGATATGTCGAACAACCGGAGGCAGGAAACCATGACCGCTACGACACCGACTTACCAGAGTGATGCCGTTGCCGAGGAAATCGTCGATGTGGTGGTGATCGGCGGAGGCGCCGCGGGGCTCAACGGAGCACTGATACTCGCTCGTTCCCGGCGCTCGGTCGTCGTGATCGACAGCGGATCCCCGCGCAATGCACCTGCAGCGTCGATGCACGGGTTCATCGTCCTGGACGGAATGGCGCCGCAGGAGATTCTCCGCCGGGGCCGAGAGCAGGTGCGCCAGTACGGCGGCCTCGTCGTCGACGCCGAGGTGATGGCAGCCGAGCCTGCGCCCCCGTCCGCGCGCGGGGACCTGCGGTTCACTGTGACTCTCGCCGACGGTCGAACCATCACTTCCCGTCGCATTCTGATCGCCACCGGACTCACCGACGTGTTGCCGGAATTGCCCGGTCTGGCCGAACACTGGGGCGATAGTGTGCTGCATTGTCCGTACTGCCACGGATGGGAGGTGCGCGATCAGCCCATCGGCATCCTCGCCACCGGTCCGGTATCGATCGTTCACACGTTTCTGTTCCGCCAGCTGACCGAGGACCTGATCTATTTCACCCAGGGCACCGACCTCGACGACGACGACCGTGATCGTTTCGCAGCCCGCGGTATTCGCATCGTCGACACTCCTGTCACCGAGATCGTCGACGACGACAATGGTGCGCTCGCCGGGCTGCGACTGGCCGACGGACAGATCGTGGCCCGGAGTGTGGTGGCCGTACTCGCACAACTGCGAGCCCGCATCCAGGGACTGGAAGGTCTGGGCCTGCCGGTGCATGAACCGCCGAACATAGGTGTCGGTTTCGCCTCCGGCATCGCCGGCGCTACCGAAGTGCCGGGTGTGTGGGTGGCGGGGAACGCCACCGATCTGACTGCCCAGGTCGGTCCCTCGGCGGCGGCCGGTGCACTGGCCGGCGCGGACATCAACAGAATGTTGGCCATCGCCGACACCGATGCTGCCCTGCACGAGAAACGCCGGGAAGCTTGACGACTCGAACGCTGTCTACAGCTTCTCACGGCACAGTTCGAGGCAGTAATGGCGGGATGTGCTCCAACTCTGGTCGAGGTTGAGTTGGACCGAGTGGGGTATGTGTCGGCATGGACGATTACCCCGAAACACACGCGGACGGTGATTCCGGGGCCGACCAATCCACCCCGGTGTTTCAGCCGCCTCGACTTCGAACCAAGGACGATCGTGCCGCAACGCGGCTGGAGCTGTTCTTCGATCTCGCTTATGTGCTGGTTGTTCATCAGCTCGCGATCGGCTTGAAGGACGACCTGGGGTGGCACGGGGTAGCGGTGTTCACCGGACTGTTCGCTGTCACCTGGTGGTCGTGGGTGACGACTACGTTGTACGCCAACAGATTCGACACGAACGACGTTCTCTATCGGGTGCTCAAACTGGCCGCGACGTTCGCGGTCGCGGTGATGGCGGCGAGTGCGACCACGGCCATCGGTGGTAGCGGCACCGTCGCGTTCGGCATCGGATACATCGCGACCCGAGTGCTTCTCGCCGGTCTCTACTTCCGTGCGTGGCGCCATATCGCCGACGTACGGGGCACCATCGATCTCTATCTCGCGGCGACGGTCATCAGCATCGTGATCTGGACGATTTCGCTGTTCATCCCGTCGCCGCTCACCTACGTCCTGTGGGCGGTAGGCATCGCTGTCGAGGCGGCTGCTCCGTTCGCAGCGACCCGGTGGGGTCAGAATGTGCCGCTACACCTCGACCATCTTCCGGAACGCTTCGGACTCTTCGTCATTCTCGTCCTGGGTGAATCGGTTTCGGCCGTCGTGCTCGGGATGCGTGACACTTCGTGGGCCTGGTCGTCATTGTCGGTGGCAGCACTGGGATTCACCATTGCGGCTGCCGTGTGGTGGATGTACTTCGACATCGCCGGTGCGGAAGCCAAGTTCGAGATCCAGGACGACGATCGGGCGGTGGAAAGTGGTCGCGCCGATGGGTATGTCTACGGCCATCTTCCTGTTGCTCTGGGGGTTGCGCTGCTCGGGGTCGGGATTCAGCAGTATGTTCTGCATCCCGTCGGGGAGCTGACCGACGCGGGCCGTTGGATCCTGTGCGGCGGGGTCGTGCTGTTCGTCGTCGGGATCTGTTCCATCCTCGGGTGGAGCTCGGGTGATTGGAAGACTGTGATGCCATGGCCGGGGCTGGCGATCCCCGCCGTCCTGGCGGTGGGCGCCGTGGACAACGCACTCCCGTTCGCATCGGCCGTCGTGCTCGCTGTCGGTGCCATCATCGCCGTGGTCACGGGGATCGTCCGGCGCCAGCGAAGTCCGATCGAGACAACGGAAACCTGACGCGCCGGCAGCGACACGCGACGTCCCGTCGCACACCCCTCGATGGTGACGATCATCTCTGACCGGAATACCTGACTGTTCTCCGACGGTTAGCCGATGTAAGTATCGCCCCCGTCTGGAAAGAGTCGAATCAGTGAAGTTGTTTTCTCCGTTGACGCTAGGTGCCCTCGACCTCGAGAACAGGCTTGTGATGGCTCCGCTCACGCGGGTGCGGTCCGGGCGTGACGGAGTTCCCGGCCCGCTGGTGGTCGAGCACTACCGTCAGCGTTCTTCGCTCGGTCTGATCGTCACCGAAGGCACGTATCCGTCGCACGCGGGTCAGGGATTCCCCGGCCAACCTGGCCTCGTCACGCCCGAGCAGATCGACGGCTGGAAGAATGTCGCCGACGCCGTGCACGCCGAGGGTGGTCTGATCGTTGCTCAGGTCATGCACGCAGGCCGTGTCACGCACGAGGCGACAACAGGCGGCTACGAGGTCGTCGCCCCGAGCGCGATCGCCATCGACGGTGAGACACGGACCTACGACGGGAAGAAGCCGTACCCCGTGCCTCGCGCCCTGACGACCGACGAACTTCCTTCGGTGATCGAGGAATTCGTCCAAGGAGCCAAGAACGCCATCGCAGCAGGATTGGACGGCGTCGAGATTCACTCCGCCAACGGTTACCTGCTGCACGAGTTCCTTTCGCCCGCATCGAATCAGCGTGACGATGCCTACGGCGGCACACCCGAGAACCGCGCGAAGTTCGTCGTGGAGGTCGCGCAAGCGGTCGCCGACGCCATCGGAGCCGACCGCGTCGGAATCCGAATCTCACCCGAGCACAACATCCAGGATGCGCTCGAAACCGACCGCAACGACGTGCACGCGACCTACACCGCCCTGGTGAAGGGGATCGCTCCGCTGGGTCTGGCGTTCCTGAGTGTGCTGCACAAGGATCCGTCGGGTGAGCTCGTCCAGGATCTGCGCCGCACCTTCGGCGGTCCGGTTCTCGTCAACAGTGGATTCGGCGAAATCACCAGCAGGGACGAAGCTCTGTCCCTGGTCGACGACGGATTCGGCGACGCTGTCGTGGTCGGCCGTCCCGCCATCGCCAACCCGGATCTGGCCCGCCGATGGAAGGAAGACCTTCCACTGAACACTCCGGACCAGAGCACCTTCTACTCGGACGGTGCAGAGGGATACACCGACTACCCGGCACTACAACACTGAAACGACCTGGGGGGAGGAGCACCCGTTCCTCCTCCCAGGTTTGCACTGGGACTGGACGTGCCTTGCAACGGATGTGTCGCAAGGTATTCGGGTGCCGTCGCGCCGCTAGGACAGCTCGCGTCGCACGAGGTCGGTCCCGGCGGCGAGAGTGCGTATCTTTTCTCGCGCGACCCGTCGATCGAGAGGCGCCATACCGCAATTGGTGCTCGGATACAGTTTGTCCGCGTCGACGAACGGGAGGGCGCGTCGAAGGGTGGCGGCGACTTCCTCGGGCGTCTCGATGGTGCTACTCGCAACATCGATCGCTCCCAGCATGACTTTCTTGCCCCGAAGCAATTCGATCACGTCGACCGGTACCCGCGAATTGTGGCTCTCCAGCGACACGATGTCGATCGAAGACCGTCGCAGCAGTGGAAACGACTGCTCGTATTGACGCCACTCTGCCCCGAGCGTCGCCTTCCAATCGGTGTTGGCCTTGATGCCGTACCCGTAGCAGATGTGCACGGCAGTCTGGCAGCTCAACCCGTCCGTGGCACGCTCGAGCATCGCCACGCCCCAGTCCTTCAGTTCATCGAAGAACACGTTGAACGCAGGCTCGTCGATCTGGATGATGTCCACGCCTGCCGCTTCCAGGTCCTTCGCTTCCTGATTCAGCGCCGTCGCGAACTCCCATGCAAGCTTTTCGCGGCTCTTGTAGTGGTCGTCGTAGAGTGTGTCGACCATTGTCATCGGACCGGGCAGGGCCCACTTGATCGGCTGGTCGGTTGTCGCTCTGAGGCGGGCGGCGTCGTCGGCGAACACGGGCTTTTCGCGGCTGACTTCGCCGATTACCGTTGGAACACTTGCGTCGTAGCGGTCTCGAATTCGCACGGTCTCGCGTCGATCGAAGTCGACGCCGCTGAGGTGCTCGATGAACGTGGTCACAAAGTGTTGACGGGTTTGTTCACCGTCGCTGACTATGTCGAGCCCGGCTTGCTTTTGTTCGAGCGCCGCAAGGGCTTGGGCGTCGAGTTTCCCTTCGCGCAGTTCGTCGTCTCGCAACTTCCATGGGGACCACAGCTTTCCGGGCTCGGATAGCCAGGAGGGCTTGGGCAGGCTACCGACGATCGAGGTGGGTAGGAGGGTGTTCATCTCTGGTACCTTTCGGTTCTGCGGGCTCAGGCCGTCTGCTCGAAAGCCCACCGTTCGAGAACGGCGCCGTACGGTTCGATGAGATTCACCTCGGTGAACTTTCCTTGGGTGGCTGCGAGGCCGGTGCGCTCGACACGGTCGTAACTCACCTGTGGCAGTGAGTAGTTGCCGTTGTCGAGGCTGGGCCGATATACCTGCGCCGCTGCGGTATTCGAATTGTAGATTTCCGGACGGTAGATCTTCTGAAACGTTTCCATCGTCGCGATCGTTCCTGCAAGCGCGAGTAACGAGTAGTCATTGAGCAAGTCGCCACGGTGGTAGAAGGCAAGTGGAGCGGCGGAACCGCGAGGCATGAAGTATCGCGCGCGGAGCCCCATCTTCTCGAAGTACCGGTCGGTGAGCGACTGCTCGTCCGCCACGTACTCCACCCCGAGAATCGGATGGTGATTGGTAAGACGGCGGTACGTCATGGACGTCGACACACTGATGCAGATGACCGGCGGCTGCGAGAATCGTTCGCGATACTCGTCCGACTCGACGAAACGCTGGAACACCTGCCCGTGCAGGTCGCCGAAGTCGCTGGGAATTCCCGTTGCTCGGTGCCCCGGGAGCCGAACACTGAAATCGTAATCACGAATGTACGAGGAGAAGTTGTTCCCGACGATTCCCTCGGTGCGGGATCCGGTCTCGATGTCGACGATGTCGACATCGAGCACTTCGATCACCGGGAATGCGGATCCATCCCCGGCCGATGCGAGATGCAGGTCGACGGAAACGATGTCGAGGTCGAGGCTGTAGCGGTCACCACGTGGGTTGTCCCAGTGCACCAACTCGTTGACACGGGTATTCATCATCGTCACCGCATTGCGCAGATTCTGTCGGCGACCCTCGCCCCGTGCGAGATTCGCGAAATTCGTCGTACTGCGCGAGCTGGTCGACGGTGTGTAGTCCTCGTCGAAGCGTGTCGTATCGATGCTGAAGGCACAGTCGTTCGTCATTGTGGAGAGTTGCCCCGATCATGTGCGGTAACTACAGCGACGAGGGCGTCGCCGCACGGCTGATTGCTTGGTTCTGTGCAGCACTTCGGCCCACCGCATCCTCGCGCCCCAGATGGACTCTCGGGCCGAGATACTCGAAGATCGGGGGCGCAAAGTGACGCGAAAATGAGTGTAGACAGACCGACCGTCATAGGCTAATTGCTTCGAACGATAGCTGGATATAGCGAATGGCTATCCCAGTAGATCGACTCCGAATCCTGAGACGACGTCGCGCATCTCCAGCACGAATCGCCGGGCCTGAGCGGTCAAGGACACCGAGGCATGACCGATCCAACCGATCTCGATTCGTTCGTCCACGTCCAACGGCACGGCGACGATGGACGGATCGAGATCGTCCGAGACGATGCCGGTAGAGATCGTGTATCCAGCCAGACTGATCATGAGGTTGAAGATGGTCGCCCGATCACTCACCCGGATGTCCTGCTTCGACGAACGGGTGGAGAGGATCTCTTCAGCCAGGTAAAAGGAGTTGTTGGCGCCCTGGTCGAAGGTGAGCCGGGGCAGATCCTCCAGATCGCTCAGCGTCACGCTCGTTCGTTCTGCGAGCGGATTCGTGCGGGCGACGAAAATGTGCGGCGACGCCAGAAACAGCGGCGTGAACACCAGTCCGGCTTCGCGAATCAACTTGTCGATCACGTTTGCGTTGAACTCGTTGCGATACAGCACACCGAGCTCACTTCGCAGTGTGCGAACGTCCTCGATGATGTCCCACGTACGGGTCTCGCGAAGAGTGAACGCATATTCTGCCGCTTCGGATGCCTTCACCATCCGGGCAAAGGCGTCGACGACGAACGAGTAGTGCTGAGTCGACACGGCCAGCAGCCGCCGGGAGGGTCCGCGGCCCAGATAGCGTTGTTCCAAGAGCTCTGCTTGCTCGACCACTTGACGCGCATAGCCTAGGAATTCCGCCCCGTCCTCGGTGAGCGTCACGCCGCGGGTCGAGCGAAGGAAGAGCGTCCGCCCTACGCGATTCTCGATGTCTTTCAATGCGGACGACAGGGTCGGTTGCGCGACGTAGAGAAGGTCGGCCGCGGCACTGATGGATCCCTCGGCGGCCACTTCCACGAAGTACCGCAACTGCTGAAGGGTGATTCCCCGCGCCGTCCCTGCGATGCCACGCGCCATAGCGAGAACTTATCGCATTGGTACACGACGCGGACGCTGGTGCTGGAGTCACGCTGTGTTCGTGTCCGCGGGTTCTCGAAGGCGTCCATCTCGATTGCGATACGCCGCGCGAGTAAGGGTGGACTCGGCAAGTCGAACCTCGCCCGACGACACCGCTGCGAACCCAAACGGCCGACTCATCCTCGGCGTTCTGTGTGCACTGCCCAACGTCCGAGCGCGTCGATCGCTGTGCGCAGGGCATGTCCGCGTTCGGTGAGTGCGTAGGCTCTTGTGTTGTGCTTCAACGGAAGACGGGTCAACACGCCTGCGGCTTCGAGTTCGCGCAGACGGGTCGCGAGCATGTTCGTCGGCGTTCCGAGATCGCGCTGGAGATCGCCGTAGCGTTGCGGCCCGTCGAGCAGTCGCTCCACGATCAGTAAAGCCCACCGAGCGCCGACGACGTCGAGCGCTGCGGCCAGGTCGCTCACGCGGGCGAGTCGACGTCCGGCTTCATCCAGAACGGGGAGTAGTGATAGCCGTCGGGATCGTCGAACTGGCGCTGGTACATGAACGGGTAGTCGTCGGTGTCACCGATTCGACCACCGGCGGCGCCTGCACGTTCGACGAGTTCGTCGACGGCCTCGCGGCTGGCGAGGTCGAAGGAAACGGTGACTTTCGACGGGGTACCCGGCCCGCCGATCAACTCCTCGGTACCTCCCACGCTTGCGTACATCTCGCGGCTGCCGAGCATGACGTACTGCCCGGGTGTGATTGCGAAGCACGAGACGTTGTGGTCGGACATCTCTGCGTTGAGGGTCCAGCCGAGGGCGGTGTAGAAGGTGGTGGCGCGCTCGACGTCGTCGACGGGGCAGGTGATGAACAGGCTCATGCGAGAACACTTGCAAAATGCAAGTGCGCTGTCAAGGGTGCTATCGGCTTCTGCGGTTGCGTCAGAGAGGTGAGCGGGCGGATCCGGCTGAACCGCAGTGCTCGGTCGAGGTGTGCGGGCCGGTGGATCGAGACTCCGATACGCCCGAAGATGCGTTGGCGTCGTCGATGGTGGTCAGATCTCGACCCTGGGTTTCGGGTGTGAAGAACGTCGTCGCTGGGCACGGACAGAAGTCGTGCGTGCGTCGACGTTGCGTGGCGAGTGGGCGGTGACGACTTCGCCGTCTCAGCGCGGACACCGACGACGACGTCACGGCGCTCGCCGAACGGGTCGGCCAGCGGCTCAAACGGTCACCCGAGAAGCGTTCGGGAGGCCCGAGGAACGAGATACCGGGCAGCCGGTAGTGGACGAGTAACGAGACCTTCAATGTTTTCGCCTCCGACGTGCACCAGAGTTCTTCTTGTCGAACAAGTCGCCGGATGACCGGCTCAACTCGAAAGAAGAACACCATGAGCGCAACTCCTCGTCCCGATCTTCAACTCTCGCATGCGGTGGTCACCGCCGACGTCACCGCGCCGCTCGACTTCGTCGATATCGAGCAGTGGCTCAAAACCCTTCCCACGCATGAGTATCAGCGCTGCGCACCCGGGGATCACAAGGCCGCCGGTTGCACCGTCGACGACGACGGCACCCCGATGTCGATCAATGTCTAGATGATCGGCACCGGTCTCGTCATCCAGCAGTATCGTTTCGAGGTCGCCAGCAGGCACTACTGCAAGATGGTCTCGATCTCCGACGTCTTCTCGGCTGCGGGATGGACTACCACTCAAGTGATCTGGGAGCTCGGCATCGAACAACTCGACGGCGACAATCTGCGCTACATCAACACGGTCACCTCGCACCCCACCGAGGAATTCCTCGAGTTCATCACCTCGAGCGGACAGACCTTCGAAGATGCCGCAGCAGCGCGGCAGAAGGCGTCGGGGCAGCACTGCGAACTCGAAACCCCGCACTACGCCCAGAGCATCGCCAACTTCGCCAAGGCTCGCGCGGCTGAAGCCGCCGCGACGGGCAACGCCGGGTAGCACGCACATACGTCGACGGACCCGATCATCAACGGATCCAACCGTCGACGGCCCTGCATACGTCGGCCGAGGACTCGATCGGCGCCAGGTGTCCGACGCCGTCGAGTGTGATCACGGCCGGTTCGCCCGGTAGCGATTGCCGAAGCCGGGTTGCTTGCTCCACCGGTATCCAGGGATCATCGGTGCCCCAGCCGATTCGAGTCCGACAGCGAACTTCCGCCAGCTTGCGGACCAAGGGCTGGGTGTGGTCGGGGCGTAGGGCGGCGATCTGTCGGTAGAACCCGGGCTGTCCGACCTCCCCGAGCCAGGGCCCGGTCAGGGCCTCGAGCCACTCGGAACTCAGCGGCCGCCGGGCAGCACCGGCGATGTATTCGCGCACGAGCGCAGCGTGCAATGGTGCGGGAAGCGCGCCGAACACTTCGGTGTGCTCGGCGACGAGCTTGAAGAATGGCGACCCCCAGGGGTCCAGTGTGACGATGTCCCACAGAAACAACGATGCATAGTCGATGCCATGCAGTACATGTGCACCGAGTGCGACCGCGCCGCCGATGTCGTGGGCGATGACGTGCGGACGGTTCACGCCCCACAGTGACAGCAGCCGAGCCAATCTCGACATCTGGGTGTCGAGATCGACTGCCGCGTCCAGGGTTCCGGACCGGCCGTAGCCTGGCATGTCCCAGAGGTGAACCCGATGATCCCGGCTCAGGTGGTGGGCGACGCCTGCCCATACTGCTGCAGACCACGGCGTCCCATGGCAGATGACCACATCGCCGACGGCTTCTGTCGGCGGTTCGATCACGTACGTCGCGATCGAGACTCCATCCACGACGACTGTCTCGGGTTGCGGCAACGTGCCGTCAGGAGTTTCCACGGGTGTCCTGTTCTCGTCCGCCGAATACGCCCGCGCGTGCCGCTGCTGCTGTTGCTCGCACTGCTCGGTCGGCGTCTGCTGCATCGAGTGGCTTCGTGGTGGTCATGAATTGGTAGTACAGCGGTGCCGACAGATATCGAACGACTTCGTCGGCGTCGGTGTCGGAAGGCAGGTCGCCACGTTCGACGGCGTCGGTCACTGCTGCCGCCCACTCCGACACTCGCGTTCGATAGAAATTCGCCAATGCTTGCTTGGTGTCCGCGTCGTGCGTCGAGGCGGCGATGAGCGCGGAGAAGAGTCTGCCGGTGCGGTGATCGGTCAGGGTTTTCACGACCAGTTCGGCGTTTGCCGACAGGTCGGCAGTGAAATCGCCTGTCCGCGTTGCACTGACCGATCGAGCAGCCATGTCGTCGAGAAGGTCCGACACCAACGCTTGCGGAGATCCCCATCGTCGATACACCGTCGTCTTGCCTACCTTCGCGGCGTCGGCGACGGCGGGGAGCTCGACACCGGCGAACCCGTGCTCGATCAGCGCATCCTCGGTGGCTGCGAGCACTGCGCGGCGCACAAGGGCGGTGCGGCCGCCCGGGCGCGCTGTCGCGGTTGCGGGTTTGCTTTTCGTCGCAACGGTCATGGTGCCCGATCGTACGGCATTGCAGCCACTAACGGTACTGCAGTTCCGTTTTGTTGCGAACCGTTGTATGGTCTTAACGGAAATACAGTCCCGTTAGAAAGGTTCGATATGAGGTATCGACGAGTTGGAAGCTCCGATTTGGTGGTGTCCGAGTACGGTTTCGGCGCCGCCACGTTCGGCGGACGCGGTGATTTCTTCGGAGCGTGGGGGACTACCGGCGTCGACGCCGCCCGTGCACTGATCGATCAGTGCCTCGACGCCGGCGTGAACCTGTTCGACACCGCGGACGTCTACTCGGACGGTGCATCCGAGGAGGTTCTCGGTGCCGCGCTTCGTGGACGACGGGACAAGGTCGTGATCTCCACCAAGGCAGCGCTCCCGACCGGGGACGGTGCCGGCGATTACGGCACCTCGCGTCGGCGACTCGTTCAGGCGGTGGAATCGGCGCTACGCCGACTGGGAACCGATCGGATCGACCTGTTCCAGCTCCACGCCTACGACGCCTCGACGCCGATGGAGGAAGTCGTCGACGTACTCGACGAGCTGGTCCGGAGCGGCAAGATTCTGTACACGGGGGTGTCGAACTTCTCGGGATGGCAGCTGATGAAGATGCTGTCGACCGCCGACGAGCGTGGAGCTGCACGGCCGGTGGCTCACCAGGTGTACTACTCGCTGATCGGTCGGGACTACGAGTGGGAACTGATGCCGCTCGCGGTCGAAGAGCGAGTCGGGGCGATCGTATGGAGCCCATTGGGGTGGGGTCGAATGACTGGACGTGTCCGCCGTGGTGTCCCGCTCCCGTCGTCCAGCAGGCTGCACGCCACCGCCTCTGCCGGGCCGCCGGTCGACGACGAGCGCCTCTACCGCGTCGTCGACGCGCTGGATCGCGTTGCTCACGACACCGCCAAAACCGTTGCGCAAGTGGCCCTGAACTGGCTGAGCGATCGGCACAGTGTCTCCAGCGTGATCATCGGCGCGCGCAACCGGGAACAACTCAACGAGAACCTCGGAGCTGCCGGATGGTCGCTGAGTGCTCCGCATCGCGAGTTGCTCGACAACGTCTCCGACACCGACGCGCCGTACCCCTATTTCCCGTACTACCGGCAGGACGGATTCGCGCGTCTGAATCCACCGCTGTACCCGGCGGTGGCTCGGGATTGCTCCTGAAACGTCGGTACCGACGAATTCCGTGCTGGTTCGAAGTCGGAACTCACGAGAATGTCACCGTGGACGGAGGAACAGTATGAACGCAATGCGACGCACGATAGCCAACGTCTCCCTGACTCTGGATGGACGAATCACCGGCCCCGGGGGTAACGACGATATGGAGTGGGTAATACCCCACGCGTTCAGCGACGCCATTCGGGAATCTTTGGTCGATACCGTTTCCGGGGCCGACGCAGTTCTTGTCGGGCGCACCAATTACGACGGTTTCAGGTCGGTGTGGCCAGCCGTTGCCGAAGACCCGGACGCCGACGACCGGGACCGAGCATTTTCCACGTGGCTCAACGGTGTTCGGAAGATCTTGTTCTCGCACACGGACGCGAATGCGGATTGGACCAACACCGAACGGCGAGAATGCAGCCCGGTCGACGTCGTACGAGAGCTACGCTCCGAACCTAGCGGTGACATACTGATCTTGGCGAGCATCAGCATCATTCACGAGCTGCTCGACGCAGGTGAACTGGACCGACTCGTCGTGTCGTTGATGCCCGAGCTGGTGGGAGGAGGGCGGCGATTCCTCGACCTCGGCGACGTGTCGCGCAGTCGGTGGCGGCTGACCGACCACGCCGTCGGCGACACGGGGGCGATTTCGTTGTGTTACGACCGCGTCGATTGTTGACACCTTCCGAATTCACCGATCTTGGAAGGGTGGCTCGTCAGGCCAAGTCCTCGGGCCTGATTTTCAGTTTTTCCGAAATGCGTGCCAGGGCTTGCTGATCCTCGTCTGTCAGTGGGTCCAGCACGAACTGTCGAACGGCAGCGACGTGTGTCGGGGCTGCGGCGACGACGACGTCGTAGCCTTTCTGGGTCAGTGCGGCCGTGGTGTAACGACCGTCTTCGGGGTCGGGTGAGCGTTCGACCCACCCTTTGTGCTCGAATCGCTTGACCACGTTGGACAAGCGTGACAACGATCCGTTTGCCAGATACGCGAGTTCGCTCATTCGAATTCGCCGATCCTGCGCCTCGGAGATGTGGCTGAGGGTCAGGTAATCGAAGAGAGTCAAGCCCGCCTCCTGCTGGAGTGGTGCCTCGAGCCGTCCGGGCATCAGCAGGACGAGCGAGACAAGGCCGGTCCATGCTTCCTTTTCCGACGCGGTGAGCCACAGCGACTGCTTGCCGTCGCTCTCACCCGAAATCTCCATCTGCGCCATCCGCTCACCATACCGATCGGGCCCCGTCGGCCATTTGACTTCAAGCATGAAGTGATGCACTGTGGAAATTGACTTCAAGATTGAAGTCAATACACACGCGAAAGGTCGAATCGTGACTACACCTCAGTTCTTCGCCACCCCGGGTTACGGAGACACTCAGCTGACGAACATGCACTACAACCAGGCCGTTCGTATCGGCAACCGCGTCGAGATCTCCGGGCAGGGCGGGTGGGACGACGAGTTCAACTTCCCTTCCGATCTCGAGGAAGAGATCGTCGCGGCATTCGACAACGTCGAACGCACATTGCAGCAGGCAGGTGCCACGTGGCGCGACGTCGTGTCGGTCGACTCTTTCCACGTGCCCGAGGTTGCGGGATACATCGGCGAGACCCACGGACGGGTGATGGTGGAGCAGATGCGTCGACGTATGGGCGACCGTGCACCGATCTGGACCGAAATCGGTGTGCAGGCCTTGGGAGCCTACGGAATGCGTGTGGAAATCCGCGTTGCCGCAATCCTGGACGAGGACCCGGCGCGGTGAGCTGATCCGCCGTTCTCAGGGCGCGCCGAGAGCGAGGACCGCAACGTCGTCCTGAAGCCCGGACCCGAAGCTGTTCAACAGGCCGATCAAATCGTCGACGATTCTCGCCGCGGTTGTCGGGGCCGCGTCGTTCGCGAACGTTTCGAGTGCTCCGGCGTCGTCGTAGCGCGCCTTCCCCGGTCCGACGTGCGCCTCGGTGAGACCGTCGGTGTAGAGCAGAAGCACGTCTCCAGCTTCCAGGATTACGTCGGCGGCCCTGAATTGTGCGGTTCGAAGTGCTCCGACGAGTTGGCCACCGATGGTGTCGATGTACTCGGCACTGCCGTCGGCCCGCAGGTGCAATGCCGGGGGGTGACCGCCGCTCGCGAGCCGGATGGTTGTCGTCTTTTCGTCGACTGCTGGGGTGATGGTGCCGAAAAGCACTGTGCAGAAGCGTGGGTCGTCCCCGCGAAACTCGTGGTACAGAACGGTGTTGAGATTTTGAAGAACAGTGATCGGGTCGCGGTCGAACACAGCCGCCGCCCGGAGCGTGTAGCGAGTCAACGACGTCACCGCTGCCGCTCCTGGGCCTTTGCCGCTCACGTCTCCGAGGAAGAATCCCCACGTGGACTCGTCGAGGGGAAAGACGTCGTAGAAGTCGCCGCCGACTTCCTCGATGACCGCGTGGTGATAGTAGGCCGCGACGTCGGTTCCTGGCGGGGAACTCAACACCGGAGGAAGAAGGGTGCGCTGCAGGGTCGTCGCGAGAATCTGTATCTGCGTGCGTTCGGCCTCGGCGACCTTGCGCGCGTCCTCAGCAGCTTCGAGCGCGTCCTGCGACCGTGTCAACGCGTCGGCGGTGGTGGCCTGTGCGGTGAGCGCCCCGTCGCGGGCCTCGATGAGGGTCTGTTCTCGAATTCGGTGCGAGGTCGCACTGTGCAGAGTGAATCTGATGGTGCTGTCGTCATCCTGGATGTCTCGATTGGCCATGACCAACATCGACAGGACCGAATCCGGACCCGTGACCAAGTCCGCGGTGGCGCCGATGGGAGTCTCGGTGTCGGCGTCAGGGCTCGCGGTGAGCAGGGCCGTCACGGTATCTGCACTGGAGTCCGCGAAAAGATCGTGAACGCGGCGCCCGACGACGTCGGACGGTGCTCGGCCGATCGTCCGGCACACCGTCGCATTGGCGTATACGACGCACTGGCTGCTCGCCCGTATCGCCAGGTAGCCTGCCGGGGCGGTATCCAGAAAGCGCAGCGTGTCTGCGGGCATCACAGAAAGTCACTTCTGTACTGACAGCACTGGCTGGGCCCGCTGGTGCCGAGCGCACGAATTCGATACGCGTTCACACATTTGTTCTATCAGATCGGCGTGTGTGACAGCAGCCGACTGGCAAGGCGTCATCGCTGGGAGCGGTCGAGGTTCCAGGTCAGAGTGGTCGAAGTGCCGGATCCGTGATCGACGGCAACGTGATCGGTGATCGCGTCGGCGAGTTCCAGCCCGCGCCCGCGATGCGGGGTCGGCTCGGCGGGCTTCCAGGAACCGGTATCGGACACCGTCACCGTGAGCGCGGAGGCCTCGTGCACGGCGGTGAGTGTGAGCGGGCCAGGTGACGACAAGTCGCGGTAAGCATGTTCGACGCTGTTGGCCATCACCTCGTACGACGCGAGCACCACGTCAGGGGCGATATCGGAGAGATGTCGCGCGTCGAGCCATTCATGGAGATTACGCCGCAGCTGGGCGGCGAGGTCGGCGGTCGCGGGGTCACTGTGGGTCCACCGAGCCGAGGTCGGCTCGGGTGGTTCGACAATCACACGGGGCCGGACGGAGATGTTCGTAAAGAAGCCATGACGCCCGGTTACCCGAAAGTCGGCATTCGACGCATCGAGCGTGCGTGCAATCCGAAGAGCGTGTGCAGAAACTCGC
Organism: Rhodococcus sp. 114MFTsu3.1; assembly: GCF_000383555.1. Lineage (NCBI taxonomy): Bacteria > Bacillati > Actinomycetota > Actinomycetes > Mycobacteriales > Nocardiaceae > Rhodococcus > Rhodococcus sp. 114MFTsu3.1. The sequence continues at coordinate 338,406 of NZ_KB911547.1, read as the reverse complement.
TACGCGTAGCGTCGAGTCATGGTGAACGAGCCTGCGGGCGAGGCATTGGCCGTCGAATCGTCCGAGCAGGACGGTGTCACGGTGCTCGCCGTCACGGGCGAGCTGGATCTTGTCGGTGCGCCGATGTTAGCGGACCGCGCCTATTCGGTCGCTGCGCAGGCGGTGCACGGACTCGTGATCGATCTCACCGGCGTGCATTTTCTGTCCTCGAGCGGAGTCAGCGTGCTGGTTCGTACCGTCGATTCGTTACCGTCCGGCGCCATGGGCGTATTGGTAGCCCCACATGCGGTTGTGCAGCGACCCATCCTGCTCAGTGGCCTGGATCGGGTGATCACGACAGTCGCCGACCGCCCCGCAGCGTTCGCGGCGATCGCCGCCACTCGGACGTAGATGTCGGCACCTCCTTGTAGGCTTGTTCGCGCGTGGTCTAGCCCGGTGCCCGCATCCTCAGACCCGACACGCTTCATCGCCACAAGGGAGTACACGTGCCCGCTCGAGACAGCACAGCTCGCTTCGACATCGGACGCGAGGTCGTCGGCAACGCCGTCGTCGTCGCCGTCACCGGCGACATCGACCTGGGTACCGCACCGTCCTTCGCGTCGGAGATCGACTCCGCGCTGACGCCCACACCGGCAGCACTGATCGTCGATCTCACCGGCGTGGGATTTCTCGGATCGAGCGCGATGACCGTCCTGGCGGCAGCGCACGACCGAATGGGCGAGCTCACCACCATTACCGTGGTCGCCGACGGCACCGCCACTCGTCGCCCTCTCGAACTGCTCGGGCTGGGGTCCGTGATGGCCATTCACTCGACGCGCGAGGACGCGCTCGCTGCTGTCGAAGCCGGCTGATATCTCGGCTCGCCACGCCGAAACTCATTCATCCTGAACCTGGCCGCGTACTGCGCGACCACATCATCGCGGCAACCCGCCGCGGACTTTCGTATGCCCAGCTTCAATGGGCGTTATCGTTCCGTTATTTTTCGTTATACATCTGTTACATACGTAGAGACGAGTCCGACATGCCGCGTCGACACAGTTGGTGGGGAAGAACGAAGTTGGTCGGCGATCGATACAAGTCCGATGCCGGCTTCATCCGAACGCCCCGTGCGAATACGGGAAACGAGACCGACTACGGCACATGACATCTCGCTAGGAGTCCTACATGACTGCAGTTCTTTTCGGGTCCATCAGCACGCTGGCCGACACGTCGGAACTTCAGCGCCGAGCATTCAACGAGGCGTTCGCGTCGCACGACCTGGATTGGAACTGGTCGCGCGAGGACTACTCGGCGATGCTGACGAGTAACGGCGGCGCCGGACGGATCGCCCAGTTCGCCTCGTCTCGTGGGGAGCAAGTCGATTCCGACGCCGTCCACGCAACCAAATCCGATATCTTTCAACGTCTTCTGGCAACCGAAGGTATCGAGCCCCGCCCAGGCGTCCTCGACACCGTAGCCGGCGCGCGAGAGCACGGGTACAAGCTCGGCCTCGTCACGACCACATCCACGGAAAATGTCAGTGCGCTGCTGAATGCATTCGAGAAACTCGGCACCGAGTCCTTCGACATCGTCGTGGACAAAACCTCCGTGTCCGAGGTCAAGCCCGACCCCGAGGTGTACCGGTTCGCCATCGACGGCCTCGGCGAGAAGGCAGACGATTGTATTGCCATAGAGGACAACGTCGGTGGAGTCGAGTCGGCGACGGCGGCGTCCATCCGATGCGTCGCTTTCCCGAATGCGAACACCGTCGGCGGAGACTTCTCGGCAGCGTTGAAGACTGTCGATCGGCTCGAACCCGACCAGCTCGCTCAGTGGGCCAAGGGCGGCGCGTGAACGTTCGACGCGAGAACGAAAGGACATCCCGATGAGCAACATGCAAGCTAGCGTGACGGCATCCGACCGGGCGTTTCACGTCGAAGGGTACGAGCGGATCGAATACGATCTGGTGTACGTCGACGGCGTCTTCGATGTCGCCAATACCGAACTGGCCGAGAGCTATCAGCCGTACGGTCGGTGCCTGATGGTTGTGGACGAGGCTGTTCGTTCGCTGTACGGCGACCGCGCCCAGGCGTATTTCGATCACCACGGCATCGCGCTGACCGTCGTACCGGTCACCATTGCCGAGACCGCCAAGTCGCTCGAGACCTTCGAGCGCATCGTGGGCGAATTCGATGCGTTCGGACTGGTCCGCACCGAACCCGTGCTCGTGGTCGGAGGTGGCCTCACCACCGACGTTGCCGGGTTCGCGTGCGCCAGTTATCGACGCAACACCCCGTACATCCGCATACCCACCACGCTGATCGGCCTGATCGACGCGAGCGTGTCCATCAAGGTCGCCGTCAACTACAACAAGCACAAGAATCGCCTCGGCGCTTACCATGCGTCGCAGAAGGTTTTGCTGGACTTTTCGTTCCTCGCGACCTTGCCCGAGGACCAGATCCGCAACGGCATGGCGGAATTGATCAAGATCTCGGTGGTCGGCAACCAGACCATCTTCGACATGCTCGACGAGCACGGACCCGAATTGTTGGCAACGAAGTTCGGGCACTCGGGCGGTACGCCGGAGATGCGCGACATCGCACATCGCCTGACCTACCAGGCGATCGAGACGATGCTCGAGCTCGAGGCGCCCAACCTGCACGAGATCGAACTGGACCGTGTCATCGCCTTCGGCCACACCTGGAGCCCGACGCTCGAACTGACGCCTCCCCAGCCCTTCTTCCACGGGCACGCGATCAACATCGACATGGCGTTGTCCACCACCGTCGCCGAGCAACGAGGTCTGATCTCGACGGCCGACAGAGATCGCATCCTGGGCGTCATGAACCGGCTTGGTCTGGCGTTGGACAGCGATCATCTGACGCCCGAGCTGCTGACCGCGGCCACCGCGTCGATCCTGAAGACCAGGGACGGCATCCTGCGCGCCGCGGTTCCCGATCCCATCGGTTCGTGTCGATTCCTCAACGACCTGACCACCGACGAGCTGGCGGACGCCTTGGCCTTGCACAAGAAGGTCTGCCTCGATTTCGACCGTGGGGGAGAGGGAATCGCCATGTTCACCGGTGGTTCCGATGACTGATGGGGTTCTGCGTACCTCTCGACCGGTGACACCGACGACGATCCTGGGCAGGGAGCTGCGCGAACTCGTCGAGGCCTACGACAGCGGAGAGACCGGCGAGGACTTCGCACAGCGGTTGCGTCGCGCCCGGGACCTGGCAGACGGTCTCGATCCGTACCTCGACACGCACACCACTCCCGAATCGCCCGCTCTCCAGGACCTTTCCCGGCGTACGCAGGGAATGGACTGGGATTCCCGGACAGTGGTGTCCGGATCCGGTCCGTTGGAGCAGGAGATGCTGTCCGGGCACGTCGAAGGTCAGGTGCTCAAGTTCCTGGTGCACACGACCGGCGCTCGACGGGTCCTGGAGATCGGTATGTTCACCGGATACTCCGCGCTGGCCATGGCGGAGGCGTTGCCCGACGGCGGCACGGTGGTCGCGTGCGAGGTCGACCGGTTCGTTGCGGACTTCGCACGTGAGTGCTTTTCGTCGTCGCCGGTCGGTCACCGGATATCGGTCGAGGTAGGGCCGGCACTGGACACCCTCGGCAGACTTGCAGCAGAGTCGGCTCAGTTCGACCTGGTGTTCATCGACGCGGACAAGACCGGATACCTCGAGTACTACCGTCGTCTTCTGGACACCGATCTACTGGCACCGGGGGCGGTGATCGCAGTCGACAACACGCTGCTTCAGGGCACTCCCTATGCGGACCCGGCGCACCGGACCGTCAACGGCGACGCCGTCGACGCGTTCAACACCTTCGTGACCGAGGATTCGCGCGTCGAGCAGGTTCTCCTTCCGCTACGCGACGGTGTCACGTTGATACGACGAGTGGAGGCTTAGCCCACCATGCAGTTCAGAGCCTTGGCTCGCACGGTCGGTGCACTCGGTGCGCTGACGGTCACCCTCCCCATCGATCTGATCGTCGTGGCGTTCGCGCTGCTCGATCAGCGTCGCGTCGCCGCCCCGACGTCGGGACGCACGGTCATGGTGAGCGGTGGAAAAATGACCAAGGCTCTGAGCTTGGCGCGCGCTTTCCACCGCGCGGGCCATCGTGTGGTCCTCGTCGAGTCGTCGAAGTATCGGTTCACCGGCCACCGGTTCTCGCGCGCGGTGGACGCGTTCCACTGTGTTCCCGAACCGACGGACCCCGGGTATGCGCGCGCCCTGCGAGATGTGGTGCTTCGTGAGCAAGTCGACGTCTTCGTCCCGGTCGCGAGCCCTGCCTCCAGCGTGCCGGACGCCGATGCTGCGGCGCTGCTCGGCGATCTCTGCGAGGTGGTGCACGCCGACCCCGAGACTGTGCGCATGTTGGACGACAAATCCACCTTCTCGGAGGCAGCCGCGTCTATGGGTCTGTCGGTGCCGGATTGGAGGCGCATCACGTCGGTCGACGACATCGCCTCGTTCGACTTTCCTCCCGGGCGCGAATACATCCTGAAACAGATCGCGTACAACCCCGTCGGCAGAATGGATTTGACGCGTCTGTCGAGCGCGACACCGCAGCGAAACATCGAATTCGCACGCACCCTGGACATCTCCGAGAGCAACGCGTGGATCCTGCAGGAATTCATCTCGGGACAGGAGTACTGCACCCACGGCACCGCCCGCGACGGGAATCTCACCGTGTACGCGTGCTGCACATCATCCGCGTTCCAGGTGAATTACGAAATGGTCGACGTGCCCGACATCCGGTCCTGGGTCGAGACTTTCGTCGGCGAACTCGGTGTCACCGGGCAGCTGTCCTTCGATTTCATCCAGGCCGCGGACGGCCGGGTGTACGCGATCGAGTGCAACCCGCGCACGCACTCCGCGATCACGATGTTCTACGACCAGGACTTGCTGGCCCAGGGATATCTGGGACGAGTCGAGTCGGCAGTGCTTCCGACGCGCGAATCCAAGCCGACGTTCTGGACCTACCACGAGGTGTGGCGATTGCTGACCGAGCCGAATCGTCGGCACCGGCTTCGCATCATCGTGGAGGGGACAGACGCCATCTTCGCGCGGTGGGATCCACTCCCGTACTTGCTCGTTCACCACCTACAGATTCCGGTCCTGCTGGTGAAGAATGCAGTGTCCGGGCGCAGTTGGTCTCGAATCGACTTCAACATCGGAAAACTCGTCGAGCAGGGAGGAGACTGATGCCGACGACTGTGCTCGTACTGGCGGGCTCGCCCGTCGACCAGTTCCACGTCGATCTCTCCACGGTCTACGCTAAGGGATTTCTGAACGCGATCGACGGTAATCCCGACTACCGCGTTCACATCGCCGTCGTGACACCGGGCGGTCACTGGCAGATCGTCGATCGTCTCGACGCGCTGAATCAGGCCGAGGTGAGGACCGTCGGGCAAACAATGGAGTGGGTGAACACAGCAGGCATCGACGTCGTCGTTCCACAGATGTTCTGCCGACCCGGAATGACCAGCTACCGAGCGATGTTCGACTTGCTGTCCATCCCGGTTCTCGGCAATCGACCGGAGACAATGGCCATGACCGCGGACAAGGACGTCGCGCGAGCGATCGTGGAGGCGGCAGGCGTTGCGGTACCGCGCGGTGAAGTCCTCCGATCGGCCGGAAGCACCACGGTGCCGTTCCCGGTGGTCGTCAAACCGGTGGACGCCGACAACTCGGTAGGTGTCGAGTTGGTCAGGGATGCCGGAGGTCTCGATGATGCCGTTCGTGCTGCGCTGGGTCACTCGGACGGTGCTCTGGTGGAAACGTACGTTCCGCTCGGCCGGGAGGTCCGCTGTGGAATCCTCTCTCGTGACGGTGAATTGATGTGTCTGGCGCTGGAGGAGTACGCAGTCGGTGAGTCGAACCCGATTCGAAGTTCCGCGGACAAGCTGAACCGCACCGACGAGGGTGACCTGTACCTGGTCGCCAAGGATTCGAGCAAGGCCTGGATCGTCGACGTCGACGACCCGATCACGGAAAAGGTATGGGCGGCTGCCCGTGTCGCCTATCGCGCTCTCGGTTGTCGACACTACGGATTGTTCGATTTCCGCATCGATCCCGACGGCAATCCCTGGTTTCTGGAAGCCGGGCTGTATTGCTCCTACTCGCCGGGCAGCGTCGTTGCGGTCATGGCTCGCGAAGCAGGGATCTCGGTGACCGAACTGTTCGAGCTGTCGCTGCGCGAACTCGACAGAGAAAGGGTCCGATCGTGAACAGTGAAGTTCTGCACCCTCTGGGAGTGCGCGTCACCGACGTTGCGGTCGGCCCACTCGGCCCCTCGGACGTCGATGCTCTACGGCACCTGCTCGCCGAGCACGGCGCCGCCGTACTGCCGGGCCAGCATGTCGGGAACGACGAATTCGCGGCCTTCCTCGAAAGCCTCGGGGACTTGATGTTCACCGAAGGCGAGACGCCCGTCGAGGGATACCCGGACCTCAATGTCATCACCAACGTCGGGCGGACAACCCCGCCGAAATCGACCTTTCACGTCGACACCACCTACATCCCCGTCCCACCGGCGTACACCGCTCTTCGAGCGGTCGAAGTACCGAGGGACGGTGGGCAGACACTGTTCAGCAACCAGTATCGCGCCTACGACACACTCACCGCCGAGGACAAGAAACTCGTCGAACACGCGACCGTCACCCACACCGTCACCGGACTCGACGGCATCGAAGGATCAGCCGAGCATCCACTGGTTCTGAGGCACCCGGTGACAGGTCGCACAGCGCTGTACCTCACCGCTCCCGCGCGTTGTACTGCCGTGTCCGGGTCGACGGCCGACGAAGCGTCGCATCTCATCAGGCGCCTCGTCGACCACTCGACCCGTGAGGACAACGTCCTGCGCCATTCCTGGTCCCCTGACGACGTCGTCATCTGGGACAACCGATGCGTCATGCACAAAGCCGATCACACCGGCGTCGTCGGGAACCGGGTCATGCACCGCGGCATGGCCGGCGATCGACATATCTGATTACGCCAAGGGTGGCCCTCAGGCCGCGCCGGCCTCCGGTTCGGCCGGTTCTTCCTGCAGCGCCCGCACTTCGACGCGACTGTCGAGCGCGTGGGACGCCTTGCCTGCCCAGTCGACGGCAATGTCCTCGTCTGCAGCCTCGATGACCCAGAACCCGCCCAGATACTCGGGCGCTGTCACGTAGGGGCCCGCTGTGCGATCGCGTCGGTCCCCTCGGTGATCGACGGTTACTGCCGTTGCGGGCGGGTGAAGCCCACCGGCGAAAACGAACGCACCCGTCGTCATCAGCTCTTCGATGAACGACCCGGCGGCCGCCATCGCGGCTTCGGCTTCGGCGGGATCCATCGTCTCGAGGGTAGGAGCATCGGCTGCGTCGTGTGGAAGGGAGAGCAGGTACTGAGGCATCGAATCGTCCTTCGTCGTAGTGGGTGGTTGTACGGGAATCAGCCTGCTCGACGGGCGGAGAGTTCGGCAGACTCCGATGTCACCGCTCGTGCATGACGAATGTCATCGGTCGTGTCGATTTCCGAACCGATGACAACCGTCACTGCCACAATGTGATGCCGATACTCGACAATGGTTCGGTGATCACAACGGAGCAATGGGAGCGGCGTGCACGCGTCGGTGCGCTCGTGGTTGCCACCGCGTTGCCGCTCGCGGAACTCACTCGCGTCGCCGCGCTACTCGGCCCGCGGAGCCTGTGGATCGCGGCAGTAGCGACGGCGATAGTGCTACCGCTGCACCTTCGGCACGTCGTGGCGGCACTGCGGGGTACTTCCGCACCCCATGGGCGGTGGACTCTGGTCGTGATGGCGTCGGTCGCGCTGGCGGCGACTGCAGCACTCGGCACCGTGTATGCCTTCAGCCTCGCGTCGTTGGTCGTGTCCTGCTTTCTGGTGCTTCGCCCGCCGTGGTCGTACATTGCTGCGGGCGCTGCGATTCTCGCGGGGGTCGGTGCAGAGGTCTGGTCACTCGGGCCGGAGTCGGCCCAGGTGGGAAACTGGCTCTACGTCGCAATTGCCCTGATGTTCAGGGCAACGGCGCAGTTGGTGATCATCGCGTTCGCCGCGATGTTGCACGAACTGTCCAGTACACGTGACGTACTGGAGGAAACTGCGGTTCTGGACCAACGGGATCGCGTCGAACATCATCTTCGAGACGTGCTCACCGGACCGATGACGGAACTGGCGACGCAGGCACATCGCGTCGACGCCTCCATGGCGACGCCGTCCGCTGTTCCTGCCGTGGAGATCACCGACATCAGTCGACGGTCCCGCGAGTTGCTCGAGCGTACGCGGGAGGTCGTGGCAGGCTACCGCGGCCGGAACGACCACGAGCAACTCCAGGCAGCCGGGCAGCTTCTGCGCGGGATCTCACCCCACGCCGCGGCGCCGATCCCGGTGTCGCCCCTCGAGGACGTCGCATCCACGCGGCGGCAGGCAATGACGCTTCTCGGTCTCGTCCTGCTACCGGTGAACATTTTCCTTCTGAGCGTGCCTGCCGGCCTCTTTCAGAACGCGCCCGTGTCTCCGACGATTGCAGGTCCGTGGCTGGCGACGACGGCGGTGACTGTCGTACTCGGATCGTGGGCGGCGTTCGACGCAGCGGCCGAACGGCACTCCCGTTCGGCTGAAGTGCGATTCGTCGTGCTGGTGGCGGTTCTACTGGTCTCGATCTTCGCGGTCGGCGTCGATCCGGGCGACGCCAGCCTGGGATTGTGGCTCGTCCTGCCGGCTGCGGCGTATTCGCTTCGCGGACACGCTCGAACCGTCGCCGTCGTCGTACTCGGGACATCGATGGTGGTGGGGTGGATCCTCATGGCGACGGTCGTGTACGGACTGCCGGTCATCGAGATGGTCTGGTTCTTTGCGTACTTCCCTCTGGTGACGGCTGTCGGTGCAGGCGGAATCTATGCCGCAGCATCGATGGTGCCCGTCGTCGGCGTGCTCAGCCGAGACCGCGCCACGCTGGCGGCACGTGCGATCGAACAGGAGAATCACCGGGTGTCCCGCGACCTCCACGACTCGCTCGGTCAGACACTGTCGGCCATCTCCCTCAAAGGTGATCTCGCACTGGCCCTCTTGGGCCGAGACCGCGACGCAGCCAGGCGGGAGATCGCGGAGATCGCGATGCTCTCCTCGTCGCTCACCGACGATCTCGCTCGGGTAGCTGCAGGAGACCGCGCTGTGACGCTCAGGGACGAACTCTTCGGTGCCGTCAAGCTCCTCGAAGGCTCCGGCATCGAGACGCGGGTGGACACCGACCTCCCGGTCGAAATCGGATCCGACGCCGACGCCCTGCTGGGATGGGCTGTCCGAGAGGGCGCCACCAACGTCCTGCGGCACTCGTACGCCGGTGTCGTGACGATTCGCCTGGCGACCGAAGGGCATCGCGTCGCGTTGACGATGACGAACGATGGGGCCGCAGGTCTCGGTGGACTGACCGGGAGTCGTGGATCCGGTCTGGCGGGCCTCGCCGAACGGGTCGGCGCACACCACGGTGCCGTCCAGACGTCGTTCGACACAGGGGAGTTCTCGCTGCGGGTCCTCATTCCACCGACCGAGTCGCACCCGGCCGTCGAACTACCCGTCGAGTCCGATTCGAGTGCATCATGATTCGAGTGCTCCTGGCCGAGGATCAGCACATGATTCGCGGTGCTCTCATTGCGTTGCTCGGTCTGGAAGACGACATCGAGATAGTTGCCGAGCTCGACCGTGGTGACGGCATCGTCGAGGCTGCAGGCAGAACGACGCCGGACGTCGCTGTCCTCGACATCGAACTTCCCGGAATCGACGGGTTGACAGCGGCGGGCGAACTTCGTCATGTGGTTCCCGACTGCCGCGTATTGATACTGACCGGCCTGGCCCAACCGAGTCACTTGCTGCGGGCACTCGAACTTCAGGTGCGGGGATTCGTCCCCAAGGATGCGCCCGCACACGAACTTGCGTCAGCCATCCGTCGGGTTCATGCCGGTGAACGCGTACTCGACCCGACCATGGTGTCTGCGGCCCTCGCCACAGGGCAGAGCCCTCTCACCGAGCGCGAGTCCGACGTACTCCGCGCTGCATCGGGTGGCGGCACCACTGCCGACATCGGCGCTCAGCTGCATCTCTCACCCGCAACCGTTCGTAACTACATCTCCAATTCGGTCGCCAAATTGGGCGCTCGCAACCGACTCGACGCCATCCGCATAGCGCAGGACGCCGGCTGGCTGTGAGTCAGAATCCCACGCGACGACGATCCTCCTCGTTCACCGACGAGTTCTGCCGTCGGTGCCGGTCGGTACCAGCACGGAACAAGTGGCTGCACGCTGTAGGGAGTGAATGTAATGGGTGACGTGGAGAGGATCGAACAGGAGCTTCGTGCTCTGTCGAGTCCGGACCAGGTGGATCTGATTGCCCGTCGTGTCGATCGGAACCAGATCATCGGGGTTCGCATGGGATCGGTCTTCGGTCTGGCGAAGGCGAACTGGCGGCTGGACTTGGGCACGGTCCGAGAACTCGTGCAGTCCAACTGGTTCGAGGTTCGCATGGTCGGGGTCAGCATTCTCGACGCACGTGCACGGAAAGGCAGTGCGGCCGATACCGAGCGGACGGACTTGTACGAGCTGTACCTGGACGAGCACGCGCACATCGATACATGGGATCTGGTGGATCGAGCTGCGCCGCGCGTGGTCGGACAGTATCTGCTCGACAGGCCGAAGGCGCCTCTGTACGTCCTCGCCGACTCGGCCAACCTGTGGGAACGGCGAACGTCGATCGTCGCCTGTTACTGGCTGATCCGAAACGGCGAACTCGACGATCCATTGCGCATTCTGGAAGCCCTGATCGACGACCCGGAAGTGTTCGTCCACACCGCGCTCGGAACTGCGTTGCGGGAAGTGAAGCGCGCAGACCCGGCAAGGGCGGACGAGTTCCATCGGGCGCTCGGCAGCCGCCTGCACCCGGCCGCTCGACGTGCGATGAAGGTCGGCCGCACATGAGCTGTCCGTCGGCGTTGTGTTCTCGGCACGAGGTCAGGGCGTGGATCAGTTCGTGACGAAGTCCCCGAGTACGGGTAACCGTGACGCCGACCGGTTTGCCAACGTAGGCACGCACCCGAGAAGTCCCTTCGTGTAGGGGTGGGTAGCGCCCGAGACGATGGTGGTCGACGATTTCTGCTCGACGAGCTCTCCTCGGTACATCACGAGCATCGTGTCGGAGAATTCCAAGCAGAGTTTGATGTCGTGGCTGACGACCAGGAGCGCTGTTCCCTCCTCGCGCGTGAGATCCTGCAACAACTCCATCGTTCCGCGCGCAAGTGACGCGTCGAGCGCGCTGGTTGGTTCGTCGGCGATCAGGAGCCTGGGTGACCCGCACAGCGCCAGCGCCGTCATGACCCGCTGCCTCATTCCTCCGGACAGCTCGTAGGGACGACTGCGCATCACTCGGCCGACGTCGTGCAGACCGACCTTGTCGAGCCAATGCGCGGTGACATCTGCACGTGCGCGACGACCGGTGACACCTGCCCCGGCGAGAACGTGGCTGAACTGGCCGCCGATGGTCCACACAGGATCGAGAGCGGTCATCGCATCCTGGAACACCATGGCGATACCGTCGGTCCGGCTCGGAACGCTGCGCCTCGTACTCGGCTGTTGCGGCACACCCTCGAATTCGAGGGTGTCCGACACGACGGACGCGCCACTCGATGCGCCGATCAGCCCGGCGATCGTCATGGCCAGTGTCGACTTCCCCGAACCCGACTCGCCGACCAGGGCAACCCGCTCACCGGGAGCGATGTCGAACGAGACGTCCTTCACCGCGGCGACGGCCGACGTCCCCGTGCCGTATGTCACAGAAAGATTCTTGATGCTGAGTACAGAATTGCTCGACGTGGACGTGTCAACCGCGTCGATTACTCGGTCCTGCACCGTGTTCGAGGAAATCGAGCGTTCCGCTGTTGTCGTCATTCATGCTCCCACCGAGGCGTCCGAAGAGGTCGATTACGTCGGTAATGCTTCATCAGGGGTGTTTCCCAGACCGATCCCGTTGGTAAACAACGTATTACGCGGACCGAATCGGTCGCTTGATGCTGTGCTGACCTGGGAAATCGCACATACTCGTGCGTTCATGTGCCGCTGGATGACCAGCGGCACTGCGGCCCCATTCCGATAGACTCGTCGAACCGGTTGATCTCATCGTCGCGGCCAACCCGTCTCCCTGTCGTTCGATTCTGCGTGCGAACGTTTATCACCGAAAGGCCTCGACAGCATGACCCGTCCCTTTTTCGACAACGAGTTCGGCATCGTCGCAGCGCATCGCCGTCGCCAGGCGGACGAGCAGCGCGCACGGTATCTGCGTGCCCAAGCTGCACGTCAGGAGAAGTTCGTCACGTCGCCGCGCCGCGTCTACGAGCTGATTCGTTCAGGAATTCGTCGCGGAACGATGCCGCACGACGAGACCCTGTCGGAGCAGCATTTGATCGACACGCTCGGGGCGACCCGAAACGCGGTGCGCAAGGCATTGCAGATGCTGGCCGACGATGGTGTGGTGCTCCGTGCCCGTCGAGCTGGGACGTCTGTCGCTCACGACATCGTTGCGGTCCGCGATGGAGAGGTCGGCCCGCGTGCCTGGGCTGGAATGCCGGACGAAGGCCGACTGACCGTGGATACACTCGAATGCCGCAGGATTGCCGCGCCTGCGGTACTGCAGAACTTCATCGGCACCGAGGTGGACACTGTGGTGTTGCTCGAGCAGGTGGGGCGGATGGGGGGCAACCCGTTGTATCTCCGCGTTGGGTACTGCATCACCGATTTCGAGATCGAAGAATTCATCACCCGTATCGAGAGCAACCATTCCGAGTACCCGCCGATAGCTGTGGCGCACAATCGGATCTTCGGCACCGTCTACGGCGGCAGCAGTTCGGTTGTGGAGGCGATCTCATGCCAGGAACGTGCGGCGGAGCTGCTGGACATGCAGGTCGGTGCGCCGGTGCTGTTGCGGGAACTGATCACCAGAGACTCCGAGGGACGCCCGGCAGAGCTGAGCTTCACACACTTTCGTGCCGATCGCGTGGCGATAATCGGATCCGCCGACCAACACGGAATGTCTCCGCACCTGTGATCGACAGCAACGGAGCCGGCACTGGTGCCGGCTCCGTTGCTGTCCAGTAGGACAGCGGCTTTCGAGACGTGGGTCAGAAGTCCAGCAGGTTGCTTCGGAAGTGCCTGTGCGCGTAGCCGTCACGCACCAATCCTCGACGCCGCAGCGCTGGCACGAGCCCGTCGGTGACCTCGGTGTAGTAACGCCGACCGAGCCTTCCGGTCATCAGGAAACCGTCACCCCCGACAGCGTCGATCACCTCTTCCATTCGTTCGGCCACTGTCTCCAAAGTTCCGACCAGGGGGACCGACGTGATCGACCACGTCGCCGCGAGTTGCCGGAGCGTCTTCTCGGAGCCGTCCTCGTTGAACTTGCTGCCTCCGGATCCGGCGAGAAAATCCGCCAACGTGGTGCGGTGACCGTTGGTGGACAACGGCGGCGGGGGAGCGTCGATGTCCATGGTCGACAGATCGTTGCCCGTCACAGCCGACAGGTGCGCCAATGCCGCGTGCACTCGGCCGTCGGTCGCTTCCCTGGACCGAGCATCGAGCTCGGCTGCCTCGGCATCGGTTTCACCCAGGACCGGAGAAACGATGTACATGATCTTGATCGAGTCGGGATCGCGACCGGCGTCGGATGCCATCGTTCGTACGTCGTCGCGGTAGGCCTTCATCGCCTCGATGCCTTGAGCCTGACAGATGATGGTGTCCGCGTTGCGTGCCGCGAACGCGCGTCCACGGGGTGAACCGCCTGCCTGGCATATCACCGGACGCCCCTGCGGCATCGGGAGCGTGTTCAGCGGCCCCCGCGTGCGATGAAACTTTCCGACGTAGTTCGCATCGTGGACCTTGGTGTGGTCCGCGTACGTACCCGACTCGCGGTCCAGTACCACCGCGTCCGGTTCCCACGACTTCCACAACGCGTCGACTGCTTCGACGAACTCCTCCGCGCGCTCGTATCGTTCGTCGTGCGGTGGCAGGGCGTCCATTCCGAAGTTCTGCGCAGCGCGATCCTCGCTGGAGGTCACCACGTTCCACCCGACTCGTCCGTGCGACATGTGATCCAGCGTCGAGACGGTGCGCGCGAGCAGATACGGGGGATAGAAACTTGTCGACATCGTCGCGACGATCCCGAGCCGGGAGGTCGCGGCTGCGAGCATCGGAACGAGGGCTACCGGATCGTGTTTGGGCGCGTACTGAGCCTTGGCGAGGTCGAACTCGGTTGTCCCACCGTAGATGTCGGACACCATCGATGAGTCCTCGAGCATCAGGTAATCGAAGCCCGCGCGTTCGAGAGCCCGCGCCATCTCCACATGGAAGCGTCCGTCCGCCCAGGAATCGGCGTCGGACCCGGTCCAATGCGATGTCCACACCGGAGGACGGAAGCTGGTGAACCAACCGAGGTGCATCCGCGGCGTGCTCATCGCGCACCTGCCAGGTGCTCACGGAGGCTCTGGCCTCGGAACCCGGTGCCCGCGACGCCGCGGCGACGAAGCTCTGGCATCAATCCGTCGCACACGTCGTCGACGTATCGCCGGTTCAGCACACCGCCACCACCGCCGAAGAACAGGAACCCGTCACCACCGACCTCCTCGATGACGCTTTCCATTTCGTCGGCTACCGATGCAGGCGTCCCGACGAGCCTGAGCGACTCTGTTCGTTCTGCCGCGACAGTCTCGCGGATGGTCCGTCCTGCCGCCCAGGTACGTAGATTCTCCAAGATGCTGGTGCTCCCCTCGGTGTGCAGATCGTCCGGAATCGGCTGGTCGACGTCGAACCGAGAGAAGTCGATGTCGCCGGACAGCATGATCAGACGCCGCGCAATCGCGGCGTCGGTGGGCTCGTAGTAACGCTCCGCGCGACGGCGTGCGTCCTTCTCGGTCTCGCCCAGGATGGGCGTCACCATGTACAGAACCTTGACATCGTCCGGATTTCGGCCGAAACCAGCTGCGCGCGAGCGAATCGTGTCTCGATACGTACGCATCGCAGCGCGGCCCTTCGGCGCGGACACCACGAGATCGGCGACACGGGCAGCCAGATCGATGCCCGACGGGGACGCTCCCGCCTGACAGATGACGGGTTTGCCCTGAGGACTCGGCAGTGTGTTCAGCGGACCGCGAACCTTGAAGTGCTTACCGGCGTGGTCGATGGTGCGAACTTTGGTGTGATCGACGTAGGACTCCAAGCCAGGGTGAATCGGCGACGCGGCGTCGCCGTCCCAGGACGCCCACAGGGCGTTGGCCACGTCGACGAATTCCTCGGCGATCTCGTATCGTTCGTCGTGGCCAGGGAGGGTGTCGTGGCCGAAGTTCTGAGCCGCTCGGTCGCCGGTCGAGGTGACGATATTCCAGCCGATTCGGCCGTGACTGAGGTGATCGAGGGTGGAGAGCAACCGTGTCAGCAGAAATGGGGGATAGAAGCTCGTCGATGCGGTGACGACGATGCCGATGTCGTCGGTCTCGTACGCGAGTCTCGATGCCAGAGCCATCGGATCATGCTTGGGTGCCCTCGGTGTCCACTTGAGTTCGGATTCGAACGTGCCCCCGTAGATGTCGGTGAGCGCGGTCGAGTCCTCGAGCATCACGAAGTCGATTCCCGCTCGCTCGAACTTCCGCACGATGTCGACAGCGAAAGATCCGTCTGCCCAGTCCGTTCCGCCGGTTCCTGCCCACGGGCCCGTCCAGTCCGGGACGAGATAGTTGGTGAACCAGCCGAGGGTGAACGGTGTTGACATCTCTCCTCATTTCTCGAGCGGTGCTCGCGATGTTCCTTGGTCGGTAAAGATCTGATGGACGACGCCGAGGTCGCGGATTCGTCGGTGACGACCACCTTGGAATCCGGGGTCGCCGTTCCGTTGGTTCGCCATGGCCGGAGCGCAAGCAGAACGGCCAGTATTGCCACGGGAACGCTTGCGGTGAATGCCAGGGAGTAGGAGGTCTGCGCGGCCACTGCACCGGCGACGAGTGGGCCGAGCATGGTTCCGACGTCGAAGGTCACCTGGTACACGGCGATCGGCGTTCCTCCCCGCCCGTGCAGTACGTCTCCTACCGTTGCAGCACTCGCCACCATTGCGAATGTTCCGCCGATACCCCACAGGATCATGGTCGAGACGAGCACCAACAGGGTCGGGAAGACAGCGAGCAGAACGATGCCGAGCAAGATCAAGGCCGATCCTGCGGCCAGCATCGGGCGACGCCCCCATCGGTCGACGAGGATCCCGGCGGGTTTGACCACGACGATCTGTACGATCGCGCCGACGACCAGGACCAACCCCGAGACGAACGGGCTCCCACCGATGACGGTTGCGACGAACAGTGGAACGAGAGTGAAGCGAACGCCGTTGCCTATCCACCCGTTGGCGAAGTTGGACGAGATCGCCGCGCGAAAGCCTGGATGACGAAGTGCGTCCAGCAGACTCATCCGCTCGGGTCGCGTGGACAGGTCGTGCTCGACGCCGGCTGCCGCGTCCTTGCGGTCGCTGGATCGGAACGCCAGCCACACCACTGCAACTCCGACGATCAGGGTGATCGCGTGCGTCAGGAAGGGGGCTCGCAGTGATACCACGGCGACGGCACCCCCGATAACCGGACCGAGTACCCCGCCGATCAGGAAACCCGACTGGAACACCGACGCCGTACGCCCTCCGCTCTCTGCTGTGCTGTAACGGAACAGCAGTTGCTGCCCCGATACGGTGAACATCGCCGTCCCGATTCCCCCGACCGCTCGGAGCAACAGCAGAGCCAGGAACGTGGGTGCGAAGGCCGCAGCCAGTGACGATGCCGCAGCGAGGAGCAGGCCGATCGTGAGTACCGTCCGCTCGTCGAAGCGGAGCAGGATGCGGCTCGCACCGAACGAGGCCAGCACGCGAGTGAACGCGTAGATGCTGACCACGGACGATGCAGCGAGGTCGCTGACACCGAAGTCCCGTGCGAACACGGGGATGACCGGTGCGACGACGCCGTACCCGAGCCCGATACACACGTTGACGAACGCCAATGCGTACACCGGGCCCGGCACGACCGAATCGCGTCGAGGGAAGCACATCAGAACGACAGGAGGTTGTCACGGAAGTGCGCGTGCTCGTACTTCGTGCGTACGAGGCCGCGTCGCTGCAGTGCAGGCACCAACCCCTCGGTGATCTCGCCGACGTAGCGTCGTCCGATGCTGCCCGTGATGAGGAAGCCGTCGCCTCCGACGAAGTCCATCGTCTCGCCCATCTGCTCGGCGACCGAGTCGGGCGTTCCCACGTAGTGCACGTTCTTCATCGACCATCCGAGAGCAGCCTTGCGCGGCGTATTTCCGTAGGAGAGGAAGTCGCCCAACGTCGTTCGATGTCCGTTGGTGGACAGTTCGGGAAACTCCTCGTCCAGTTCGTAACTCGAGAGGTCGATTTCGGTGAGGGCCGAGATGTGACCGAGTGCGGACTCGATACGTGAGTCGACGTCCGCAGTCATTCGTTCGACCTTCGCCCTCGCGTCGGCGTCGGTATCGGCAAGCACGGGTTGGGTGATGAACATGATCTTGCAGCTGTCAGGATCGCGTCCTGCCTTCTCCATTCGCATCCGGATGTCGTCCCGGAACGCCTTCATCGCGACAGGATCCTTGGCCGCGCTCAGAATGGTCTCGGCGTTGCGCGCGGCGAACTCCCGGCCGCGCGGTGAGCCGCCGGCTTGGCAGATCACCGGTTCACCTTGCGGGGACTTCGGAAGGTTCAGGGGGCCGCGCGAGGCGTGAAACTTGCCACGGAAATTGGTGACGTGCACCTTGGTGTGATCGACGTACGTGCCGCTCTCGCGGTCGAGCACCATCGCGTCGTCCTCCCACGATGCCCAGAGTTGCTTGACCAGATCGACGAATTCGTCCGCGCGTTCGTATCGTTGGTCGTGCTCGGCCAGCTTGTCCATACCGTAGTTCTGCGCAGCACGATCTTCGCTGGAGGTGACGACGTTCCAGCCGACACGGCCCTTGCTGACGTGGTCGAGCGTCGAGAAGCGGCGAGCGAGCAGCCACGGTGGGTAGAAGGATGTGGAGCAGGTTGCGATGACTCCGATGTGCTTGGTCGCGGCCGTCAGCACCGGCACCAGCGTGACCGGGTCGTGTTTGGGGGCGTAGAGGCCGTACTTCAGGTCGACGCGGGACGAGTTCTCGAAAGCATCCGAGACCATCGACGAATCCTCGAGCATGATGTAGTCGAAGCAGGCCCGCTCGAGTGCTCGCGCGAAGTCGACGTGCAGCTCACCGTTCGCCCACGTCTTGCCCTCGTCGCCGGCCCACGTGGTGTTCCACGGCGGATTGGAGAAGTTGGTGAACCACCCCAGATGAAATTTGGTCATTGCCGTGTACTCCTTGTTCTCGATTGTCGTTCGGATGAAAGGCGACGGACTCTCCGGATTTCCGACGGTTCGTCGTCTCGGACTCCGCGCAGTGTCGACGGAACACTGGCGGCGAGGGCGCTGCCCGCCATCATTGCGATTGCTACGACGAACCCTGTTGTCAGGGAGCTTGTTTCCGATGCCGGCAGCATGAGGGCGTCCCCGGAGTAGACGAGTTCGCGGAGCGCAGGAGGCAATGCCGACACGGCCAGGACCAACGCAAGCGCAGTGCTGACCGTCACCGCCGTGTTGTCCAGCGATACACGGAGCCCGTTCGCCATGCCGGATCGGTTGGGCGGTACGCCGACGTTGATTGCAGCAGCATTTGCGGTCTTGAAGATCGCACCGGTCAGTCCGAGCGCGAAGAGTACGACGACGACAGGCACATCCGCTGCAGGTCCGCCGATGTGCAGAGCCAACACCGTGAGTACGGCGGCCGTGCCGAGCGTGGAGGCCGTGGTCAGCACTCGCGTCCGTACGCGAGTCGCCAGCCGACCGGCGATCGGCGACATCATCGTCGTGCCGACCGCCAGTGCCGTGATCTGCAGTCCTGCCTCGATCGGACTCCGTCCTTCGACACTCTGGAGGTACAGGGACATCGTCACCGCCACTGCACCCTCGGCGATGGTAACGAGAAACGACGCGCTGTAGGCGCAGCCGCGGAAGCGGCTGGTCAGCAAGGCGGGATCGACGATCGGGTCGACGGTGCGCCGTTCCCACCACCAGAACAAGGGAAGGCCCAGGACGACCACGGTTAAGGGGAACAACGCGTGCACCGAACCGAACCCGACACTGCCACCACGGTTCACCCCGTAGACGAGGCATCCGAGCACAACCATCGATCCCACCGCACCGGCGTAGTCGAACCTCGCGACGCGGGGTGGCCGATCGGTCCGGCGCAATGTGATCGCGGCCCAGACCGTCCCGAGCACTCCGAGGGGTACGACGACTCCGAAGACGCCGCGCCACCCTGACGTTTCGGTCAGAACACCGCCCAGGAGCGGGCCGATCGAAACGGCGAGCGACATGATCGTGATGTTCCAACCGATTCCGATCGCCAGTTGCGCTGGCGCGAAGGCCTCGACCAGCAGCGCGGTGGTGTTGGTGATCACCGCGGCAGCGCCGACGCCCTGCACGACCCGTAACGCGATCACCAGAGCTGGATCGCTCGACAGTGAGATCACCGCACCACTGACCGTCAGCAGTGCGAGGCCCGCAAGGTAGACCGGCCGTCGGCCGAGGATGTCGGCTACCTTTCCCAGAACCAGAATGAAGACGGCGGTCGTCAGCAGATACGCGAGCATGAACCAATCGGTCTGCGCTGCAGAGGCGTTCAAGCCTGCGCTCATGTCCGGCAAGGCCACCGGCAGCATGCTCACCGAGACGAAGGTGATGCTCATGCCTAGCCCGGTGACGGACAGCACTCGCCACGGATAGTTGTCGGGGCGCGACGGTGGCCGCGCATCCACCGGCGTGTACGCCCCTGCAGCGTCGATCAGAAGTCCATCAGGTTGTCGCGGAACAACTCGTGCGCGTAGCCGTCGCGGATCAAGCCTCGCTTGCGCAGCTCGGGCGCCAGGCCGTCGGTGATCTCGCTGATGTACCTGCGGTGCACACTGCCGGCGATCAAGAATCCGTCCCCGCCGACCTCCGCTGCGATCTCACCCATCTGCTCGGCCACGGCGTCGGCCGTCCCGATCAGGTCTACTGACTTGCGGATGTCCGAGCTCGCTGCCTCGCGCAGAGTCATTCCGGTCGTGTTCGCTCCGATCAACGCCATCGTGCCGCGGCCTGCGTTGGTCTCCACCGAAGGAATCGGCGCGTCCAGATCGAATTTCGAGAAGTCGATTCCGCTGGCGTAGGACATCGAGGCGAGGTTGACGTCGATGTCGTTGCGGAAGCCGGCGAGGATGCGTTCGTGCTTGTCCTCGGCCTCGCGCTGGGTCTCACCGAGAACGGGACTGACGATGAACATGATCTTGCACGAGTCGGGATCTCGGCCCTCAGCGACCATTCGTGCGCGAACGTCGTCACGGTACGTCTTCATCGCCTCGACGTTTTCGACCTGAGCCAAGATGGTTTCGGCGTGCTTGGCGGCGAATCCGCGTCCCGCCGGAGAGCCACCGGCTTGGCAGATCACCGGACGGCCTTGCGGCGTCGGCGTCGTGTTCAGCGGTCCGCGAGACGAGTGATACGTGCCCTTGAAGTCGATGGCGTGGACCTTCTCGAAATCTGCGAACACTCCGGCCTCACGGTCGAGGCGCACGGAGTCCGGCTCCCACGATGCCCACAGCTGCTTGACGAGATCGATCCACTCGTCCGCCATCTCGTACCGGTGGTCGTGCTCGAACATCTCCTCGAACCCGAAATTCTGCGCGGTGCGCACGTTGTGCGAGGTGACGAGGTTGATGCCTGCTCGGCCGTGGCTGAGATGATCGAGCGTCGCAGCCGTGCGAGCTGCCATGTAGGGCGGATGGAAGGACGTCGTCATCGTGCCGATGAGCCCCAGGTGCTCTGTGAACTGGCTGAGGATGGGGAGCAGGGAGTGCGGATCCTGCTTCGGGACCGACCGTGCGTTGGCCAACCACCATTTAGCGTTGCCGCCGAACGAGTCCGGTACGAACGAGCCGTCCTCGAACATGATGTAGTCGAAGCCTGCACGTTCGAGTGCCCGCGTCATGTCGATGTAGAGTTCGGGGTGGTTCCATTCGGTACCGCCCTCACCCGACCACATCTGGTTCCACGACTGTACCTGCCAGCTCAGAAACCAACCCAAGTGGAACATGTGTCCTCTTTCTCACGTGTATGCGATCGACAGATCAGAATGCGCGAAGGTTGTCGCGGAAGTGCTTGTGCTCATAGGAGATACGGGTCAACCCGCGACGCTTGAGTGCGGGGACGAGCCCGTCGGTGATCTCGGCGACGTATCTGCGGTTCATCGGCGCCCCGGCAATGAGGAACCCGTCGCCACCGACGTCCTGCATCACGCCGTCCATCATGTCGGCGACATCGTCCGGGGTGCCGACGAATTCGAGCGTGTCGATTGCACTGTGGCTGGTGATCCGCTCGCGCAGGGTCTGTGTCCCGTCTCCCTTGAACTCGGCGAAACTGCTTCGGTGGCCGTTGCTTTCGAGGTCCGCAGGCAACGGTGCATCGAGGTCGAACTGGCTGAGGTCGATACCGGACAGATGAGACCGGCCGGCCAGCAGGCCATCGATGTTGCGCGATGCTGCGTCCTGGCGTCGCTGGTGCTTTGCCTTGGCCTCGGCAGTCGTCTCACCCAGGATCGGCGAGATCAGATACATGACCTTGACGTCATCGGGGTTACGCCCGGCTTCGGCGGCGCCCTGGCGAATGTCCTCGCGGTAGCGGCGCATCTTGTCGGTGCCGTGCGGGTTGGAGATGATGGCATCGGCGTGTTCGGCGGCGAACTCCTTGCCTTTGTCCGAGCCTCCTGCCTGCAGGAACACCGGTCGTCGCTGTGGGCTGGGAACGGTGTTGAGCGGTCCTCGGGACTTGTAGAACTTGCCCTCGAAGTCGATCCGGTTCACTTTCTCGTGGTCGGCGTAGATGCCACCTGGCGCGGTGTCGGCCACCACCGCGCCCTCCTGCCACGAGTCCCACAGCTTGCGAGTCAGTTCGACGAATTCGTCGGCCATGTCGTACCGAAGATCGTGCTCGGGCATGTCGAAGCCGTAGTTCTGTGCTGCACGGGTGTTGCTGCCGGTCACGATGTTCCAGCCGATGCGACCCTCCGCGATGTGATCGAGCGTCGACATCAAACGGGCGACGGTGTACGGGTGGTAGAACGTCGTGGTGAGCGTCGGCACGATGCCGAGGTGCTTGGTGGTGTAGGAGAGGATTGCCGCGAGTGCAGCGGGATCGTGTTTGGGCGCGGCAGATGCCGTCGCGAGGTAGTACTCCATCGACCCCTTGTAGGTGTCGGAGACCTGCACGGAATCCTCCATGATCAGGAAGTCGAAACACGCGCGTTCGAGCGAGTGTGCAAGGTCGACGTACTGATCGGGCATCATCCAGTCGGTGGCACCGGTACCGGACCACGGCTGGTTCCAGGATTGGACACCGAACCCGGCGCCGAGGAACCAGCCCAGATGAAACTTGTTGGCAGTCATGTTGTTCTCCAGTGATCGAGACGTGTCGAGTCAGAATTCGAGAAGATGATCGCGAAGGTGTTCGCCCGTGTACTCGGTTCGCATCAGTCCACGTCGTTGCAGGGCGGGAACCAGTCCGTCGGCGATTTCTCCTATGTAGCGTCGGTTGTGGGGTTGGCTCCAGATGAGGAATCCGTCACCGCCGATCTCGTCCATGGCCTCGCCCATCTGCTCGGCCACCTCGTCGGGAGTGCCGACCAGCTCCATGGATTCGGTGCGGTAGGCGACGCATGCTTCGCGGAGTGTCCGTCCGTCTGCCCACTTGCGGAAGTTCTCAAGCGTGGACTGATGACCGTTCGTGTGGACGTCCTCGGGAAGTGGTTTGTCGAGATCGAACGTGGAGAAGTCGATCTCCATGCTCGCCGACCATCCGATGAGCGGACCCATCGGATTGGCGCGCACCGCGTCGGCTTTGCGCTCCTTGCGGTCGAGAGCATCCTGATGTGTCTCGCCGAGAATCGGTGAGACGACGTACATCACCTTCGCCGAATCCGGGTCGCGTCCGTGTTCGACCATGCGCCTCCGGATGTCGGCGCGGTACTCCTTCATCGCGGGAACGCCCTTGGGCAGCGCCATGACCATGTCGGCGTGCTTGGCCGCGAAATCGCGGCCGGCGGGGGAGCCGCCTGCTTGCGTGATCACCGGACGGCCCTGGGGGGACGGGAGGGTGTTGAGGGGGCCGCGTGACGAGTAGTACTTGCCCCGGAAGTCGATGGTGTGGACCTTGGTGTGGTCCACGTAGGTGGATGTCGCGCGGTCCATCACCACCGCGTCGGCATCCCAGGAATCCCAGAGTTGTTCGACCAGTCCGACGTATTCGTCGGCGCGGGCATATCTCTCGTCGTGGGGCGGAAGTGTGTCCATTCCGAAGTTCTGCGCGGCGCGATCCTCGCTGGAGGTGACGACATTCCACGCGATACGCCCCGACGAGAGATGATCGAGCGACGCGATCGACCGAGCCAGCAGGTAAGGAGGATAGAACGACGTGGACGCCGTGATGGAGATTCCCAATCGCTCCGTCGCACGCGTCAGGAGCGGCGCAAGAGCCATGGGGTCACCCTTCGGAGCCCATCCACCCGTGCGGAGTGTCGCCTCCGAGCTCCCGCCGTAGGTGTCCGAGACCATCGACGAGTCCTCGAGCAGAAGGAAATCGAAGCATGCGCGCTCGAGCGTACGGGCGAAGTCGACGTAGAAGTCGCCGTTCAACCAGTCTTCGCTGTCGGTGCCTTCGAAAGTGGTGTTCCAGGCGGCCGGGACGAAGCTGCCGAACCAGCCGAGATGAAATCTTTTGTCTGTCATAGTCCGTTCGTTTCTGCCGGTGTGTGAGTCGACTTCACCGCGGGGATGTTTCGAGAAGCGGCGCGGTTGGTAGCCGCCCGATTTCGCCGCGTATCTTCTGCGTTCTCGCACGCAGTTCGGTCGGTTGGCGGGATATGACCACCGACCGAACGGGCGGAGCTACTGCGAGAACGACAGGTTCGAGTAGTCGATACGGAAATCGGTGCGTTGAACGAAGCCGTCGATGCCTGCCTCCAAGGCCACCGACGGGCGCACACGAGCAATGAAGATGTACGGCGCCTGCTCGGTCATACGAAGCTCTGCCGCGTTCCAGTACTCCCCGGCCTCCGGGCTCAGAGCGTCGCCTGCATTCAGTCCCTGATCGACGAGACCCAGGAATTCGGGATCGTTCCACAGTGCGGTGTTCGAGCCACCACCCGGCTGAGTGAGCAACTGCAGCGAGTACGGCGGGGTCATGGTCACCGATGCGCCGATCGAGAGGCTGGCCTGGATCTTCCCGTCGAGCTGCTCAGCGTTGAGTTGAGCCGCAGGAACTTCGGAGATGGTGACGTCGATGCCGGCTTCGGCAGCGTACGACTGAATCTGAATTGCAGTGTCCTGCGCAGCGGGGAGCTGGTTGTTGACGCTGAGCGTGAACGCGAAGCCGTCCGGCATGCCGGCCTCCGCGAGCATCTGCTTCGCACGTTCCGGATCACCGTCGTACTGCGGTAGGGCGGATCCATCCCAGTTGGGCGCTTTGTCGTCCAGAACGTGGTTGTACTTGTACGCGCGGTCGAAGAAGACGTCGGACATGATCTGGTCGTAGGGGATCGCGTAGGCCATGGCCTGGCGCACCCGCACGTCGTAGAATGGGGCAGTGGTGGTGTTCATCGCGTACAGCAGGTACTGGTTCGAGGTGGTCGTCGGTACCGTGACCGCCTCGTTTCCCTCGAGCGTTGCCTGGTCCGAGGAACGCAGCGCGAGCGCAACATCGGCGTCCCCGCGGGTGACCATGTTGGCGCGCGTTGCAGGATCGGCGACTACTCGTCGAATCATCCGCTTCACCTCGGGCTCGCCGAGGACGAAGTCGGGGTTAGCCTTCATGACGATCTCCTGGCCCGGAGTCACCGACTCCAACATGTAAGCGCCGTAACCGAAATTGCCGCGCATCATGTCCTCGGCACCCCACTGCACGGCGTAAGGGTCGTCGGGAGTGGCGTTCTCGATGAGATAGTTGCTGTCGTAGATCGATCCGATGTTCTCGGTCAGGTTAGCCAGCAACGTCAGGCCGTAGCCCGCTTTCTCCACGGTGAAACTGACCGTGTAGTCGTCGATTTTCTGAATTTGAGTGACCGGGTCGGTCAGCATCGGCTTGAAGTAACCGGCCATACCGCCACCCGGAGTCGCGAACTTGCGCTCGAAGGACCACAGCACGTCGTCGGCGTCGAGTTCGTTACCTTGTTGGCTCGACACACCTTGCTTCAGCTTGAAGGTGTAGACGAGTTGATCCTCGCTGACGTCGTAACTCTCGGCCAAGTACGGCTCGAAGTTGTAGTAGTCCTGCACCAGAGCGTCCGAGCCGTCCTCTTCCACGTACGGTTTGCGGATGAGCTGCGCGTGCATGTTGTTCGTGACGTCCTGGTTGTCCGTACCCGCGGTGTAGCCGTAGTCACGGACGACGTTCGACGCCTGGTCGGGGGTCACGACGATGATTTCGCCGGTGCTGGCCGCGTCGGATCCTGCGGACCCACCGTCGGAGCACGCACTCAGCGCGAGCGCGCCCGCGAGAAGCGGGATGGACCACTTGAGCCCGAAAGGTAGGCGATGGGAGTATTTCACTACGAGTGTCTCCTTCGTCGATGCATGGGGGATCGACGGGTGTCGCGTGTCAATTTGTCGACGCCCGTGAAAATGGGAGGTGCACGTGCTCGGACAGCGCTGTCCGTGTGCTGATGGGGTCACTCCGCCGGCTGCGCTCCCGCGCGTGAATGGGTCACTCCGCCGGCTGCGCTCCCGCGCGTGAATGGGTCACTCCGCCGGCTGCGCTCCCGCCGCGTCAGTGGGAGCGGCGCGTGTCTTTCGTGAGATGACGGCCGACGATGGCGACGGAAGCCACTGTCGCGCACAGAGCGAACGCGGGTGCGCCGGCGGCCCAGAGCTTTCCGATCGCCGCATCGCCGGCGCCGCGCGTGATCATCGATCCCCATTCCGGTGTGGGAGGTGCGAGACCCACTCCGAGGAAGCCGAGAGCCGCGGTCAGGATGATCGTCAGTCCGAACACCACCGACGCGTTCTGCAACGCAGGGACGGACGAGTTGGGAAGCACGTGCCGGAAGACGAGTTGGGTCTCGCTGAGACCGGCCTGCCGGGCAGCGTCGAGGTAGGCGTCTCCTCGAACCCGCAAGACCTCGGTGCGCACCAACCGTGCCTGAATCGGTGCGAGAATCACCGACAACGTGAAGATCATCGTCAACGACGAAGTGCCGAAGAACGAGACGACGACGAGTGCGACGATCACGGTGGGTACTGCCTCGAGGAGGTCCAGGAACCGGGCGGCGCCGCGCGCCAGGAATCCGCCGAGCCCACGTCCTGACTCGTTCATTCCGATCGTGAGGCCGATGAGAATGCCACCCACTGTCGATGCGATCGTGACGAACAACGCGATGGTGACGTCGATCCGTGCGCCGGCGATGGTTCGAGAGAACACGTCGAGTCCCGTGGAATCGGTGCCCAGCAGGAACTCCGAGTTCGGTGAAAGCGACGGCGCGCCGACAACTTTCGTCGGATCGAACGGTACGATCCACGGTCCGACGAGCGCTACCAGAAGCACGAGGGCGACGGGCACGAACAGCAGGAGGGTCTTGGGTGAGGCGCGCTTCGTCTTTCGAGTCTCGCGTGCAGAAGTCGTGACGCCGGCCATCTAGGAAGCACCTCCTTGCCGACCCGGCTTGCGCCGAGGGTCGAGCAGCATGTTGATCAGGTCTACACACAGGAACACGATCAGCGATATCGCGGCAACCACCAACAGGAAGCCCTGTAGAGCAATGAGATCCGTTGCGGCAACGGCCTCCACGGCATAGGTGCCCATTCCGCCGAGGCCGAAGAGAGTCTCGAGAATCACGGCACCGCCCAGCAGCGAACCGAAGACCATGCCGAACAGTGACACCGTCGGAGGGAGGGCCCGCCGATAGGCACTGAGATAGATGTACTTGCGCGCCGATCCCGTAGCAACCTTGAACAGCGTCGGGCCCGCGGTCAGGCTCGAATCCAACGCAGTCAGAAGCTGTTTGAGAAGAATGGGCGTAACCGAGACCACGAGAACCGAGATCGGCAACAACAGGTGTGAGGCCATCGAGGACACCACCACGGTGTCGCCGCGTAGGACGGCGTCGAGCAAAGGGAGAGAAGTGATCGGATCGGGTTCGGTCAGCCCAGGTCGCACCCGCCCCGAGGGGGCCGGGACGACCTGAAGCGTCGCATAGAAAAGGAAGATTCCGACGACGCCCACGACGAACTCGGGCACCGCGCCCGCTGCCTGGGCGTAACCGCGCACGGCGCGCGATGCGAGAGAGCCGGGCCACGCCACGACAATGGCTGACAACAGCAGAGTCACCGCGACGAGAAAAGTGAACGCGATGCCGGCCAGTTCGAGTGTGCCGGGTAAGCGGTCAGCGATGTCAGTGGTCACCGGTCTACCCGTCATGATGGCGTTTCCGAGATCGAAGTGCAGGAGGTTACCCAGATAGGACATGAGTTGGCTCCACAGACTTCCGTCGAGTCCCAGCTCGACCTTGGTGGCCAGATAGTCTGCTTCGGTGGCCTCAGGTCCGACTACTTCACGCGCAGGGTCGCCGGGGATCGCTCGCACCAGGAAGAAGGCCGCAACTGCGAACACCAGCAGGTGTAGAGGTAGCACCGCCACACGCCCCAGCCACCAACGCTGGCGGCCGACGAAATTCTGCAGCGCGTTCATCGGGCTGCTGCCACGGCTAGCTGCTCGACTTCGTCGAGTCCTCGGTACGCCTCGAGCAACTGCTCGGTGTACGGGTCCTGCGGTCGCTCGACCACGTCGTCGGTGGTGCCCTGTTCGACGATGACGCCGCTACGCATGACGACGATGTCGTCGGCGATGAAGGCTGTGGCGGGCAAACCATGCGACACGAACACCAAGCCGCAGTCCTCGGCCGCGCAGTAACTCTTGAGCATGTTCAGTATTGCTCCCTGGACCGACACATCGAGCGCGGAGACCACTTCGTCGCACAACAGAATCCGCGGTTTCACCACGAGCGCACGTGCGATCGAGAAGCGTTGCCGCTGACCTCCCGAGACTTCGGCGGGGTACCGATCTGCCATCGACGGGTCCAGTTCGAGAGACGCGAGTGTCTCGTCGACGCGGACGTTCGCTGTCTCGGTGTCCATACCGAGCAAACGCTGCGCAGGTAGCCGCACGGCGTCACGCAGCGTTCGCCTCGGATCGAACGACGACGTCGTGTCCTGAGCGACGTACTGTATGCGGGAACGAAATTCGCGGCGTCCTCCTCGGGTCGACAACACGCCGGGTAATGCTGCGCCGTTGTACGCCACAGTGCCATCGGTGGGCTCCAGCAGCCCGCACATCATTCGGACCAACGTCGACTTGCCCGACCCGGACTCACCGACGATTCCGATGGCCGACGCAGACGTGACCTTCATGCTGATGTCGTTCACAGCAGCCTTGCCGGACCCACGGCGATGGAAACTCTTGCCGAGGTGCCTGGCGTCGATCTCGGCGTATGCACCGCGCACAGTGCCACTCATCACGATCCTCCAACCCGTTCGTCATCAGCAGATGTACTGCCTTGACCGCAGAGCTTTCTTCAGACTCGTTACTGAAAGCGCCTCGAGGCGTAACCGAAGTATTACGCCAGGTGAAATGCCTGGTCAGAGCCTTGAGAATCCTCTAAACGCCATTGTGATCTACCTCTCTGTGGCGTTATCGGCGTCCGAAACGGCCCCCAGCAGGCCGAGTGCGCGGCGTAATCGGTCAGTTACGCCTGGGCCATGTTCGTTAATCCGATTCCCCCAAGCTGGTGCGCACGCAGCGTTACCGCTGCCCATGGAAACCCGAGAGGACTTCGATGAACGTACTTCTGCCCCGCGATCTCGCCGAACCCGAACAAGGACCGACCAGAGGTGCAGGCGCATGATGCATCTCGGGTGGTTCTTCACAACCGGATTCGGTGTCTACGGCTGGAATCAGCCATGGTCCGGCAATGTACCTGCCGACGTCGGGCGGCCGGATCTGTTCGTCGACGCGGCGCGCAGTCTCGAACGGGCGGGCTTCGACTACATCATGCTGGAGGACTCCTCCGTTCTGTCGGACGTGTATCGCGGAACGTTCGAAAGTTCGGTGCGTCGCGGCACCACCGTCCGATTCGATCCGATGCCGCTCGTACCTCTGATGGCCCAGGCAACCGAGCGAATCGGAATTATCGCCACCGTCGCAACGACCTTCTATCCGCCTTTTCTCGCTGCTCGCTTGATGGCAACGCTCGATCATGTGACCAAGGGCAGGATCGGCATCAATCTGGTGACGGCAAGTGCTGACGGTGCTGCCCAGAACTACGGCTTGCCGAAGCAGATCGAACACGGCCTGCGGTACGAGATGGCCGACGAATGGATCGACGTCGTGTCTCAGCTGTGGGACTCGTGGGAGGAGGACGCCCTGGTTCTCGATGCCGAATCCGGCGTCTTCGCTGACCACGAGAAGATTCACAAGGTGGGGTTCGAAGGGAAATATTACGCCTCCCGCGGTCCCCTCAACGTCCCACGTGGACCACAAGGGCGTCCGGTCATCTGTCAGGCGGGCGGCTCGCCTGCAGGTCGCGCGTTCGGAGCCAAGCATGCCGACACGATCATTGCCAACGTGCGCGGACTCGATGCGATGCGCGAGTATCGCGAGGACATCAGCAAGAGGTTGCTCGAGTACGGACGCAAACCGGACGATGTCAAGGTGCTGTTTCTGGTCAGCCCGATCATGGCCGACACCGACCAAGAAGCGGCAGTCAAACGGGACAGAATGCGCGAGGTCCAGAAGAACAACATCGACGGAGTATTGGCTGCGATGTCCTACCTTTCGAGCACCGACTTCTCACAATTCGACATCGACGCGCCTGTACCGGATCTGACGAAGTACAACGGGCACAAGAGCACCCTCGAGGACATGGCAAAGTCAGGCAAGACATTACGCGAGATCATCGCCAACTACCCGACCGTGGAGTCCATCGAACTCGTGGGCACCACCGAATCCGTTGCAGCACAAATGGACGAGGCGATGGACTACGTGGGCGGCGACGGATTCCTCATCGCGTCTCCGGTCACTCGCAAGGTGATCTCCGAGATCAGCGACGGGCTCGCGCCGGCTCTCCGGCGCCGCGGTGCGATCCGAGACGGTTATTCGAAGCCGACCTTTCGCGAGAATCTCGCAGCGTTCTAGCCGGCGCCGAGTGCGCAGAGGGCTCCGCGCTGGCGGAACGGTTACATGTACGAGGCGGCGAACATCAGGAACACCACGAACAACGCCGTTCCGCCGAGTGCGGCGCCGATCATTGCCTCGCGCCCATTGGTGGCCGTTCCGTCGACGGCGCGGCTGAGGCCGACCCATCCGCACACGACGGCTACCAGGCCCGCGGGGATCGCGAGATAGTCGCCGATGAAGGGGACGAACGCGCAGACGACTGCAACGATGCCTGCAATCAGCGCGACGCTCCCGGCGCCATCACGGTACAGGGACCGTGCAGCCGGTTTCTTGCCCACAGCTCCTCCAACGGGTTGCACCGAGTCGTGCGTTGCCGCCGAGCGGGTTCTTTCGGCACCCTCGGCGATCTCGAAGATACGCGCATTCGGGACAGCCGGCCGCTCGATGAGCGCGAGCACTCACTGCCGGTCTATGTGGCGTATTCCGGCTTTGGCTTCGTACAGCGCGATGTCCGCTCGGGTGAGCAGGTCTTCGAGAGTGGAGAGGCCGGTGTTGCGGGCGATGCCGATGCTCAGTTCGATGTTGATGGTGCACTTCATGAGCTGAATCGGTGCCCGCGCTGCGATGCGAAGGCAGTCCGCGATGTCGGCCGGGTCGACGTGGCTGCCGAGTTCCGTGTCCGGGAACAAAGCGGCGACGAATTCGTCGCCGCCTATTCGGCCCAGGACGATGTCGGTGCCACACTGCTCGGAGAGTCGGGCGGCGGTGATCCGTAGCACCTGGTCGCCGATGAGGTGGCCGTGTGTGTCGTTGATCGTCTTGAAGTCGTCGACGTCGATGAACAGGACGGCTGCGGGGGCGCCGATCTCGGTGCTGATGCGATCGATCCGCTCGAACAGTGCGGCCCTGTTGAGGACACCGGTGAGGTCGTCCAGTCGAGACGCGCTCAGCAACTCTCGGTAAGCGCCGAGCAGGTGGTCCATCGTGACGGTCACGGCGGTGATGTCCCGGAAGCTGACGGCGACGACTCCGTCGACGTAATTGGCCGTGACCTCCATGATCGTGCCGGGAATGAAGAGCGAGGGCACTTCGATCCTGATTTCTCCTCGTGTTCGGACTGCGTCACGGTGAAGGTCGTCGAAGTACGAGCCCTTCGTGGTGGGGAGTGCCTCGTGGAGATGTCGGCCGAGCAACTCGGACCGATGGGCACCGAGGTGGTGCTCTGTCTGCGCGTTCACGTACCGGATGATCAGGTCGGTGTCGAAGATGGCGAAACCGAGGGACACACTGTCCAACGCGGCGCTGAGCTGGTGGGTGGGTTCGTGCGGGTGAACTCTCGACACCACGCCGGTCAGGACCTCCGGAGTGCCGTCGGGGGTGTACTCGATGGACACGCTGCGGGTCAGGACGTGCCCGATACTTCCGTCAGGCAGAACGATCCGGTAGATGCACTCGGCACCGATGTTCTCGCTGGCGTCGCCGTAAAGATCGACCAGTAATTGGGCATCGTCGGGGTGCACCCGATCGCGCCAGATGTCGATCGGGGGCCGAGGATCGGCTCCCGCAGCGAAGATGTCGGTGGCACGGGCGTCCCATTCGAGGAGTCCGTCCGCGATCCGAAAACGAGTGATCCCGATCGAGGCGGTGTGGGCATCGATGTCGGATACGCGCGGCCCCAGGCCAGTGAATTCTCGACGTGACTCGGCCACGATGCGTACCCTCCTTCACTTCACCGACCCGGTACGAAGTCTGCACCACACCTGCCCTCTCGCACGGCGAAACAAGCGCACGAAGCGCCCGACGTCGACGGCCACGGTGTGGTTACCGGTGCGTG
Source organism: Rhodococcus sp. 114MFTsu3.1 (assembly GCF_000383555.1). Taxonomy (NCBI): domain Bacteria; kingdom Bacillati; phylum Actinomycetota; class Actinomycetes; order Mycobacteriales; family Nocardiaceae; genus Rhodococcus; species Rhodococcus sp. 114MFTsu3.1. Next base: position 306,227 of record NZ_KB911547.1, on the reverse strand, counting down.
CCTGGGCGCGGATTACGATGAGGATCGGATCAAAGCATGGTGGGAGGTGATCGGACGTGGCCGAGGCAAGGCACGAGTTCGTTGCTCGGCAACTCCGTTCGGCCATCACCAACGGTGAATACGCTGTCGGAGATTCCTTGCCGAGCGAGAGTGCACTGTGCGCCCAGTACGAGGTCTCACGAGGCCCGGTCCGTCAGGCACTGGCGTCGTTGTCGGCCGAAGGCCTCGTGCAACTGTCGCAAGGCCGCCCCGCAGTGGTGCGGAGCAACGATGCGGCGCAAACCCTGGACACCTTCACCCCGTTCTCCCAATGGGCCAGGAGAACGGGGCGCGAGGCGGGAAGCAAAACCCTGGAAGTGTCGCGTCGTCGGGCATCTCCATCGGCCGTCACGGCGCTCGGAATCGAGCCCGACGATTTCGTCGTCGAGGTGGTGCGTGTTCGGTACCTGGACGGCGAACCGACGATGATCGAGAGAAGCGTCTTCGTCGACGCCGTCGGCTCACTGCTGTTCGAATTCGAGACCGACTCGGGCTCGATCACCGATTACCTCACCGGTCGGGGAGTGCGTTTCGAGTCGATGTCACATGTGCTCGACGCTGTCTCGGCCGATTCGGTCGATGCCGACAGCCTCGGGATCGCCGAGGGTAGTCCGTTGCTCCGAGAGCGTCGGACCTCGCGTGACCAGTACGGGATCGCGTTCGAATACGCGGACGATCGCTATCGGTCGGATCAAGTGGTGTTCAGCATCGTCAACTCACGAACCGTCGACCCGCGGATGATCGCTCCCGACAACTCCGGTAGCTGACCGAGCCGCTCAGTCGGCGGCAGGCATGCGATTCCAGTGCGGCAGCAGGAGCAGCATCGCCAGGAACGCTGCGCCGGCGAAGCCGTAGAACAGTGTTGTCGTGTCGAGGTAGCCGGGCAGGAGCCCACCGAAGATCGCACCGATGGATCCACAACCGTTGACGATGCCTGCGGCTGCTCCAGCATGTTTCGAAGTTCCGAAATCCACCGCGGACACACACGAGATCATGGCGTCGGCACCGTAAATGGTCAATCCGATGACTGCGAGAACGGCCACCATGATCCAGACGTTGCCCGCTGCGGTCAGTGGTGTGAACAGTGCCAGGACCATTGTCAGGGCAACGAGACTCAGTACGCACGCAGGTATACGTCGTGCTTTGAACACCTTGTCGGAGATCCTGCCGATCAGAATGGGCGCGAGCACGCCTGCGATGCCGAATGCGATGGGTACGGTGATGGCGACGAAGTTGTCCGCACCCTGCAGCCGTTCGGCGACGATGACCGGACCCCACAACAGGATTGCGTAGCGAGCGGGTTTGAGCAGGAAGTAGGCCGCGCCGAGTGTCATCACCATACGGTCCTTGATCACCACGGCGAAGGTTTCACGAACGGACCGGGTCGGTTCGGCAACAGCGGATTCGGCCTCGAGTGGGGCAATGTCCGCACTGGGGTGATAGTCCTCGATCGGTGGCAGCCCCACATCTGTCGGACTGTTTCGTTGGAACACCAACACGAGAACGAAGACCGCGGCCACGATGAGCGCACCTGTCGTGAACGCCGCCCGCCAGCTGTCGAAGAGACTGTAAGCGAACCACCCCAGCACGGGCGCGGCGACGAGGCCACCGAATGCGTAGTTGGTGCTCCACAAGCCCAGGACGCGGCCGCGTTCGGAGATGGAGAAGAACTGCGACATGTTCTTCAAGGTTCCTGACCATCCCGTGGATTGCGACAGGCCTTGAACGATCATGAGCGGCAGCAGAAACACAAGCGCGGGAAGCAGTCCCATGAACAAAGTCGCGACAGCGGAGATGGCCAGACCTCCGAGGACGACAATCCTCGGCCCGTACCGGTCGGAGACCGATCCCCACAAGAATTGGCCGGCCGCGTACGCAGCCAGGTAGACAGCGTCGAGATTGGCCAGGGTGGACTTGGTGAGAGTCACGGACAGCACGGGGTCTTCGAGAATCCCCAGTTTGGCAACGGAGAACGCCTGTCTGGTGAAGTAGAAACCGGCGTAGGCAATCCAGGTGATCGCAAAGATCTGGAACCGCCAACGTTCGTAACGGGCGATCTTCTCGTGGGTCGAGCTCAGGGCTTTCGTCATCGTGTGCACCTTGGTTCGGACGTGCGAGAGCTCTCGCAGCGTCGTGCGAAATGAGCGTAGAAGAAAGTTGCGCCCTGGTCGCGAGAAGCGACGAACGGGCGAGAATCGTGAGAGACCTTCACGACACGGACGGAGTGGCCTTGGGTTCGTCCTACCGGAGCCCGGCCGATGGATTCGGCGGACAGGGCCGGTCGGGCCCTGCTCCGCGGAAACCTGAGAAAAGTCGTACCTGAGAGAGAATGTCGAATGGAGCCGATCAGCGCAGCGTGTCGAGTACAGACGGGAGGTCGGCGACGCTGTCGACGACGTGGCTTGCTCCCGCTGCACGGAGCTGGTCTGCGTTGTGCGCACCAGTCAGAACTCCGACGACAGCCCGAGCGCCCGATCGAATTCCGCTGGTGATGTCGGACGTGGTGTCACCGACCACGAGCATCGACTGAACCGATGACGCGCCCGAACGGAGGAGCGCAGTCAGCGGCATGTCGGGGAACGGCCGTCCGCGTACACCGTCACCTGGGCACAGCACGATGTCCGCGACGTCCTGCCAGCCGAGAGCGGCCAGGATGGCCTGCTGAGTCTCGTGGGCGAATCCTGTTGTCAGAGCGGTGGCGACCCCGGTCGACCGCAACTCCGCCAAGAGATGCTCGGCCCCTGGAACAGCACTGCAGGCGCCGTCGGCGACCAGTTGGCCGTAGCACCGTTCGAAAGCCTTGTTGGCGGACTGCGCTTGTTCTTCGTTGCCCCCACTCAGGTGTCTGAACACCTCGATCTTGGATTGGCCCATGGTGTCGGTGACGTACTGCAGCATGCGTGCCTTCTCATCCGAATCGTGGGAGAGGCCCGCATGCTCGTCGGCAGCAGCGAACGATCGTTGGACCAGACCACTGTCTTCGACGGTGGTTCCTGCCATGTCGAACACGACAAGATCGATCGGGTGGGTGTGCGAGGTGTTCATGCGTCTACTCCTATCGAGGTAACGATGGGTTGTGCGAGTGCGTGATCGAGGCTGGACTGGGCCAGCCCCATGCTCGTGGTCATGCCTATACCGGTGGTGACGGTGACGACGTGCACACCCGGGATCGGTTCGACGCGTAGGAACTCCGAGTCGGGCGCAGAACTGTAGACGCCTTGCCAACGCTCGGAGACATCGATCGCGGCGACGCCGAACATGGCTTTCGCCTCGGTGATCAGGGCGTCGAACCCGGCTTCACTCTGGAACGGTGAGGTGGAGATGTCTCGAACGTGTGTGTCTCCGAGGAGGATCGATCCATCGGGTTGCGGTGTGTACATCTGATGTAGATCGAGGGCCGTGTAGGCGGGGTACTGCTCTGCGAGCCGGGCTGCGACGTCGGTGGTCGCGGGCAAGTCGTCGAAACCCGAGTAGCGAAGCAACGACCAACCGGTGAACAGGGGAGTGGGCAGTGGCGTCGGTAATTCGATCCGCGCCCGCATCATGTGCAGGCGGCACCTCAGAAGGCCGCCGCGCTCTGCGTACTCGGGGAACAGTCGATCGATGTCGTAGTTCACCGTCACGAAGATGGTGTCGGCACGAAGATCTCCCCGCGACGTGTGGACGGTGCCGGTATCGAACGACGTTGCAGCGGTTCGCCAGTGGAAGTCCACGCCGGAAGACTCGAGCCAGGCGGCGATCGCCGGTGCTGCCTGACGGGGATCCACCTGGAGGTCGAGAGGCATGTACAGGCCGCCGGTCACGCCGTCGGCGGCAATGGGCAGTCGCTCCAGGATCTGGCCCCGGTCGAGAAGTCGAGCCTCTTCGGGGCCGCGAACGGCAGCGAACTGTCGAAGAACCTCGAGCTCGTCGTCGTGCTTGGCGACGCAGTGTGTTCCCGATTCGCGAGCCCAGAAGCCGGCGGATGCGGCCAGGTCCAGCCAATGGCTGCGTCCGGCTCGGGCGTAGTCCGATGCCTCGCCCGATTGCGCCGTGATGCAGGCATGTCCGAAGTTCTGGACCGACGCGCCGGCAATGGTGTCCGCGTGATCGACGACGGCGACCGTCAGTCCCCGCCGATGGGCGTGATAGGCGTGAGCGAGCCCGACGATGCCCGAGCCGACGATCACGACGTCGTAGTTTCGTTGTGAGTGCATGCATCGACTGTCGACCCTGACAGGGCCACTTGTCAATACAGGTTACGAAAATTTACTTCTTGTATATATAACGGTTGTTCGAGGTCAGTTCGGATCGGGCGCATAGAACTTGGTAGTGGCCTCGACAGCGGATGCGACGTGATCGGCGTTGCCGCCCGAAGCCAGATGCGCTTCACCCCATCCCGCGGCGCTCCGACGAATAAACTCGCGGCCTTCCGGGGAAGCCTGCAGCGCATCGTGATCGACGGTGTCGCCGGACGTGCTTTCTGGCTACTTTCACCGGGCGGGTGCCAGGGCGTCGGCGATCATGTGCATGGCTGCGGTCGTGGACAGTGCTCGTACACTCGCCCGGTCGCCGGGGAGCCGAAGGGTGCGGGTGCGGGTCGGTCGACCGGTTTCGGCGATGGCGAAGCAGACGGTGCCGACCGGCTTGAGGTCGGTGCCACCCCCAGGACCCGCGATCCCGCTGGTGGAGACCGCGATATCGACGCCGACTCGCCTCAATGCCCCCTCCGCCATCGCGGCCGCCACCGGTTCGCTGACGGCGCCGTGCTCGTCGATCATGTCGGCGGGGACGTCGAGAAGACCGATCTTGGTCTCGTTCGCGTAAGACACAACGGCGCCGACGACATAGGCCGACGAGCCCGCTCGATCGGTGAGGCGGGCGGCGATCATTCCACCTGTGCACGATTCTGCGGTGCCGATTCGGCGGCCGGCCAGCCGGTCGGCCACGATGTCGTCGATCGTGGACCCGTCGTCGGAAAAGACTCGAGCACCATGATGTTCGTCGATCAGCGCCACGAGCTCCGCGTACGACGACACTGCACTCTCCGCGTAGCGGGTCACGATTTCGAGTTCTCCGAGTCGTAAGCAGGTGGTGATCTCGAGATCGTCGAATCCCGCGATCCGACGTTCAGCGGTCCGCAGAGTGGCGGCGAGGTCGGCCTCGGACAAGGTGTACGCACGGATGGTGCTCTGACGGATCTGCGTGCGTCGGGCCAGAACCTCGGCGACCGGCTCGGTCTCGAGCGCAGCGGGCCACATCGCCTGGAGCTCACGAGGAGGCCCGGGCAGGATCAGCACAGCAGGCAAGCCCCCGGCTCGGTCGGCCGGCACGACGACACCCGGTGCGGTTCCGGTCGGCGGAATGGACAGTGCGCCAACCGGAACCAACGCTTGCTTTCGGATACCTGCCTGCAACGGCTCGGAGTCGATCGCGGAACTCATCCGGCTTCGCCATCTCTCGACGATCGCGTCGATGTGCCGTTCGAGTTCCGGATCGAGATGCAATTCGCGGCCGTACAGTGCGGCGACCGTCGCTACGGTCAGATCGTCGGCTGTCGGACCCAGGCCGCCGGTCGTGATGATCAGATCGACATGTTGGTCGGCAAGAAATTGCACCTGCGCTGTCAGGTCGGCGGGTCGGTCACCGCAGACCGTGATGTGCGCGACGTCCACGCCCATCTCCAGCAGCTGTTGCGCTACCCATGGCCCGTTCCTGTCGGTCACCCGACCGGACAGAACTTCGGTTCCGGTGACCACCACACCCGCTCGCACAGTCATTCGTCGACCATACTGCCCAGGTGGCATCAGCCGAGGGCGCGCCTTCCTGCCTGCTGCGGGGACGCCACGCGGTGCTGGGACGCCCTCGACGGTGCAGACGTCGTCACGAGCCCTCGGGGCAACAGGAGTACGAACGTCGATCCGTTCTCCGGTCCGTTTCCGTGGCATTCGAGCTCTCCTCCGTGGGCGCGGGCGAGATCACGTGCGATGGACAGCCCGAGTCCTGATCCGGACCCGATCGTTCGGGCCCGATCCAGCCTGACGAGGCGCTCGAAGACGCGTTCTCGTTCTCCGGCTGGTATGCCGATACCGTTGTCACGTACTGCAAGTCGGATGTCGTGGACGGTGTGCGAGATCGTGATGGACACGGGTTCGTCGTGCGGAGAATAGGCGACTGCATTGTTGGTCAGATTGGCGAGAATCTGTGCAAGTCTGAGCGGATCGCCCTCCGCAACGACGCCCTTCCTGCCGTGCGCCTCGATGGTCCTGCCCGGGGCTGCGACGGAAAGTCGTTCGATGTCCGCCGCGACGAGTGCGTCGAGATCCACCGGCCGACGGTCGACTACGACGCCCTCGTCGATTCGTGCCAGCGACAGCAGGTCGTCGACGAGGCGCGCGGCTCGACCCGACTCACGAACCAGCAGCACTTCCAATTCTTCTCTCACGTTCGCGTCGGCGTCGGCGCCGGCGCGGATCAAGGTCTCCGCAGCGGCGCGAATGCCGGCAATCGGTGTTCTCAGTTCATGGGCTGCATCGTCGAAGAACTGTCGTGTTCTCGCCGAGGTGGTCCGTTCTCTCTGTTCCGCGGCCTCGACCGAATCGAGCATCTCGTCGAAAGCTGCGGCAGCGCTCCCGATTTCGGTGTTCGTCCGGTCCGGGTCGAGCCGGTCGCCTCGAGCGCCGCTCGCGATGCGTCGGGCAAGTACGGTCATGTGATGCAGCGGTCTCAGTGACGTTCGAACGATGACCACGACGGCGAGGCCGACGAGAACGAGCGCAACCAAGAACACGGCGACGAGTACGGATCGGAGTTGGTCTCGAACATCGGAGATGGCTGCGGTGTCCACCGCGACCGTGAGCAGGGAACCGTCGGACAGCTGGGTCGTCACGGACTCCGAGTCGGTACCCGACGGCGGGGGGCCGGGAGGCTGAAGCGGAGCGGCCGGGGGAGCCGCGGGGTCTCCCGGCTGCGGGGGATCAGGAGTGGGCGCCTCCGCATCGAGATCGGGGTTTCCGTACGTTCGTCCGTCGGTGGTGACCAATCGAGCGGTGGTTCCCCCGCCTTGGGCCGCTGTGACGACGGCGGCCGGGTCGGCACCCGTGTCGTGGATCGACCGGGCTCGCTGCACGCGGTCGTCCAGCTGCGCGGTGGCCGTTGCCTTCAACTGTGCACCGACGAGTATCTCCGTCGCTGCTACCGCTGCCCCCAGCACGAGAATCACCGCGACGATCGTCGAGATGACGAGACGGCGTCGCAGCGACGCGGTCCGCAACCCCGTTCCGGTTCTCGTCATGAGAGCAGCACGTACCCGATGCCTCGGACGGTGTCGATCACGCGGGGTCCGTGCAGCTCGAGCTTCTTGCGCAGCGAACTGATGTGGACCTCGACCAGGTTGGGATCGTAGTTCTCGTATCCCCACACCTGCGTCAGGATCTGGACTTTGCTCACGGTGCGCCCCCGTTGGCGGGCCAGGTAGGTGAGTAGTCGCCATTCGGTGGAAGTGAGTTGAAGATCGACTCCTGCCCGCGACGCCGATCCAGCCTCGGAGTCGATCAACACGTCGCCGCTCCGGATGGTGCTCGGAGTTCGTCCGAGCCTGCGCAGCAGCGCGACGGCGCGAGCAAGCAGTTCCGCCATGTCGAAAGGTTTGACGAGGTAGTCGTCGGCCCCGCCGCGAAGCCCGTCGACTCGGTCGGCCACCGCGTCCCTGGCGGTCAACAGCAGCACTGCCGCATCACATTTCGACTTGATGGTCGGCAGTAGCTCGATGCCGCTGCGTCCAGGCAACATGATGTCCAGAATGACCAGGTCCGGAGCGAACTGGGTCAGCGTCGATTCCAGGTCGCTACCGTCCGGGCGACGCAGCGCGATGTGTCCGTCGTGCTCCAGCGCAGCAACGACCGACATGCCGATGGTGTCGCTGTCCTCGACGACCAGCACCCGGGCAGCACCGGCGTTTCGACTTTCGTTCACCCTCCCATCATGCGGCAGCGTCGGATGTCGCTCCTGAAGACTGGCTGAAGGAACAGTGTCGTCCGGCCACTCTTCAGCCGTACTTCAGTTTCGCCGACGAGGTTGTCTCTTGGACCGAATCACGGACCGAGAGAGGACAACGATGAAGATCAAGCACTTCGACGCTCGGCGAGTCACCCTGGGTGCGGGAATTCTGGCGCTGGCAACGATCTCCGGGGCGGGTATCGCCGCCGCCGACGGGCCGCCTTCCGCCCCGCCGCCGGTGACGACCGACAAGTCGCACGCCGACGACTCGTCACGGCCGGTGCCGCCGCAACCACCGCTGTCGCCACCTGACGACTGCGCGACGCCACCAACGCCTCCCGCAGTCCCTGAGGACGGCGTGCCTCCGGTGCCTCCGGTGCCTCCGACGCCACCGGGCGGCGGGGAACTTCCTCCTCCGCCCGCGCCTCCGGTAGCGCCGTCCGGCGAGTGTGCGCCGACACCTCCTGCTGGACCACCCGCACCCCCACTCGGGGCCCCACACCCGCCCCAGAAAACGCCCCAGCCTCCGCTCGCCGCTCCCGGTGGTGAAGGTACGGCGTAGCGGGCGTGCTACCCCGAAGGTTTGATGCGATGCCGGGGAGGTAAGCAGCACTACCGACAACAGCAGTACCGACACAGGGAGTTCGACGATGAGCACCAGCGAGACACCCACCGACAAGAACACCGGCAGCGGCGACGACGGATTGGGCAAGGACGGGTCCATCCCGGACACCGACGACGGAGTGGCCGTCGGGCACACCGACCAATCGTCCTTCGAACCCGAAGAGGACGAGCAGGCGGAGGGGTGAAAATCTCAGGTTTTCTCGACTGTCACCACAGACTCGCACTTTGCAGGGTCCACCTCGGCAGCGATGCGCCGCGGGTCGCTCTCGGGAAGAGAGGCGATGAGTATTCGCTTCGGGTGCGACGAGGTCCCCGTCACGAGGTACTTCTGACCCGGCCGCACGGTGACCGCCTCGGCGAACGGTGCGTCTTCCGGTAGTGCATCCGAGGGCTGTGCGTCCATCTCGTTCAACGCATCGCGGACGATTCGCCGGGGATCGTACTGCCGCAGATCGATCGATTCCCATTCGCTGCGTCGCAACTTGACCCCCATTTCCTGCTCTGCCTCGGTGCGCGTGGTGTCGACGAAGTCACGAAGCGAGCGGACCCCGTGAGCTAACTTGCGCGCGTAGCCGGGTAGGCGCGAGGGGCCGAGAAGGAATCCGGCGATGACTGCGACCAGGAAGAGTTTTTCGAAGGTCAAACCGAACATGGTGGTGCTCCGGGTTTCAGGAGTGCGTGGACAGTGGTGTGTCGTGGAGTGTGCGTCGGGAAGCTCTCTTGTCGTGCACCGCTGTGATGGCGAGGGCTGCACCGAACAGCCCCGACATCGGGAGCGCGACGAGGAACATGGACAGAACGTCGGCCGCCGGGGTGACGAGCGCGCTGAAAAGCGCGATGACGACGACCATTACGCGCCAGCTGCGCCGCAGGGCGTGCGCAGACACGATCCCCAGGCAGTTCAGCATGACCAGAAACGCCGGAAGTACGAAAGCGATTCCGGTCGCAAGGACGATCTTCATGACGAAGTCCACGTAGTAGGACGCGTTCAGGATGGTGCTGTCCTGGTCGGACGAAAAGCCGGCCAGCACGCTGACCATGCGCGGGAACAACAGGAACCCGAAGGCGCAACCAGCGGCGAAGAGCGGCGCGGCCGCAGCCGAGAATCCGACGACGTATTTCTTCTCGCGTTTGTTCAACCCCGGTGCGAGATAGGCGAACAGCTCGCGCAGCCAGACCGGGCTGGACACGATGATTCCCGCGAACAGGGCAATTCTCAGCTGGAGATCGAACGCGCCGGTCACAGTGTCGTAGTTCAAACTGGCAGCCCGTGTCGCGGCCAACTCTTCGACCGGGGTGCGCAGAACGTCGAGTATCGAATCGGACAGCAGAAACCCGATCACGATGCCGATCAGCAGCGACACCGCCGCGCGCGTCGCGCGGCGTCGAGCCTCGCGAAGATGACCGGCCAGCGGCATCGTGCCGCGCACGGTGGTAGTCGCTGCGGTCATGATGCGTGTCGGTACGGAACGGTCGTGGTGTCGTTCTCGGCACCGGTGCGGTCACGAGTCGACGAGCCGGCCGTCTCCTCACGCACCTCGTCCTTGAGGATCCGCAGAGATTGGCCGACGCCCTTGGCGAGCGACGGAAGTTTGGTGGAGCCGAAGACGAGCAGGAGAATGGCGAGGACGATGAGTGCGTGCCATCCGGTCAGGTTGTGCAACATGGTGTTTTCCTAATTGTCGAAGTGAAGTAGCGAGATCAGTTGGAGCCCTGGGAGCCGACGTTCGGCGGTCCGCCTGCGGGCGGGGTGCCGCCGCCCATCGGCGGCTGGCCACCTCCTCCCGGTCCGCCGCCGCCGGGAGGTGCACTCATCGTGGGTTCGGTGCCGGCATCCACGGCTACTGCCAACGATCCGACGTACCCGGAAGCGGCGTCTCCGGAGAACGTTCCCATCTGCAGGTCGTAGCCGTCACCGAACACGTTGTCGTTGTCGAGGCTGCCGATCTGAGCGAGGTTCTCGGCCGAGCCGGGGTAGGTGTCGAGCTGATAGATCGTGTCGAGCATGTCCTGAGGAAATGCAATCTGGGATGTGGCGATTGCATTCTCGGCAGTCGTTGCGGAGGCCGCGTCCGGATAGACCTCGAAGTGGATGTGCGTCCAGCGTCCGCTGTAGCAACCGGGGACGATGGTCTGGAAGGTGGCCTGTCCGTTGGAATCGGCGACCTGGATTCCGCGAAGATAAGTCTCGTCCTCGACGCCTTCGGAATACATCGAGTAGAGGCCGGCTGCATCGCACTGCCACATGTAGACGGCGACTCCGTCGTACGGGTTGTTGCCGTTCGCCAGGTCCGTGACCGAGAAGGTCAGCGACAGAGGCACTCCCGACACAGTGGTGCCGCCGTCGAGGCTCGACGTCACATCGCTGCGAACGATGCCGGACTCCTCGAGGACATTGACACCGTTGGTGCCGTCGGCCGGGTAAGGGCCGTTGGTCTCCTCGGGAATTTCGTCGGTGGCGGTCGCCGTCGTGGAACCGGCCGATGTCGTCGTGGACGCGGCTGCACTGCCGGTATCCGACGAGGTGGAACACGCTGCCAACGCGAACGCGCCTGCCCCGGCGCCCACGACGCTGAGAACTCTACGACGAGTCATCAACGTGGTCATGTCGAAGCGGGCACCTTGATCGACGACCTCCTCGGTGGGCCGATCGAGAAGGCGCCCTTCGTAAGCCGGGCCGTCGGGCGTATCGGTGGGTTCTGGTACTCGGGTCATGTCTATTGCTCCTCTGGGGCACTCGGTGGCTCAGTAGGTTCAATAGTGGGTGTCGATCCGGTGAGAACCCTGGCTCTCGGCTGGAAGGTTCCTGTGAACGAGAAAGACCCGGTGCCGTCACGGCACCGGGTCTTTCGTTCTCGTCGCTCAGGCGGCGTCGCCGAGGCGGGCGGCGGCCTGGGCGCTTGCTTTGTCCGGGTAGGTGTTCGTCACGTGCACCATGACCACGATCAGGATGATCGGTACCGCCCAATTGAGGAAGAAGTCGATCAGATAGGGGCTGTCGGTTCCGGTGGCGTGCGCGTCGAGGGCGGTGACGAGTACGGACGCGGCGCCCATCACGGTGATCGCGACGCCCCAGGTGGCGGACAGGACGAAGTTGATGCGTCGGAACAGCGGCGAGGACCAGTACTCCTGAGGAGTAGACCGTTTCGCGTACTCGGCGGTGAACGGGCGCGTGGATGCCGTGGCCAGCAGGATGAGGCCGAGTACGACGCCGACGAGCGGCCGGCCCCACTCGAAGAGCCAGTTGTCGATGTTCTCGCCGCCGACGAAGCCGACGACGGCGATCAGGGAGAAGAGGACCAGCGAGTACATGTCCATCATCGTGGGGTTGCCCGTGCGTCGGCCTCGGACGACGAACACCAGACCGATGGCCGCGGCCAACAGTGCGCTCCAGGCGACGCCGTTGGCCGCCATTCTCTGCGCGACCAGAGAGAACGCGATCCAGGGAATGAAGCCGGTGAATATGGAGAGCGGATTGAGGTTCTTCGGCTCGGACATGTGGTTTCTCGCTCTCCGGTGTGAGGGTGCCGTTGCGGTCTTCGGCAGGGCGTGCAGGGTGTTCGAAGACGATCATGCGCGACGGGCGGGCTGCGGAACATCGGTCACGACGCGTAGATTTTTCTGCCGTTCACGTTCCACTCGGCACTTCTGGAATGGGTGGTCCGGTTTGTACAGTGATCCGGTGGGGCGTGACAGGGTGCCTCGCGGGATCACACAGGACCAACGAGAACTGGGGAAATATCGGATGGCACGTGAATTGGTGTGGACGGGTTTCATGTCGGTCGACGGCGTGCTGGATTCGCCGGGCGGTGAAGAGGAAGGACACCCCAGCGGTGGTTGGGTCGTACGCACCGAGTTCGTACCCGAGGCGTTCTCGCTGAAGGGCGAGGAACTGCAGGAGACGACGGCACTGATGTTCGGCCGCCGCAGCTACGAGGTCTTCGCGCCGGTCTGGGTCGGGTCCGAGGACCACGCGAGCTACAAGGACCTCCCCAAGTACGTCGTGTCGACGACTCTCGGCGAGACGGCTCTGGTCGACGGTTGGGGCGAGACGACCATCCTGAGATCGGCCGAGGACGTCGCAGCTCTCAAGGAATCCGACGGGGGAGCCATCTTCATCCACGGCAGCGGCGAACTCGCCCGCAGTCTGGCCGACGCCGGACTCATCGACCGCTACAACCTGCTGGTGTTCCCCGTCGTCCTCGGGTCCGGCAAAAATCTTTTCGGCCACGACTCACGCCCGGAGCAGCGTCTCGTTCTCCGCGAATCCGAGGCGTACTCCAACGGCGTCGTCAAGGTCGTGTACGACGTGGTGCGGTGACCGTTCCATCCATGCACTCACGGATGTAGGTACGACGCCCCGTTGACGTCGACCACGGTGCCGCTGCACCAGGCGGCTTCGGGTGAGGCGAGAAAGACGATCGTCGACGCTATCTCCTCCGGTGTGCCTACTCGGCCGAACGGACTCTGGCGACGGATGTCGTCGCCGCGTTCTCCGGCCAGTGTGGCCGCCTGGCGTTCGCTGGACACGAACCCGGGCGCGACAGCGGTGACCGAAATATCGTGCGGTGCAAGCGCTGCCGCCATCGATTGGCTGAACGCATGCAGTCCGGCCTTGCTTGCACCGTACGCAGGGTAGTCCGGCTCCCCTTTGAGTGCGCCCCTCGAGCCGACCGAGACTATCGATCCTGGCCTGCCCCTGTTTACGAGGTGGCGGGCAAAGGCCCATGTCGTATGAGCCGCTCCGATGAGATTGACCTGCAGCATCTCTCGCCAGGCCGACTCCCATTCCTCGAACGACCCCTCGGTGATGGGATGCCGGTTCGTTTCGGTCGGCCCGACGGCGGCGTTGTTGATCAACACGTCCACACTTCCGAAGCGGTCGATCACCTCGTCGACAATCCCCGGCCCACCCGTCGGCGACGAGAGATCACCGGCGACGGTGATGTGTCCGGTGCCGTCGAGGAGTTCCACTGTGTTCGCCGCAGCGTCGACTGCCGTCGAACAGTGCACGGCCACGCGATGTCCAGCTGCTGCGAATGCTCGTGCCGTGGCCCGGCCGATGCCCCCGGACGCGCCGGTAACCAGGACATTCGGATAAGCAGGAGTGTGCATGGGTGCACTGTATCGAGCGTCGGCCTCGACATTCGGGTTCACGGTGGAGTTTGGAAGCACTGCGAGCGGGTACCTAGGTCCTCGTGCAAATTGGAGACAGAGCTAGGTTCACAGCGGGGGAGAGCACGGTGGTCGTGACCATCGGCGACGTTCGGGACGACGGATTGGTGTTGGTTCAGAACGAGCCGACGGGTGCGGGCGCGTATTCGTTCCTGGTACGAGGAGAGCTGCTGGACGCGTTCGACGACGTCCCGGCGACGGTGTAGCCGCACACTCCTCACAACGCTCTCGGTGCGTTCACAACGGTGACAGCCGTTGTGAACGCACTTTTTTGTTGTAACGATTACCAAGGTCCATGCGGAAGTGACCCCCCGACGCGCGTCTACGGGGATACTCCTGACGGTGAAGCCGACTGCGCGTCCAGGTCCCGCCGCTCTGTGGACGGTCCTCTGCCTGGTCCTGGGACTGACGGTGGCAGGGGCGGGCATCGGTGAGGCACAGCCCGGCGCTGTTCGGTACACCATCGTGGGCTTCAGTACCTCCAGTGACCGCGATATGGACGTGTACGAATCCACCGACGGCAGCGCCTTTCGATCCGTTCGTGACGCCGCGTTCCGGCCGCCGTCCGGACTGATTCGCGACCCCAGCATCTTCCGGCATTCCGACGGCCAGTACTACGTCGCGTACACGACGGGCGGTGGAGCGAACATCGGTTTCGCGCGCAGTAGCAATCGCGTCGACTGGACGCCCATGGGCAACTATCCCGTCCCGTTGTGTTGCGCGTTTCTGCCGGGCACCGGAGACGGCACCGGCTCGGCAGGTCCTCCCGGTCTGACGGGTTCCGCGGGGTCGTCGGACGGACCTTCTCTTTCACCGTTCACCACGAAGGCGTGGGCACCGGAGTGGTTCGTCGACGGGGATCGGGTCAACTTGATCTTGTCCATGTCGACAGGGGGCGGGTTCGTCCCGTATCTGATGACCGCGCTCGACCCGTCGCTGACGCAGTGGAGCTTTCCGCTTCCCATTGCAGGCCTCGGTGCCGATCGCATCGATACGACCGTGGTCAAAGCAGGAGCGGTCTATCACGCGTTCACGAAGAACGAGACGAACAAGGTGCTCGAACACGCGATAGCGCCCACTCTCGCCGGGCCCTACACGTTCGTTCCGCCGGGGGACTGGGGCGCGCTGGTCGAAGGACCCGCCGTCGTCCAGTTGCCGAACGGACACTGGCGAATCTACTTCGACGCCTACACCGAGGGAAAGTATTTCTACTCCGACAGCGCGGACGGACTTCTGACGTGGAGTCCCCGGCAGGAAGTGCAAGGGTTGTCCGGCACGGTGCGTCACTTCGGTGTGCTGACCGAACCTGTCTAGGCTTCGCAGATGGCCGAAGAATCGAGACTGGAACGCGACGCCATGGTGGCCGCGCTCGCGGACTTCGAATATCGGGAACTCCGCGTCGACGGTAGGCGAGCGGCGGTGGCCGTCGCGATCGGCGGGGCGGCCGGCGACCGCCGGATGATCCTGACGAAGAGGCCCTCGAGGCTCCGCGCGCACCCAGGACAATTCGCGCTGCCAGGCGGCAGCCTCGACCCAGGTGAGACCGCGCCGCAGGCGTGTCTGCGGGAGTTGGCCGAGGAGGTCGGATTGACGGCCGAGCCGTCGGACATCCTGGGCCGCCTCGACGATTACGGCACCCGGTCCGGATACGTCATCACTCCGTTCGTGGTGTGGGTCGGAGACACGTTGTCGACGATGACCATCGACCCCGGTGAGGTCGCCACCGTCTACGAGGTCGACGCCGCCGAGATCGATTCCGACCCTCGATTCGTCTCCATCGAGGAATCGGACAAGCCCGTGGTTCAGTGGCCGTTCCGCACCTCGCTGGTGCATGCGCCGACAGGCGCCATCGTGCACCAGTTCAGGGAAGTCGTGCTGCACCGGCGGCACACTCGGGTCGCGGATTTCGAGCAACCCGTGTTCGCCTGGCGTTGACCGCATCAGGCGAAGCGTTCTGTTCGACTGCCGCGGACCGGTTCGCTCTGTAGTGTTGACGGCTGTTCACTGGACACGGCGGCGGGGCGGTTTTCGATGGGCGGTACCAGCGGGGCAGGACTCGGCGATACGCCGACCCGTCGTCCCGATGTCCGAGGCTTCACCGAGGACGAGGTCATCGCGATAGACGCAGTGGTGGCTCAGCTCCCCATCGCCGTCGTGGTGCACAGCTTGGATTCGGTGATCGTCGCCGCGAACGGGGAATGCCGTGAGCTGCTCGGGTACGACGCGGGCGATCTCACCGGCGCGCCCGTCACCGATTTCATTCCGGATTCCGAGCGAGTGTCGGCCCGCCGGATGGCGCTGGACATTGCGTCGTCGCCGGTGGACGTCAACGGACGCACCGAACCGAGAAGGGCGCTGCGGCAGCTGCGTCGCAAGGACGGTGTGATCGTCTCCTGCTGGATGCACGTGGGTGTCGGCGTGCTGGCGGGGCACGAGGTCTTCATCGTGTGCATGGATCTGGTCAACCCCGTGGTGCACGACGCCCATCTGTGGCGGAGTCGAGCCGAGCGCGACGATCTGACCGGACTGTCCAGGCGGGCAGTGTTTCTCGACCATCTGAACAGTTGGATTGCCGACGATGGCGCGGTGACCTTGGCGTTCATCGACGTCGACAATCTCAAGATCGTCAACGACACCCACGGGCACAGTGCCGGCGACAGCCTCCTGGAAGCCGTCGCGCTCCGATTACGAGAGTGGTTGCCCGGCAACGCGATCGCAGGCCGATTCGCGGGCGACGAGTTCGTCGTCGCGCTGCCGCAGCCTTCCCCCGAACCGTCACTCGATGCCCTGTGCATCGTGCTCGACCGCGCACTGACGGGTGAGCCGGTCGCCTGGAACGGCAGGTTGTTGACCCTGGCGGTCAGCGTCGGTGCCGTCGAGCGTCTCGACGACGAGGACTGCGCGGCCCTCGTGGCGCGAGCGGATCAACAGATGTACGCGGCCAAGACCAAGCGCCGACGGGACTAGCTCAGGGCGCCGACATCAGGTTCTGCGGATCTCTGATCGTCACGTCTCGGTTCTCCTCGCGCAGTCGATCCACGGCATGCTGCAGAAGCGACCGGGCGGCGTCGTCGATTGCCCGGACGTGTTCGAAGTCGAGCACCAATGCTCGCGCTGTCGTCCGAGAGAGTGCGACCAGTATCGACTCCGCTCCGGCGAAGCGGAGGTCACCCTGCAACTCGACGGTCGCCTCGTTTTCGCCGTCGGCAGTGGTTCGGACAGCAGAGTCACCGGTCGGAGAGACGTGCATCATGTGCAGTTCGAGATCCTTCGACAGCCGTTCGAACACGGCCACTCCGCGCACACTGTTGCCGTGCTCGTTCAGGTTCGGTGACACGACAGCGATGCCGACCTGCCCGGGCAGTACTCCGATGATCGCGCCCGCCACTCCGCTCTTCGCCGGAATCCCGACCGTGGAGATCCAACTTCCGGTGCCGTCGTACATTCCACACGTCGCCATCACCGACAGCACGTGCCGGTTGTGCTGGGTGTCGAGCAGTCGTTCTCCGGTCTGCGGGCTGATACCGCCGTTTGCCATGACCGCCGCGATGGTCGCGAGGTCGCGGCAGTTCACGGAGATCGCGCACTGGCGGGCGTAACCGTCGACGACCTCGGCGGGGTCGGCCCCGAGGACTCCCACTGCCTTCAACAGGTGTGCGATACCGGTGTTGCGGTCGTCGGCCTCCAACTCGGCTTCGTGGACCGCGGCGTCGATGGACAGCTCGCGGCCGGCAAGCCGACTGTGCAGCAACCGGACTCGTTCGGCGCGATTTTCGGAGGACGCACCTTCGATCATCGAATGAACCGCGAGCGCGCCCGCATTGATCAACGCATTGCGCGGCCTGCCCGTCTCGGGTTCCAGCGAGATCTCGTTGAACGAATCACCGGACGGTTCGGTGTCCACGACCTCGGCCATCGCGTCGCGGCCACGGTCGTCGAGGGCCAACGCGTATGCGAGGGTCTTGGCGATGGACTGAACCGAGAACTCGTACTCGGCGTCGCCCGCGGTGTAGACCGAGCCGCCGACGGTGGCGAGCGCGATACCGAACAAATCTGTGTCCGCCCGTGCCAGTTCCGCATTGCCCTGCGGGATGGATCCGCCGTCGGACCCGCGACACTCGTCGAGCACAGTGCGGAGATAGATCGAGATCGGAGATTCCACACCTAACCGTAGACGACCCATCACTGTGCCTGTTCTCGGCTATTCACCACGTTCGTCTACGATTCCGAGCGGAATTCGAACACATGACGGAAGGCGTCAGAAGCGTGATCACCGGCAGCGTCGTTGCAATTGTCACCCCGATGAAGACCTCGGGCGAAGTCGACTTCTCCGCGCTCGACGCACTGGTGGAACGGCAGGTGGCGGAAGGCACGTCCGCGATCGTGTCCGTCGGCACCAGCGGCGAGGCATCGACGCTGTCGGTGTCCGAGCACACCGAGGTGATCAGGCGGACAATCGGCGTCGTGGCAGGCCGGGTGCCCGTCATCGCCGGTACCGGCGCGAACTCGACGTCCGAGGCCATCCACCTGACCAAGTCCGCGCTCGCCGCGGGTGCCGACGGTGCCCTGCTGGTGACGCCTTACTACGTCAAGCCGCCGCAGGAAGGCCTGTACCGGCACTTCCGCGCGATCGCCGAGGCCGTGGACATCCCGCAGTACCTCTACAACGTGCCGTCTCGTACGGGGTGCGACATGCTGCCGTCCACCGTCGCGCGGCTCGCCGAGATCCCGAACATCGTGGGTTTGAAGGAAGCCGCCGGTGACCTGGACCGGGTCCGCGATCTCGTCGCGCTCGAGTTGGACGATTTCGCGCTGTACTCCGGTGACGACGGCACCGCCCGCGCCAGCATGCTCGCAGGATTCCACGGCAACATCTCCGTGACCGCCAACGTCGCACCGGCGGCGATGGCCCGGATGTGTGCTGCCGCGCTCGCAGGTGACGCCGAGTCGGCGTCGGAGATCGACGCGATGCTCGCGGGTCTGCACAGCGCCCTGTTCGCCGAGCCCAACCCGATCCCGGTCAAGTGGGCGCTGGCGGAGATGGGTCTGATGGCCGGCGGTATTCGCCTCCCGCTCGTCGAACTCGACGAGTGGCATCACGAGGACGTGCGCGCGGCGCTGCGCACCGCCGAGCTGCTGGACTGAGCGCTCATCCCTCGGGTCGATCGGTGCCCGAACCGGTCGACTGCTCGGTGGACTTACGTGCCCGGATCTTCTTCGTCACGAACCATCCGACGAGGAGGACTGCGGCGCCGATTGCGACGTACTGGAAGATCGACGCGTAGGTCTCGACATAGTGCCAGTTCTCACCGAGGAAGAATCCGGCGAGGACGAAGATCGAGTTCCAGAGCAGGCTTCCGAGCGTCGTGTACAGGGTGAACTGGGCCAGCGGCATTCGTGACACGCCAGCCGGTATGGAGATGCCGGATCTGACGACGGGGATCATCCGGCCGAAGAACACCGCCGAGCGGCCGTGCCGAGTGAACCAGTCCTCGGCCTTGGCGAGGTCGCCGGTGTCGACGAACGGGATTCGGTCGACGATCGCGTACATCCGATCCCGGCCCAGTTTCATACCGAGCCAGTACAGGACCAGTGCGCCGACGACGGATCCCGCGGTGGTCCAGAACAAGGCTTCGGCGAGCGACATTCCGCCGCGCGACGCGGTGAAGCCGGCCAGCGGAAGAATGATCTCACTGGGCAACGGTGGAAAGAAGTTCTCGGCGGCGACGGCGATGCCTGCCCCCGGTCCGCCGATGGTCTCCATCAGGCCGACTGCCCACCCGGCGATTCCGCCGAGTTCGGTGCTGGTTGCGGCAAGGTACGCGTCGTTCATTGCATCGACTGTATCGAATCGGACAAAAGGAAGACGGTGACCACGAGGGCAGCGTCCGATTCGAGTGGGCATCGGGTACTCCGCAATAATGGCCGCATGTCGAAGATCGCGTACGTCATCGCAGGCTCGGAAGGGACCGGAGGTGCCGGCTTGCAGGCCGACCTCAAGACGTTCGAGAAACTGGGTGTCTACGGCGTCGGCACCATCACATGCATCGTGTCGTTCGACCCCAAGTCGGGCTGGGGTCACCGATTCGTCCCGATCGCCGGCCAGGTCATCGCCGACCAGATCGAGGCAGCCACGTCCGCGCACGCTCTCGACGTCGTCAAGATCGGGATGCTCGGAACTCCGGAAACCGTGGAGACCGTCGCGACCTCGCTCAGGCAGCAGCCGTGGCGGCACGTCGTCGTCGACCCGGTTCTGATCTGCAAGGGGCAGGAGCCTGGCGCCGCCCTGGACACCGACAATGCGCTGCGCAGCGACATACTTCCACTCGCGACCGTCGTCACCCCCAACCTCTTCGAAGCGCAGACGCTGTCCGGCATGGAGTCGCTCGAGACGGTCGACGACCTCGCGGAGGCAGCCCGGCGCATCGCCGATCTCGGCCCGCGCTACGTCGCGGTCAAGGGCGGCGCCGGTCTGCCCGGTGACGAAGCCGTCGACGTGTTCTTCGACGGAACCGACGTCACGGTGCTACGCGCGCCGAAGATCGGTAACGAGCGGGTGTCCGGCGCGGGATGTGTGTTCGCCGCCGCGATCACCGCGGAACTCGCCAAGGGCACCGACGTCGCCGACGCAGTGTCCGTGGCCAAGGAGTTCGCTCACGCGGGCATCGCAGGCCGAATCACCACCGAGGCGCCGTTCACCGCTGTGGACTGGCACAGCTGAGGGGCGCGCTCTCACGCTTCGGTGCGTAGGTCCTCGATCGCCGCGATGTGCGCATCGAGGTTGATGCGGACTCGGCCCGAGCTCGGTGGGTTTCCGAGGCCGAAGGATCGGACGACGGCCGCGACGGATGCTCCACCGAGCGCGACGTCGCTGCCGAGCTGAGGCCACGTCGACAACGTCTTGCCGATCTCCGGCACCGATGCGAGCATCCGCGGAGTGAGCTTGGCGGGATCGAGAATTCGTGCCGCCAGCGGCGCCTTCTGCGCCGGTGTGATGTCGCGGAGCGCCGAGGCGTCGAGGTCGCCCAGCAGCCCGTGCAGCAGGGGACGATCCGGCTCCACGTCGAACCTCTCGACGTCGAGTATTCCGCCGTCGCTGGTCTCCATGATCACCGGTATGCCCCGGCGGCGTGCGTTCTCGCGAAGCGTCAATTTCGCGTCGAGTGAATCGCATTCGTCGATGACGATGTCGAGACCGTCCAGAAACGAGTCGATCGTCTCGGGCGTCAACCCGTCCTGGAACTCGACCACCGACAGGTACGGGTCGAGCTCTGCGATTCGACGGGATGCGACGACACTCTTGTTGACGTCCAGATCGAAGAGCGACGCCGGGACTCGGTTGAGGTTGGACAGGTCGAGCTCGTCGAAGTCCGCGAGACGTAGTTCACCGCACAGGCCTTCGATGGCCAGAGTGTGCGCGACGGCGTGTCCGACGCTCAGCCCGACCACGCCTACGCGCAGATCGGACAGGGCGTTCTGCTCCGACGCGGTGATCTTGTTTCGGTTCCGATCCAACCGGAGCAACCGAAATGCAGCGGGACCGAGGACCCGAAGCAGCGCGTGGCGCCACGGGTAGTGCACCCACCGCAGAGGTTCCTCGAGCACGTCCGCCGCCGGTGCCGGACGAAGCTCGCGGAGCGATTCACGTTGTGTGCCAGTGGTGTCGAAGACATGGATTCCGCTTCGCGCGGCAATCTCGTCGTACAGTTCGCGGTCGTCCGTCTCGGCCACATTCAACACAACGTGCTCTGCCACGTCACCCTCGTTCTTCGCTGCTTAGTCCGATGCGGCCGGAAGTCGTGCCGCTGCCGTCAAGGTAGCGGAACACTGCCCCGGACGCTGTGGCGAGCGGCATCGGTGGTGGTCGTGACCTGACACAAAGATTCAACCGCAAATCTGGAAAGCGGCCTGCTCGCGTGTGTGCGATCTCATCACCTGCGGGCTTTCTGCAGGTCATCGGAGTGGCTAGCTGGGCAAACGACCCCAACTACCAGGAAGAATGAGTGGACTGCCGTCCGGCAGTGCCCTCGTCCGGTTCCATTCGGGGATCTGGACCGTTCTCAAGGAGTCAAGACGTGGTTGCACACACCTCAGGATCAGCGCGCACTTCGGCCGTCCACCACTCGGCCGTTCAGTACAAGGGCCGGGACATCCGCGGCATCAGGCCTCGCCTCACCTCGGTGAACAGCCTGCTCGGATCGTCCTTCGGACCGCGATCGAGCGTGACGACAGATGGCACGATGGAACTCGTGGTCGCAACACCCGCGGCCGCACCCGAACTGTGGGATCGATACGTCGACGGTGCCTGGTCGTCGTACTCGCGGCACGGGGTGACCCGGGCGCTGGACATCGACGAGGTCGCGTCCGGTGCGACGACCACTCTCTTCTACGTGGTTCTCGACTCGTCCGGAGAGATGCTCGGGGGAGTGCGCGCGCAGGGACCGTACACCCTCGTCGAACAGTCGCATGTCCTCGTCGAGTGGGAGAACTCGCCCGGACTCGACGTGGTCACCGGGCAACTCCGAGCGCGGTTGCCCTACGGCATCGTGGAGATGAAGAGCGCCTGGGTGGGCAAGGGAAGCCCGGGTCGCGAGGTCTCGGCCCTGTTGGCGCGTACGGCACTGCCGACCATCGAGCTGACCGGAAGTCGCTACTTGTTCGCCAGCGCCGCCGACCACGTTCTCCGTCAGTGGGAGTCGTCGGGTGGTCGTATCGACGTCGACGTGCCTGCGGCGGCGTACCCCAGCGATCAGTACCGGACTCGGCTGATGTGGTGGGACCGCGAGACGTTCTCGCGCGAGGCTCAGCCCGCGGTGTGGGAGGACATGGTTCGGGACGCGCACGCTCTGTGCGGTTCCAGCTCGTCTTCGGCCGTGGCCTGAGGACGTTCTTCTCACGGCATCGCGCGCCGCGCGACCTCGGCTGCCAGGTCACTTCGTTGTTCGGGAGTGTGCGCTTCCCAGGTGACCAGGACAGCACCTGCATGCGCGGACTGGTCACGCCCGCTGGACTTCGCGTCGTACAGCGCGTTGTCCGCGGCGTGCATGATGGTGTCGACGACGTGCTCGACGTGCGAACTCTCACTCGCGGCACCGAAGTTGAGCCGGGGATCGAGCGCAGCTCGGACGTCCACCGTCACCGAGCCCACGCTGACGGTGACCTCGCATTCCGCGCGAACACTGTCCAGGATTGCGTTCTCGAGTGGAGTGCGTGGCTGAAGTTCGGTGAGGATCAGAAATTCTTCGCCGCCGATGCGCGAGACGATTGCTTCCTGCGATCCGGTTCGAGCGGTTGCGTGGCGGAGCGCTTCGGCGATGGTGACGAGCACTCGGTCTCCGGCCGCGTGACCGAGCGTGTCGTTGACGGACTTGAAGTGGTCGATGTCCACCACGTACGCCCACAACCTGCCGCGGCTGATGCACGCCTTGTCCAGGAGGGCCTCGACCTGGGACAACATTCCCCGTCGGTTCAGCAAGCGGGTGAGCGGGTCGGTGTTGGCCAGCACACTCAAGCGTCCGTTGACCGCTAGGAGCGAGCGACGCAATGCCGCGATCAGCACGACGGGCACCAGGACAGTGGTTGCCGCTGCACCGACGGCGACGACGGTGACGGCCAGTCCGGAATCGGACAGTGTGATCGACGACAGCCACGTCGCGAGAATTACGGATCCAGCGGTGACGGCGGCGGTGATCTTCGGCGGCGACCCAGCAGCGGCGATGGCGGGAACGACTGCCAACATCGACGTGACTGCGCGTGTGCCCGACGGATCGGCGATGAGATAGGCGGAGATCGCGACTCCGACCATGCCGCCACTGCCGAGTATCGCGAATTGCAGGTCGGTCAGGCGGCCGATCTTCAGTGCGAACACCACGGTGAGTGCCGTGAAGCCCACGATCGCGCACAGAAGAGGGAACGCTCCGGGCTTGAGGAACGTGGGCGAGATCATCGCGATGGCGAGCAGAGGCAGCGCGCCGGTAGCGCTGGCGATCACCATCGCCGTGCGCGTGTCGAACCGCGCAGTCGAGCGCTGCGGCTCCACACCGGATCGACGCGTCAACACGCTCATAGGTCAGTGCCTCGGGTCGAGTAGGGACAGGTCCCGGCCAGCATAGCGCCCATGATGGTCGAAGTTGGCGATCCAGAGTCCAACTGGAACCGACCTTCCGGTCGGAAAGTTGGTGGTCGGGACGTCTTTCGATAGTTCGGGTCCGTTTGCCGGGAGGTTGCTGTGGTCAGGTCAGTCCGATCGACCGTAGGTATCGGAGGCTGTCCATTCGGTCGGTGGGGTCGTGCAGTTCGATGCCGATCAATCCGTCGTATCCGGCTCGGCCGAGGACGTCGAATGTAGCCGCGACATCCAGGGTTCCTCGTCCGAGCGCCAGGTGATCGTCCACGACCCCGTCGTTGTCGGTGAGTTGTACATAGGCGATGCGTGGTCCGAGTACCTCGACGAACTCGGACACTCCACCCGGGAGCAGATGGGCGTGGCCCACATCGAGGCACGCCTCGAGTGCCGGTGAATCGACGGAATCGAGAATTGCCAGAACCTCCGCGGCCGTGCATCCGAGGTAGCGAATCTCGGCCTCGACGGGAAGAACGTTCATGTTCTCGAGAACCATCGTGATACCACGGTCGTGCGCCCGGACCGCGACCTCACCGAGAGTTCGCGCGAGGGCGTCGAGCGGTTCGTCGAGACCGAGTCCGAAGTGATAGCCCGCATGAACGATCAGAGTGTCGAGGCCGAGGCGATCGGTGAGATCGACGTACTCGAGCAAATGCGCGACGACGGCGGGCCGGACCGTCGGATCGGTCTCCGCGCAGTTGACCGCGGACGCGGAGTGCACCACGCACGTCATTCCGAAGTGCTCGACGAGTCCACGGACGGTCGCGATACGCGTGTCGTCGAACGAGCCCGGCCTGTTCTCCGGCTCTTGGCACGCGAGTTCCAAAGCCGAGACGCCCGCGGCGGCCGCGAACTCGAAACCTGGTTCGAGCCGTCCGCGTCCGGTGGACAGTGCAATCATCGGTCAACCTCCGGGCTATTGTAGACAACAAGAGGTTAACCTAATTATTAGGGCAGAACGGCGTCGCGTCATGTGGGCGGTACCGTAACGGCTGATATGAGCAAACCACTCCCACGTGCAGGCAGACTCATTACTGACCCGCCCAGCCTCACCGCTCTGGCTGCGGACGCACTGCGGTCGAAGATTCTCCGCGGCGAGCTGCGTCCGGGCGATCGCGTCGTCGAGAACAGGTTGACGGGCGAGCTCGGAGTCAGTCGGCCACCGCTCAGGGAAGCAATGCGCATCCTCGAGCAGGAGGGGTTGCTGGTCCAGACTCCGCGCGTGGGTGCGGTGGTGACTCCCCTCACGATGCAGGACGTCTACGAAATCGTCACTCTGCGAGAGAATTTGGAGGCGATGGCTGTACGTCTGGGTGTACCGGTGAAGTCGGAGTCCGCACTCGCGGCGTTGCGCGAGACGCTCGAACTCATGACGTCGCACGCGGCCTCGGGTCGAGAAGACGTGGCCGTCGAGGATTCCTACCGGTTCCACGCCGCGCTGGTGGCGCTCGCAGATCATCGTCGACTGGAAGAGTCCTATCGTTCGTTGTCCATCCAGCTGCAGTTGTGCATGAGCATGAACCGCTCGGCCCGGGCAGCCGAGGAGACTCTCGTCGAACGAGCGGAACGGCACCGACGGTTGTTCGATCTCGTTGTCGCCGGCGATCCGGACGCTGTCCTGCGCGCGATGCACGACGAGAACTCGCGCAGCTTCGTGCGAACGATCGAGACCGAACTCGCCGACGGGTCGCCGTCTGCGCAGGCATGGGCGGCGGAGTTTCGGGGTCCCGCGTAGCGGGGTAGCACCCGAATGTGTCGGGTACAGCAATTTTCCGTTCCATAGGGCGGCCGTGGATCGTCGCGGCCACGAAGTCGACGATTGCAGCGATGGCCGCGTGGTGGTTGGCCGATCGCGTCATCGGTAGTCCGCAGAGCTTCCTCGCGCCGTACACCGCGCTGTTCATGATCGGTGTGACCGTGCGTGCGAGTGGGACTGCGGCCCTTCGTCAAGTCGCCGTCGTCACCGTCGGCGTCGCGATTGCAGCCATAGCGGGCAGCGTAGCGCCGGTGGTGCCGGCTCTGGCTGCGGCGGTTGCCGTCGGGACGGTCGTCGGCAGAATGAAAGTGTTTGCGCCGGATGGTATGTGGGTGGCCATCACCGCGCTCCTGGTGCTGCTGTACGGAACTGCGACCGACGAGGTGATGGTGCTCTACCGCATCGGGGACGTCGCGCTCGGTGCCGTCGTCGGGCTTGCTGTCAACGCCGTCGTGGTGCCCCCCGAATTCCTCTCCGAGGCACGTGACCTCATCGTCGTACGATCCAGAGGCCAGGCCGAGCTGCTGCGTAACCTGGCCCGCGCGGTGCGGGACGGGACTCAGGTGCATCGGGAACGTCGGACCGAGCTGTGGGAGTTGTTCAAAGCCTCCGGTGTCACGGCAGCGCTCGATCGAGGCAGAGACAGCTTGCGGGGCAATGTGCGACGCCGCGCGTGGAGCCGGGTCGGCGGCGATCGTATCTATCGGCCCGCGGCGAGCACACTCGATCGAACGCTGATTTCGCTGGCAGCCGTGGTTGTCGGAGTGGAAGGGCTGTCGAGCAGGTCCGAGGACTCGAGTGACGGACTGCGCGACGATGTCGCGGACCTACTCGACACCGTCGCCGACGCGTTGGACGAACTGGGTCACGACCCCGCGCGTCACCACAGTCCTTACTCGCGCATGCTCGGCAAACACCTGCCGGAAGCCATGCGATTGAGCGAAGTTGTGCACGAGGGACTTTCCGACGCAGGCGCCGACGCGGCCGCGATATCCACCATCGTCGTCGCCGTGGACGCCATCGACGCCACGCTGTATCGACTCGGTGAGCAGTGAGGGGGCTACTTGTTGCGGTGCCGAGCACGTTGTCTACTGAACGGTATGCGTATGGAGGTAGCCATCATCGGCGCAGGCCCGGCCGGTCTGCTCTTGTCCCACTTGCTCGCCGAGCAGGGCGTGGAGTCCATCATCGTCGAGACGCGGAGTCAGGAGTACGTGCTCTCGCGTATTCGCGCCGGAATTCTCGAGCACTCGACGGTTCAGCTGCTCGACGACATCGGCCTCGGCGCTCGGTTGCACGCCGAAGGCCAGGAACATCGGGGCATCTATCTTCAGTGGCCGGAGGAGCGTCACCACATCGACTTCACCGATCTCGTGGGCCGTAGCGTCTGGGTGTACGGCCAGACCGAGGTGACGAAGGATCTGGTCGCGGCCCGCGAAGCAGCGGGTCAGCAGATCTACTACGAGGTGTCAGACACTGCACTGCACGACATCGAATCCGACTCTCCCTACGTCACGTTCACCGATGCTTCCGGCGCGGAGGTGCGCGTCGACGTCGCAGTGATCGCCGGATGCGACGGGTCGTTCGGCCCGAGTCGCGCGGCAATGCCGGGCCGGGTTCGGCAGACCTGGGAACGGACGTATCCGTACTCGTGGCTCGGTGTCCTGGCCGACGTCGCCCCGTCGACCGACGAACTGATCTACGCCTGGCACCAGGACGGATTTGCGATGCACTCGATGCGCTCGGACACCGTCAGCCGGTTGTACCTGCAG
Organism: Rhodococcus sp. 114MFTsu3.1; assembly: GCF_000383555.1. Classification (NCBI taxonomy): domain Bacteria; kingdom Bacillati; phylum Actinomycetota; class Actinomycetes; order Mycobacteriales; family Nocardiaceae; genus Rhodococcus; species Rhodococcus sp. 114MFTsu3.1. Next base: position 278,761 of record NZ_KB911547.1, on the reverse strand, counting down.
GTTCCCAATGGAACCGATGTGAACACCTGGTCCGACGATCGGATATGGGATTCGTTGGCCGCCAGGCTCGGTCACGGCCAGAACGGGTGGGAGCTGACGCCGGGTCCGATCACGGAGAAGAGCGTGCTGCCGATGCGTAGCTACGTTCAGACTCCGATGCGGCACGGCAACCTCTTCCTCGCCGGCGATGCGGCGCACATCGTCCCACCGACCGGTGCCAAAGGCCTCAACCTTGCCGTCGCCGACGTCGCACTGCTCGCACCGGCCCTCGTGGCACTGGTGCGTAGGAACAACGAAGAGGCAGCAGCGGAGTACAGCGACAACGCTTTACGCAGAGTCTGGCGCTGCACCCACTTTTCGTGGTGGATGACCACGATGCTGCACACCAGCGCAGATCCGTTCGACGCTCAACTTCAGCTGTCCCAGCTGCGCTGGGTGGCGTCGAGCGAAGCCGGCGCCACCGGCTTGGCGGAGAACTACGCCGGACTGCCCATCGGGTTCTGACTCGCGGCGACAACGAATGCCGATCAGCGAGAACTCTTCATGTCGATTTTGTAGTAGGCAATTTTGCGATACAGAGTTGCCCTGCTCATTCCGAGGCGTTCGGCGGCGTGCTGCATCGTCATCGGGCCGGTGGAGAGAAGGCGCACGATTTCGCCGCGCTCGAAGGCCTCGATGCTGGACAGTCGACGGGTGGGGCCGGCCAGGATTTCGGTGGGTAGTACGTGTGTGTCGACCACATCGGAACGCCCGACCGCCCGAGTGATCGTCGACTTCAGTTCGGCGACGTCGTGCGGCCAGTCGTAGTTGCGTAAAGCGCGTTCCGCTGCGTCCGTGAACTGGACGTCGCGGCCGCGCATCTCGCGGGCGAAGTGCCGGGCGAGGGGGAGGACGTCGTCGGGACGGTCCTGAAGGGCCGCGACGGAGACGACCGATCGGACGCGCCTGCGGAGAGCCGTCGGCACCGACTCGAGCCGTTCGGCCGTCATCGAAACAGGCATGCGCAGTATGTCGGATGCGAACAGCAGGCCGTCGAGATGCTCGGCGGCGTATGCGGGCAGGGCGTCGACGTCCCGGACGACGATTGCGGTGTCCGGTCGACCGGCTTCGAACGACCACAGGTCGAGCCAGGTCTGCAGATCGTTCGGTTCCGGCGCGGATGCGATGAGGATGCGGTGCCGAGGAAACGCTGCTCGAGCGGATTGTTCGAGCAGCGTCGAACGTCCGCTGCTCGCACTGCCGATCGCGGCGACGGCCATGCCGTCGTCCATCGCGGATCGTGCCTCGGCCACTGCCGTGGTCCACTCGGAACCGAGATCTGCGACGGCGCGGCCCGCGGCGTGCACGATCCTGAAGAGGCCGCGCCGCGTCGTCGGACGCGGCGTGTTCCCCGAACCGCGTGCCAGCATCGACGTGCGGATGGTGCTGGCCGCCGACCTGGCGAGCGTCAGCAGCAGATCACTCGACGTTCGCGCCCACGTCGTCAGGTTCACTGCGCCTTCCAGCCTGCCCGTGGCAGGGTCGACGACCGGTGCAGCGGCACAGGTGAAACCGGTCAGACTGTGCGAGTAGTGCTGCTCGGCTCTGACGAGGGTGGGTGCGATGTCCGCGAGCGCCAGACCGAGGCCGTTGGTGCCCACCTCCCGCTCGGAGTAACCGAAGCCGGGAGCAAGATGCACTGCGTCGAGTGCACGCAGCAGAGAGTGGTCGCCGCTGACCCTGCTCAGGACAACACCGTCGGCGTCCGTCAGCATCATGCCGACGGGTTCGCTGGACAACGTTCGGTGCAGATCGGCGAGTACCTCGTTGCCGCACTCGTGGAACAGGGACTCCGGCGGTTCGGTGCCCGCGAACACCGGCTCCACGGCGTCGATCGAGATGCCGTACCGCTCACTACGCAACCACGACGCACGTAGACGACCGGGCACCAGGGTGCCTGGTACGTCGTCGCGGCGGTTCAGGGCGGGGTGGTCGTCGATCACCGAAGTCCTCGTGGTCGGGAGTGCGCACCGTCTCCGATGCATGTGATCCAGATTACATAACAGAATGACGATGCGACGTCTCAGATTGAGACAGCCAGGGCCTCGGCAGCCGGGGCGAGCGGACCTACCGTCGAACTACGAACTGTGGCGCCAGTCACACGACGGAAGGGATCGACATGTACAAAAAGGGTGACGACAGCTTCTTCATCGTCGACGCGCACGTGGCGTTGTGGGATGCGCGCAAGGAGAACCAGCGCAACATCCACGGCAAGCAGTTCATCGACTGCTTCTACGACTACCACCGCAACCTGTCACCGGAATCCGAGCTCTGGACGTACGACGAGTACCTCTACCAGGGCGGTGAACGCCTGATCAAAGACCTGTTCATCGACGGTTACGTCGACCACGCGATCTTTCAGCCGGCTCATCTGGGCGAGTTCTACGTGAACGGATTCGGCCAGACCGAGGAAGCGTGGGCGCTGACCCAGAAGCATTCCGACATCTTGACGTACAACCACAATTTCGATCCTCGCAACGGCGAGGCGGGTCTCGATCAGCTACGGGCCGATGCCGAGCGATTCGGCCTCAAAGGCGTGAAGCTCTACACCGCCGAGTGGAACGGTGATTCCCGCGGATACAAGCTCGACGACGACTGGACGCGCCGCTACCTCGAGGTGTGCCGTGAACTCGGAATCACCAACATCCACGTCCACAAAGGTCCGACGATCAGGCCGCTCGACCGCGACGCCTTCGATGTCGCCGATGTCGACCACATCGCGACCGACTTCACCGATCTGAACTTCGTCGTCGAACACTGCGGGCTTCCGCGGCTGGAGGACTTCTGCTGGATCGCGACCCAGGAACCGAACGTGCATGCCGGACTCGCCGTCGCCATGCCCTTCATGCACACCAGGCCGAAGTACTTCGCTCAGATCATCGGAGAACTTCTGTACTGGCTCGGCGAAGATCGCATCCAGTTCTCCTCCGACTACGCCTTGTGGACCCCGAGGTGGCTGATCGAGGCATTCGTCGAATTCCAGATCCCCGACGAGTTGAGCGAGTATCCGCAGATCACCCTGGACCAGAAGAAGAAGATCCTCGGCCTGAACGCCGCGAAGATGTACGACATTCCGGTCCCGGAGGATCTCCGTCTAGCCGACGCCGATGAGACGGAGACTGGACCCCGCGGCGCAGAACAAGCCGCCGACGAGCATCTGGTGGGTGCGTAGCCGTGCCGGACATCAGAGAAGCTGCGGCGCTGGAGGCACTCGGGGCGGTCGTCGATCCCGAGCTCGACCAGCCCATCACCGATCTCGATTTCGTACAGTCCGTCACCGTGTCGGGCGAGGGTGACGTAGTGGTGCACTTGCGGCTTCCGACGTCGTTCTGCGCGCCCAACTTCGCGTATCTGATGGCCTCGGATGCGAAAGACGTTCTGACGACGCTCGAGTGGACCGCGCAGGTCACCGTCGAACTCGACGATCACCATGATTCGGCGATCATCAACGCCGGTCTCGCCGCCGATGCGGGCTATCGCGGTACGTTCGCCCACGAAGCCGAGGACGATCTGGAAGAGCTCCGGACGACCTTTCAGCGGAAGGCCCACGTCGCGGCGATGGAGCGGTGCCTGACGGCGCTTCTGCGGAGGGATCCGTCACGCGACATGCGTGAGATGGGCACTGTTCTGCTGGGTGAGCTGCCCGAAGACGAGACGACCCATGCATTGCTGCGGCGACGAAGCACCATCGGACTGCCGACGACTCCGGACAGCCTGGTGATGGTCGATCACGAGGGAAACGACTATGCCCAGATCGACGTACCGCTTGCCTTGCGACGTGCACGGTCGACGCGCATCTCGATCGACGGCAATGCGCACTTCTGCCGAGGGTTGCTTCGGACCCGCTACGACGACCCCGATCGCACCACTGTCAACGCTTGAAACCCCGTTAAGGACGAGAACATGAGCACGATGAGAGCTGTACAGGTTGTGGGATACCACGACAAACTGCAGATGACGGAGCTCCCGATTCCAACGCCCACAGGACCTTTCGACGTCATCGTGAAGATCGGCGGCGCCGGGGTGTGCCGAACCGACCTGCACATCCTCGAAGGGCAGTGGGCAGAGAAATCGAACGTACAGCTGCCGTACACGATCGGTCACGAGAACGCGGGATGGGTGCACGCGGTCGGGTCCGCCGTCACCAACGTCGCCGAAGGCGACAAGGTGATCGTCCACCCGCTGATCACGTGCGGACTGTGCCGCGCCTGCCGATCCGGGGACGACGTGCACTGCGAATTCAATCAGTTCCCCGGAATCGACACCAACGGTGGATACGCCGAGTACCTGAAGACGTCCGCGCGAAGCGTCGTCAAGATCGACGACTCTCTCGAACCCGCCGACGTCGCGGCCCTCGCCGACGCAGGCCTGACGGCATATCACGCGGCAGCCAAGGCGTCGAAGCACCTGACGCCACGTGACAAGGTGGTTGTCATCGGTGCAGGAGGCCTGGGGCACATCGGTATTCAGGTACTGAAATCGCTGACGGCCGCGGAGATCGTCGTCGTCGACCGCAACCAGGCGGCAGTCGGACTGGCCACATCTATCGGGGCCGATCACGGCATCGTCGCCGACGGCACCCATATCGAGCAGGTGCTGGACCTGACGAACGGCAACGGCGGAGAAGCCGTCATCGACTTCGTCGGCGAAGGCGGCGCGACGAAGGAAGGCGTGGCGATGCTGCGCGGCGCCGGCAACTACTACGTCGTCGGATACGGCGAGAACATCGACGTCCCCACCATCGACATCGTGTCCTCCGAGATCAACATCATCGGTAACCTGGTGGGGTCCTACAACGACCTGTGCGACCTGATGGCCTTGGCTGCTCGGGGATCGGTGGTGTTGCACACCGCGAAGTACACGCTCGACGACTTCCAAAGTGCCATCGACGATCTCGATGCCGGTGCCATCCGCGGCCGTGCGATCCTCACCCCCTGACCTCGTCAACGCATAGGAGCTTTCATGATCTTCATCGTCGTCAAGTTCGAGACCAAGCCCGATTGGACCGAGCGCTGGCCGGAGCACGTGGCCGAGTTCACCGCAGCAACACGCGCCGAGGAAGGCAATCTGTGGTTCGAATGGTCACGCAGCCTGGAAGAGCCGAACGTCTACGTCCTCGTCGAGGCATTCCGCGACGGTGACGCAGGTGGAGCGCACGTGAACAGCGATCACTTCAAGAAGGCCGTCGAAGAACTGCCGAAGGGACTCGCCTCCACTCCGAAGATCATCAGCGAAACCATCGGCGCCACCGGCTGGGGCGAGATGGGTGAAATGAAGGTCGGCTGACCGAGACCCTCGGTGGTGCACACGGTCGTGCATCACCGAGGGGTGGTCGTACCGAATCAGCGCAGCGCGTGAAACCCGGAGCGGTAGAACACCAACGGCGAGCGATCACCGACCGCTGCGTCGAGCTGGTGAACCTCTCCGACCACCAGATCATGATCGCCCAGCCGCTGCACCGATGTGATCGTGCAGTCGATCCATCCGTGCACCCCGTCGAGAACGGGACTTCCACTCGGCGACGGTTCCCATGCGACTCCGTCGAACTTGTCGCCTCCGGAACGGGAGAACGCCCGGCACACATCGACTTGATCGTGGGACAGGATGTTCGCGCAGAATCGTCCTGTAGCAGCGATTCTCGGGAATGTCGTGGAGGTGTGCGCGACGAAGAACGCCACCAGTGGTGGGTCCAGCGACACCGAAGCGAACGATCCGACGGCCAGCCCGATGGGAGTGTTCTCGGACTCGAGCGAGGTCACGACCACCACCCCGGTGCTGAATTCGCCGAGCACCGTGCGGAAGTGGGTGGGGTCGACAGCGGTGTCGTTCATGAGAGTCCCTGGCTGGTAGAGGAATATGCGACGACGGTGAGGCCCGCCGGCGTGGTCAACGGAAGGCGCGCCTCGTGCCCGCCGACCGTGGGTTCGCCGACCGCCCACCCCAGACGTGCCGCCTCCCGTGCGACGGCGTCGAGATCGCCGGTCTTGGCGAGCAGGGACCACGAAGGCCCCTGCTCGTCGGACAGACTGAGTCCGGGAAACACCGCCCACGCAGCGCCGTCGGAGAACGAGGCCGGGCCGAAGATGTCGGTCAGGTCGCGGTGAGCATCTGCCCAGTGATCGGCCGAGTGCATCACCGTGACCTTCTCGAACAAATTCGTCAACGATTTGCTCACGGTGCGGCCACGCGAGCGACTTCGTCGAGTGCGCCCTGGTAGATCTCGCCGATTCCGGTCTCGAGCTGCGATTCGAGGGCAGCCGGATCGTCACCGGCAGCGGTGAACTCGGCGTCCCACGAGACGACGGATCCGTTCGCGGTGGCGTCGACGCGGATGGTGGAGGTGTACTTCGCGAGCGGAAGTGGCCCGTCGATGTATTCGTAGGTGTACGTACGGGAGTCGTCGTCGTGGGACACGATCCGCTCCCGGGCGGGATTACCGTCGGTGAAGACGACGTGTCGTACCTCGCCGTCGAGCCTCGACGTGTCCAGTGACGGAATCCAGTTCGCGGCGCCGGCCGGGTCACCGACCACGGCCCACACCGATTCCGCGGACTGCGAGTACTCCTGGCGCACAGACACCGATGCCATGTCCGATCACCGCCCGAGTTCTGCGTTGTACTTCTTGGTCATGTGGTCGACGGCCTTGCGGTGCTCGTCGGCCTGCCCTTCTCGGACGGCCTGCGCACGCTCGGCGGCGTCGAGCATCGGCTGCGCCTGGCCCTGGAAATACGGCATGACGTCCTGGGCGAACAGTTCGTAGGAACGCTTGGTGGCCTGTGGATTCGCCCAGTCGTGGCCCTGGACCAGCAGAGTCCCGAAACCGCCCGACTGATCGATAAGGCGCTGTACCTGAGCGCGGGCCTGCTCGGCGGTACCGATGACGCCGATGCCGGAGGTGTTGATGAAGTCGATCATTTCCTTCTTGTTGGTACCGCGAACATCCATCTGCGGGAACGCAGCAACATGCTGAAGGTAGTTGAACCAGTATTCGATTCCGTGTTCGACGTCCTCGTAGGCCTGCTCGACGGTCTCGGCGATGTGGAACGGTCCGACGAGACGCCACGTCGAACGATCCACCTCGTCGGCGCGGCCTGCCTGCTCGGCGAATTCTTCGAGCATCCCCCAGTGATGCTGCAGCGCGCTGAACCCGTCGGGCGTCAGAGTCGCTGCGATGGAGAGTAATCCGATGCCGTGCTTCCCGGCCAGACGAGCGCCGGTGGGCGACGCGATGGCCGCCACGACGACGTCGAACAGTGGGTCGGAGTACGGCGCCATCTGGATCTTGGCGTCGAACAGTTCATGGGTGCGAGTCTTGGCGGTGACGGTCTCTCCGCGCAGCAGACGCATGATGATGTCGGCGTTCTCGGCGAGCAGTTCCCTCGTGTCGATCTGGGACAGGCCGAGCATCGCGGCGTCGGTGGGAAGCGAGCCCGGTCCGAGCCCGAACAGGACGCGGCCGTGCGTGAGGTGATCGAGCATCACCATCCGCTCGGCCGCCCACAGTGGGTTGTGGTAGCTCACGGACGTGACGCCGGTGCCCAGCTTGATGCGGCTCGTACGCTCACCCGCCGCGGCGATCATGATCTCGGGAGAGGCATAGATCTCGGCGCCCGCCGAGTGGTGCTCGCCGAACCATGCCTCGTCGTACCCCAGTTTCTCCAAGTACTCCACGAGTTCGAGATCGCGCTGCAGAAGCAGCGTCGGATTCTGACCGGGGGTGTGGATCGGGGCGAGGAACGTTCCGAACTTCAGGCGCGTCATGTCATCTCCAGGTGTGACGGGCAACATTGTCACGATCACCGTATGACCCACGCCACAGCGTGAAACAGTCCTCGAAAGAGGACAGTTACAGGCTGACCCGCCGAGACACCGACGCCGCGAGAGCAGCGCGATTGCGGAAACCGGTCGTGTCGAAGATGCGGCTGACGTACTTCTTGACCGTCATCTCCGTCAGGTTCAGCTCGAGCGCGATCTCTGCATTGGTCAGACCGTCGCCGATCAGCTCCGCGACATCCCACTGCCGCGGACTGAGCCCGACGAACGGATCCGCCTCGGGGGGCGCTTCTCCGATGGCGACGGACCTCGCACTCGCACGCAGATGACCGGCCAGGAACTTCATCGCGGTGATGTCGCTCCGATCCCAGTACCGTTCACGGTCGAACATGCCCACCAACGCCTCACCGTCGGCGAACCGCAGATGAATCGCCGACGCCGTGCCCATCCCGTGCGGCGCAAGGTAATCCTCGACGTAGGAACGTTGAGGCACGGGAAGTCTCGCCAGATCGTCGAGCGTCGCGAAGCCGTCGTCGGTGAGTACGCGTCGTGCCCGGGGGAGCGCGAACACGTCCTTGTCCCGCCACCTTTCCTGATACTCACGCAGCAACGGCTCGGCGGCACCGGTGAGCAGAGGAGCGGGATCCGCGAACACCGTCGGATAGGTCGTGCCGAAGAAGAACGTCACGTCGCGGACGTCGAACACCGTCGCGATGGCATCCACCAAGGCTTCCTTGTATCGAGTCCCACCTGCCGACGACCGCGCCACTTCCAGGACTTCGAGAATTCGACGCATGTGCTCGGCGGACAACACGTCCTGCCACGACCGCGTGTGCTCCACCTGCGACTGCATGACCGAAATGCTATCGATACGTCCACACTCCCCGAGTGCAAATTCCAGGTGAAACGACTACGTAGCGTCCGAGGTCGCGCTGCTCACCGCGCATGACGGCGCAGTTCGGACTTCGCGATGGTGCGCACGTGGACTTCGTCCGGGCCGTCGAAGATGCGCATGGCCCGATGCCAGCCGTACATCGCGGCGAGTGGCACGTCGTCGCTGACGCCTGCGCCGCCGTGAACCTGGATGGCGCGGTCGATGACGTCGAGCGCCACCCGGGGGACCGACACCTTGGCGGCCGAGACGTACGGTGCCGCGGCTTTGTTGCCGTGCACGTCGGTGATCTTCGATGCGTACTGACACAGCAGGCGTGCTTGATCGATCGCGATGCGCGACTCGGCGATCTGGGCCTGCACCACACCCTGTTCCGCGAGCGGCTTGCCGAACGCGACGCGGGACTGCGCCCGCGACACCATCAACGACAGTGCTCGCTCGGAAGCACCGAGTGCGCGCATGCAGTGGTGGATACGGCCGGGGCCCAGGCGTGCCTGCGCGATCGCGAAACCGGCGCCCTCCTCGCCGAGAATGTTGGCGACGGGTACTTGGACGTCGTCGTAGACCACCTCGCAGTGCCCGTGCTGATCCAGCCGGCCGAACACCGGAACATCGCGTACGACGGTCACACCCGGAGTATCGATCGGTACGAGCACCATCGACTGTTGACGATGCGTCGGAGCGTCGGGGTCGGTCTTGCCCATGACGACGAGCAACCGGCACCGCGGGTCGGCTGCACCGCTGGTCCACCACTTCCGGCCGTTGATCACGTAGTGGTCGCCGTCGCGGACGATTCGGGTCTGGATATTGGTGGCGTCGGAGCTTGCAACCTCGACCTCGGTCATGGAGAACGCGGACCGAATCTCACCTTCCTTCAACGGCTCCAGCCACGTCCGCTGCTGCTCCTCCGTGCCGAACAGATGAAGCAATTCCATGTTGCCGGTGTCCGGAGCCTGGCCGTTGGTGGCCTCGGGCGCCAGATGCAAACTCCACCCGGTGATTTCGGCGAGTCCTGCGTAGTCGAGCTGGCTGATCCCGGAATAGGCGGGGAGGAACAAGTTCCAGAGACCGCGTGCGCGCGCTTCCTTCTTCAACGTCTCGACGACGGGAGGAAGCGAGCTGTCCTCGGGGCCCACCGAGGCGCGGTAGCGCTCGTACTCGGCCTCGGCGGGAAAGACGTGCGTGTGCATGAACTCGACCAAGCTCTCGCGCAAACGCAGCGCGGTCTCGGACGGACGAAGATCCAGAGATGCGACGTCGACGGCAGCGGGCATGGCGGAAGTGTTCACGGCGTGCGTCATGGCGATGTCCTTTGACTGTTCAGCCGGCAAGGCCGGTGACTGAGGAAGCAGATGCGCGATCGAGCGCGCGGCCGAGCAGCGGCCCGACCATGTCGCCGACGCGTGAGAAATCCTCGCCGTCGGTGTGACCCTGGGCGTGACGCGCGTGGATGCCTTCGAGAATGACCGCAATCTTGAAGTCGGCGAACACGAGGTACCAGTCGATGTCGGGCACGTCGATACCGCGTGTCGTGAGGTACCGCTGCACCATCTCGTCGCGGGTGGGAAAACCGGGCAGTGCGGTGGCACCTGCGGTGATCGGATTGTGGAACTCACCGGCATGGTCCCAGAACGAGCACAGTATTCCGAGGTCCGTGAGGGTGTCTCCGAGCGTGGACATCTCCCAGTCGAGCACACCCAGAATCTTCGTCGGATCGGAACGGTCGACCATCATGTTGTCGATCTTGAAGTCGCCGTGCACGATTCCCGGATAGCTCCGCGGCGGAAGGCCTGAGCGTAGTCGGCGGTGCAGTTCGGCGACCTCGGGCCGTTCCGAGGTCGCGGATGCGTCCCACTGCCGAAGCCAGCGGGCGAGTTGCCGCTCGAGGAACCCGTCGGGCTTGCCCCAGTTCGCCAGGCCCACCGCGGCGGGGTCGATGGAGTGCAGATCAGCGAGCACGGTGGACATCGACTCCGCGAGCGTGCGGCGCTGCGACTCGCTGAGTGTCGCAGTGTCCTCCTGGGTGCGGAGAGTGACGCCGTCGAGCTTGTCCATCACGTAGAAGGTCGTACCGATCACCGTCGTGTCCTCGCAGAGTCCGACGGTTCTCGGCACGGGTACTGCGCTGTCTCTCAGCGCCGTCAGCGCTCGATACTCTCGGCCCATGTCGTGGGCGGTCGGAAGGACGTGTCCCCGAGGAGGGCGACGCAGAATCCAGTTTCTGCTGCCATCACCCAGTTCGTAGGTGGGATTGGAACGCCCCCCGGCGATGAGGCGAGCGGTCAGCTCGTTCACGGGCGAGGACTCCACGCGGGCCAACCACTCGCGCACTGCAACCACGTCCAGCTCGTCCACCGTCGTGGTGTCCATTACCAGTCCCTTTCGAAGGTTTCGAGCAGCGCCGTCAGGAGTTCCGAAGTTCGCGGCGGAGCAACTTTCCGCTCGTGGTCTTCGGAAGTTCCTCCAGCACAACCAGTTCCCTGGGGTACTTGTAGGCTGCCATTCGGGTCTTGCAGAATTCGATGAGCTCCTCGGGTGTCACCGACGCCCCCGCCGTCAGCGAGACGAACGCCTTCACGGTCTCGCCGCGATAGTCGTCGGGGACTCCGACGACGGAAGCTTCGCGCACCGCCGGATGCTGGTACAGCACGTCTTCGACGTCGCGGGGAAACACCTTGTAGCCGCCTGCGTTGATCATGTCCTTCAGCCGGTCCACGACGAAGAGCCAGCCGTCCTCGGTGACCTTGCCGACGTCGCCGGTGTGCAGCCACCCGTCGCGAATCGCGTGAGCGGATTCCTCCGGCATCTGCCAGTAACCCGGCACCACCATGGGGCCCGACACGACGATTTCCCCGACCTCGCCGGGCCCGAGGTCATGTCCGTCGCTCAGGTCGACGATACGAACGTTCGCCTCCGGCACCGGGATTCCCACGGACAGCGCGCCGCTGTCGGGATCGACCGGCGGATCGGTCTCGGGCGGCCCGAGGTGTGTCGGCGACGTCGTCTCGGTCATTCCGTACGCGCCGCGCAACACCCACCCCGTCGCCTCTCGGACGCGATCCACGAGCGCGGGCGACACGGGTGCCCCTCCGGACGGGGTCTTGGTGAGCGAACCGAGGGCCAATTCGTCCTTCGCCGGATGATTGCTGAGGGCGATGAACAAGGTGCTCGCCCCGATCATGAACGTGCCGCGCCACTCATCGATCGCCCGGAGGGTCTCCTCGGCGTCGAAGCGGTGCAGAAGAACTAGGGGCGCACCGCTGACGATGTGAATCCCGAGGCACGCGACGATGCCGGTGATATGGAATACGGGGGCGACACCGATGATCACGTCACGATCTGCGCGCAGGTCCCACCACTGGGTGTAGACCGTGGAATTGTGCACGAGCGAACCGTGCAGGTTCATCGCTCCCTTGGAACGGCCCGTCGTGCCCGACGTGTAGGTGAGAATGCCGATGTCGTCGGCACCAGCCGGGTGGGTGGACGGCGCACCGCGTCCGGTGACCGCTGTTGTCCATGCGATGGTGTCCGAGAACGACTGTGGCGCAGGGATGTGTGCACGCAACGACGCAGGCACCGACGCGTCGGGGGTCATGTCCAGCGGATGCGTGGTGACGACGATGTCGAGTGCCGTCCTCTCCCGAATCGGGGCGACGGACTCGGTGTACAGGCTGTCGAGGCAGATCAGCGCGGTAGCGCCGCTGTCGACGAGGTGATGTTCCAGCTCACCTGCCCGCAGCATCGGGTTGACGGCCACTGGAATCGCACCGATCTTCCAGGCGGCGAGGACTGCGACGAGCCAGTGCGGATCGTTCTGCAGGTACACCGCGATGCGATCCTTCGGTGCTACGCCTGCATCGTGCACCGTCTGCGCGAGCGCGTCGGCAGCGGCGTCGATCTCCCCGAACGTGAGGGTGGCACCGAAGTAGTGCACCGAAGGACCGTCGGGCGTCGCCGACACGTGTGCGTTCCACGCATCCAGCAGGGTCGGGAAAGCCGACGCCGCGTCAGGCGTGACCGTGCTCGGATACAGGTCGGTCCACGGGCGATCGTCGGTTCGGAGGGTGTCGTCGAGCTGCTTCACTGTTCCGCCTCGTCCTAGGTCCTGCGATCGTCGTGCAGTGATCGATTTCTCACCATCGTTGGGGCCGAGCGATCGCTTGTCAAGTTTCTCGACCTGAGTCGACAGAACGCTATCTGTGCACTTGAACGCGGAAATATAGTGTTCAGTAGTTGACAATCGATCGTTCGGTGCCCATCATTCCGAATGACGCAGGTCACACTCATGACGAGAAAGTCGATACACATGACCGCACAGAATCTCAGCTCGACGACCGCCGACTCGTGGACGCCGGCCAAGCGGAGAACCGCCCGCCGCGCCGCGCTGGCCGGTGGCGTGGGCACGCTGATCGAGTACTACGACTTCAGCCTGTACGGCTACCTGGCGGTGGTGATCGCGCCGATCTACTTCCCGAGCGACGAGCCTGTCGTGTCGCTGCTGTCCGCCTTGGCGGTCTTCGGGACCGCGTACCTGGTCCGGCCGCTGGGCGGCATCGTGTTCGGCCATGTCGGTGACCGGTTGGGACGTAAGAAAGCATTGATGGCGACTCTCGTGTGCATGGGAGTCGGCAGCACAGCGATGGGCCTTCTGCCCACGCCCGCGCAGATCGGCGTCTGGGCGACGGTTCTGCTCGTCCTCGTACGCTTGCTGCAGGGATTCTCGGCAGGTGGTGAGGTCGGAGGATCGGCCACCTTCATCTCGGAATCGGCGCCCTCGCATCTGAAGGCCACGTACGGCGCGTTCACCCCGATGGGATCGACCGGCGGGTTCGCACTGGCAGCTGCCGTCGCGGGCGCAGTGTCGGCGCTGACGACGGACGCATCGATGGACAGCTGGGGGTGGAGAGTCCCGTTCCTGCTTGCCCTTCCATTGACGGTCTTCTGCCTGTGGATCCGCACCCGCGTCGAGGAGACGCACGATGCAGACGGAGGGCTGGGCAAGTCGGCGTCCGGAGCCTCCGACGCCCACGAGTCGAGCGCCCCGCTCAGCGCAGTGTTCCTGAAACAGCCTCGCGCACTTGCTCAGGCAACGGCCTTGAGTGCTGCAGTGAACGGAACCGCGTACATCGGACTGACCTACATGGCCATCCACCTCACCAAGCAACTCGGTTACGACTCCACCTCGGTGTTCTGGGTTGCAACACTCGCGATCGGAATCGCCGCTCTGGCAATGCCTCTCGCTGGTGTACTGGGAGACCGGATCGGCACCGTCAGGCTGATGACCATCGGTTTCGTCGGATTCGTGGCGCTGACCTATCCGATGATGGGTCTGATGCACCACGGCATCGTCGTCGCGACACTCGCGTTCGTCGTCATCATGCTCAACAGCACGGCCACGCAGGTGGGTGTCTACACGATCATTCCGCAGTTCTTCGACAAGCGCTCGCGTTACACCGGAGTCGCGATGGGATGGAACTTGGGAGTCATCATCGCCGGTGGCACAGCCCCGTTCGTCGCGGTGTGGTTGGTCGAAAGGACCGGAAACATCCTGTCACCTGCGTTCTTCGTGATGGTGCTCGCGGTGGCCGGGCTCCTTGCGCTGGCGACGGTCAGGGCTCGTCACCACACGAGCACGGGTTTGACCACGGAGCCCGCACGCTGATCGGCGATCGCGCGTTCCAGGTCCGAGAAGGGGTACTCGGTCGTGAGGCGATCCACCGGGAAGTCGCCACGGGCGTACAGGTCGGTCAGCTGTGGGATGAACTCCCTCGCGACCGAGTCGCCTTCGATGCACCCTCTGATGCTCTTGCCGCTCAGCATCAGATCCTGAACGTCGATGGTCAGCTCGCGGTCACCGAGTCCGAGAACGACGAGGTCCCCGCGAGCTCGCAGGGTCGACAGAGCGGTGAGTACGACGGCGGGAATGCCGGTGGTGTCGAGCCCGTGCGTCGCGCCGCCTCCGGTGACGTCGCGCACCTGTTCCACGACGTTTCCGGCAGCGGAATCGACTGCCTCGAAACCGAACGACCGCGCAAGATCACGACGGGTGTCGTTTGGATCCACCGCGACGATCGCCTGGACACCGGCCGATTTCGCCGCGAGCATCGCCGAGAATCCGACGCTGCCTGCACCGAACACCACGACCGACGAATCCGATTCGGGTCGAAGGACATTGAGAATCGCACCGGCGCCGGTTTGAAATCCACACCCCAGCGGAGCGATCACATTCAAGTCCAGAGTGCGGTCCACCACCACCACGTTGTCTGCATGCGCGATCGCGTACTCGGCGAAACTCGACTGACCGAAGAACCGGGTGTTCACTCCAGCTCCGTCCGACGTCACCACATGGGTGCCGTCCGGCCTCGGCCCGAGGCGGTTGAGGGAGTACGAACGCAGGCAGTAAGCGGGGTTGCCCCGTAGACACTGGTCGCACCGAGCACAATGCCGGTAGGTCAGCACGACGTGATCGCCCGGTGCAACACCCTCGATCTCGCGCCCGACCTCCACGACCACTCCCGCGCCCTCGTGGCCGAGGATCGCGGGCCCGGACTTCGCGGGCGTCGCTGCTCTGGTGAACAGGTCCGTGTGGCACAGTCCGGTTGCGGCGACACGCACCAGTATCTCGTCCGGGCGCGGATTGTCGATGTTCACCTGCTCGAGCGTGAACGGAGTGTTCGGTCCCCGCGACACGGCAGCGGACATGCGCATGGTCACTCGCGTTCGAGGGCGAAGTAGTAGTGGTGGCCGCCGTCGAGAACGAGCGCGGGCTTCCCGTTCATGATGCCCATCAACGTGTTCGAGTCGACGCGCTTGAAATGGTCGAAGATGGGTGCGCCGTCGTAGACCATGGTGGCCGTCACTTCCCCGCGGAACTCGATGTTCCACAGGCTCGCTTCGCCGCCTCCGGTCTCGATGTCCGAATACAGCTCACCGTTGTCGTTTCTGCAGATCAGAGGTTGTGCCCGCTCGAGTGATTCGAAATTCTTCCCATGCCAGTTGCCGGCGGTGAGCTTGCGGCACAGGCGATGTCCGGTGAAGAACTGCGATCCTTTCCACGCACCGAGCACGTCTTCCGCGCGGACCGGCTCGAGTGCGGACCACACTGCGTCGAGGTCGGCGGGAAGCACACCGTCGGTCTTCTTCGCGAGCTCGGTGAACCTCGAGCGTGCGTCGGCGATATCCACGGGATCTCCTTCTAGTTGCCGAACCATTTGGTTCGGAACTTACGCCGAACCGATTGGTTCGGCAAGGCTCCCGACTCGACGATGTTGCCGCAGGAATTAGGATCAGGGCGTGAGGTCAGCAGGCGAAGCCACTCGCGAACGCATTCTCGATGCGGCACAGGCGGAGTTCGCCCGTCACGGCATCGCCGGGGCGCGGATCAATCGCATCGCTTCCGAGGCGAAAGCCAGCAAGGAGCGGTTGTACGCGTACTTCGCCGGCAAGGAAGAACTCTTCGCCGCGGTGTCGGAGAGATGGGTCGCGTCGACGACGGCTCACACCGCCCTCCGAGGCGACGACCTGCCGGGGTACGCAGGGCGACTGTTCGACGAGTTCGTGGCGTTCCCTGATCATGTGCGTCTCCAGAGGTGGGCCGACCTTGAGGAGTCGCACCGGCCGACGGACGATTCCCGGGCGGCGGCGATCTCCGCGAAGATCGGTCACATCCGTTCCGGCCAGCGAGACGGACACATCGACGACTCCTGGGACAGTGTCGAACTGCTCATGGTGGTGACGGACGTGGTCATGTCGTTCGCCGTCGGGCACTACGGCGCGGGGGACCGTCGCAGACCGAACGAAGCGCGCCGCGCGGCTGCGGTGGAGGCGGTGCGCAGAATCGCAGCCCCGCGCGGTTGATGCGGCGGCGGCTACCGACGGCGGTCGACGTGCGGCGCCCGGGATCGGCCCGGATGACGAGTGTCACCGAAATCGGTTGCACCGGCGGGGGCTTCGCGATAGATGGACATCAGGCGTAGGACGAGGGTCGCCCGCGCGGACCAAGTGTGGAGTGACGCGAGTTCGCGGCGAGAGGCCACAGCCTCCGGGTCAGCGGTGGCGCGTGCGAGTGCCGAGACGGCAGCAGCGAACTCGTCCGGAGTGTGGGCAATAGTGACGTGCTCGGAGTCCAGCCACCGCGTCGACGGTAGTTCGGTGGTGACGACCGGTAGGCCGGCAGCCAAGTAGTCGAGGGTGTGCGTCGGGAACCGCGCCCGAGTGCCCGCGTCGAGGGTGTGCGGAGCGAGCCCGACTGCGGCTGCCGCCATGTACGTCGCCGCCTCGTGCTTCGCAGCCGGATGCCCATCCGTCGATGCGCCGGTGCGGGAGCCGAGCAACTGGACGTTCGGCCTGGACAACAACGCGTCGACACGCGCGGATCCCGCCGAGGACAGCCGAGGCGAGCGGTCACCGATCACTGCGATGTTCAGCGATGTGGCGGCTACCGCGTCGAGCATGTCGTAATCGATGCTGTCGTCGAGGTCGCCGACGAACACTGCCGGGCAGGTGTGACGCGGCGATCCGGAACCACTGCTCGGTGCGTCCGTGCCCGTCTCGAAGGCCGTCTCCGGGAGCGTGCACCCTGCGTGCACGACGCGCACCGCGTCGAAGGTCTTGGAGTACAGGTGAAGCCGTAGCGCCAGCGTCTGAGAGACCGCAGCGACGGTGTCGGCGCGACTGCAGTTGACCTCGATGGACCGAAGGACAGCGCGCCGTGACAGGCCGCGGCTCGGCGCCGAGCTCACCCAGTCGTCGGTGACGTACAGCAAACGGTGTCCGCCCACGTCGACGGGGAATCTGCCGACGGGATCGGTCAGAACGACGGCATCCGACGTGGTTCCGAGCTCGGTCAGTGCCGACGCGATCGCGCGATCGGTGGCGCGCCGTGCCAGCGCGCGCGTCAAAGCGGACCGGGGGCGGGTGCCCACGAACGTCCTGACCCGGGAGAAGCGTGGTGACATGCGGACGAATTCCGACCTCGTGGTCCTGCGTCGACGACGCGGGCCGCGCTCGGACCCCGCGGCAGATCCCGGCGTGTCCCACGAGGTCGGCTCGACCCAGACGACGTGCGCGAACTCGGCAAGAGCCTTCGCGAGTGCCGCGTCGTCGGTCGCCGACTCCATCGGTGCACCGGCCATGAAGATCAGCGTGGGTGCGGTGGAGTTCGTTCGAGAGAGCGTGGGCAGGGACTTCATTGTTGGCAGCGATCTGTGAGAGTGAAACCGACTCGAAGAACAATTGTAGCTCAGAAAAAGTCGAGAGGTTTGTTATGGATGGTAGAACCGCGCTTCGGGACGGGGAAGAGAAAGGCTCACCGATGCCTCGGCGCTGACGAACGGTAGCGTCCCGGCCATGTACCGAGCGTCGATGCCGTTGACTCACAGGCCTGCGCGGGACGGGGCGAGCGTCGATGGCGCGCATGTGCCCGCGTACCTCGCCCTGGAACTGGCGAGCCAGGCGTGGGCCGATGCGTTGAGCCACGTCAGCGACGGTCGGCTGACGGCCCTGGACGTCATGGTCGCGAACGTGACCGCGGACTTCTCGCGGGAACTGTTCACCGGCGTCGCCGAGGTCGACGTCGTCGCGACGAAGGTCGGCCGTACGTCCATCACCGTACGAGTCGCCATCGAACAGGGTGGTGAGCGTGCGGCCGTGTCCACGTTCGTACTGGTGCACGTCGTCGACGGACGGGCCGAGCGACTGTCGGACGAGCAGCGCGCGTTCCTCACGCCCTCGGACTCGCACCCGACGCGGGGTGCATGAATACTCGGCATCCAGCCGCCGGAGAACGATGTGTGAACGCTGACGTTCGAACTCGCCTTCGGTCTGGGAACATGGGCACATGACCTCGACGTCGCACCCCGAGTCCTCGACTTCGCACGAGGTGACCACCGAGTACGTGGTTCTGGTCGACGAGGACGGGCGGGCCATCGGCACCCACCCCAAATCGACCGTGCACACGACGGCCACACCGTTGCATCTCGCGTTCTCGTCCTACGTCTTCAATTCGCGGGGCGAGGTGCTGATCACGCAGCGCGCGCTGCACAAGAAGACGTGGCCGGGTGTGACCACCAACAGCTGCTGCGGCCATCCCGCGCCGGGCGAGGATCTCGGCGGCGCGGTCGTTCGGCGCCTGCGGCAGGAGTTGGGCATCGAGGTCGGAAGCCCCTTCCTGTTGCTACCTCGTTTCCGCTACCGGGCGGTCATGGACGACGGAATCGTCGAGTACGAGATCTGCCCCGTGTTCGGCGTCGAATACGACGGTCCGGACCCGGTGGTCGATCCCGACGAGGTCGCCGACGCCACGTGGGTGCCGTGGGTGCAGTTCGTCGACGACGTGGCCCGGGGGCGTGCGGTGTCGCCGTGGTGCGTGGAGCAGATCGACCAGCTGCGGGAGCTGGGCGACGAGCCCTCGGCCTGGCCGGTGGGGGAGGCCTCGGAGCTTCCCGAGGCGGCTGTCTACGACTTCGGTGCACGCCAAGGAATGGCTGGGTCATTCGAACAACCGACCCCGACCCGATATAGTTGACCAGTGCACTACATGTCGGCTGCCTCGCGTACACGCGAGCGAGTTTCAGGATCGGTTGGTGCTCGTGCAGCAAAGAGCTGAGAACACACGTCAAGCAGTGCTGCTCGGTGCAGCGGTGAGCTTCGAGAAGCACGGGTACGGAACCGCCAGTCTGTCGACCATCCTGGCGCACGCCGGAGTCACCAAAGGCGCGATGTACTTCCACTTCTCCTCGAAGGAGGAGCTCGCCCATGCGGTCATCGACGCCCAACATCAGCTTGCGATGGATGGTGTACGTGCGATCACTGCAGAGGTTCCGCGCGCGCTGGACAGCATGATCTGCGTCAGCCAGGAGATGGCACGCCAACTCCTGGAAGAGCCGATGGCCCGCGGCGGGATGCGGTTGACGCTCGAGATCGGCAGCATGCAAGGACCGGTTCAGCGCCCGTACCGCGACTGGATCGACTCGATCCAACTGCTCGCGGACAGGGCAGCCGAGGAGGGCGACCTCGCCGACGGAGTCGACACCGAGGCGCTGGCCAAGTTCGTGGTCGGTGCGTTCACCGGTGTTCAGACCCTGTCGGAGGTGCTCAGCGGGAGGGCGGATCTCTACGCCCGATTGTCGGACATGTGGCAGCTGCTGCTCCCCTCGATCACGGATCCCGCGGCGTTGGAACGGACGCGTGCACTCGCGCTCAGCGAGCCGCGGGACTGGTCCGTCTCGACGTCGGACGTCGGCGTAAGCGCCTGACCGGCGTTCGCCGGCGGGCTAGCCTGTAGGTATTTCCCTGCGCGAACGGAATCTCTCATGACCGACGTACTGTCCCGCCGTGATCTCGACTTTCTCCTCTACGAGTGGCTCGACGTCGAGTCTCTGACGACCCGAAAGCGATTCGCCGAACACTCCAAGGACACGTTCGACGCCGTCCTCGACCTGTGTGCGGACATCGCGCGCAAGCACTTCGAGCCGCACAACAAGCTGTCCGACGCCACCGAGCCGCGGATGCGCACCGACGGTACCGTCGAGATGATCCCCGACGTCAAGGCTGCGTTGGACATTTACGCGGCGTCCGGTCTGATTGCCGGACAGTTCGACGAATCGCTCGGCGGGATGCAGCTTCCCACCACCGTCGCGCGGGCTGCGATGGCCTGGTTCCAGGCGGCGAACGCGTCCACCTCGTCGTATCCGTTCCTGACCATGGCGAACGCCAACCTGATCGCCACGTACGGCACGTCGGAACAGATCGATCAGTACGTCCGCCCGATGCTCGAGGGCAAGTCCTTCGGGACGATGTGCTTGTCCGAACCGCAGGCCGGGTCGTCGCTCGCCGACATCACCACGCGTGCGGTCGAGCAGGACGACGGTAGTTACCGCCTCACCGGCACCAAGATGTGGATCTCCGCAGGAGATCACGAGCTCACCGAGAACATCGTGCACCTCGTCCTGGCGAAAGCCGCGGGCGGCGGCGCCGGAGTGAAGGGCATCTCACTGTTCGTCGTGCCCAAGGTGCTGCCGGACGGTACACGCAACGACGTCACACTTGTCGGTCTCAATCACAAGATGGGCAACCGGGGTACGACGAACACGCTGCTGAATTTCGGCGACGGAACGCATGCCGTGCACGGTGGCCCCGGCGCGGTCGGTTACCTCGTCGGCGAGGAGCATCGTGGTTTGAGCTACATGTTCCACATGATGAACGAGGCCAGAATCGGTGTCGGCTTCCTGGCGATCTCGCTGGGGTACGTCGGCTACCTCAAGTCAGTCGAGTACGCGAAGGTCCGAACACAGGGTCGTGCTCTCGGCGTGAAGGATCCGTCCTCACCGCCCGTTGCGCTGATCGAGCACGCGGATGTCCGACGGATGCTGTTGGCGCAGAAGTCCTACGTGGAGGGTGCTTTGGCCCTCGGTCTCTACTGCTCCAAGCTCGTGGACGAGCAGGACACCACCGAGGACGAGTCGGTGCGCAGCGAGACGACGCTCCTCCTGGACCTGCTGACACCGATAGCCAAGAGTTGGCCGTCGCAGTGGTGCCTCGAAGCGAACAGTCTGGCCATCCAGGTGCACGGCGGATACGGCTACACCCGTGACTACGACGTGGAACAGTACTACCGAGACAACAGGCTCAACCCCATTCACGAAGGCACACACGGCATTCAGGGGCTTGACCTGCTCGGCCGCAAGGTGACGATGCAGGGTGGGGCAGCCCTGCCGTTGCTCGGAACAAGAATCGACGGAACCATCCGTCGTGCCCGTGAACTCGGCACCGACGAGTACGCGTCGGCGCTCGAGTCCGCATGTGGGAGCGTCCTCGAGGTCACGGCAACTCTGTGGGGCACCGGCGATCCCGAGGTGGCACTCGCGAATTCGTCGGTGTACCTCGAGGCCGTCGGCCACGTCGTCATTGCGTGGATGTGGCTGGAACAGCACAACGCGGCCGACGGCAAGACCGGCGACTTCTACGACGGCAAACGTCAGGCCGCCCGATACTTCTTCCGCCACGAACTGCCCAGGACCGGACCCCAGTTCGCACTGTTGTCCAGCCTGGACCTCACCACCCTCGAGACGGACCCGGCCTGGTTCTGACCCCTGGCTGTGCGCGGAAATGTAGGCCAGGGCCTACATTTCCGCGCACGTCAGCGGGCGAGCAGCGTGAACGAATGATCCGCGATCAGGATCGATGGTCCCGACTCCTCGTACGCCTGCTGCGGGTCGCTCGACAGGACCTGGCGCCAACTGCCGGACGGTAGGCCGAACTCCACCGTCTCGCTCGACGCATTCACCGCCCACCCGAACACTTCGTCGTCTTCGGCCGACGCGAGAACCACCAGCATCGACAGCGCCGACCCGTCGGACCAGTCCTCGTCCGTGAGCTTCTCGCCGTCGGCGCGGTAGAAATCGACGTAGGTGTCCGCATCGGACTCGCTGTCGTGGCGGAACCACCTCGGACGCAACGCTGCGTGCGATTTTCTCAGCTCGATCAGCTCACGAGTGAAGGCCTGCAGATCGGTGTCCGCAGAGTCCCAGTCGAACCACGACAGTTCGTTGTCCTGGCAGTACGCGTTGTTGTTGCCCTGCTGGGTTCGTCCGATCTCGTCGCCGCCGAGAATCATCGGTACACCGGCGGACAGAAGCAGTGTCGCCAGATGGTTGCGTTGCTGCCGGGCACGGAGAGCCAACACGCCCTCGTCGTCGGTCGGGCCTTCGGCGCCGCAGCCCCACGACCGGTTGTCCGATTCACCGTCTTGGTTGTCCTCGCCGTTGGCGTCGTTGTGCTTGTCGTCGTACGCATTCAGGTCGGCGAGAGTGAACCCGTCGTGCGCGGTGACGAAATTGACGCTGGCGAGCGTCGGGCGCCGCGTGCTCTCGTACACGTCGGGGCTGCCGGTGATGCGCTGCGCGAACGCCCCGAGACTGCCTGGCTCCGAACGCCAGAAGTCACGAACGTCGTCACGGAACTTCCCGTTCCACTCCGACCATCGCGCCGGAAAGCCGCCGACCTGGTAGCCCTGCGTGTCCCAGGGTTCGGCGATCAGCTTGACCGACGCCAGCGTCGGGTCCTGATGAACCAGATCGAGGAAGGCGCTGTGCTTGTCCAGATCGGAATCCTGGCGAGTCAACGTACTCGCGAGGTCGAAGCGGAATCCGTCGACATGCATCTCGGTCACCCAGTAGCGCAACGAGTCCATGATCAGGGCCAGCGCGGCAGGATGGCCGACGTTCAGACTGTTGCCCGTGCCGGTCGTGTCGAAGTACGAGCCGCGATCTTCCTCGACCAGACGATAGTAGGAACGGTTGTCGATCCCCTTGAGCGACAACGTAGGACCGAGGTGATTGCCCTCGGCGGTGTGGTTGTACACGACGTCGAGAATCACTTCGATTCCCGCGGCGTGCAGCGCCTTGACCATGGACTTGAACTCGTTGACCTGGCCGCCGGTGTCACCCGCATGGCTGTACTCGTTGTGCGGAGCGAGGAAGCCGATGGAGTTGTACCCCCAATAGTTGCGCCGCCCTTCTTCCAGGAGGTGCGAGTCCTGGACGAATTGATGAATCGGGAGCAATTCGACGGCGGTGACCCCGAGATCGACGAGCGCTTGGACCGCAGCCGGGTGGGCAAGACCCGCATAGGTACCGCGAATGTCCTCGTCGACGCCCGGATGGCGCGCGGTGAAACCCTTGACGTGCACTTCGTAGACGACACTTTCGGACAGAGGGATCCGCGGAGGTGCATCGTCACCCCAGTCGAAGTCGTCGCCTACGACGATCGAATGAATCATCGACGACGCCGAGTCCTCGTCGTTTCGCGTCTCGGGCTCGTCGTGCAGGTGCGAGAACACCGACTCGTTCCAGTCCACACTGCCCGCAATGGCTCGGGCATACGGGTCCACCAGCAGCTTGTGCACGTTGTGACGAAGACCGTCCGCGGGACTCCACGGCCCGTCCACCCGCAATCCGTACCGCGACCCGACCGTCAGGCCGTCGACGACACCGTGGAACACGTGCCCGGTCCGCGTGTCGAGAGTGGTCGAGGAAAGTTCGGCGCCGGATGCGTCGACCACGACGACAGCGATGGAATCCGCGGTCTCCGAGTAGACCGCGACATCGGCCGTGCCGTCGGGTAGCAGGGTCACGCCGAGGGGATGAGGGGAGCTGACTTCGGTCATTGCAGCCCAGTACCCCGGCAAGGATCGAGCAAACCGAGTTTTGAATCGACGGCCCGAGGGGTACGACACACTCATGGCTGATTACAGAGTGCTCGATCCGACAGGCGACGTCGTCGCGACCAAGAACATCGAGAGCGCCGATGACGCGTACAACTGGTTCATCGAGGAGAAGGCGGACAACAGCGAACTCGGGTGGCGTCTCGAAGTCGACCATGACGGCGACTGGGCCTTCGTGGACGATTCCGAAGGCACCTCGCCCGGTAACTGACGACGCTCAGAGGGGTTCGCCGAGGCGCTGAATGCGTCCGGCCGCGGTGCGGGCAACGAGCCCGCGCCGCTCGAACTCCGCCAACCATCCTTCCATCGGCCACCTGTTCCACCGATGGTGGAACAGGCGAGCGTTGCGCACGATGTCGTCGACGTGCTCGACCGGAGGCGAGGACACCGCATGATGCTGGTGATAGGCGTGGGCGCCGCCCACCCACCGTAGACCGATTCCCGACGCTCGGGCCGTGGCTGCGAGGTCGGTGTCCTCACCGCCGTAACCCGTGTAGCCCTCGAAGAATCCGCCCAGCCGTGCCCACGTCGGAGCGGTGACCGCGAACGACAGTGACCAGAACAAGTCGTAGTTCGATCCCGATTCGACGGCTCCGACGGCCGGATTCGGCCGCGCACCATGGGGATTCGTGTGCGCGATCAACTCTTCCTCCGACCACCGCTCCGGGTGTGGGGGTAGATAGGTGACCGGTCCGCAGAGCAGGGACATGGTGTTCGCGGAGTCCGTGCAGGCGCGCTCGTAGGTCGCCGCCATCTCCGGGCCCGGTATGCAGTCGACATCCAGGAACAGCAGGATGTCCGCGCCCTGTGTAACTGCCACCTGTGCTCCGAGATTGCGCGCGTGAGCCAGAGGTAGGCGCCCGTCGACCGTATCGATGTACCGCACTGTCGCGGTGCCGGTGTCGGCCACGACGTCGGCCACAACGTCGACGATCCGGTGATCGCCCATCGCGATCACGACGTGACGGTCCGGAGGCCGCGTCGACCGTGCCAACCCGCGGATCTGCTCGCGGAGGTGTTCGTGACGGCCCGAGACGACCGTCACCACAGTCAGATTCATCGGACGACCGCTCCGGCGTCGAGCACACGGGCGGCACGGCCGGCCGCCCCGCGCTGCTCCACGCGATCCCACCCCGACGCGCCGAGCTCGGTCGCGCGGTTCAGCAGCGCTGTCCAGCCGTCCGGATCAGGCCATGCATCGGTCACGACCGCCACGGATGCCGAACCGAGGGCACGCGCGCTGGCGATCTGCTCGTCGAACGGCCGATCCTGTGGAATGACGATTGCCGGCGACCCCGCGGCCGCGACGTCGGCCAACGCGTTCTGCCCGGCGTGGGTCACCACGACCGTGGCCGAACACAGCAGTGGCCAGACGTCCGCTCTCCACGACGAGGCATCGATTCCTGCTGCGATCCAGCGAAATTCGGGGTTGGCCGCACCGGCGAGCTCGATATCGGACGCGACGAGCGTCGTACCACCCGCACCGCCGAGAACGACCACGGAGGCGTCGTCGCCGACCGTCTCCCGGGCGCGGCCGTCGAACCTGCTGATCGCACCGACGTACGTGGTCTTGTCCGCATACGGCCGAAGCCACTGCGGGTCGTAGACCGATCGCGACCACGGCGCGACGATCGCCGACGCTGCTCGGTACGCGAGGGTGTGGGGAGTGTCCGTCCGCTCGCCTGGCATGGCCATGACGACGACGTCCACCCCGAGCAAGCGGACCAGCAGGGTCACTTCCACCGACACGTCGACGACGACGAGCCGTGGGCGCACGCGGGCCACCCACTCGGCGATCAGCGCCATGCGATCGGTCAGGCCGCGCACGCCCGTCGGGGCCCAGTGGAGGATTCCTCCGGCAGTCTCGTCGGCCGGGTACTCGGGGTCGCCGGTGTCGCTGGGTTGTGGGGTGTCGAGCGGGAGCTGCAACCATTCGATGTCGCTGTGCGGGAACGGTTGTCGCGAGGACAGCACTGTGACGTGCTCGTCGGTCGCCGCAGCGATGGAGGTCGCACGTGTCATGTGGCCGGTGCCGTGATGGTGTGCGTAGTAGCCGATCACAGCGCGGCGCCGGACATCATGGTGTCGTACAGGCTCAGGTACTGATCTACCATGCGGCGCTCGGAGCATGCCGACTCGGCGCGTGCCCGAGCGTCGTGCCGCGACAGGGTGCGGGCTTCGATCATCGCCCGTGCGAGATCCTCGACCGAGTCCGGACGAGCCAGTCGTCCTGACGTCGGATCCAGAATCTCGGGAATACCACCGCGATCGAACGCAGCGACGGGAGTTCCGCACGCAAGCGCTTCGGCCACGACCAGACCGTAGGGCTCCTCCCAGACCGGCGTCGCCAATGCGACAGCGGAGGAGCCGACGAGCGTCGCGAGTTCACGTTGACGCAGGTGGCCCGCGTACGTGACGTCTCCACCGAGTCTGGGCGCCACTTCCGCCTCGAAGTACGCCGTGTTCGACGCCGGGCCCGCGAGGGTGAGCGAGAATCCGGCTGCGCGTGCGGCGTCGATGGCCAGATGAGGCCCCTTCTCGGGTACCAATCGGCCCGACCACACTGCGCCGGCGCCTCCCGGACCTTCCGGCCATCGCTCCAGCGAGATCCCGTTCGCCACGACGTTGACGGGGCCGGTGACAGGGAACCATTGGCGCGCAGCGTGTTCGCTGACGGCTGCGAATTCGACGCCGGTGCTTCCGGACAGTGCCACCGCAGATTCGAGCCACGCGAACGGGGGAGTGTGCAGGGTGGTGAGCATAGGAGTGCGCACCGTGCGCGACATCGCGATGGGCAGGTAATGCAGGCTGTGATTGTGGATCACGTCGAACGCGTCGGACAGCTCGCCGGCCAGTTGCATCATCACCGACAGGTACGCGTGGTGCTCGCTGACGGCACGTGCGGGAGTGGTGATGTCGGCCTTGGAGATGTCGGACAGCTCCAACCGCGCAACGCTCAGAAGATCGTCCGCGACATCGAGGGTCGAGCCTTCCGCCGCGAACAGGGTCACCGAGTGTCCGCGCTCGGTCAATGCACGAGACAGCTGACCGATGTGCGCTTCCATTCCACCCGCGTACGGCTCGGCGATCGGAAAGTTCGACGAGCCGAGCAGTGCTACGCGCAGGCTGTCGGTCATCGTCGTGTCCCGGTGGTCACAGGGCGCTCGGACAGTGCACGGCGATAGATGCGTGCATGCGTGCGTGCGGCCTCCTCCCGGTCGACTTCCCGGCTCGTACGCAGGAATTCGCCGGTGTCGGACTGTGAGGTTCGCCGCGCCACGACGTCGTCGTACGTGGAGTGCAGCGCATCGGCCAGCCCGATGTCGTCGAAACGGTCGAGGCCGAAACCGAAGACGCGGCAGGGGGTTTGCTCCGCGAAGTAGCCACAATCGGGAACCACGACCGCAGTCCCCATGTCGACACACGCCTCCAACCATCCCGAATGCGTGCCGAATCGGTACGGCAGAACCGACACGTCGATCTCGGTCAGGTACGTCCACAGTTCTTCGTCGTCGAACCGAGGGTGAACTCGAACGTCGACGCCCTCGTGTGTCCCGAAGGCGGCGATCGCGGCAGCGTCCTCCGGGTGCGAGTCGAATGCCTGGTCGTCGATGTCGATTCGGACTGTTGCACCCGGCAATTGGGCAGCTGTGTCGACGATAGTCCCCAGGACGGCCAACGGATCGAGGTTGGTGCGCAGGCTCTTCGCGTGCACTCCGATCACGAACGACTCGGTGTGCGGTCGACGTCGACCGATCAGCTCCATCGGGGCGACGTGCGGATGCGGCACGACGGTTGCGCGACGTCCCCAACGGGATTCGATTTCCCGCGCAGCGCCCGGCGTGAGGGTGATCACCTCGTCGGCCGCTTCGATCAGCATGTCGAGGTGAGCCTCGTGGAGAGAGTTGTCCACGAAATGTGGGTTGTGGAGGTCGTGCACCGTGTAGACCAGAGGCTTGCCCGCCGATCGCACCGTGCGTATCACCTCGCCGAGCTGCTCGGGTGGCAACGAATCGAAACCGAAATGCACGTGCAGCACGTCGAACGACGACAGATGACGCTTCGTCCACTCCGGTTCGAGCCAACGCGGCGGCCACCAACGACCGGTTCCCTCGGCGCCCGGCGGGACCGGGTCGGGAAGTCGACGGACTCCGTCGGAACCCAGATGCGCGACATAGGTGTGGCCGGTGGGTACGGAAGCCACGGTGATCGACGCTGGATCGATCGGGGTGGGGTTGATCAAATGAGGGTTCCTTCGCGACAGAACGGTTATACGGGACGTGTGATGAGCCCGGACCCGACTGCTCGAGAGGGAGTGTCTCCTGCGACAACCGAATACTACAGGGAGCCCGTGACGTCGAACGATCCCGACGAGGGGCGTCGCATTCACTACGGAGATTTCTACGGAGTCTCCGACACGACGGGCGACGAACGGCCGCTATTGGTCGTGTGGGGGAACTGCCAGGCCGAGGCCCTGCGGATCGTGGTCTCGAGCGCGGCGGACCTTCCTTACCGTACGGTGCGGGTTCCTCCGGTCCACGAGCTCACCGAGAGCGACCTACCGCACGTTCGTGACCTGATGGCGCGCTGTGCGGTGCTGCTGGCCCAACCCGTGCGTTCCGGCTACCGCGGGTTGCCGATCGGGACGGACGACGTGGACGCACTCCGATCGACTCGAGCGGAGAAGATCGTGTGGCCGGTCCTGCGATACAGCGGGTTGTATCCGTTCCAGGTTATCGTGCGGCACCCCAGCGCCCCGTCCGCGACGCCCGCAGGCGTTCCCTACCACGACCTCAGGACGGTGATCGCCGCCCGCGACGGTGACTCGGCCGGGTGGGACGTCCCGCTGAGTGCTCGTCAGGTGACAGACGTCGCAGCGTGGAGCATCGCGGAACTCGCCCGGCGCGAACGCGCCCAGTGCGACGTCGGTGTGTCCGATCTTCTGCTTCCAGCGGGCGCCGGCGCCGCGAACACCGTCAACCACCCGGGAAACTCGGTGTTGACGGCGCTCGGATCCCGCATTCTCGACGCGCTGGGTTGTGGCCCGCCCGCCGAGCCCGATCGAGAATTGCTGGGCAACATCGTCTCTCCGCTCGACGAGCGCGTCGTACGAGCTCTCGACCTGCAGGCTCGGCCCAGGCCGTCATGGCTCGTCGACGGATCGTCCGTGTCCCAGGACGAGATCCGGCGGGTTCAGTTGCAGTGGTATCGAGACAATCCGCCGTTCGTCGACGCGGCAATTCAGCGCTACGCCGATCTCCTCGACATTCTGGACATGGCTGCATGATGCCCCAGATCGGCCATGTCCTGGTAGGGCCACCGGCACACGGCGTCGTCGAGTACGGCGCGTCCGTTGCACGAGAGTTGGGGGAACCGACGCACCGGGCAGTGCGCCTGGACGGACCGGAGTCCGAACTCCCTGCCTGGATCGGGGAGTGCTCACTCGTACACCTGCATGTCACCGACCGACTCTTCGGCGACCGTGTATCAGCAGCGCCCAACTACGCGGCACTGTGCGCCAGGCTGCCCGCGCGGCACTCGGTGACCGTGCACGACGTGCCACAACCGTCCGACGGATCGGGGTTCGAGACGCGAGTTCGGTTCTACCGGACAGTGATCGACCAGGCGGCCGGGGTGATCGTGTCGAGCGACCACGAGGCATCGCTGCTCCGAGAGTTCACCGACGCGTCCGTCGATCCACAGGTGATTCCGCTGATGATGCCGAGGCCGAGAGCGGAGCCTGCAGGGCCTGAAGGGATGGAGGGCGGATCGTCGGGTGCGCGTGTTGCCGTGCTGGGTTTCCTGTATCCGGGGAAGGGGCACATCGAGACGCTCCGGGCGATGGCCGACTTACCGCGGTCCGTGGGTTTCGTCGCGTTGGGGACTGCGTCGCCAGGGCACGAGGATCTGATCGATCAGTTGCGGTGCACGGCAGCCGAAGCCGGAAGGCCCTGCGAAATCACCGGATTCCTCCCGGAACTCGATATGTATCGACGCTTGGCGGCTGCGACCGTTCCTGTCGCCTTCCATCGGCACCTGTCGGCGTCGGGGTCGATCAACACGTGGATTGCAGCGAGACGCCGCCCGCTCGTCCCTCGCAACGCGTACACCGAGGAACTGGACAAGCGATCGCCCGGTGTGGTTCGTGTGCACGGAGACGACGAGGATTCGTTGCGGGACGCGATCGCCGAGGCGGTTCGCCATCCGTCGTCGACCTGGATCGAACCGCACGTGGTGCCGCGGCCCACTCCGAACGATGTGGCCCGGGAGTACGACTCGATTCTGACGGGCTGGCGCGGATGACGCGGGCTCTCGAGATCCAGGGTCGGTACGTCGTGCCGGACAATCGCTGGGATCTGACGCCGGACATGGTGGAGTTGCCGAGCGTCACCGTCGTGGTCCCGTATTACGATCAGCCGCACCAATTGTCGCTCGTACTCGAAGCCCTGGCTCAGCAGCGCTACCCGTCCGACAGGATGCAGGTGGTCATCGCCGACGACGGTTCACCGACGCCGCCTGTCGTCGACGACTGGCGCGACAGGCTGGCGGTGACGGTGGTGCGCCAGGAGGACAAGGGGTTTCGGGCCGCCGCGGCCCGCAACCTCGGTGCGCGTGCGGGGACGGGCGAGGTTCTGTGTTTTCTCGACGCCGACACCGTCCCGACGCCCGGGTACCTCGAGACCGCTGTGGCTCTGCCTGCAGTGGCTCCGGACACGGTCGTCGTCGGGCGGCGAGGACACGCCGATCTGAGTGATGTGAGCGTATCGGAACTGTCGGACTGGCTTCGTACTCCACGGGAACTCGGCGAACCCGATTGGTTGTCCGGCGCTTACGGCCGGACGGACAACCTTCTCCGACCGGGTTGGGACGGATACAAATTCGTCATCAGTGCAGTGTTGACCTGCAGCCGTGAACTGTTCGAGGAGATCGGAGGCTTCGACGAGACCTTCGTCCAGTACGGCGGCGAGGACTGGGAATTCGCCAATCGTGCGTTCATGGCGGGAGCAGTGTTCGCCCACGAACCCGACGCAGTTGCGTGGCACGACGGGCCGGACTGGGCGGGGCGAGACGTCACGGACCGTACCGACGAGAAGAACACCGAGGCCGTGGCTCTCGCACCGCTGATCACCGATCCCAGCGCCCGACGACATGGACTGGCCTATCGGATCCCGGACGCTGCGGTGATCCTCGACGTGGCGGAGGCATCACCGGCATCGGTGATGGTCACTGTCGCCGGCATCGTGCGTGGCGTCGACTGCGCGGTGTGGCTGACGGGAGAAGGTGCTCCCGCAGTGTACGACGCGTTGGCACTGGATGATTCACGTGTGCGCGTCGGGACCCCCGACCGATCTGTGGGGCTTCGCTGCCGATTCGTCGTGCACGTTCGAGGCCCGGTGCAGTTCTCGTCGGCGACGTGGGGTGCCCTGACCGGATGCATCGGACCCGGACTGGCAGGCAGGGTGACCGTCGACTGCGACGGTGCCTCGGTCTCGGCGACGGCGTCCAGGGCACTGAACCGTGCACGGCGTTGGGCCGCGCGGACCGGCGAGTCCGAATCGGAGCTGCTGAACGCGTTGTTCACGACCGAGCGTCGGAGCGCCGAGGAGGTCGGCATCTCACTGATCGACGGCGAACCGTGGCTGGCCTGGTGACCACGAACGCTGGACACCACCGAGGTGATGTCCAGCGCCGGCGGGTAATGCGGTGAGAAAGCTACAGGTTCGCTTTGGCTTTGTTGAGGGTGTCGACGGCGATCTGTAGCCCTTCGAGGGGGCCGTAGGCGGTGTCCTCGTGTTCGATGTTCACGGCGATGTCGGGGTCCACGGAGTGCAGGGCGCGCAGGAACCGGGTCCAGAAGTCGACGTCGTGTCCGTTGCCGACGGCGACGAAGTCCCACGCGGAGTCCTGCGGCCAGACATTGACGAAGTGCTTGCCGCCGAGGCTGGTGCGTGGTCCGTCCTGCGGTGCGCGGGTGAATCGGTCGTCGAGGACTCCGTAGATCTCGCAGTCGGGGTTGATTCGGGTGTCCTTGGCTGCGGCGTGGAAGACCAGGGGGCCGAGCCATTCGATGGCTTTGACCGGGTCGATGCCCTGCCAGAACAGGTGCGAGGGGTCCATTTCGGCGCCGACGTTGCTCAGGCCGCCTTTGTCGACGAGGCGCTTGAGCGTCGGTGGGTTGAACACCAGGTTCTGCGGGTGCATCTCGATGGCGACCTTGACTGAGTGCTCACGGGCGAGCGCGTCGATCTCTTTCCAGAACGGCACCGCGACCTGATCCCACTGGTAATCGGAGGAGTCGAGGTATCCCGAATCCCAGGTGTTGACATGCCATGCCGGCCACGTCCCACCCTCGTGGGCTGCGGGCAGACCGGACATCGTCACCACCCGGTCGATGCCGAGCAGACCGGCGACACGGATGGACTTGCGCAGGTCCTCGGCGTCCTCGGGGCCGACCTCCGGGTCGGGGTGCAGTGGGTTGCCGTTGCAGTTCAGGCCGGCGATCGAGACGCCCGTGCCCTCGAACACCGCGAGGTAGTCCGCTGGGCTGATGGTGCCGGCGAGCAGGTCGTCGACCGGAATGTGCACCGGTGGCAGGAATCCACCGGAGTTGATCTCGATGCCTTCGAGACCGAGTGAGGCCACCGTCGCGATGGCGTCGGGCAGGGACTTGTCGTGCAGGATCGCGTTGTAGACGCCGAGTTTCATCGTGAGCTTCCTTGCAAGTAGAGGGTGGGTCAGATCTTGACTGCGGTGCCGTTCGCGGCAGCGGATTCGGCGATGGCGGCGACGATCTGCATGCCGCGCAGTCCGTGCGCGAAGTCCGGGAGCGGGGGCAGGCCGGTCAGTCCGGCGACCTGGTCGAGGAATGCCCGTGCCTGGTAGGCGAAGAATTCGGCTTTGCCGTGCCCGACGCCGCCGGCGTCCATCGGCAGCCCGCCCTGGATGTAGGGGTGCTGGGGTCCGATGATGACCTGACGGCGGCCGTTGACCGTCTCGTCGATGTCGGTGGTGGAGATGTGGAACTCCGCGGCTCGCTCGAGCGCCCACGACGCCGACCCGCGCGTGCCGAACACATCGAAGGACAGTCCGTCGGGATTGGCGTGCGAGACCCGCGAGGCGGAGAAGGTTCCGACGAATCCGCCGGCGAACTGCGCGGTGAAGGTGGCGATATCCTCGTTCTCCACCGGCGCCGTCTCCCCGGTGGTTTCGGCTTTGGTGTGACCGTAGGTGACCCCGACCGGGACGGGGCGTTCGGTGACGACGGTGGAGAACTGCGCCCCGCGGACCTCGACGATCGGTCCGGCGACGTACTCGGCGAGATCGATCAGATGACTGCCGACATCGGCGAGTGCACCGGTTCCCTGCCCACCGCGGTACCGCCAGGTGATCGGCCCGCTCGGATCGAGGGAGTAATCGGCGCGGTAGCGGCCGTCGAAGTGCACGATCTCACCGAGGCGACCGGCGGCGAGCTCGTCGGCGATGGCCTGCACGGCCGGGGACCGGCGGTAGGTGTAGCCCACCGAGGCGATACCGCTCGATGCGGCGGCCGCGGCGACCATCGACTCCGCATCGGCCAGCGACCCTGCCAGCGGCTTCTCGCACAGCACGTTCTTGCCTGCAGCGAGCAGACCCTCGACGATCTCACGGTGCAGGTGATTGGCGACGACGACGGACACGACATCGATGTCCTGTGCCTCGGCGATCGCCTGCCAGCTGTACTCGGCGCGCTCGTAGCCGTACCGCTTGGCGGTATCGTCCGCGACACCCTTGTTGGTGTCCGCGATGGCCACCAAACGTACATCCGGGCGGTCGGTGCCGAACAGCGTCGACGCCATCCGGTACCCGGCGGCATGGGCGCGTCCGGCCATACCGCCACCGATGACGGCTACACCGAGCGAGTTCTCTGTCATGAACGTGCTGCTTTCTTTCGGAGTGTCGCGGGATTAGTTCGGTCTATTTGACCGGTCTAGTAGGGATACTATGGGTCACCGATCGCGCGGATGTCAAGGACGGCGTTGCCGCAGTTCGACACGCTCTCACGGGCGGGAACGGAGACGAGAAGACATGAACGCCGGAAGATCGGTGACCATGCAGGACATCGCCGACAAGGTAGGGGTGTCCAAGGCCCTGGTGTCCATGATCTTTCGTGGAGTTCCGGGTCCCAGCGCGGAGACGAAGGCCCGGGTCCTCGCCGTTGCGGAGGAGATGGACTACCGACCGAATCGAACCGCAGCTCTGCTGTCCCTCCGGCGCACACACCTCATCGGCGTCATGACCGACATCAGGAATGCGTTCCACGCGGAGATGGTCGAGCACATGGTGGCCGAGGCGGACAAGGTCGGGTACGAGGTGGTGCTCGGTGCCGTCACGCCGACGCATGCCGAAGCCGCCGTCATGGAGACACTCCTCGACTTCCGCTGTGAGGCAGTGGTTCTGCTCGGGCCCGCCGCGTCGGATGTCGACCTCAGAGCGTGGGCAGGGCGGGTGCCGATCGTCGCGGTGGGTCGACGAATCAGCGGAGTCGACGCCGTGCGGGCGGGGGACTCGCGGGGAATGAGCGACGTCGTCGATCACCTGGTGTCGCTGGGGCACAACAGAATTGCGCATTTCAGTGGGTACGGGTCGATCGGCAAGGACCGCCAGGCCGGCTACCGCCGCGCGATGCACCGTCACGGGCTGGACGAACACATGGCCGTTGTCGAGGGCGACTTCACCGAGAACTACGCGCCCGCCGCCGTCGACGCGTTCCTCGACGGAGACATCGAGCCTCCCACCGCGATCGTCGCTGCCAACGACCGCAGTGCAGTCGGCCTGCTCGACGCGCTGCAGAGACGAGGAGTCTCCGTTCCCGGCGACATCTCGGTGACCGGGTACGACGACAGCACGCTGGCGAGAATGGCCCACATCGACCTGACCACCGTCAGTCAGGAACCCAAGGAGCAGGCGCGCCGCGCGATCAGCGCAGCAACCTCACGCCTCGACGACGACCGCACCGAGGTGTCGTCGAGCGTTCTCCGGCCGCGCCTGGTGGTCCGAGGGACGACCGGTCCCGCCGAACGGGGGTGACGGCGTGCTCTTCCGGCAACTCGAATACCTCGTGGCGCTGTCGCGTGAACGTCACTTCACACGCGCGGCTCAGGCATGCCACGTCTCGCAACCGGCGCTGTCCGAAGCGATCCGGAAGCTCGAAGTCGAGCTCGACCTTCCGCTGATCGTCCGGGGCCACAAGTTCGAGGGACTCACCCCCGAGGGTGAACAGATCGTCCGGTGGGCGCGCCGTATCGTCGCCGACCAGAAGTCCCTTCAGGAGGAAGCGGCAACTCTGCGGTCCGGCGTCACCGGCGCGGTACGTCTGGGCGTGGTGCCCACGGCGTCGGCGACAGTGGCCGACCTGACCGGACCACTGTGTCTGCACCATCCGTTGGTGACCGTCTCACTGTCGGAGGATCTCCCGTCCGACGAGATCACCGGCCGCATCGACCGTTTCGAGCTCGACGGGGGTATCACCTACCTGGACGACGATGTCCACGAACGGTACCGGACCTTTCCCCTCTACCGCGAGTACTACGACCTGTTGACCGCGGCCGACTTCGGTCCGTTTCGGGAGGACGGTGTCACCTGGCGCGACGCCGCACAGTTTCCGATGTGCACGCTGCCGTCGATGATGCGTGGACGCAGAATCCTCG
The DNA here is from genome assembly GCF_000383555.1 of Rhodococcus sp. 114MFTsu3.1. Classification (NCBI taxonomy): domain Bacteria; kingdom Bacillati; phylum Actinomycetota; class Actinomycetes; order Mycobacteriales; family Nocardiaceae; genus Rhodococcus; species Rhodococcus sp. 114MFTsu3.1. The sequence goes on along the minus strand of NZ_KB911547.1, from coordinate 243,147 downwards.
ACGAGTTCTTCGCCTACGACGGTGCCGCCAGTACGCCGCAGATCGAGACCGACTCCATCGCCTCGCTGTACGCGCACGTGAAGACCGGGCAGTGGGCGTCCGTCGTTCCGCGCGTGTGGCGTCAGGTGTTCGGAGAACCACCGGGGCTTCGGTGTACCCCGTTGACGAGCGCGCTGGACGCGCCGGTCATCGGACTGGTGACGGCCAGGGACAGTCAGGGATCCAGCTTGATCCGGGCGTTGGAGAACACCGCTCGCGGGCTCGACCGGGCTTCATCGGCGTCGCCTATCGCTCGGTAGGAGCCACGTCTTGGACGTGTGCGGTCGCGATGGTGCACCGTCGTAGAGTGTCAGCCCACGAGTACGAGTACGACGAGAAGTCCATCGTCGTCACCGAAGCCAAGTCCTACGCAGCGGGCGTTCCGGCCGTGCTCGTGTCCCTGCAGCGAGGCGTCGAGCAGATGGGCCCCGGCCGCACCGCGTATTCGCTGGCAAAACTCAATCAGCGCAAGGGTTTCGATTGCCCGGGGTGCGCATGGCCGGAGACTCCCGGACACCGCAAGCACGCCGAGTTCTGCGAGAACGGCGCGAAAGCGGTCGCCGAAGAAGCGACCAGGAGAACGGTCGGACCGGACTTCTTCGCGACGCACTCGATCGACGACCTGCTCGGGCGGACCGAGTACTGGCTCGGCCAGCAAGGTCGCATCACGCACCCGATGGTGCTGCGGCCGGGAGCGACCCACTACGAGGAGATCGACTGGGACAGCGCCGAGCGCATGATCGCCGACGAGCTCAGGCAACTCGCCACCCCGGAACAGGCGATCTTCTACACCTCCGGACGCACGTCGAACGAGGCTGCCTTCCTGTACCAGCTACTGATCAGGTCCTTCGGTACCAACAACATGCCGGACTGCTCCAACATGTGCCACGAATCCTCGGGGAGTGCGCTCAGCGCGTCGATCGGAATCGGCAAAGGCTCGGTGTCGGTTCCGGACATCGAGAACGCCGACCTCATCCTCATCGCAGGCCAGAATCCCGGCACGAACCATCCCCGCATGCTGTCCACCCTGGAGAAGGCAAAAAGCAACGGAGCGAAGGTCATCGCGATCAATCCGTTGGTCGAGGCCGGGCTGAGGCGGTTCAAGGATCCGCAGAAGGTCGGCGGTGTGGTCGGGGACGGCGTCGCCATCGCCGACGAGTACCTGCAGATCCGGCTGGGCGGGGACATGGCGCTGTTTCAGGGCCTGGGAAAGATGCTCGTCGACGCAGACGACGAGGCGCCGGGCACCGTGATCGACCGGGCCTTCGTCGAGACCTACACGGCGGGATTCGACGACTGGATCGACCATATCCGCGGTGTGGACATGGACGTCGTGCTGGAGGCCACCGGGCTGTCGATGCGCGAGATCCGCGACACCGCGGAGGCTCTCGTCCACTCGGAGAAGACGATCGTCTGCTGGGCGATGGGGCTGACGCAACAGACCCACGGCGTCGCGACCATCGAGGAAGCAGTGAACCTGCTGTTGCTGCGGGGGATGATCGGAAAGCCAGGGGCCGGTGTCTGCCCCGTGCGTGGACATTCGAACGTCCAGGGTGATCGCACCATGGGCATCTGGGAAAAGATGCCCGAGTCGTTTCTCGCGGCACTCGACGACGAGTTCGGCATCCACTCTCCCCGCGACCATGGACTCGACGCCGTCGACTCGATCCGAGCGATGCGCGACGGCCGCGGCACCTTCTTCATGGGCATGGGCGGCAACTTCGTCTCGGCGACACCGGACACCGCCGTCACCGAAGCGGCGCTCCGCAACTGCTCCCTGACCGTTCAGGTCTCGACCAAGCTGAACCGCAGCCATCTGGTCCACGGACGAAGCGCTCTGATCCTGCCGTCGCTCGGACGGACCGACCGCGACGTGCAGGCGTCGGGCAAGCAGTTCGTGACCGTCGAGGACTCGATGTCGATGGTGCATGCCTCGCGCGGTGGCCTTCGGCCGTCGAGCGCATTCATGCGATCCGAGGTGTCCATTGTGTGCGGAATCGCCGAAAAGCTGTTCGGGCCGGGGCATTCGGTGCCGTGGGGGAGCTTCCGTGACGACTACGACAGGATTCGGGACTCCATTTCCCGGGTCGTCCCCGGGTTCGAGGACTTCAATCGCAAGGTCCGGCAGAAGGAAGGGTTCGGGCTTCCGCACCCTCCCCGCGACAGTCGTACCTTCCACACCTCCACCGGCAAGGCCAACTTCGCGGTCAACGAGTTGACGTGGTTGCCGGTCCCCGAGGGGCGGCTGATGCTGCAGACCATGCGGAGCCACGACCAGTACAACACCACCATCTACGGCCTCGACGATCGCTATCGCGGCGTGAAAGGTGGCAGAAGGGTGGTGTTCGTCCATCCCGACGACATCGCGTCGATGGGATTCGTCGACGGGGAGGTGGTGGACCTCGTCTCCGAGTGGCCACTTCCCGACGGCACCGTCGCCGAGCGTCGTGCCGACCGGTTCAGAATCGTCGCCTACTCCACGCCTCGCGGAAACGCGGCAGCGTACTACCCGGAGACCAACCCGTTGATTCCTCTCGACCACGTCGCGCGCAAATCCAACACTCCGGTGTCCAAGGCCGTCGTCGTCCGGTTGGAACGCCGCCGTCACGGCTAAACTCGTCCGGTGAGCACCGCGGACGGCGACAATCGAACCTATGGCGGCATCGCCGTCGAGGATCGTCGTTCCCGGAGACGGTCGCAGTTTCTCGCCGCCGCGCTCGACGTGTTCTCCGAGAAGGGATACACAGCCAGTTCCGTTGCGGACCTGTGTCGTTCGGCCGGGTTGGCGCGCAGGCAGTTCTACGACGAGTTCGCGAGCCGAGAGGACGCGCTCATCGCGCTGTACGACTCGATCCAGGCGGACGCCAAGGCAGCAACGACGCAGGCGGTCGCGCGGTGTACGACCTCCGACACGCACGAGCTTGCTACGGCGGCGATGGGGGCGTACGTCGAGTCGATCGGCAAAGATCCACGCAGGGCCCGTATCTCGTTCGTGGACAGTGTCGGCGTCAGTCGTCGCATGGACGAGCATCGGTTGGCCGAGCGCGCGGTGTGGCGCGAGTTCTTCGCGCTGACCGTCCGGTCGGCGGTGGGTGAGGATTACGTGCCGCCGGGCGGTTACGAGATGGCGTCGACGGCGTTCATCGGGGCCCTCATCGCGCTCGTGCAGCAATGGAGCACGGCGGATCCGCGACCCGATGTCGAGGACCTCACTAACATCATGGTCGGGTTCCTCGACTCGCTGCTCCTGCACTAGGGCAAGAGCCGAGCCTGCGAGCGGCCACGGGATCAGGTGGTTGTAATCCACGTCACTTCTGATCTAGTCTCCACGGAGTCGAAGTTAGACAAATACATCTAACTTGTTTTTCGGGGAGGCTGAATGTCCGTTCGAAGAGTGGTTCTCGGTGTGGTTGCGGCTGCGAGCGTCGCCGTCGCGGTGACCGCCACCGCGCCGCCAGTGGTAGCGCAGCCGGCGTTCCCGGCGATTCCGGAGTTCGACACGGGGTTCTACTCGCCGGAGCAGTCGATCGTCTCCGCTGCCGATCCCGGCCAGATCATTGCGTCTCGGCCGGTGAACGTGGCCAACCTCGGTGTCCTCCCGGTCAACGTCGACGCCTGGCAACTGTCGTACCGGTCCAACGACAGTCGCGACGAAGCGATCCCGGCGGTGGCCACCGTGCTCAAGCCCCGTGGATACGTTCCGGGCAGGCCACTGCTGTCCTTCCAGATCGCCGAGGACTCACTGGGTGCCTACTGTGCGTCGTCGTACGTGCTGCAGCAAGGCTCCATTCCCTGGCCGCTGACCGGAGCGATCACCGGGGGAGCGCAGTTCCTCGAGATCCAGGCCGCCCTGGCCCAGGGCTGGGCCGTCGTGGTGCCCGACCACCAAGGGCCGAACTCGGCCTTCGCGGCAGGCCCACTCGCCGGGCGGATCACACTCGACGGAATCCGTGCCGCCGAGAACTTCGACCCGCTCGGGCTGGACGGACGCGCGACGAAGGTCGGAATGATGGGGTACTCCGGCGGATCCATCGCGACAGGTCATGCCGCCGAGCTGCACGAAAGCTACGCCCCCGACCTGAACATCGTCGGGGCCGCCGAAGGCGGAATCGTGGCCGATGTGGGTGCGCTCGTCGACAACTCGAACAATGCGCTCGGTGCAGGAATCGTGGCATCCGGCATCATCGGAGTCTCCCGTGAGGATCCCGAGCTCGCGCAGTTCATCGACCAGAAGCTCAACCCCTTGGGCAAAGCGATGTTCGGCGCGAAGCAGAACCTGTGCATCGGATGGAACTCGGCCATCGCACCGTTCGTGAACCTCAAAGGGCTGTTCGACACTCCCGGCGATCCGCTTCGCGAGCCGGTAGCGCAGAGCGCGCTCGCCAAGCTGCAGATGGGCAAGTCCGTCCCTCGATTCCCCATGTACATGTACCAATCCAACCCGGACTGGCTGGTACCCGTCGGGCCGGTGAACACGCTCGTCGACACGTACTGCGCCGACCCGAACGCGAGCGTCACCTACACGCGTGACCACTTCAGCGAACACCTCACCCTCGAAGTGGTTGCTGCGCCGAGTGCGTTGCTGTGGCTCCGCGACCGGTTTGCCGGAGTGCCGGCCGAGCCGGGCTGCCGCACCACCGACGTCGGCTCGATGGCTCTGGACTCACGGACCTGGCCGGTGTGGCAGGACGTCGTCGGCGATCTGGTTGCCGGCCTCTTCGGTCAACCGATCGGATCCTGACCGGTCGGCCGAACCACGAGAGTCAGCGGGGCTCGGACCGTGACAACACGGTCCGAGCGCACCGCACGACCGTCGCCCGGTCGTGCGTGATGGCGTACTCGAACTCGCGGTCCGGATCGTCCTCGCCTCGGTGCAGGTCCCGGGCCGACAGTACGCAGCAGAAGAACTGCCCGAGCACCACGACATTCCATTCGTCGACCAGGTCGTCCGAGGCGTCGAGAGACGACCCGACGATGCCGGGCACTGCCAGCTCTCCGAGGCCGATGCCGTAGACGCCGGTGTACGCGGTCCGGCCCGCGAGGGTGCGCCATCTGCGCCTCGTGCGCGCAGTGAAGTGCCGGGAATGCTGAAATGTCCCCAGCACCAGGGTGTCCGGACCTGCGTCGGAAGCCTGTGCCTCGATGTGCATGCTCATCTGCACGAGCAGTTTCTTCGTGCTGACCGTCGTCGTCTGGTCGGTCGACGCGATGACGAACGCGGACGTGTGATCGCTGGACGGGGTGTTCCACGTAGGTGGTGTCACCGCGTCCGGGCGCACGTCGCCACCGTCGGCACGGAAGAGATCGCCCAGGCCGAACGTGGCTCCGAGCGCCAGTGCTCTGTCCCGGTCTCGATCGGAATCCACGCCCCGTGCCACCACGACAGCACCGGTGCGCTCGGCCTGGGCAGCCAGGACGTGCAGTGCTCTGGCCGCGGCGACGTCGGTCGCGCTACCGGTCATCTCGGGCGCGAGGATGATGACATCCGGCTCGATCAGCGGAAGCAGGGCAAGTGACTCCGGTCCCGTGCCGACACCGTCGAGCGCGACCGGCCGCGCTTGCGCACGCGCCGATTCGACGGTGCTGAGAACCGATGCCGGATTGCGCGAGAACGCGACGTGGTCGATCACGACTGCGTCGGCGAGAACCCCCGTCGAGCGAGAGGTGGTGTGCCCCGGGTCGAGCTCGACCGGGATCACGTCACCAGGAGCGAACCGAGGGGAGCTCACCGTGTACCTGCTGTTCTCGTGTGGGGCGAAAGGATCACGCGTGTGATGCGCTCGCGAGGAGACGAAGATGAGACGGCCATCCGAGCACGTCCAGCGTTCGCCCGACCGCGAGGGGGCAGGAGGTGATCGTCAGCGTCCGGCCCCCAGCCGTGTCGACCGACGCGAGCACGTCGACTCCTGCGCTGCTGAAGAACGTGACACCGGACATGTCCAGCTCGACGTGTGGATTCTGCTCGAGGGCCTCGCTCAGACGACGAGCGAAGGACGGTGCAGTGATCAGATCGATGTCACCGGACACGACCAGTGTCGATGCCGACGCCGAGCTCTGTACCTCGGTCTCCTGGTCGAGCAGAACGTGCGTCATCTGTTCCTCCCGAGTCGATAGTTGTTCGCTGCAATCATCGTGACGGAACAAGGTATCCGTAGGGATGCACGAACAATAACGAATTCATAACAAACATAACGGCAGAGTAACGAGTCGCCTCGAATCGCCTTGTGATGTACTGTCTCCCAAAGAAATTCGACGGAGTCCGTAGTGTCCGTTTCGGGTCTCCGGGTCTCGAAACGGTAATGAAACGCGACGAGCTGCACGTGTCGGACGGGTCTGCGAGGCTGTGAAGCATGACGGAATCGGCCAAGGAAGATCTGCAGAGGTACCTGCAGGCAGGACGCACTGCACTCCTCTGGAAACTGGACGGCTTGTCCGAGTACGACATGCGTCGTCCGATGACACCCACCGGCACCAACCTGCTCGGTCTGATCAAGCATCTCACCGCCGTCGAACTCGGATACTTCGGCTGGACGTTCGACCGGCCCTTCCACGGAGCGGTGCCGTGGGCAGAGGAGGACGAGGACCCGCACGCAGACCTGTGGGCCAAGGCCGACGAATCCACGGAGTACATCGTCGGGCTGTACCGACAGATCTGGGAACACTCGGACCGCACCATCGCCGAGCTTCCGCTCGACGCCACCGGCGTGGTCCCGCATTGGCCTCGTGAACGGGCCACCGTCACCTTGCATCGCATCGTCGTACACGTCATCGCGGACATGGACCGACATGCAGGGCACGCCGACATCCTTCGAGAGCTGATCGACGGATCGGTCGGCCTCACGCTCGGCAACGAGAACATGCCGTCGGACGAAACTGCGTTCTGGGCCGATCACCGCGCACGCGTCGAGGAGCACGCACGTCGGTTCCAGCCCTGATCTCGTGCGAGACTGGCTCGCGTGAACGCGGAGCTTCCCGGTGCAGTGATCGACCTCGCGCGCACGGCAACCCGTGTCGCTGTTCTGACGGGCGCAGGAATGTCGGCGGAGTCGGGAATCGCGACGTTCCGTGACGCCCACACCGGCCTGTGGTCGCAGTTCGATCCCGCCGATCTCGCCAGCCCCGAGGGCTGGGCGCGTGACAGCGACCTCGTGTGGGGGTGGTACCGCTGGCGGGCCGAACTGGTCCGGCGGTCCGCGCCCAATGCGGGGCACCTGGCCCTGGCGGAGTGGCAACAACGCACACATCTCGACATTGCCACGCAGAACGTGGACGACCTGCACGAGCGAGCGGGCTCGCACGTGATCGCTCACGTGCACGGAAGTCTGTTCGATCCCCGGTGCTCGGAGTGCGGAGTGCACTCGCAGCCGGAGGCGGACGTGGTCGACGAGGAGATCGAACGCGTCGTTCCTCCCGAGTGCCCGTTCTGCGGCGGGCCGATGAGGCCGGGGGCGGTCTGGTTCGGAGAACCGCTCCCTCAGGATCAGTGGACGGCAGCGGTCTCCGCGGTGGAACACGCGGACCTCGTGCTCGTCGTCGGCACGTCCGGTGTCGTGTTTCCGTTCGCCGGCCTGCCAGCGATGGCTCGCAGCACGGGTGCCGTCGTCGTCGAGATCAATCCGGTGGAAACCGAGATTTCCGACATGGCCGACCACCGCCTACGCACGACGGCGGCACTCGGCCTGCCTGCGTTGGTCGCGGCGCTCGACTGAGCTGGTGGGCTCACTCGAATTCGAGCCGCATCGATCGCGCTGCGAAGTGCAGTAGAAGTACGAAGCCGCCGATGGAGACCACCACGGGAGACCAGACGACAAAGGACATCAAGACCGCCACGTCCTTGTAGGCGACGACGTACACGGCGATGAAGGTGGTGGCGGCAACGCACAACAGAATGTGCGCGGCGAGCATCCACTTCTCGAAGAAGAATCCGACGAACATCCCGATCTCGATGAAGAACGCTGTCTTTCCGAGGGTGATCTCCGGCGGAAAGTCGGCAACGATCGTCGCGGAGAAGATGGCGATGTTGGCAATCGTGACGAACGCGAATGCCTGGTTCAGCGTTGGCCACGGGCCGAACAGCCAGAACAGCCCCATCGCATAGGCCGTCATCATCGATATCCACTGGACTGCGGAGGGGATGGGTGTCGTTGCGCCGTAGCCGAACACCATTTCCAGCGTGACCACAACTGCCATGGCAAGTGTCGCGAACGCGATCACGACCTTGACGATGCCCTTGACGGCGAGTGATTCCATCGCGTCGACGGCCCACTCGTAGTGCACCTCGGACGATGTCAGCGCACTGGTCATCGTGTTCCACCCCTCCGATCGATACCGCGAGTCGATTGAAACACATACTTTGGGACCGCAGAGTGGATATCGCCTGGAACAACCGTCGCAAGGCCCAGACATAAAAATCAACTCGAGTTCAGCCCTCCCCTTCGATCGCCTGCTCTGTTAGACCTCCGATCGTGCTGTGTCGAAAACAGGTTCGGTGCAGTCGAAGAACACGAGGAGAGATGGCGACGTGAGTGACCTGACGGGTAGAACGGTCGTGTTGATCGGTGGCGCAACCGGAATCGGCTATGCGGTGGCCGAGAAAGTCGTCGGGGCAGGCGGATCGGTCGTCCTCGGCGGCCGTACATCGTCGACCCTCGAGAAGGCGGCGGACGCACTGGGCGAACGCGCGAGGTGGCAAGTGGTCGACACGTCGTCACCCGCATCGGTGGAGGACTTCTTCGCCGAGCTCGACTCGGTGCACGGTTTGTTCACCACTGCCGCGACCTATGTGACGGGTTCGCTTCGCGAGCTGTCGGAAGCGGACGCGGCGTCGGCGTTCGAATCCAAATTCTGGGGTCAGTACCGCGTGGTCAAAGCTGCGGTGAACACGCTGACCAGTGACGCATCGATAGTGTTGATGGCCGGTGCTGCCAGTGTCAGGCCACCGGGAGCGGCTCCTGCGTACGTCGCGGCCAATGCTGCGATCGAAGGCCTCGGTAGGGGATTGGCGGTAGAGCTCGCGCCCATTCGAGTGAACTCGGTGTCGCCGGGAACGATCGACGGACATCTGTGGCGGAGCAGACCCGACGACGTCCGCATCCCCGCGTTCGAACAGTTCGCGTCCGCGACCACACTGGGGCGGGTCGGGGTGGAATCCGAGGTTGCCGATGCCGTCGTCTACCTCCTCACCAGTGGGTACACGACAGGCTCCACGTTGTATCCCGACGGTGGTTACGCACTTCGCTGACGCGTAATGTGTACGGTTGTCCTAACAAAAGGAGATCTCATGCGTCTGGGAGTTGTCGGATACGGCGTCGGGGGGCGGTACTTTCACGTGCCGTTCGTACAAGCGGCAGAAGGGGTCGAACTCGTCGGCATCGTCACGCGTTCTCCCGAACGTGCGGCTCAGGCCGAACTCGATGCGCCGGGCACGCCGGTGTACGGCAGCCTGACCGAACTGATCGATGCGGGCGTGGACGCCGTCACCATCACGACCCCACCCGAGACGCGTCGGGAGCTGGTTCTCGAGGCCGTCGCGCGCGGTGTGCACGTCATCGCCGACAAACCTTTTGCGCCCGACCCCCGGGGCGGACAGGACCTCGTGGATGCCGCGGCCGACGCCGGAGTACTTCTCAGTGTTTTCCAGAACCGGCGGTGGGACGCCGACATCCTGACTCTGCGCGGCGTGATCGACAGCGGCAAGCTCGGCCGGATCTGGCGAGTGGAGTCGAGGTTCGATCTCGACGAACCCGCCACGCTCGAACTCGGACCGACCGGTGGACTGCTGCGAGACCTCGGAGCCCACCTGGTCGATCAGGCGCTGTGGTTGTTCGGTCGCGCCACCAGCGTGTACGCGCGCATGGATTGGGCCGGCGAGGGCGACGATCGAACTGACAGCGCGTTCGTCGTCGATCTCGACCACGAGAGCGGTGTTCACTCGACCCTGTCCGCCACCAAGGTCAACCACTTCCAGGCGCGCCAGCTTCGGGTGTACGGAACGGACGGCAGTTACTACTCCGACGGAACCGACGTCCAGGCGCAGGCCGTCTTCGCCGGCCGTCGCCCGGTGGACGAGCCGGACACGTTCGGCTACGAGCTCGAAGAGCGCTGGGGCACACTGCATACGGACGCGGGTGCAGAGAAGGTTCCGTCCGCGCAGGGGAGTTACAAGAACTACTACCGCGACTTCGCCGCCGCTGTGCGCGGCGAGGGCCCGCAACCGGTCCCTGCGTCCGAGGTCATCCACACTCTCGAGGTGCTCGACGCCGCACGCCGCGCCGCGGAAACAGGTGAGGTCATCCGGTTGTAGGCTTTTTCTCATGCCTGCACGCTCGGTCGAACTGCGAAAACTCGGATTTCTGACGATCGGATTGCTCGACGAGCACAACCCCGCGCTCGGCCACGAATCGACACTGCAGATCATCGAACTCGGCGAGCAACTGGGATTCGACAGCGCGTGGCTGCGTCACCGCCACCTGCAGTACGGGATCTCGTCCCCGATCGCGATCATGGCTGCGGCGTCGCAGCGCACCAGCAGAATCGAGCTGGGAACGGCGGTGACTCCACTCGGGTGGGAGAACCCGCTTCGACTCGCCGAGGACCTCGCGACGGTCGACGTGCTCTCCGGCGGTCGTATCAACCCGGGTGTCAGTGTCGGACCACCCATGCAATTCGACCGAGTGAAGAACGCGCTGTATCCGGACACCGCCGACGTCGAGGATTTCAGCTACGCCAGAGTGAACCGCCTTCTGTCGCTGGTTTCCGGTCAGCCCGCGTCGAACTGGAGTGGCACGGTCGGGATCGAGCAGTTCTCCGACCGTGTTCAACCCCATTCGCCAGGCCTGCGGGACCGAATGTGGTACGGGGGCGCCAGTCTTCGATCTGCTCGGTGGGCAGGCGAGACAGGAATGAACCTGCTCGTCAGCAGTGTGGTGAAAGCCGAGGAGTCGGAGAACTTCGACGAGATCCAGCACTCGCACATCACGACGTTCCGCGAGCATCACCCGCAGAAGAGCGCGGCGCGTGTGTCACAAGGACTCGTGGTGATCCCGACCGATTCTGCGTCCACCGACCAAGTGGAGAAGTACCGTGCGTACGCGGAGTCCAGACGGGCACGCACGGCAACCCCGCAGGGGCCGGCGAGGATGATGTTCGCAGCCGACCTGGTCGGAACCTCGCGTGAGATCGCCGACCGGTTGTACGACAACGCGGCCTTCCGCGAGGTGGACGAAGTGGCGTTCGCACTACCGTTCAGCTTCGATCACTCGGATTACGTGCAGATTCTGACCGACATGGCAACGGTTCTCGGTCCCGAACTGGGATGGCGACCGTCACACGGCTGAACCTGCCGACACAGCGTGTGGGATGCCGTGAGCGTGGGTAGCCGAAAGTCACGCTTTCGGCATTGGAGGACAACACCATGGTTCACGTGGAACGCACATTCACCGTCCGGCGCCCACGCAAGGTCGTCGTCGACTACCTTCGGGATTTCGCACACGCGGAAGCATGGGACCCGGGCACGCAACGGTGTGTCCGATCGACACCGGGACCGATCGGTGTCGGTACCGAATGGCACAACGAATCCAAGCTCGCCGGGATCAGCACCGAATTGACGTACCGGTTGGTCGAGGACAGGCAGGACGTCGTCGAGTTCGAAGGTAGGAACAAGACGGCGACGACAGTGGACCACATCGCGTTCGAGGACGCAGGCGACGACTCCACTCGAATCACCTACGTCGCAACCATCACGTTCAACGGACTCGCGAAACTGTCGGACCCGGTGTTCAAGCTGATCTTCGAACGTATCGGCGACAAGACCGTCGACGCCATGACGCGCACCCTCGAAGGGCTGTGAAGACAGACGAACGGGGCCCGAACCGATTCGGTTCGGGCCCCGCACGTGTGAGTGGGAGTGAGAATCAATAGAAGGTCTTGCGCCCACCGACTGCGCGGCCGGTGGCACCGAGAATGGTCAGGACTGCTCCGACGACGACAAGGATGATGCCGATCGTGGTCAGAATGCTGATCTTGGCGAAAATGCCGATCAGCGCGAGGATGATTCCCAGGACGATCACTGTCTTACCTTCTTTCGAGTTCGGTGCCGCTCGTGCGACAACCGCCGACCTTCGTTCGTTGATCGTCGAACAGGAGGTGAGTACCCGAACTCCTGCCGAATATGCGGGCGGGACGGATGTTTCGAACATTTCACAGGCGACCGTCTCCGGAGTTCGTATTTCACGTGGCGACGCGACCCGACCGGATGGCCCGTTTTTGTGATCGGTGCCGGTTTCGGGTGACAGAAATGACAACGCCCCGACCGAAGTCGGGGCGTTGCGGCGTGAAGTGAGCGGGATATCAGCCGGCGTTCGACGCCGCTTCGGTCTCGCTCGACGCGCCCGCGGTCGAGAGCTGACCGCCGGAGTTCTCCAGGTGCGCACGAACGAACCAGTGGAAGAGCTCGAGCTGGCCGCTCTGCCCGATCAGCAGATCCTCGGTGACGGGATCGATCTCGCCGATCTCCGCAATGGCCTTCCGAGTGTCACCGATGACGCCTACGTAGACCAAGTCGAGGGCTCCGAGGTGCTCGATGGCCGTTGCGCGGCCGATCGAGTAGTCGTCCCACGAACGCTCCTTGACGATGGTGCCGGGCGTTCCGAGTGCGGCTGAACCCAGCGTCGCAATACGCTCCGCCACGTCGTCGGCGAACCCACGAACCGCTTCGACCTGAGGGTCGAGCATCTCGTGCACGGAGATGAAGTTGGGTCCCACGACATTCCAGTGAATGTGCTTGAGGGTGAGATGGAGATCGTTGTAGGCGTTGAGGCGGTCCTGCAGCAGTGCAGCGACGCGCGCGCCCTGGTCGGTGCTCAATCCGGGAACTGTGTAGGAATTCGAATTGGTCATGAAACGCACGTACCCGGGGTGCTTCGCGTCGAAACACCCCGGGTACGTATGTGGGGAAGACTACTTCGGTTCCGACCCTCCACCGAGGTCGGACTCGGTCTTCAGGTCCGTCGACCGATCCTTGGTCAGGCTCGCCGACGTGCTGCCTGCGGGGCCGGCCGGATCGTCCGCCTCGATCGAATCTGCTGAATCTGCCGACTCCTTCGGCGGATTCTTCAGGCTCAGGATTATCGAACCTGCGAGGACCACGATGATGACCACCAGGCTCACCATGGACGGGATCTCGGGGATCGACGTGCTGATCACCTTGTGGCTTGCCTGCAGAACCAGCTTGACGCCGATGAATCCGAGGATGATCGCGAGGCCCTTGGACAGGTAGTGGAACTTCTCGAGAAGACCCGAGAGCAGGAAGTACAGGGCGCGCAGGCCGAGGATCGCGAACGCGTTGGACGAGTACACGATGAACGGGTCGTCACTGACCGCGAGAACAGCGGGCACACTGTCGACCGCGAACACGAGGTCTGCTGCCTCGATGGCGACGACGACGGCGAGCAGCGGGGTGGCAACGCGCTTGCCGGCTTCCTTGACGAAGAACTTCGTGCCGTCGTACTCGTCGCGAACCGGGATGACCTTACGCAGCAACCTCACTGCGATGGACTGGCTCGGATCGTACGAGTCCTCCTCGTCCTTCATCAGCTTCCATGCGCTGTACAGCAGGATGGCGGCGAAGACGAACAGAACGACGGTGAACTTGCTGACGATCGCGACACCCGCGGCGAGGAAGATTCCGCGGAACACGAGGGCGCCGACGACGCCGAAGAACAGAACGCGGTGCTGGTACTCACGGGGGACCTTGAAGTATCCGAAGATCAGCGCGAAGACGAAGAGGTTGTCCACCGACAAACTCTTCTCCAACAACCAGGCCGTCGTGTATTCGACACCTGCCGTGGTACCGAGAGTGGCGAACACGACGCCACCGAAGATGAGAGCGACGCCGACCCAGAGCGCACTCCACCAAGCTGCTTCCCGGAAGCCGATGATGTGTGCGCCGCGGTGGGCAAGTAGGTCGATGGCCAACAGAATGACGACAACGGCTGCGAAAGCCGCCCACGCCCATACGGGGACGTTCATCGGCGAGTGTCCTTACTGGTGAATCGAGATCCGAGGCTCTTCAGCTTGGCCTGGTTCTCGGGTTTGGTGGCGAAAGCGCGCCCTTGCGCAATGAGCTTCTTACCCTGAGGGCTACGGGCGAACACCTGCAGTTTCTGAATCAGTGATGCCATGAAACGGTGCTCCTTGTCGATAGAAGGTTCTCGGCGGCCGCTTGCGACCGCGACTCCTCAAGTGTGCCTGTATCGATTGCGGCAGTCATCGTCCGAACGCGGACATGTTTGACCGATTTCGGTTGCCGTATCCCGGCAACAAGAGGCGCTGACTCGGCTCAAACGTGACCCGGAGCTCAGCTCCCCGTCGGCCACCCGAGCAATCTGGCGCCGTACACGGCCGTCTGCAGGGTGAATCGTTCGGCTGGATCGCCGACGTCGTGGCCGGTCAGTTCGGCCACTCGGGCCAGACGGTAGGTCACGGCACGAACGGACAAATGCATCGCCCGGGCTGTCGAGGCAGAATTTCCGCCTGTTCCGAAGAAGGCGAACAACGTGTCGAGCAAGGGGCCTGCGCCGCCACGTGCAGTCAGCAACGGAGTCAGAACCGTGTGCACCAGATCCGTGATTGCGGCCTTGTCGTCCAACAGCACCCGGTACACCAGCAGGTCACGTGCATCCACCACCACAGTGCCCAGGCCCAGCTTCGCGCCGAGGTCGAGCGAATCGACTGCTTCACGATACGACGACACGACACCGGCCACGCTGGGCCCCGTCCGCCCCACTCCGATCCGCCGGGTCCATGTCCCCGAGACATCGACCCTCTCGGTGGCCTCGCGAACACGGTCGACGACGTACTCCACCGCTGCGTGATCCGGGGCAGCGAACACCACGACAAGGCGGCCTTCCTTGCTCGCGACGAGAACCTCCGAGTCCGCTTTGCTTCCTTCCACCGCGCGTTCCACCTCGGTGATGACCCGGCCACCGTCGGTGAACGGCGTACTGGCCGCGACGACCACGACCGCATGAGGCCCGGTCAGATCCAGACCGAACGTCTCCGCCCTGCCCATCACTCCCGCGATGTCCGCGCTACCGGACAGCAGGTCGTCGACGAATTCACGCCGGGCCGACTCCTCCGCACGTACCAGCACTCGCCTGGCGAGTTGGAATCCTTCGGCGAGCTCGGCGACCGCGTCGTCGACGGCGTGCAGCATCACCTCACCGGCCGTCACGACGGCCTGTGGGTCTCGGTCGGCGTCGACGATCGCAGGAAGCTCCCGCCACAGGCGCCAGGCGGAGGACAGGTACAGATCGAGCAGTGCCCGGAGGGCGACGCCCTGCCGCGCCGCGGTGTCCCCGTGGGTGCGCAGAGTCCGCAGCTGTCGACGCGACAACGTGCGACCCTCGGACACCGCAGAGGTCAGGACCTCCAGAAAATCCCCGAGCAACTCCGTGGACAGCCCGCCGGCATCCTCGGCCGCGAGGTCGGCGACGCTGCGTCGTCGGTCTTGGCTCGTCGGGATCGCGCGATCGTGTGCCACCTGGTCATCGTATTGGTCGAGGTGGCAACGCAGCCCGGGCCGACCGTCCGGGTGATCCGATCACGCGTTCGCCGCGAGGACCGACAACAGCTCGTACGCGACGTGGGCAGCGGCGATTCCGGTGATCTCGGCGTGGTCGTATGCGGGTGCCACCTCGACGATGTCCGCACCGACCACGTCTACTCCGACCAGTCCGCGCAGGGTGTTCAGCAACTCGCGCGACGTGAGCCCGCCCGCCTCCGGTGTCCCCGTCCCCGGCGCGTGTGCAGGATCGAGCACGTCGATGTCCACGGACACGTAGACCGGGCCGGTGTCCAGGCGAGCACGCATGCGTTCGACGATGCTCGCGACGCCGTCGGTTTCGTAGTCGTCGGACCGAACGACCTGGAAACCGAGGATGCGGTCGTTCTCCAGATCCTGCTCGCTGTAGAGCGGCCCTCGGATCCCGATGTGCTGTGAGCGCTCGAGGTCGATCAAGCCTTCCTCGCTGGCCCGACGGAACGGGGTCCCATGCGTGAACGGCGCCCCGAAATACGTGTCCCATGTGTCGAGGTGCGCGTCGAAATGCAGCACCGCCAACGGACCGTGGTCACGCGCGAGCGAACGCAGGATCGGCAGCGCGATCGTGTGGTCACCGCCGATCGTCAGCACCGACGAACCGTCCTGTCGCAGTCCGGTCACCGCGGACTCGACGGTGGCAAGGGCTTCGGTGATGTCGAACGGATTGACCCCGATGTCACCGAAATCCGCGACCTGACGATCTGCGAACGGGGAGACCTTCAACGCGGGGTTGTAGGGACGAAGCAACTTCGAGGATGCTCGGATGTGACCGGGACCGAACCGAGCGCCCGGCCGATAACTGACGCCGGAATCGAACGGCACACCGAGAATCGTGACGTCGGCACGCGACACCTCGTCGAGCCGCGGTAACCGCGCGAACGTCGTCGGCTCGGCATACCGGGGTACCACGGTTGCATCGACCGGACCGATGGGACCGACAGGTGGTCGTTCGGGGCTCATGACGCTGACGATGCCAGACTTCGGATCGTCCCACCGGATGTTTCCCGGGGGCGCCGGACTTCCGTACGCTCTCGGGCAGGACGACAGCACCTCGGGGAGGAGAATTCATGAGCAAGACCGCCCTGCGTGCCTCGCTCTATCAAGGCCCCGAGTTCTCGGGTGACGTCGAAGCGAACCTCGCCGCCGTCGGCCGGGCAGCGGACAGTGCGTCACGTGCAGGGGCCGACATCCTCGTCACGCCCGAGATGTCGATCAGCGGATACGACATCGGGGAGCTCGTCGCGGCCCGGGCCGAACCTGCCGACGGCCCGATCTTCGACGCCGTCGCCCGCATCACGTCCGAGACGGGCGTGGCCGTCGTCTACGGATATCCCGAACGAGACGGATCCGTCGTGTACAACTCCGTTCAGGTGGTCGGCGCCGACGGTTCGCTCGTGGCGCGCTACCGCAAGACCCATCTCTTCGGGGACCTGGACCGCGGCCACTTCGTCCCCGGTGATCGACTCGTCGCGCAGTTCGACCTGGACGGAGTGAGGTGCGGTCTGCTGATCTGCTACGACGTCGAGTTCCCGGAAGCCGTTCGAGCACATGCCGATTCCGGCACCGAATTCCTGATCGTGCCGACGGGGCTCATGACGCCGTTCGACGTCGTCGCCACCCACGTCGTCCCCGCGCGGGCGTACGAGAGTCAGATGTTCCTGGCCTACGTGAACCGATGCGGCCGCGAAAGCGAACTGCAGTACTGCGGCCTGACGTGTGCCATCGCTCCCGACGGGAGCGAACTCGCTCGCGCGGGCCGCGGCGAGGAGTCCCTGGTGGTCGACATCGATACGGAGATGCTCGCCCGGTCCCGGTCGATCAACACTCATCTTGCCGACCGTCGACCGGACCTGTATCTACATGCCAGAAAGGGAATTTCATGACCACGCCGGTGACGCCGGACAGTACGTCCGCCGACTCGGACGAGCGTCCGTTGACGATGTTCGGTCCCGACTTTCCCTTTGCCTACGACGACTACGTCGCGCATGCGGACGGGCTGGGCGAGGTGCCCGCCTCGGCGCTCGGCAGCGAGGTCGCCGTCATCGGCGGGGGACTGGCCGGCATGGTGGCGGCGTACGAGCTCACCAAGTTGGGCTTGAAGCCGGTTGTCTACGAATCGGATCGAATCGGTGGACGCATGCGGTCCATTCCGTTCGACGGCCATCCCGGGGTGGTGGCCGAGATGGGCGCCATGAGATTCCCGCCGTCGTCCACGACGCTGTTTCATTACCTCGACGTGCTCGGACTGCAGACCGAGCCGTTTCCCAACCCACTTGCCGAGGCTACGCCGAGTACGGTCATCGACCTCAAGGGAACCAGTCACTACGCGCAGAGCCTCGACGATCTGCCCGATGTCTTCGGCGAGGTGGCGCGGGCATGGCAGCGCACGCTCGAGGACCACGCGGATCTCGTTCCGCTGCAACGGGCGATCCGCGCTCGCGACACCGGTGAGATCAAGACCTTGTGGAACGAGCTGGTGCAGCGCTTCGACGACCAGACGTTCTACGGATTCCTCGCGTCCTCCGAACACTTCAGGTCCTTCGAGTTGCGAGAAGTGTTCGGGCAAGTCGGTTTCGGGACAGGTGGCTGGGACACCGACTACCCCAATTCCATTCTCGAGATACTGAGAGTCGTGGTCACCGCTGCCGACGATCACCACCGAGGCATCGTCGGTGGATCGCAACAACTTCCGGTCGGTCTCTGGCGCGCGTCGACGACGTCCGATCACTGGCCGGGCGGGACGTCGGTGGAGTCGCTCAACAACGGCAGCACCTCACCGCGCGTGGTGCGGTTACGCCGCACGGGGTCTGAAATAGTCGTCGGTGACGCGGACGGCGGCGAGCGCACCTATCCCGCTGCCATCGTGACCGCACAGAGCTGGATGTTGCTGTCCACCATCGAATGTGACGACGACCTGTTACCGATCGACCACTGGACCGCGATCGAACGCACCCACTACATGGGGTCGACCAAGGTGTTCGTGCTCGTCGACCGACCGTTCTGGAAGGACAAGGACCCGAACACCGGGCGCGACGTCGTCAGCATGACATTGACCGACCGCATGAGCCGAGGTACGTACCTGCTCGATCAAGGAGAGGGAAAGCCCGGTCTGATCTGCCTGTCCTACACCTGGTCCGACGATTCCCTCAAGCTACTGGCGCTCGGCCCGACCGAACGAATGAACCTCGTGCTCAGATCGTTGGAAGGGATCTACCCGGGGGTCGACTTCCGCTCCCACATCGTCGGCGATCCGGTGACCGTGTCGTGGGAAACCGAACGCGACTTCCTGGGCGCGTTCAAAGCGAACCTCCCCGGTCACTACCGATACCAGGAGCGCCTGTTCGGTCATTTCGTGCAGGACTCCTTCGACGAGCGTCATCGCGGACTGTTCCTTGCCGGCGACGACATCTCGTGGACGGCAGGCTGGGCGGAAGGCGCGATCCAAACGGCCCTCAACGCGGTGTGGGGCGTCGTGCACCATCTCGGCGGATCTTCCCGCGCGACCAATCCCGGACCAGGCGACGTCTTCGAACAGCTTGCCCCGCTGCGGCTCGGTGACCACTGAGGTTGCGCGTTCGGCGCTACCTGACTGTGCCCGTGATGAGCTACGGTCGAGGTCGGTCGGCGTCGCGTCGGGGGCGGCGCCGATTCCGACTGTCCGGGCTCTCGGCGTCCCGGCTGCGCACGCCCGCAGTAGGTTCGAGGCCGGAAGCCCGCTCGAGCAGCGGCTTGGTCCGGTAGGGGATGAGCTCGCTCATCGCGATCGACATGTTGGTGCGTTCCACACCCGGGATCTTCAGGATCAGACCCGCCACCCGGTAGAGGTCGTCGGCGTCGACGGCCGCGATCCGGATGTGCATGTCGGAGGCACCGGAGAGTCCGAACACCTCGAGCACCTCCGGAATGGTTCCCAGATGGTCGGTGACTTCTGCGAGTCGATGCTGATCGACCCTCGTGGTGACGAAGGCCTGCAAGGCGTAGCCGAGACTGCGCGGCCGAACTCGGTGATCGATGGGCGTCAGGGCCTCCTTGTCCTCCCACCGAGTGAGTCGAGCTTGCACGGTGTTGCGAGAAAGACCGAGATCTCCGGCGAGTTCGACGCCGGTAGCACGCGGTTTCGCGCACAGGGCGAGCAAGAGGCGGGCGTCGGTGCGGTCGAAATCGGTCATGGATTCACGGTAGTGGCGACGACCGTTCCGTGCGTGCGAAGGCGCCCCGGCAGATCGCGGATCATCGCCTCGTGGCTAGTGTGCGTTCATGGCCAGTATCGAATCGACCGACCAGTTCCGACTGTCCGGAGCGTGGAACTTCCGCGATGTCGGGGGCGCTCGGACGGCCGACGGTCGCGAGGTTCGGCGAGGCCGGTTGTTTCGATCCTCCGAGCTGAGCCGGCTGGATTCCGAGGGCGAGAACATGCTCGTCCGTACCGGAGTGCGCCACGTGGTGGATCTTCGTGGGCAGTCCGAGATCGACCGCGCCGGTCGTGATCGCGTGCCGTCCTCGGTCCGGGTGCACAGCACTCCGTACGAGAACCACAAGGGTGAACGCGCCCCGCACGAGCTCGGCAACGTCGTCGACGCCGATGCGCAGTTGCAGTACATGATGCGCGCCTACACGTCGTTTCCCTCGCTCGCCGGGGCGAAGGTGGCCATCCGTCGCGTCGTCGACGCGGTCTCGGACGGCAGTGGTGGCGTTCTCGTGCACTGCGCTGCGGGCAAGGATCGCGCCGGATGGACGATAGCGACGGTCCTGCGCGCGGCGGGGGTGCTCGAACAGGACATCCTGACCGACTACCTGGCCAGCAATGCGGCAATCGCTCCGCTGCGCGCGCACCTGTCCGACATCTGGTCGGACGGTGACGGGCAGGGCCGCGAGAGCACGAGCGATGGCAGCTCGGTGTTTCTGTCCAACGCCGTCCTCGGTGTCACCGAGGAGTACTACCGACACGGGCTGAGCGTCGTCGACGAGCTCTACGGATCGTTCGACGGATATCTGAGCGAGCTCGGAATAGGCGTCGACCAGGTCGAACGGTTGAAATCTTCACTGCTCGTCCCGACAGACTGAATCGGACACGTACCCTGTCCAGCATGCGTACTGGACAAACGGCGCCGGATTTTCGGCTACCGGATCACGAGGGGAATGTGCGGTCCCTCGGTGAGTTGCTGGCCAGGGGCCCGGTGGTGCTGTTCTTCTATCCTGCGGCGTCCAGTCCGGTCTGCACGGCCGAGGCCTGCCACTTCCGGGATCTGGGCCGGTCGTTCGAGGCCCTGGGGGCTCAACGAGTCGGGATCAGCACCGACACCACCGACAAACAGTCGCACTTCGCGTTGCAGCGTTCCTTCGACTATCCGCTGCTCGCCGACTCGGACGCCTCGGTGGCGGGCCAGTTCGGAGTCAGGCGTGGCGGGTGGCTCATGCGCCGCCGACGCCGGCAGGAAATTTCCAACCGTTCGTCTCACGCTGCGAAGCGTGGAATCCTCCGTCAGCTCCTGTCGGTGAAGCGAACGACGTTCGTCATCGATCGCGACAGGGTGGTGCGGCTGGTGGTGACGAGCGAGCGTGCTCACGTGCACGCGGACAAGGCGTTGGACTACCTACGCTATCTGGCCTGACCCGGCTTCTCCGCTGAACAGAGGCGTGTACACGGCGGGCTTGCTGTTCTCGGACGTGGATTCGGCGGCAGTCTTGTCAGCGTGGCTGAAAAGAGCCTCGATCTTGATATTCGGTTCCATCTTATGAAGCATGCCCCCGTTCGAGGGAAAACGCCACCTGGACGCGCTGAGCAGCACGCGAGAAAAATATTGACCGCCAACGTTTTTGGAAAGCGACGTCGAGGGGTGGGAGACTGGGCGTCGTGCCCGATCTCGAAACTGTCCTGTCCGGACTCCGTCGCCGCCCCGACGCGGAGGCCGTCAACCTCTTTGCCGTCGACGCCGCGGACCGGCTTCTGCTCGACACGGTAGGCGAATCGGTTTCGGACGTGGCCGCCCGACGGATCACGGTGATCGGTGATCGCTACGGCGCGCTCACGCTCGGACTGCAGGTGCAGTACGGCGTGACCGGCATTCGCGTCCACCAGGATTCGTACACGGGCGAACTCGCACTCGATCGCAATGCGACCTCGGCGGGCATGTCCGGGGCGCACACTCACCACGCGTTGGACCAGTCGTTGCTCAGCGGCGCGGACCTGGTGCTGATGCAGTTGCCGCGCAGCCTCGCAGAACTGACCGAGATCGCCGAGGCGATCGCCGCCCACGCCGATCCGGGGGTGGTCGTGCTCGCGGGTGGCCGGGACAAGCACATGGCGCCGGCGATGAACGCCGTGCTCCGATCGTCCTTCGAGACGGTCACCGCGGGCCGGGGCAGACAGAAAGCTCGCGTCCTGACGGCGTCGAAACCCGTCCCTTCCGAGACTCGAAGTTATCCCGTGACCGCGGTGCTCGACGACCTCGATCTCACCGTCGTCGCGCACGGTGCGGTGTTCGCCGGGGCGAAGCTCGACGTCGGAACCCGGTTCCTGACCGAATTCACGGACCGGATGTTGCCCGGTGCTCGTCAGATCGTCGACCTCGGCTGCGGAACCGGGATACTCGCCTGCCTGCTGGCCCGTGCGCGGAGCGAGGCTCGGGTCCACGCAAGCGACAGATCCGCCGCGGCGGTGGCGTCGGCGACTGCGACCGCGAGGGCGAACGGTCTGGACATCGACGTCGTGCGGGACGACGCACTTTCCACGTTCCCCGACTCCTCCGTCGATCTGATCGTATGCAACCCGCCGTTCCACGAAGGGGCGTCCCTGCACACCGGCAGCGCCCAGAAGTTGTTCGAGGCAGCAGGGCGGGTGTTACGTCCGAACGGCGAGATGTGGACCGTCTACAACACTCACCTCAACTACCGGCGTGCACTGGCCGACGCGGTGGGACCGACCGCGGTGGCGGGGAAGAACGCAAAATTCACCGTCACCCGGTCGGTCGTCTGACCAGCTCGTCTACTCGACCGGGCCGCCGTCTTCCGGCGTGCCGTCGATCTGGCCGCGATCGCGGCCCCGGTCCTCGACGAGTGTCCCCTCCACGATCTCGGCCTGACGCTGGCCGTCCGCGTAATCGATGTCCGGGTCCTCGTCCGAACCGACGATCTCGTGGTCCACGATCTCCTCGGTCAGCTCGTCGTCCGGAGTTTCCGCCACCGACCGTTCCTCGTCTTCGAGGGCGGTGTCGGGCTCTTCCTCGCTCAGCTTCTCGTCCAGGCTCTCGCCTTCGAGCGCTTCGTTCGGCGTCGTTCCGAACCGGTCGGCCTCGCTGTAATGGTCCGGTGCATCGACGATGTCGTCGCCGTCGTCGTTGCGCACCTCGTCCGAGTCGAGGCTTTCGCTCTGGTCCAAAGTGTCGCCTGGTCCGTCTTCGATACTCATGTGATCCATAGTGCCCGCCGAGGCGCCGCGGGAAACTGCCGGTGTCTGCGCGGTTCGTCACGAAGGAAGGTAGAGTCCGAATTGTCGGAAGTCGTGTGGTCCGACTGGGAACTTTTGTCCGTATGTGGGAGTTTTACGTACAGCTGCCGGTTCACTACCGGTTGTCGGGCTCGGCGCGACGCGACGGGCTCGAACTCGAAGAAGGATTCACCCTTCAGAAAGGACGCGACACGGTGCGCACCTCCAGCAACCCGGTGTTCCGCAACCTGCCCAAGCAAGAGGGCGGCGGATACGCCACGTTCGGCTCTGCGACGGCAGGTGCCTCGCAGGCTGCTCAGCAGTTCGGTCAGCCGCAGGCCTACGGCGATCCCTACCAGACAGGCCCCACGTCGCGGGCGATGACGATCGACGACGTCGTGACCAAGACGGGCATCACGCTCGGTGTGCTCGCGCTCACTGCAATCGTCTCGTTCATCCTCGTCGACGGTAACCCCGGCCTCGCAGCTCCCTTCGTCATCGGTGGCGGTCTGGTCGGTCTCGGCCTGGTCCTGTTCGCGACGTTCGGCCGCAAGATGGACAGCAAGGCAGTCGTGCTTGCCTACGCGGTCGCCGAAGGCATCTTCCTCGGTGCTCTGTCGTTCCTGTTCACGTTCCCGATCCAGGGTGCGTCGGCCGGAACGCTGATCTCGCAGGCCGTGCTCGGTACGTTCGGTGTGTTCTTCGGAATGCTCGTCGTCTACAAGACCGGTGCCATCCGCGTCACCCCGCGCCTGACCCGCATGATCGTCGGTGCACTCATCGGCGTCGTCGTGCTGGCGCTCGGTAACCTCGTCGCCAGCTTCTTCATGGACGGCGGCCTCGGCCTCCGCGACGGCGGACCCATCGCCATCATCTTCAGCCTCGTCTGCATCGGCATCGCCGCGTTCAGCTTCCTGCTGGACTTCGATCAGGCGGACCAGCTCATCCGCGCGCAGGCGCCGGAAAAGGCTGCCTGGGGTGTGGCCCTCGGCCTGACCATCACGCTGGTGTGGCTGTACGTCGAGATCCTGCGACTGCTCAGCTACTTCAACAACGACTAGTAGTCACCGCGAAAGGCCCCGCACTCCTCGTGAGTGCGGGGCCTTTCGCGTTCCTGCGGGTGGCTCGAAGGACGCGTCAGCTGAGACGCTCGAGCACCATGGCCATTCCCATGCCGCCGCCGACGCACATGGTCTCCACGCCGAACGTCTTGTCCTGTGTCTTCAGGTTGTTCAGCAAGGTCGTGGTGATGCGCGCGCCGGTCATGCCGAACGGGTGACCGACGGCGATTGCGCCACCGGAGATGTTCAGCTTGTCGTGATCGATGCCGAGATCACGTGCCGAACCGAGGACCTGCACCGCGAACGCCTCGTTGATCTCGAACAGGTCGATGTCGGAGATGGAGAGATTCGCGATCTTCAGCGCCCGCTTGGTGGCCTCGATCGGTCCGAGTCCCATGATCTCGGGGGAGGTTCCGGTGACGCCGGTGGACACGATGCGGGCCAGCGGCGTCAGGCCGAGCGCCTTGGCCTTGGTGTCACTCATGATGACGAGTGCGGCCGCTCCGTCGTTCAGCGGGCACGCGTTGCCTGCCGTGACCGTTCCGTTGGGGCGGAAGACCGGCTTGAGCTCGCTGATCTTCTCGTAGGTCGTGCCCGCACGGGGGCCGTCGTCCGTGGACACGACGGTGCCGTCCGGGAGTGTGACCGGGGTGATCTCGCGCTCGAAGAAGCCGGAGTTGATAGCTTCCTCGGCCCGGTTCTGGCTGCGGACGGCCCAGTGGTCCTGATCCTCGCGGCTGATGCCGGTCAACAGCGAGACGTTCTCGGCGGTCTGACCCATGGCGATGTACGCGTCGGGCAGCTCGCCGCTCTCGCGGGGATCGGTCCAGCTGTCCGCGCCCTCTTCCTGCGCCTTCTTGGTGCGTGCCTCGGCGTCGGCGAACAGCGGGTTGTGACTCTGCGGCAGGGAGTCGGAGCTGCCGTGAATGAAGTTGGAGACGCTCTCGACGCCTGCGGAAATGAACACGTCGCCCTCGCCTGCCTTGATGGCGTGCAAGGCCATGCGCGTGGTCTGCAGCGAGGAGGAACAGTAGCGGGTGATGGTGGTGCCGGGAAGCGAGTCGTAGCCGAGCAGGACTGCCACGATGCGAGCGAGGTTGTTGCCCTGCATGCCTCCGGGAAGGCCGCATCCCAGAAGGAGGTCGTCGATGTCGGTCGGGTCGAGCTCGGGAACCTTCGCGAGCGCGGCGGCGACCATCTGCACGGTGAGGTCGTCGGGACGGATGTCTTTCAGCGAGCCCTTCATCGCGCGGCCGATGGGTGAACGAGCGGTACTGACGATCACTGCTTCTGGCATGAACTCTCCTAGGGTTGATTACCGTGGATACTAAGTTACCGGCGGGTAGGGCTGGTTGTGCGCCTCCGTTTCGCTTCGTCGGCGACGTAGGAAACTCTCCAACGATGCCGCCGCGCGCGGCACGAAACGGCGGGATTCGGCCGCGGCGGACACGTCGGGGAGCTCGGGGAGCGGACCACCGTGCCACTCGCCCAACGCCGCAGCCAGGACAGGAAGCAACTGGCGAGCGGCGAGTTCGTAGCCGGCAGCCGACGGATGGAACCGGTCCGCGGAGAACATCGTGTCCGGGGCTGCGAGAAACTCGGGAGACAGCAAGTCCGCCAACGCCACGGGGTGCCCGCCTGCTTTCAGGGTCGCGTCGGACTGTGCGCGTGCCAGCCGAAGACCCCAGTTTCGGACGATCGTTCGCAGAGGTTGGGGTATCGCGGTCACGACGCCGAGATCGGGGCACGTTCCCACGACGACGACCGTGCCCTTCGCCGTCAAGCGTTCCACTGCGTTGCCCAGTCGCGCGGCCGACGCCGCGATGGAGAACTTCTTGGTGACATCGTTCGCGCCGATCAGAATGACCGCGGCGTCCGGTGGCGGGCCGGCGACGAACATCGCGTCGACCTGGCCCTCCAGGCCTTTCGACGTCGCGCCGCCGATTGCTTTGGTGCTCAGCCGGACCCGCTTCTCGGTTTCGTCGGCGAGCCCACGGGCAACCAGGACTCCCGGTACTTCGTCGGCGACAGTGCAGCCGACGCCCGCGGCAGTCGAGTCGCCGAAGATCATCAGATGAATATCTGCCGAACTCCCGATTCGCCACCGTTCCGGCGTGCGATCACCGGGCCCGTAGACGCCGTCGGCCTCCGGAGGTTTTGCCGTCGAGCGTCCGATCACCCCGCGAGCAGACGTCGCTTGGGCCATCAGATGCTTGTACGCAGCCCACGACGCTGTCCCAGCTGACGAGCCTGCAATCACCGTCGCGGCGCCCGCCTTGGCTGCGCCCTTCCACCGACTCACCGACACGTTCTCTTTCCCACGGTCTGCGCCACACGTCCATCGTAAGCATCCGTTCGCGGTGTCTCGGGGGTACCAAGAAGCGCGTCGGGTGCGATCGAGTCGTTCCGAGGACTCCGCTCCGAGCGCGATCTGGGAAGATGAAGTCATGCGCATCGCTCAGCACGTCACCGAACTCATCGGCAACACCCCGTTGGTCAAGCTCTCCTCTGTTGTCGGCGACAACGCGGGGTCGGTTGTGGCCAAGGTCGAATACCTCAACCCGGGCGGGTCCAGCAAGGACCGCATCGCCATCAAGATGATCGACGCTGCCGAGGCGTCGGGCGAGTTGAAGCCGGGCGGGACCATCGTGGAACCGACCTCGGGCAACACCGGGGTCGGGTTGGCCCTCGTCGCGCAGCAGCGTGGCTACAAGTGCGTCTTCGTGTGCCCGGACAAGGTGGGCGAGGACAAGCGCAACGTGCTGCGCGCCTATGGAGCCGAGGTGGTCGTCTGCCCGACGGCTGTCGCTCCCGAGGACCCCAACAGCTACTACAGCGTGTCCGATCGCCTGGTGCGCGAGATCGACGGTGCGTGGAAGCCCAATCAGTACGCCAACCCGGCAGGCCCGCAGAGCCACTACGAAACCACCGGACCCGAGATCTGGGCCGACACCGACGGCAAGATCACCCACTTCGTCGCGGGCGTCGGAACGGGTGGAACCATCTCCGGAACAGGCAAGTACCTCAAGGAGATCTCCGGCGGCAAGGTCAAGGTCATCGGCGTCGACCCCGAAGGCTCGGTCTACTCGGGTGGCACCGGCCGTCCGTACCTCGTCGAGGGCGTCGGTGAGGACTTCTGGCCGTCGGCCTACGACCCGTCCATTCCCGACGAGATCATCGCCGTGTCCGACGCCGACTCCTTCGACATGACGCGACGCCTCGCACGCGAAGAAGGGCTCCTGGTCGGCGGATCGTGCGGTATGGCTGCCGTCGGTGCCCTGCGTGTCGCCGAGCGTGAAGGCCCCGACGCTCTCGTCGTCGTGTTGCTGCCCGACGGCGGTCGTGGCTACCTCGCGAAGATCTTCAACGACGACTGGATGTCGTCCTACGGCTTCCTTCGCTCGCGCCTGGACGGCAAGACCGACGAGCCGTCGGTGGGCGACGTGCTCCGCGGCAAGTCCGGCGCCCTTCCCGACCTGGTGCACACGCACCCGTCGGAAACCGTGCGTGACGCCATCGAGATCCTGCGCGAGTACGGCGTCTCGCAGATGCCGGTCGTCGGCGCGGAGCCTCCCGTGATGGCGGGCGAGGTCGCGGGCAGCGTCACCGAGCGCGAACTGCTGAGCGCGGTCTTCGAGGGCCGTGCGTCACTGGCGGACCCGGTCGCCAAGCACATGAGCGAGCCGTTCCCCCTCATCGGTGCAGGCGAGAACGTCTCCGACGCCACCAAGGCTCTCGGGGAGACCGACGCCCTGATGGTCGTGGAGGAGGGCAAGCCCGTCGGCGTCATCACCCGACACGACCTGCTCGGATTCCTGTCCAAGGGCGCCTGACCCCCTACGTGAGTGGTTGTGTATGGCGGGCCGTACACAACCGCTCACAGCGGAATCAGCGAACCGCGCTGGTGCCGGTGAGTGCCTGCCCCACCACCAACTGGTGTACCTCGGACGTTCCCTCGTACGTGAGGACGGACTCCAGGTTGTTGGCGTGACGAAGCACCGGGTACTCCAGGGTGATGCCGTTGGCACCGAGAATCGTCCGGCACTCGCGGGCAATCGCGATCGCTTCGCGCACGTTGTTGAGCTTGCCGACGGACACCTGCTCTCCCCGCAGCTCGCCCTTGTCCTTCAGTCGGCCGAGGTGCAGCGCGAGCAGTTGACCTTTGCCGAGTTCGAGTGCCATGTTCGCGAGCTTGGCCTGCGTCAGCTGGTAACCGCCGAGTGGCTTGTCGAACACCTCCCGTGTCTTCGAGTACTCGATGGCCGACTCGATGCAGTCACGTGCCGCACCCATCGCGCCGAAGATGATGCCGAAGCGGGCTTCGTTGAGACAGCTGAGCGGGCCACGTAGTCCATGAGCGTCGGGGAGCACGGCATCACTGGGCAGCCGGACGTCCTCCAGCACCAGTTCGCCGGTGATCGACGCACGAAGCGAGAGCTTCTTCTTGACGGTGTTCGCCGTGAATCCCGGCGTGTCCGTCGGGACGACGAACCCTCGTATTTTCTCGTCGGTCTGAGCCCAGACGACGGCGACATCGGCGACCGGGCCGTTCGTGATCCACATCTTGGAGCCGTTGAGGACCCAGTCGCTGCCGTCCTTCCTGGCCCGCGTCCGCATTCCGCCCGGGTTGGATCCGTAGTCGGCCTCGGTCAGCCCGAAGCAACCGATGAGCGATCCCTCGGCCATACCGGGCAGCCACTGCTGCTTCTGCTCCTCGGAGCCGTACTTCCAGATCGCGAACATCGCCAGCGAACCCTGGACGGAGACAAGGCTACGAATGCCGGAATCCATGGCCTCGAGCTCCAGGCAGGCGAGGCCGTAGGCAGTGGCAGACGTGCCCGCGCACCCGTAACCCTCGAGATGCATCCCCAACAGTCCGAGTGCGCCCAGTTCCTTAGCCAGCTCCCTCGCGGGGACGGTGCCGTCCTCGAACCAGTCCGCGAGGTGGGGCCGGATACGTTCGCGGCCGAACTTTCGAACGGTGTCGCGGATGTCCTTCTCCTCGGAATCCAGAAGGGAGTCGATGGAGAACAGCTCGTCGACGGTCTGTGAATCAGCCACGGTCAAACGCCTCGTTTCGCTTTGCAGTGTCTCCCGAAGGCTACCGAGAACTCTCGCCTATCAGGCGGGAGTGGAGCCTGCAGTAATGACCCAACCAGGCGGGAGTGGAGCCTGCAGTAATGACCCTATTAGGCTGAAAGTCATGAGTGAGCAGCGCAGCAAGGCAGACAGCAGTTCGTGGCAGGGGTTCTCGACCAAAGCGGTTCATGCCGGTTACGAGCCGGACTCGCTGACCGGCGCGGTCAATGTCCCGATCTACGCGAGTTCGACGTTTGCTCAGGACGGCGTCGGCGGTATGCGCAGTGGCTTCGAGTACGCCCGCACCGGTAATCCGACGCGTCGGCCGCTCGAAGCGAATCTTGCCGCGATCGAGTCGGGCACGTACGGCCGTGCGTTCTCGTCGGGCATGGCGGCGACGGATGCGCTGCTCCGCGCGACGTTGCGTCCCGGTGATCACCTCGTCATTCCCAACGATGCCTACGGCGGCACGTTCAGGCTGATCGACAAGGTGTTCACTCAGTGGGGGATCGAGTACTCGGTGGCCGCGGTGTCCGACGTCGACGCAGTGCGTGACGCGATCCGCCCCAACACCAAGCTCGTGTGGGTCGAGACTCCGACGAACCCGCTTCTGAACGTCGGTGACATCGAGGCGCTTGCCGGTGTCGCCCACGAGAAGAACGCCAAGCTGGTCGTCGACAACACGTTCGCGTCGCCGTACCTGCAACAGCCGCTACAGCTCGGTGCCGATGTCGTACTGCATTCGACCACCAAGTACATCGGCGGGCACTCCGACGTCGTGGGTGGTGCTCTTGTCACCGACGACGAGGAGGTCGACGCGGCGTTCGCCTTCCTGCAGAACGGTGCAGGCGGTGTGCCCGGCCCGTTCGATGCATTCCTGACTCTTCGGGGTATCAAGACCTTGGCGCTGCGCATGGAACGGCACAGCGACAACGCGGAGAAGCTGGTCGAGCTGCTGAGCGGCCACTCCGCTATCTCCCAGGTCATCTACCCGGGTTTGGCGTCGCATCCGTCGCACGAGGTTGCGGCGAAGCAGATGCGGCGTTTCGGCGGCATGATCTCGGTGCGCTTGAACGGTGGCAAGCAAGCCGCTCTCGACTTCTGCGCACGGACCGAGATCTTCACTCTCGCCGAATCGCTCGGAGGTGTCGAGTCGCTGATCGAGCATCCGGGCGCCATGACGCACGCGTCGACAGCCGGGTCGTTGCTGGAGGTCCCCGACGACTTGGTTCGTCTGTCGGTCGGCATCGAGGACGCAGCCGATCTCGTCGGCGACGTCGAGCAGGCACTGGGCTGAATCGGATGCTTGTCGGATTGATCGACTCGGGGCTCGGCCTGTTGCCGACGTCGGCGTGGCTGAAGCAGCTGCGTCCCGAGCTCGATCTGATCCTGTTGATGGATCCCGACAATGCGCCGTGGGGTCCGAAGCCGGACGATGTGGTGATCGAGCGTGTGCTGGCGGCCGCGGATCGTGGGATCGAGGCTGGCGCGGAGGCTCTGGTACTGCCGTGCAACACCGCGAGCGTGACGGCGTTGGCGGACCTGCGTGCGCACGTGGGATCCGTTCCGGTGATCGGCACCGTTCCGGCGATCAAACCTGCTGCGGCACAGAGTGATCGCTTCGCGGTGTGGGCGACGGCAGCGACGACGGCCAGTGCGTATCAAGCGCGACTGATCGAGGAGTTCGCGGCCGGCCGCACGGTCACCGCCGTTGCGTGCCATTCGCTGGCGGAGTCGATCGACCGCGGAGATTCCTCCGCTGTGTCCGCAGCGATTCGCGAGGCCGCCGACCGCACGCCCGCCGACGTGGATGTGGTCGTGCTGGGGTGTACGCACTACCCGTTGGTGGCGGCCGAGATCGCCGCGGCTCTGCCCCCTGGAACTCGGTTGTTCGACAGTGCGGAAGCTGTTGCGCGGCAGGCACTTCGGAGGATCGACGAGCTCGGGAAGTCGACCGGCGGCGGCGGAACGGTCACGGTGTCGATGAGTGGACGAGCAGGGTCGCTACCGGCCAGTGCTCTCGCCCATCGAGAGGGCCGATTGCTGGCGGGCGAGCACATCGTTCACCAGTGACCGCGCGAAGGCTGCGTCTGTTCCGCCGAGTCCGAACACGACTCTGAAGTAGAGCGGGGCCACGACGTGGTCCATGACGGTGCGGTGCGACGGCGCGTCGTCTCCGCGCTCCGTGGCACGCCGCAGGATCGTGTCGATCTGGTCTTCGCGTTTGTCGAGACAACGGCTCCTGTCGGCGTCGCGCATGGCCCCGATCAGGGAGCGAAGCAACGCTGTTTTCTCCGGCCGCGTGATGTCCGTGACGAGGAACTCACACCACACGTGTAGATCACGACGGAGGTCGCCGGTGTCCGGTACGTCGGCATCCGCAGAGAGAACCTCCAGTGCCACTTCGGTTCGGAGAGTGTCGATATCACCCCACCGACGGTAGACGGTGGTCGCGGCGACGCCGGCACGTTGGGCGACGAGCGGCACAGTCAACGGCTCGGCGTTGTCGTCGATCAAATCGGTCACGGCCCGGTGGACGAGGGTGCGTATCCGGGCGCTCCTGCCCCCGGGGCGGCGGACGCTGGACGGCTCGACTTCGGACATTCCACCATTATTGCAAACCGATTGGCTTTAAGCGGCGCCTCGGTCTATCGTGAGTAAAAGCAATGATCTTGGCTTTAGCGACCCGCCCGGAGGCTACGAATGGTCAACACCGATCTCGATTCGACGATTCCCGTCGCATCCTCGCGGAGGATGTCCGCGTCGCTGGCCTTCTGGACCGTCGGCGTCACCTATCTGGTCGTCATGGCGTCGTCCGCCGCCCCGTCACCGCTCTACCCCGTGTACCAAGCGTCGTGGGGATTTTCCTCGACGATGCTGACCGTCGTGTTCGCGGTGTACGCCCTCGCGCTGCTCCTGGCTCTGCTCACGGTCGGAAGTCTGTCGGATCACGTCGGCCGGAAACCGATCCTGATCGGCGCGCTGGTACTGCTGGCGATCAGTCTCGTGCTGTTCATCGCCGCAGACGGGGTCGGCGGTCTGATCGCCGCGAGAGTGGTGCAAGGCCTTGCCGCGGGTACCGCCACCGGTGCGCTGAGCGCGGCCGTCATCGATCTGCAGCCGAACAGTACGGCGGGGCCCCTGGTCAACAGCGTCGCACCGTCGGTGGGGCTTGCCACCGGTGCGCTGGGGTCGGGGCTGCTCGTACAGTTGGCGCCCGCTCCGACCGTCCTGGTCTACGCGCTGTTGATCGCGGCGGTGGTTCTGCTCGCGGCGGCGGTGGTCTTCGTTCCCGAGACATCGTCGCTTCGCACCATCGAATCGAAACGCCACCTCGCTCGGCTGCTGCTGCCGAGAGCGGCGTTCCCCACCGGAGCGCGCGTTCCGTTCCTCATGATCGTGCCCGCGCTGATAGCGACGTGGTCGCTCGGCGGGTTCCACCTGTCTCTGGGACCGTCGATCATCGGCACCATCTTCGGCATCGACAACCACATCATCGGCGGTGTCGAGATATTCGCGCTGTTCTTCTCCGGCGCGGTGTCCGCTGCCGTGGTGCGGACTCTGCCGCCGCGCACGGTGATGATCGTGGGAACGCTCGTGCTGGCGCTGGGTGTCGCCGCCTCGCTGGTCTCCGTTGCGACGGAGACGGTCCCGCTGTACTTCGTCGGGTCCGTCGTCGCCGGTGCCGGATGGGGAGCGACGTTCCTCGGCGCCATGCGCACACTCGGCGGCCTCGTTCCAGCGGACGAGCGCGGAAGCGTCTTCGCTACGACCTTCGTCCTCAGCTACCTGGCCTTCAGTGTTCCGGCCGTCGTCGGCGGGATCGCGGTGCACACGTTCGGTCTCGAGCCGACGACGCTGGTCTACGGCGCTTTCGTGATCGTTCTCGCGGTCCTCTCGTCGACCGGGTTCGTTCTCGCGTCCCGCAGTGAGAGCGCGAGCTCGGTCGGGTGACACCGAGCACGATCAGCAGGTGCCGCGGTGGCGACGGCGGCCGCGTTCGCGGCCGCCGTACCTACCCGATCGGGCAGGCACCCACCTGGACGTCGGCTGGTGGGGATGCCTGGCGTGGAGCTGTAACCTTGATCACACGGTAGGGGGATACTCCGCTACCGGAACGTACAGGGGCCCCGATGATCGAGACTGCCGAGACCGGACAGGCGCTGCACGATCTGCACTCGCACCGCAGTTCGGTCGAGGCGCCACGCGTGCTCAAATTCCATGCGCCGGAGATAGTGTTCGGCCAGGATTCGCTCGGCGAAGTTGCGCACGCAGCTCTGCGCCTCGGGGCGCAGCGCCCGCTGGTCGTGACCGACGCGGGCCTCATCGACACAGGCTGGGTCGCACAGCTCGGTCATCACCTCGAAGCACAGGGCCTGTCCCCGACGTCGTGGAGCGGGCTGACCCCCAACCCCAAGGATGTCGAGATCGAGGCGGGCCACGAGATCTATCAGGAATCGGGCTGCGACGTCATCGTCGCCATCGGCGGGGGGTCGGTGATGGACGCTGCCAAGGGCATCGCGGTCCTGGCCGGCAACGGCGGCTCGATACTGGACTACGAGGGAGTCGACCGCGCGACGCGGCCGATTCCGCCGCTCGTGATGGTGCCGACGACGTCCGGGACCGGGGCCGACGTGTCGCAGTTCTGCATCGTCACCGACACCACCCGCTCGACCAAGATCACCATCCTCGGGCGCGCACTCGTCCCGGACATCACCGTCATCGATCCTCGGTTGCTCACCACGATGCCGGAATGGCTCAACGCTGCAACGGGTCTCGACGCGCTCA
The DNA here is from genome assembly GCF_000383555.1 of Rhodococcus sp. 114MFTsu3.1. Lineage (NCBI taxonomy): Bacteria > Bacillati > Actinomycetota > Actinomycetes > Mycobacteriales > Nocardiaceae > Rhodococcus > Rhodococcus sp. 114MFTsu3.1. Next base: position 209,153 of record NZ_KB911547.1, on the reverse strand, counting down.
CTCACGGGATCGAAGCGTTCGTCTCGCTCGGCCACAACCAGCTCACCGATCACCACGCGCTTCGTGCCGTGACGATGGTGACCTCGCACCTTGCGCAGACGATGGACGTACCGACCGACATGACGGCGCGAACCTCCATGGCGCAGGCAAGCCTCGAGGCGGGCCTGGCCTTCACCAACGCAATTCTCGGTGCCACGCACGCGATGAGTCATCAGGTCGGGGGACTGCTCGACCTGCCCCACGGGGTCATCAACGGTGTGTTGCTGCCTCACGTCATTCGATTCAACGCCGCAGCCGACCCGCTGCCCTACGTGGCAATCGCGACCAGCCTCGGGCTGCCGGAGGGTCGTGGACCGGCCGAGGAAGCAGCGCTTGCCGTCGCCGCACGGGTCGAAGAGCTGGCACGCCAGGTCGGAGTTCCGAAGGGGCTCGCCGAGATCGGCGTCAGCGACGCCGACATCGAGGTCCTCGCCACCAACGCGCTGCGCGACGCATGCATGTCCACCAATCCCCGCCACGCGTCCCACGAGGAGATGGCGGCGTTGTTCAGGACCGCACTGTGACCGCCCAGCAGCCGGACCTGTCGCTACTGACTGGGCTGCGGTCGGGGAAGAGCACGTTCTATCCGCAGTATCGGGGCGCCGCCGAGCGGCTCGAACGCGTCGTACACGCACTCGAACTGATCTCCAGGGCGTTGGTGCGTACGGTCGACGGGCCGGAGACGCTGATCTGCGCGGTCGCCGAAGCCGCGCGGGCGCATCTGAGTGCACAGTGGGTGGTTTTCGCCCTCGCCGACGGCGCACTGCCGGACGCCGGACCCCGACGTCTGGTCCTCGGGCCGGACGCCACGCCGTTCCTGGTCGACAACGTCGTCGGTCCTCCCTTACCGGACGACGTCGTGGAGTGCCTGGAGTCGATCCGGCTGGCGAGGATCGGCGACGGACGGGAGCCACAGATCGAATCCCACCACGCCTTCGTTCCGATCGCGCTGGACGGCGGTGTGGTCGGAGCGTTCGCTGCATGGACCTCGACGCATCGAGTGCTCGACGCGACCGACTCCGCCGTCCTCAGCATTCTGGCCAGTCAAACCGCTGTGGCGCTGCAGAACTCCGCTCTGTACCAGAGCAGGCGAGTCCTGCTCGAACGTGCGGAGAGTGCCTACTCCGAAGCACACCGCACCGCCGCGGATCTCGCTGTCCGCAACGCCGAACTCGAAGCCACCCAGCGGCAGTTGGGCGCTGCGCATCGTCACCAGGTACTCGACGAGGAACGCCACCGAATCGCACGCGAGTTGCACGACAGCGTGACCCAAGCAGTGCTGTCCGCGGGCATGCAGATCGAGGTGTGCCTCGGCGACATCCCAGCCGGCGAGCGGGCCGAAAGACTGGATCTGGCCAAGGATCTCACCCGACGTGCCGTCGAGCAGCTGCGGTCGGCCATCTACGCGCTCAATCACGCGCAGGACGCGGATCGCACATCTCTGCCCGAGATGCTCGAACAACTGTCGGTGGTGCATATGCCCGACGAGCTACAGGTCTCGCTTCGCGTGGAGGGAACGCCGGTGGAATTGGGCAGCGACTGCGAACACGATCTGCTGCGGATCGCTGGAGAAGCGTTGTTCAACACTGCCGTTCACGCGGGCGCGCACCGAGCCGTCATCCGGCTCGCCTACCGCGAGGGTGGCGTCTCGCTCTCGATCGCCGACGACGGCACCGGTGACCCCGCGCATCTACGCCTGATGCAGCGGCTGGCGGAGAACAACGATGTCGACGGCCGGCACCGCGGACTCGCGAACATGGCAGCACGAGCACGTGAGCACGGCGGTGTTCTCGAAATCCGCCGGGCCCGAATCGGAGGTGTGCGCATCTCGGTACGCATTCCTTCTCGAGGAGAGTGAGCAATCATGACAGTATCGACGACAGTGGTCAGAATCGTGCTGGTCGACGATCACGCCATCCTCCGTGACGGACTCAGATCCGTCCTCGAACGTGAAGCGGACCTGTCCGTCGTCGGTGAAGCGTCGTCGCGAGCGGAAGGCCTCGCCGTCGTCGAACGCGTGAAACCGGACATCGTGCTCATGGACCTCAAGCTTTCGGCGAGTACCGATTACGAGGGCTTGGCTCTGTGTGCGCAGCTGTCCGGTGCGCACCCGACCATCGGTTTGTTGGTGTTGACGACGTTCCTCGACGACCGACTCGTGGTGGAGGCCGTGCACGCGGGGGCGCGCGGATACGTCGTCAAGGACGTCGACACCACCGAGTTGGTTCGAGCGATTCGGGCCGTGTCTCGTGGTGAGAGTGCTTTCGACTCGCGCAGTGCGTCAGCGGTCATCCGATCGCTCAACGGTCAGGGATCTGCCGTGGAGCGTCTCACCGACCGTGAACTGGAAGTGCTACGCCTACTGGCAACAGGGTTGTCCAACAACAGCATCGGCACCCGTTTGTTCATCTCCGCGACGACGGTCAAGTTCCACGTCAGCAACATCATGCGCAAGCTCGGGGTGAGCCGGCGGGCGGAAGCCGTCTATGCGGCAAGCAAGCAAGGTCTCATCTGATCGACACCACCCGTGCATCGGCGGGCGTGGTGTCGAGAACCAGCCAGCCGCCGTGGAATTCGTCCACCTCGTAGGGCAGGGTTGTGCTCAGCCCCAACGCCGTCAGTGCGGCAGCGTCGAACGTCCTGACGTGTCCGTGGCAGGCTGTTGCCTCGGCCTCGAACGGGACCGCGATCACGACGCGTCGGCGGGCGATTCGGATGGCCTCGGCGACGATTCGTCCGCCCAGTTCCTCGTCCACGTGCTCGAGCAGATGAAGCGCAGTGACGGTGTCCGCGCTGTTCGGCGCTACCGGAATCCCCGACGCGTCGCAGGTGAGAACGTCGAGCGTGGCGCCCAGGTGCGGGGCGACGGTGCGCAGCAGAGTCATCGTCCCGGCGGACAGGTCCGTGGCGGTGACGTCGACGCCGTCGAGGGCGAGCCGGAGCGGGAAGAAGCCGAAGCAGGATCCGAGATCCAGAACTGACCCCGTGACAAGGGTCTCGGCACGTGCATGAACAGGCGCGAATTCGGCTGCACCCGAGAGGAGGTCGTCGAGCGAGTTTCGATAGTAGGTCGTCCACGCCTGCAGTGGATCGGCCACCGTGGTCAGTACCAGCCCCACCATGACGAGTTCGAACTCGCGCTGCGACAGAGTCAGATCCGTGATGCGGTGCACCAGACTCTCGCCGATGTGCGTGGACGTCAACGCGTGCTCGACGCGCAGTGGCGCGGAGCACCGCACCTCGACTGCGCCAGGCGGGAGGGACTCGGAGTATTCGACGGTCACGCTGTCGTGAGTCCATCGCCTCTGGTGGGCTGGGGCCAGAGCGTCGAGTTCGGTCATGTCGGATCTTTCCTAGGGGGTGCGCGGGCTCGGTGCGCCGGCATCGGCGTCGAGACCTCCGTACAGGGTGCGAGCGCCATCGGAGAGCAACGAAGCGAGGTCCAACTCGTCGTCCGTCAACCACTGCTCGTACGCCGAGATTGCCACACCGAGGACCATCCAGCCAACGGTTCGCGGAAAATGGTCGGTGGGCTCGGAATCGGTTCGGGCCGCCACGTATTGGGCGATCACCTCACGCCACCCCTCGTACATCAGCATCGAATAGCCCTGCAGTGCTGGATTGCGGAGGATGAGTTCCATTCGCTGGCGATGAACGGGCGTCTCGTCGTCGGGAAAAGTATTGAACTTCAGGAGTGCCGACCGAATGCCGTCGGCGAGCGAAATGTCGTCGGGAAGCGAATCGAGCAGGCTGCGTAACGCCGTCAACTGCTCGTCGAAATCACCCCACGGCACCGCGTTCTTGGATGCGAAATATCGGAAGAACGTACGACGGGCGATCCCCGCGGCGTCGGCGATGTCGTCGACGCTCGTGGTGTCGAAACCGTTCTTGGCGAACAGTTCGATCGCGATATCGCTGATCTGCCCCCGCGTCGTGGACGGGCGACGACCTACCCGGCTGGACGGTTTCTTGCGACTGACCACTTTTTTCTCTCCGATAGGTGTCTTTGTGCACTCGATGCCATTATGGTGGTGAACCAAGTCACTGTCACCGATGACTGTGACCCATCCGATAAGTCTCGCCGATGGAGGTACACCGATGTCTCAGAACCCGAAGACCGATGTGACGAACGCAGCCGTGGTCGAATCCGACCTGATCGAAGAATCGCTGGTGGAAGAAGTGTCCATCGACGGCATGTGCGGCGTCTACTGACATGTCGGCACCCGTGAAGGCACTCCCAGCCGTGGACCTCGACGCTCGGTGGGCTCTTCACCCGCAGGTGGCGCTGCGCCCCGAATCCTTCGGGGCGCTGCTCTACCACTTCGGGACACGGAAGCTCTCCTTTCTGAAGAATCGCACGATCGTAGCGATCGTCGAATCCTTCCCGCAGCATCCGGACATGAAGTCTGCGATCTCCGCAGCCGGAATCGACCAGTCAGCCCGCGCGCCGTACGTCAGAGCGCTTGCCACTCTGGCCGATTCGAAGATGATCACCAAGCTCTGACGCCCGAACCAGCCCTTCGGGCGCCGGACACCCCTCAACTCCAAGAGGACAGCGAAATGACCTCCATGCTCGAAAGACCGGCACCACCACCCGCGGTGGGCAAGCTGGTCGACCAATTCGAACTCGGCCTCGACGCGCCGATCTGCCTGACCTGGGAACTGACCTATGCCTGCAACCTCTCCTGCGTGCATTGCCTGTCGTCCTCGGGTCGACGAGATCCCCGTGAACTGAGCACCGAACAGTGCAAATCGATCATCGACGAGCTGCAGAAAATGCAGGTGTTCTACGTCAACATCGGTGGTGGTGAGCCGACGGTTCGATCCGACTTCTGGGAGCTCGTCGACTATGCGACGGCCCATCAGGTCGGTGTGAAGTTCTCGACCAACGGAGTCAAGATCGACAAGGACGTGGCTGCTCGTCTGGCTGCCTCCGACTACGTCGACGTACAGATCTCGATCGACGGTGCCACCGCCGAGGTCAACGATGCGGTACGCGGACCCGGTTCGTTCGACATGGCCTGCCGTGCACTGGAGAACCTGCGTGAAGCCGGGTTCGAGGACGCCAAGATCTCCGTCGTCGTCACTCGCCACAACGTGAGTCAGCTCGACGACTTCAAAGCGCTTGCCGACAAGTACGGTGCGACACTGCGTATCACGCGACTTCGGCCCTCGGGACGCGGAGCCGACGTCTGGGACGATCTGCATCCGACGGCGGGACAGCAGCGCGAGCTGTACAACTGGCTCGTCGCCAACGGCGAAGGTGTGCTCACCGGAGACTCCTTCTTTCACCTGTCCGCGTTCGGTGACGCACTGCCCGGTTTGAATCTGTGCGGCGCCGGCCGTGTCGTCTGCTTGATCGACCCGATCGGAGACGTCTACGCCTGCCCCTTCGCCATCCACGAGCAGTTCCTCGCCGGCAACATCGTCCGTGATGCGAAAGACGGTATGGGCGGGTTCCAATCCGTCTGGCAGACATCGGAGTTGTTCCAGGAACTGCGGTCGCCGCAAACGTCGGGGGCGTGCACCAAGTGCTCGTTCTTCGACTCGTGCCGCGGCGGTTGCATGGCTGCGAAATTCTTCACCGGCCTCCCCATGGACGGTCCGGATCCCGAATGCGTCATCGGTAACGGCGAACTCGCGTTGGCTGCGGCGGGGGAGATCCCCAAGTCCAGCGTCGATCATTCTCGGTCCGGTGAACGTAAGACACCCCGCAAATCGGTTCCGCTCACGTTGATGATGCGGCCCCCGGCAAAGATCTGCGACGAGAATCCCCTCGCAGGAATGGAATAGGAAGAAATCAGTCATGGCCAAGAGTGCGTGGTTCGAAACCGTTGCCGAGGCGCAGCGGCGTGCCAAGAAGCGTCTACCCAAGTCCGTGTACGCCGCCCTGGTGGCGGGCTCGGAACGGGGTATCACCGTCGACGACAACACCGCGGCGTTCGGCGAGCTCGGTTTCGCGCCCCACGTGGCAGGTCTGTCGGACAAGCGTGACCTGGCGACGACAGTCATGGGGCAGCCACTCTCCTTCCCGGTCATGATCTCGCCGACGGGTGTGCAGGCGGTGCACCCCGACGGCGAGGTCGCCGTGGCCAGGGCGGCGGCGGCACGCGGAATTCCGATCGGCCTGTCCTCGTTCGCGAGCAAGTCCGTGGAGGAAGTCACGGCGGCCAACCCGCAGACGTTCTTCCAGATGTACTGGGTCGGTTCGCGAGAAGTGCTGCTGCAGCGCATGGAACGTGCACGCGCAGCGGGCGCGGTGGGTCTGATCATGACGCTCGACTGGTCGTTCTCCAACGGTCGCGACTGGGGTAGCCCGTCGATTCCGGAGAAGATGGACCTGAAGGCGATGTGGCAGTTCGCGCCGGAGGGCATCACCCGCCCGAAGTGGCTGTGGGAGTTCGCGAAGACCGGGAAGATTCCCGATCTGACCACCCCGAATCTCACCCCGCCCGACGGTGGTGCGGCGCCGACGTTCTTCGGTGCCTACGGCGAATGGATGGGTACCCCACTTCCGACGTGGGAGGACGTCGCCTGGCTGCGCGAGCAGTGGGGTGGTCCGTTCATGCTGAAGGGAGTCATGCGCGTCGACGACGCCAAGAAGGCCGTGGACGCGGGGGTCAGCGCGATCTCCGTGTCGAACCACGGCGGAAACAACCTCGATGGAACCCCGGCACCGATCCGAGCGTTGCCCGCAATCGCCGATGCCGTCGGCGACCAGATCGAGATCACCCTCGACGGTGGAATCAGGAGGGGGAGCGACGTCGTCAAGGCCCTCGCCCTCGGCGCCAAGGCTGTGTTGATCGGCCGAGGTTACCTGTGGGGTCTGGCCGCCAACGGCCAGGCCGGTGTGGAGAATGTTCTCGACATCCTGCGCGGTGGTGTCGATTCGGCAGTTCTCGGTCTCGGTCATTCTTCGGTGCACGACCTGTCGCCGTCGGATGTCGTGATGCCGCTCGGATTCGACCGGAAGCTCGGCGTCTGACCGAGAGTGTCCAACGACAAGGAGTGGTTCGAGACTGTCGCGGAGGCACAGCGGCGCGCGAAGAAGCGGCTTCCCCGATCCGTGTATTCGGCGTTGCTGGCCGGTTCCGAAGAGGGCATCACGGTCGCGGACAACACGGCTGCATTCGCCGAATTGGGATTTGCACCCCGAGTCGCGGGATTGTCCGATGCACGCGATCTGTCGACGACGTTGATGGGTCAGCCGATGTCGTTCCCGGTCGTGATCTCGCCGACGGGTGTGCAGGCGGTACATCCGGACGGTGAAGTCGCGGTGGCCAGAGCTGCTGCCGCGCAGGGTGTTCCGATGGGGTTGTCGTTGTTCGCGAGCAAGTCCATCGAGGACGTCGTCGCGGCGAACCCGCAGACGTTCTTCCAACTGCACTGGGTGGGGTCGAGGGACTTCCTGTCTCACCTGGTCGAACGAGCGCGTGCAGCGGGCGCGGTCGGGCTGATACTGACGATGGACTGGTCGTTCTCGGAGGGCAGGGACTGGGGGAGCCCGGCCATTCCGGAGCGGGTCGATCTACGCACCATGGCTCGGTTCGCGCCGGAGGCCGTCTTGCATCCTCGGTGGCTGGGACAGTGGGTGCGCTCGGGGGCGATCCCTGATCTGACGGCTCCGAATCTGACCCCTCCCGGCGGCGCTCCACCGACGTTCTTCGGCGCGTACCGCGAGTGGACGAGGACACCGCTCCCGACGTGGGAGGACATTGCGTGGCTGCGTGAGCAGTGGGGTGGACCGTTCATGCTCAAGGGAATCGCACGCGTCGACGACGCGGAGCGAGCCGTCGACATCGGTTGCACGGCGCTGTCGGTGTCCAACCACGGCGGAAACAACCTCGACGGAACACCTGCGTCGATCCGCCTGCTGCCCAGCATCGTCGACGCTGTGGGGGAGCGGGTCGAGATCACCCTCGACGGTGGGGTCCGCCGGGGCAGCGACGTCGCGAAAGCCGTCGCCCTCGGTGCACGCGCGGTGTTGATCGGTCGTGCGTACCTGTGGGGGCTGGCGGCCGCAGGTCAGCCGGGGGTCGAGAACGTTCTCGACATTCTGCGCGGAGGCCTCGACTCCGCGGTCCTCGGCCTCGGGTGTTCCTCGGTGCAGGACCTGTCACCGTCGGACATCGTCACCCGCACAGGGTGATCTGGCTCGCACTGGATCTCAGGAGGTCGAGCAGCTCGGGATCCTCCGGATCGAGCCGTCCGGTGCGGCCGATCACGGCGATGCACCCGGAGACCCCACCCGTGTCGTCGCGGACCGGCACCGCCACGGCGGACCTGCCCATCTTGATCTCGTCGCGTTCCGTGGCGACGTCGGTGGCACGGATTCGACTGAGCTCGATCGCGAGGTCCGCGAGGTCGACGATGGTGTGGGATGTGAACTTACGCAGATCCGCCAACGAGTTTCCGTCGGCCCGATTGGCCAACAACAATTTTCCGATCGCCGACGCGTGCACGTGTGTCGTCAGGGCCGTCTCGCCGGTGAGCTCGTGGTCCGGGTCCCGATCGAGAAGCCGGATGCGGTCGCCGGCGTACGTCGCCAGATAGACCCCGAAGCGGGTCCGACCTCGTACCGTGTCGATCACCTGTGAATAGTCCACCTCCGTCGACGGTGCGGCTCCGGCGAGCTCCCGCGTTCGACGACCCAGAGCGAAGCCCGACAGATCGTCGATCCGTACGAGAAAGCCGTCGGCCACCAGGATGTTGAGCAATCGGTACGCCGTTGCCGGCGGCGTCGACGTCGCGTGGGCGATTTCCTTGGCCGTCGCACCCGAACCGAGACGGGCAACGGCTTCGAGCAGCGCAAGTGCCTTCTGGACTGCGCGGGGTTCGTGTCCTCCGAGCTCGTGGGTTCGTGCGGTGCGAAGAGCCATCAGCGCGATTCGGACGCAGGAGATTTCACCAGGGCAACGGCTCCGCGCGAATTCTCACCGTACGTCACCGCTCCGGGCAGTACGTCGTGACTTTCCGCGCTGTCGAAGACGCCGACGGCGTCGAGCGACCGGGGCCGTCTGTGGTGGAGAACCGCGCGCCACGCCAGTCCGGACGCGCCGAGCAGACCGAGCATGACGAGCAGCGTGATGTTCTGCTGCACACCGACCGTGAACAGAAGATTCGCGAGAATCGCCGTGCCGGAGGCACATGCCAGCACTCCGGCGCACACGACGGGTGTCGTCAGCTCGCCGATGCGTCGCAGGAACGCCACTGCAGCTACGGAGGCGACGGCGTATCCGACGATGACGGCCGCACGGGCGAGCAAGCGAACGTCGTCCAGGAACCGGAAGTTGTCGAAGATCGGGATGCCGGCGGCGATCGCGAGCAGCGAACCGAGCCCGACGACGAGTCCGACGACGATCCAGAGAGCAACGTGCGGGGTTCGGAACACTCGGTGCACGCGGGCGACTCGGCGCGTGACCACGTTCTCGACGCCCATCGTGTACAGCAGGCGCGACGCCGCATTCGACGATGCCATGGCCGAGGCCAACCACGAGAAACTCAGGCCGAGATTCAATGCCACGACGAGCCACGCGTCGATACCCGTCGACGTCCCGTGCTGGTAGGCATCGACAAGCACGCCGCCGCGGCCGGACCAGACAGCCCACGCGGCGAACGTGAACAGCGCACCGCAGATGATCGGGGTGAGGAGGACGGTTCTGGTGACGTTGACGAGAGGCCGCTTCGCCTCCGGGGCGAAGAAGGTGGCGCTCTCGAAACCGGCCAACGAGAACATGGCGCCGAGCGCGACGATCATGAGTCCGTTCGGCGCCCCGGACGGTTCGATCTCGACCGGGCCGCTGCTGGGAAACACGAGAAGGGCGGTTATGAACAGCAGCGAGCAGACTTCCACTACGAGGATGGCCGTCGCGGCGAATCTGACTCCGCGGAGCAGACATCCGAGCATCGCCGCTGCGATCACACCGTGCACCGCGGCGATACCCAGGATTCCGCCGGTGGGCACGCCCAGCTCGTGCAGAACCGTTCGGACGGCCTGTCCTCCGAAGTACAGGGTCATTGCGCCACTCGCGCAGTATTTGCACAGCATCGCTGCGCCCACGGTCAGTGCGCCCCTCGGTCCCGACCCCTTGACCGCGAAGCTGTACAGACCTCCGGACGAGGAGAACCTCCGGGTGAACTGGGAGACACAGAAGGCGATCAACGACACCACGATCGTCGCCGCCAGTATCGTCAGAACACCGGCGAGCATGGTCTCGTGGGTGAGCATCGTGAGCGGCAGAATCACCATCGATGCGGCGGGCGCCGTCGTGGCCACCGACTGCGCGAACACTTCGACTCCCGACAGCTGCCGACGGCCGAGGGCGCGCAACGGTGACAGTGCAGGGCGCTCGGGCTCCCGCGCTGCGAAGGACGCGGTGATGGCGTGTTCCAGTGCAGACATGATGGCCGAAAAATAGCCGTGAATTGTTGCGCCCCGATTTCGTGAATGCTTCACCTGTTCGCACGCGAGTGATAAGCCTCGGCGAATCCGCTACCGCTTCTCACTGCATCTGTCGCAAGACGTTTCCTGCGCTACGCATTCCGGAATTGTGTGCGTTCCACGATTGCCCTGACTCGAAACCAGTGATTTCGACGGCCAGGGCTACCTGGGGTGGGCAGAAGGAGTGGAAGAGCACATGGGAGTTACACGGAGATCGTTCATGCGGGGACTCGGAGTCACCGGCGGTGCGGGTCTCGCTTACGGAGCGATGTCGACGCTGGGGTTGGCGCCCTCGGCGGCAGCAGCCCCCTCACGATTCCAGGCACCGGCGATGGCCGATCTGATCGGGCGAGTCGACGGCAGCCCCACCGTGGTGGTGCTGGGCGGTGGGCCCGCGGGACTGTGCGCCACGTACGAGTTGCAGAAGGCCGGGTACTCCGTGACCGTCCTCGAGGCTCGGCAGCGTCCGGGTGGACGCGTGTGGTCGATCCGAGGCGGAGCGGAGGAAACGGATCTCAACGGAGAAACGCAGAAGTGCACCTTCTCCGAGGGGCACTTCTACAACATCGGAGCAACCCGAATTCCGCAGAGCCACATCACGATGGACTACTGCAGGGAACTCGGCGTCGAACTCCAGACATTCGGAAACCAGAATGCCAACACCGTAGTCAACTACAAGAGCGACACGTCTCTGAATCAGAAGTCCGTGTCCTACCGTGCAGCGAAAGCCGACACCTACGGGTACATGTCGGAGTTGCTGCAGAAGGCCGCGAGCCGCGGTGCCCTCGACGACGTGCTCACCGCGGACGACAAGGACGCCCTGTCGGAGTTTCTCTCCGATTTCGGAGACCTGTCCGACGACGGAAGATACGTAGGCTCGTCGCGGCGCGGGTACTCCTCGGAACCGGGCGCCGGCCTGGACTTCGGTACCGAGACCGAGCCGTTCGGCATGTCGGAAGTCATCCGCAGCGGCATCGGGCGTAACTTCAGTTTCGAGTTCGGGTACGACCAGGCCATGCTGATGTTCACCCCCGTGGGAGGCATGGACCGCATCTACTACGCGTTCGCCGAGTCCATCGGCGAGGACAACATCGTCTACGGCGCCGAAGTCACGTCCATGAAGAACACCTCCGGTGGCGCGACGGTCGACTACGTGAAGGACGGATCCGCACAGTCGATCTCGGCGGACTACGTGATCTGCACGATTCCCCCGAACCTCATCGGGAGGCTGGACACCAACCTCCCTGCGGACGTACTCGCCGCCAATCTCGCGGCGAAGGCGTCGTCGTCGGGCAAGCTGGGCATCGAGTACTCGCGTCGGTGGTGGGAGACCGACGAGCGGATCTACGGCGGTGCCAGCAACACCGATCTGGACATCTCGCAGATCATGTTCCCCTACGACCACTACAACTCCGATCGCGGCGTGGTCGTCGGCTACTACAACTCCGGCAAACGGCACGTGGCATTCGAATCGCTCACGCACAAACAGCGTCTGGCGAAAGCTCTCGCCGAAGGCTCGCTGCTCCACGGTGAGAAGTACACCAAGGACATCTCCAGTTCGTTCTCGGGAAGTTGGCGCCGAACCAAGTATTCCGAGAGCGCGTGGGCGAACTGGGCAGGGTCGGGCGGATCGCACGGCGGCACGGCCACGGCCGAGTACGAGTTGCTGTTGAAGCCGGTCGATCGCATCTACTTCGCCGGGGACCACCTGTCCAATGCCATCGCGTGGCAGCACGGCGCCTTCACCTCCGCACGCGACGTCGTCACTGCGCTCCACGAGCGCGTCGTCGCGTCCTGACCTCTCACTTCCACGAAAGGAAATCTCTTGTCCAAGGTCACACGTTCCTTCTTCGCCGCGCTCGCTGCCGGTGCCGTCGTGTTCACGGCGGCGTGCTCGTCGGACTCCTCGGCCGCCGACACCTCGACCGACACGGCGCCGGGCGCCAGGTCGGTCCTCGAAGCGGGGGAGTCGAATCCGATGATCGCCCAGGGAGTCGAGATCGCAGGGGATGCAACGGTGTACAAGACGAGCGGTATCGGCCCCACTGCGATGAACGACGCCGCTCCGACCGGCACTCCCGAGTCCTTCGTCGACACCGACGAGTTCTCCGGCGGCACGCTCCCCGACGGTGTCACCGTCACCGAAGCGCAAGGCATCAACGTCCTGAAGAAAATCAGGGACAACCTCGAAGCCGAAGGCTATTCGCTCGAGGACGTGGTGACCATGCGTGTGTTCCTCGACAACGCACCCGGTGCCGCGGTCGCGGACTTCGCCGGCTGGAACCGGGCGTACCGGCAGTTCTTCGCCAACACCAACCTGGACTCGGACGAGACGGAACTGGTACCGATGGGTACCGCGGAGCCTGCGGCACCCATGGAGCGCAACTCGGCACGACCGACCCGCTTCGCCCTCGAAGTCGCCACCCTCCCCGTTCCCGGCTGGCTCGTGGAGGTGGAGGTCGACGCGGTCAAGTAACCCTCACAGACGAACGCGGCGGTCCGCACGAGATGCGGTGGAGGCGACGAGGACAGCGTTGTCCTCGTCGCTTCCAAGCGTCCACGCTCGTGCTTCGAAATCCGTTTTACCGAACATGCTGTGCCGCTCCACGAGTCGGGTGCGACGCAGTTCGTCGTCGATGTCGATGAACCAGACTTCGTCGATCTCGGCACGTGCCAGTGGCCAGTCCCCCTCGTCGAGCAGAAGATAGTTTCCCTCGGTGATCACCAACGGCACGTCCGGGGCGACCGCAATGCTGCCTGCGATGGGCTCTTCGAGGGTTCTGTCGAAGCGCGGCGCGTAGACGATCCCGGCGTCGTACTCGTGTCGGAGGCGACGCAACAGATGCGCGTAACCCGCGGCATCGAACGTGTCGGGCGCGCCCTTCCTGGCCCGACGCCCGAGTGCGTCGAGGGTGGCGTCGGCGAGATGGAACCCGTCCATGGGCACCAGCACTGCGCGGTCGGATCCGAGCCCGTCGACCAGGCGTCCACCGAGCGTCGACTTGCCCGCGCCGGGCGCCCCGGCTATCCCGAGAATTCTTCGGCCCGGTCCGGCCGCGAGGTCGTTCGCCCACGCGATCAACTCGTCCATGCTTCGACGATAGGCCGACGGGCGGCACATGTCGTCCACGCCGCAACGGGCACAGTCCTGCGCCGGACGTCACGAACTCCCGAAGCCGGACAGCAAACCCGAGTATGCCTTGGGTGGAGGTGGTGCGAATTCGCTGCGCTTTCCTGTGCGTAGGCCCATGGTGACGAGCGACTGAACGGCGAGTGTTGCCGCGGCGACACCGTCGACGACCGGCACCCCGATCTCCGACGAGATGTGCTCGCACAGGTCGGCCATGCCGGCGCAGCCGAGCACGATGGCGTCGCTTCCGTCGGATTCCAGAGCGTCACGACATGCTTCGGTGACGATCTTGCGAGCGTCGGGGTCGGTCTCGAGGTCGAGGACAGGAATGTCGCATGCGTGGACCGCGAGGCATGTGCGGGTGAAACCGTAGTGGTCGGCGAGGTCCTGTGCTCTGCCCGTGGTGCGTTGCAGAGTGGTGACCACCGAGAACCCTCGACCGAGGAAGCTCGCAGCATGCATCGCAGCCTCGGCGATCCCGACGACGGGGCCTGCGGCAGCTTCACGGGCGGCGTCCATGCCCGGATCGCCGAAGCAGGCGATGACGTAACCGTCGGCGCCCTGCTGTTCGCCGATCGCGATCTGTTCGAGAATGCCTGGCACGCTGAGTGCTTCGTCGACGTGCGATTCGATGGAGGCGGGCCCCATCGTCGGATTGACCGCGTCGACGAGCGTGCCCGGACCGGCTACGGCCCGGGCACGCCTGCCGATCGTGTCGGTCATCGACGATGTGGTGTTGGGATTGATGACCTTGATGAGCACCTGCAGAATCCTATGCGCTCACGGAATCGTCGAGATGGTTCGTCACGGCGAGCTTGGTCCTGGTTGCGAGAACGTAGTACAGCCCGAACCCGATTCCACATCCGATGAACCAGCTGTACTTGGACGCGGTCGCCATCCCGGCGATCTCCATTCCCTCGATGGCGCCGTTGAACAGCACCGGGAACATGGCGATCAGTGCACCGACTGTCGTGGCGTACACGGCAGCGGGGTTGTAACCCTTGGAGTACCAGTACTTCCCGGCAGGAGACATGGTGAACAATTCGTCGACGACGACCTTCTGCTTGCGCACCAGGTAGTAGTCCGCGATCAGGACGCCGAACAGTGGGCCGATGAATGCGCCGAGCGTCTCGAGCGTGAGGTGGATGACCTCGGGGTTGTTGTAGAGGTTCCACGGGGTGATCAGGACCGAGCCGACGGCGGCGATCATGCCGCCTGCCCGCCAACTGATCTTCTGCGGGCTGACGTTGGAGAAGTCGAAGGCGGGGGAGATGAAGTTCGCGACGATGTTGATGCCGATCGTCGCGATGGTGAACGTCAACGCACCGAGAACGATGGCGAAGGTGCTGTCGATCCGGGCTACCGTCTCCACCGGGTCGGTGATGAGTTCACCGAACACGGGCAGCGTCAGGGACGCGGTGACCACGACCAGGATGGAGAAGACCAGGAAGTTGACCGGCAGACCGAGGAAGTTCCCTTTCTTCACTGCGGCGTAGGACTTTCCGTAACGGGAGAAGTCGCCGAAGTTGAGCATGGGGCCGGAGAAGTACGAGACGACGAGAGCGATGGCGCCGAGCATGACCGGAACGGAACTGAGTCCTGTGTACTCGACTTCGCCCAGGTTCAGATCGATTGCACCCCAACCGGCCTTCCAGATGAGGTAGCCGCACAGCGCGAACATGACCACGTAGACGGCAGGCCCGCAGAAGTCGATGAACTTACGAATCGACTCCATGCCGCGCCAGAAGACAGCCGCCTGCAGTACCCACAGGAACAGGAAGCTCGCCCATCCGAGAGCGGAGAGGCCTGCGAAGCCGTAATCGGCGGTGACGGCGTACGGAGCAAGCGACGGGAACAGTTTGATCAGGACGATGTCGAGCGCTGCCGACGCCAGAAATGTCTGAATTCCGTACCAGGCCACCGCGATCAGACCGCGGATGATCGCCGGGATGTTGGCGCCCAGGACACCGAACGACGCCCGG
Source organism: Rhodococcus sp. 114MFTsu3.1 (assembly GCF_000383555.1). Lineage (NCBI taxonomy): Bacteria > Bacillati > Actinomycetota > Actinomycetes > Mycobacteriales > Nocardiaceae > Rhodococcus > Rhodococcus sp. 114MFTsu3.1. The sequence continues at coordinate 193,561 of NZ_KB911547.1, read as the reverse complement.
CACATCACCGGGTAGGGAACGCCCGCCACCTGGCTGGGCTTGGCGACGAGATTGCAGAAGAAGTAGACGATGGTGATGCCGACGAGCAGGGACACCAGGACCTGCCAACTGGCCAGCCCGAGCGCGAAAAGGCTACCTGCGGTGACGTATCCGCCGACGGAGTGCACGTCGGACATCCAGAACGCGAACAGGTTGTACGACGTCCACGACTGCTTCTTCAGCGGCGCCAGGTCTTCGTTGGTCAGTCTCGGGTCGTAACTGTCCTTGATCAGTCCACCGCCGACGGGATGGCCTGCTGCCTCGATCATGTCGCCGACAGGCGATATCGAGCTGTTCGCTGTGTCTGTCATCGATGCTCCTGGTACGTCGTGCGAAAGAGCGCTTCGGGTGTGATCGGCCTCTGCCTTCGGTGGCCCGAGTCCGGTGAAGAAAAAGTAGCGACGAAGTGTTGCCCCTGCGTGACGGCAGGAATATATCTTTCGAGACGTCAGTCTCCGGGCGAATCGGCCAGCAACCCGGTATCGCTCGTGATGGACGAGATGACGGTGTTGAGGCGGGCGGAGTGCGACTGCGAAATGGCCAGCAGGGTTGCCGCGTCGCGGTCGAGGAACGCGTCGAGCATCGACCGGTGATCCGCATGCAGGGACGCGCGGTCCGACCCCGCGACCTGCACCATCGGCTGTATCGGCTCGGTGATGTTCCATGCGGACTCGAGCATGTGCAGTAATCGTTTCATTCGAGACGGCCTGGTCAGTGCCATGTGGAACTCGCGACTGCGGCGGTGGTATTCGCGGGGATCATCGGCGGAAATGGATTCCTCGAGAAGTCGATCGGCCTCGATAGCTCGCTCCCGATCCTGCTCGTCGGCCAGTGCGACTGCGGTGGCGAGCGCCGCCGACTCCAGTACCTCACGAACGATGTACATCTCGCGGAGCTCGGCCGAGGTCAACTGTGCGACGGTGTATCCGAGGTTGGGGCGGTGGTCCACCAGACCTTCGCCGATCAGTGTTTTCAGCGATTCACGCACGGGGATTCGGCTCACGCCGAACAGTTCGGCCACATCGCCGAGAGGGATGGGAGTGTTGGGCGGCGCGTCCCCGGACAGGATCACTCGTCGGAGCTCGTCGAGAATGGCGGGTTGTGCACCGCCCGGTTCGGCAATGCTCAACTGCGCCAGCAGTACCGATCGCCGACGTGGGGGCATGGTGCTCCTTTCGTGCCTCTGGTGCGCACGCTAATGGCGGATTGTTTCCTGTGTGTGACGTGCGGAGTGGAAACGAATCGAGGCAGATCGGCGCAAGCGGATACCATTCGACAGTGGCCGAGACCGAGCAACCGTCCTCCTCGTATCGACGCTTGGCCGACGATCGATGGCCGGCGGTCGACGGTCGACGCACTGTGGCGGTGCCGGTCGGTGCAGTCGAGCAGCACGGGCCTCATCTACCTCTCGACACCGATACTCGGGTCGCCCAGGCCGTGGCGGAGCGATTGCCCGGCGTGGTCGTCGCGCCGTCGATCGCGTACGGGGCGAGCGGAGAGCACGAGGGCTTCCCCGGCACCATCTCTATCGGTGCGGACGCGCTGGAGGCGATCCTCGTCGAGTACGGCAGGTCGGCGTGCCGGTGGGCGGACCGTCTGGTGTTCGTCAACGGGCACGGCGGCAACGTCGGTGCGCTGGCCGCGGCGGTTCGGCTGCTGCGGTACGAGGGGCGCGACGTGGCGTGGTTGCCCTGTGTCGTTCCGGGTGCCGACGCACACGCCGGCCGTACCGAAACTTCACTGCTGCTGCATCTTTGCCCGGAGGTGGTGGACAAGTCGCGTATCGAGGTCGGGAACACGGACTCGCTCGCGGACCTTCTGCCTCTGCTGCGTTCCGGTGGTGTCCGAGCGGTTACCCCGAACGGAGTGCTGGGTGACCCCCGTGGGTCGTCGGCGGCCGAAGGCGAGACCGTCCTGGGGCAGATGTGCGCCCTCGCGGCGGATGCGTTGCAGCGATGGGGACCGTCGGAGCGGGGCATGTTGACGTGAACCTGCGGTCCGAAAAACCGCGTTCGAACAGGCCGTGGGTATGTTTCCGAATTTCTGCGTCCACGGATACCACTTCGCGGCAATGTCCGCTTACGATCACCTGATGGGTCAAGGACGATTGCCTGATGGATTCGGGGTGCGCGTCGATCCTCGTGTACGCACATACTCGGAGGGGCGCGTTCTGATCGGGGGTTCCCCGACTCGGATGCTGAAACTGGCACCCACCGCTGCGGCGATGATCGGCGACGGATTCCTCGAGGTGACCGATTCGCAGTCCGCGCTCGTGGCGCGGAAACTGCTGGACTCCGGTGTCGCGAATCCGCGACCGATGTCCATTCCGTCTCCGCAGGACGTCACCGTGGTGATCCCGTTGAAGAACAACGCGGCAGGGCTGTCCCGCCTCCTTCCTGCGTTGCACGGACTGAAGGTCATCGTCGTCGACGACGGATCCGACGAGCCGGTCACGGTGCCGCCGGTTGCGTGGAGCATCGGCGGGGTGACGACGCTGCGGCACGAGAGTTCTCGGGGGCCCGCTGCAGCGCGCAATACCGGGCTTCGGTCCGCAACAACTGATTTCGTGGCATTCCTGGATTCGGATGTGGTGCCGCGCAAGGGCTGGCTCGAGGTCATGCTCGGGCATTTCTCCGACCCTGCGGTCGCACTGGTCGCGCCGAGGATCGTGGCTCTCGAACCCGAAGGCAACGCTCTGGCCCGGTACGAGCACGCCCGGTCGTCGCTGGACCTGGGTCGCAAGGAAGCCGCGGTTCGAGCGGGCAGCTCTGTCTCCTACGTCCCGAGCGCCGCAATGCTCATCCGTCGCCACGTCGCCGAGGAGTGCAACGGATTCGACGAATCCATGCACGTCGCCGAGGACGTCGATCTCTGCTGGCGGTTGCAGGAGGCGGGGTGGCGGCTGCGCTACGAGCCCGTTGCCAACGTCGCGCACGATCATCGCGTCACGTTCGGTCGGTGGTTCGGCCGCAAGCTGTTCTACGGCACCGGAGCAAGTCCACTCGCGGACCGGCATCCGGGCATGGTGCCCCCGCTCTCGATGTCACCGTGGACTCTGATCTCCTGCCTGTTCGCGATCAGTTTCACCAAGTTCGGCCTACTGGGCGCGTTGCTGACGCTCGGGGCGACGACAGGCAGGCTCCGCAGGATGTTCCTCGGGCTCGACCAACCGACCCGCATCGCGGCGATCCTGGCAACGGAAGGGTTCATCGGCGGGCTCTGGCAACTCGCGTCGGCGATGTGTCGACATTATTGGCCCATCACACTTCTGGCGGTCGTGCTGTCGAGTCGAATTCGCAGGATTGCGCTGGGAATCGCTGTCGCAGATGCGATGACGGACTGGTACAAGCATCGCGAGCTCGGTGGGCTCGACCCCATTCGATACGCGTTCTTCAAGCGCGTCGACGATGTCGCGTACGGAGCCGGACTGTGGACCGGGGCGGCACGGTCTCGCAGCCTGAAAGCCTTGACACCCCGAATGGACACATGAGCCCCAGCCGCACGGTCGACGTGATCGTCGTCGGCGGCGGATCGTGCGGCGCCGTCGTCGCGTCGAGGCTCAGCGAGGATCCGTCGTGCTCGGTCCTGCTCCTCGAAGCAGGGCCCGGATTCCGGACCGTCGACGAGGTTCCGCCGGATGTGCTCGACGCACGTGTACTTCCCCTGGGGGCCGACAGTCCGTGGCTCGACACGTACTCCGCCGATCTGGCGGACGGTATCGCCGCTCGGGTCTCGCGGGGGCGAGTGCTCGGTGGGTCGGGCGCGGTCAACGGTGGATACTTCGTGCGCGCCCGGCCGGACGACTTCGATGCGTGGCCTGCATCGTGGTCTTTCGCGGATGTACTCCCGTACTTCTCGGCGCTGGAACACGACCTCGACTTCACCGGGCCCTATCACGGCAGCGAGGGGCTGATGCCCGTGTCGCGGGTGCTGCCCGGAGCGGGAAGCCCCATGACAGAGGCCTTCGTTGCTGCGGCCGAACGCGCCGGGTTCGCGTTCGACGAGGACAAGAACTCGCCGTACTCGTCGGACGGCGTAGGTCCTGTGCCGCGCAACATCTTCCGAGGAGTGCGAACGAATGCCGCTCTGGCGTATCTTCTTCCGGCGTCGGATCGTCCCAACCTTCAGGTGTGCAGCGACGCAACCGTTCTCGGCATCGTCGTCGATCGGATGCACGCGGTCGGGGTCGCCGTCGACCGCGGCGGTACGAGGGAGATGCTAAGGGCGGAGCGAATCATACTGTGTGCGGGAGCAGTTCGGACCCCGCAGCTGCTGATGCTCTCCGGTATCGGGCCTGCGGGCCGGCTGGGCGCGCTCGACATCCGGACCGTCGTGGATCAACCGAACGTGGGACGTGGTTTCAGTGATCATCCGGAAGTAACTCTGCCGTACAGTGTTTCGTCGACCGGTCCCGCATCGTCGCCCATGGAGGCGGTGCTGCACGTCGGAGACCTCGAGATCCGCCCCTACTCGGCTCCGTTCGACCGCATGATCGCAGGCCTCCCGGCCGGGGATCCGCTGATCGGAGTCGGCCTGATGCGACCCGAGTCGAGAGGGGACATCGAGCTGGTGTCCTCGGACCCGGCGATCGCGCCCCGGGTTCGGTACCGATACCTGGAATCCGTCGCCGACCGGCGGGCGTTGACGTCCGGACTGGAACTCGTCGCCGAGCTCGTCGAGAACACCGAATCCGTCGAGGGCGACCTCGACGGGTTCGTGCGCGCCAGGCTGGGGACATCGCTTCACCTCTCGGGAAGCTGCGCGATGGGCGGGGAGGACGCCGTCCTGGACGACACGTGCGCGGTGCGCGGCGTCGACGGGTTGTACGTGGTCGACACGTCTGCCTTCCCCGTCGTTCCTTCGCGAGGGCCCCACGCGACGGCGATCATGCTCGCCGAACGCGCCTGCCACCTCATCCGTGGCTCGGTGGCGTAAGTTCGTGGTCTGTGGACCATTCTCGGTTCCGCAGAGAATGGGGCACCCCGCCATGTCTGACAAATCTCCTCGCAGTTCGATGTCCAAGAAACAAGGAAAGTCGTTGAAGGAGAAGCGCGCGGACAAGAAAATGAAGGCCTCGGGCGACACCGGCATCGACATCTCGGCGACCGTCAAGAAGCGCTGACCGCGCCGGGCACCCAGCTCGGTCCGGTAACCCCCGCGACGCAGGTCGAGAATGCACGGGCCCTCCGGCCTCGGCGATCCCCGCTGGGCTCGGTGGGCCTGTATTCTGCGTGTGTGAGCTGCGTTACAGTAGTGTGACCGCGCCAGAAGAGGTACTTGTGTGATGACTGGAAGAACGCCAGGACAGGGGAACCCCTGGGTTGCCCTTCGCCCTGGTGAGGACATCGACGTGCTCGCACGTCGGGTGACCACGGCGCACCGCTCTTTCGTGGAGGACTCCTCGTCCACCGCCAGTGTTCGTTCCGTGGTCCTCGATTCCTGGATGCGCAGCCGCACCAAAGGTGTCGACCCCGACGGTGGAAACGACTCGATCGTGTTGTCCGGTGCGGAACTGGAGCGCTATCGCTCCGAGCACCCCATGTCCATCATCAGGCCGGTCATCCGCAAGCTGCTGGTCGAGGATGCCGCGGACACCGGCTTGCTCGTCGCGATCTCCGACGCCGAGGGCCGGCTGCTGTGGGTCGAGGGAGATTCGGCTGCGAAGGATCGCGCGATGTCGATGAACTTCGCCGAAGGCGTCGACTGGAGCGAAGAAAGCAAAGGGACCAACGCTCCCGGCACGGCGCTCGCGGTCGACCACTGCGTCCAGATCTTCGCCGCCGAGCACTTCAGCAGGACCGTGCACGAGTGGAGTTGTTCCGCGGCGCCCGTCCATCACCCGACGAGCGGACAGATCCTCGGCGCGATCGATATCACCGGCGGTCCTCGCGTTGCGGTTCCCGAGGTGTTGTCTCTGATTCGCGCCACTGTCGCCGCCGCCGAGTCGGAATTGCGTGTGCATCTGATGAATTCGCCGAAGTCGTTGGGTGACAGTGCTCCTCGGTTGGAGGTGCTCGGTTCGGGCCGGCCCGGGTTGACGAAAGGAAGCGGTCGCAGCGCGCTGTCGCAGCGGCATGCGGAGATCCTGTTGCTCCTGGCCGATCACCCGGAGGGTCTCAGTTCCGATCATCTCGCCGTACTGCTCGACGAGCAGGAATTGGACTCGGTGACCATCCGCGCCGAGATGTCGCGACTACGCAAAGCATTCGGAAGTGCAGGTCTGGCGTCGAGGCCGTATCGGCTCGTAGGCGAACTGACCACCGATGTCTCCGACATCCGGCGCGCCCTCGACCGCGGCGACATCGAGGGGGCGTTGCGCATCTACACCGGTCCCGTTCTTCCTGGGTCCACGGCACCCGGCATCGAGGACATCAGAGAAGAACTTCGCTCCCGGGTCCAAGCCGCGCTGCTGCGGGCAGGGGATCCGGTGTTGCTGGCCCAGTGGACGTCGTCGATCCACGGGCGCACCGATGTGTACGCGTGGGAAGCGTACCGGGCCACGCTCAGTCAGGACTCCGCACTGTACGGGCAGGTCAGCGCCAGAATCGAGCATCTCGACCGCCAGCTCGGCGTCTGATCCGTCGGGCCGGGCGCCCAGCAGAAATTGCACGCAGTGCAGCAACGTAGTTGCAACGTTGCGCACTCTAGTGTCTGGAATCACATCAGTTGATGAACGACGAAGGAGTCACTAGATGTCCGTCTATGCCCGTCCAGGTACCGCCGATGCAAAGATGTCGTTCCAGCCGCGCTACGACAACTGGATCGGTGGCGAGTGGGTACCACCAGTCAAGGGCCAGTACTTCGAGAACCCGACTCCCGTCACCGGTGAGAACTTCTGCGAGGTCGCCCGCTCCACGTCCGAGGACATCGAACTCGCCCTCGATGCTGCACACGCCGCCGCACCCGCCTGGGGCAAGACCTCCGCAGCCGAGCGCGCCGTGGTCCTCAACAAGATCGCCGACCGCATCGCGGAGAACCTCGAGTCCATTGCGCTCGCCGAGTCCTGGGACAACGGCAAGCCGATCCGTGAGACCCTCAACGCCGACATTCCGCTCGCCGTCGACCACTTCCGTTACTTCGCCGGATGCATTCGGGCACAGGAAGGTTCGTTGTCGGAGATCGACGACGACACGGTGGCCTACCACTTCCACGAGCCGCTCGGTGTCGTCGGGCAGATCATTCCCTGGAACTTCCCGATCCTCATGGCCGTGTGGAAACTCGCGCCGGCACTTGCCGCAGGCAACGCCGTCGTGCTCAAGCCGGCCGAGCAGACGCCCGCGTCCATCCTGCACCTGATCTCCATCATCGGTGACCTGTTGCCTCCGGGCGTCGTCAACATCGTCAACGGCTTCGGCACCGAGGCGGGCAAGCCTCTCGCGTCGAGCCCGCGTATCGCGAAGATCGCGTTCACCGGCGAGACCACCACCGGCCGCCTGATCATGCAGTACGCCTCGCAGAACCTGATCCCCGTCACCCTCGAACTGGGCGGCAAGAGCCCCAACGTGTTCTTCTCCGACGTCCTGTCCTCCAACGACGACTACCAGGACAAGGCGCTCGAGGGCTTCACGATGTTCGCCCTCAACCAGGGCGAGGTCTGCACCTGCCCGTCCCGCTCGCTCATCCAGGCGGACATCTACGACGAGTTCCTGGCGCTCGCCGCGATTCGTACCAAGGCAGTGCGCCAAGGTGATCCGCTGGACACCGAGACGATGATCGGTGCGCAGGCATCCAACGATCAGCTCGAGAAGATCCTCTCCTACATCGAGATCGGCAAGGGCGAAGGCGCTCAGGTCGTCACCGGCGGAGAGCGCGCACAGCTCGGCGGAGATCTCAACGGCGGCTACTACGTCCAGCCGACCATCTTCACCGGCAAGAACAACATGCGTATCTTCCAGGAGGAGATCTTCGGACCGGTCGTCTCGGTCACGTCCTTCAAGGACTACGACGAAGCGATCTCCATCGCCAACGACACCCTCTACGGCCTCGGCGCCGGCGTGTGGTCTCGTGACGGTGGCGTCGCCTACCGCGCCGGCCGCGACATCAAGGCCGGGCGAGTGTGGACCAACACCTACCACCAGTACCCGGCGCACGCTGCCTTCGGCGGGTACAAGCAGTCCGGCATCGGTCGTGAAAACCACAAGATGATGCTCGACCACTACCAGCAGACGAAGAACCTCCTGGTCAGCTACGCCCAGAAGGCTCAGGGCTTCTTCTGATGTCCGACGCGCGACCTCCAGCGCGTCTCAGCGCATCGGGTCCGGCTCCGGCTCCGCCTGCGCGTCTCAGAGCCACCGCCGGGGCGATGGAGCTTCTCCGTCGCCTCGGCGGGATCCACGGCGCGTTGATGATGCATCAGTCCGGAGGGTGCTGCGACGGCTCGTCGCCGATGTGTTATCCAGCAGGGGAATTCATCGTCGGCGATCGGGATGTGCTGCTCGGTCTGTTGGATCTGCGGCTCGGCGTCGGCGACATCCCGGACGATCTCCCCGAGGGCGACGACGCAGTGCCCGTGTGGATTTCAGGTTCACAGTTCGAGGCGTGGAAGCACACCCAGATGGTGCTCGACGTGGTGCCCGGGCGTGGTTCCGGGTTCTCGTTGGAAACGCCTGAGGGGCTTCGATTTCTCAGCCGCGGACGGGCGTTCACTCAGGAGGAGTTCGACGTACTGAAGGAGCTGACACCGTTCGTCGGAGTCGACTGGGAAGAGGGGCGCAGGCCTCCCGTTCCCGACGACGTCATCGTCGTCGCCGAAGCGGTCGACGCCTGCCCGGTCCCGGGCATGCTGCAGGGCTGACCACTCACAAGGGAGGTGGGCGCCTACAGTCGAACGCGTGAAATCTTCCAATACGACGCCTGCCGGTGCGGAGACCGAGAGCCTCCGCACCGTCGTCATCGCCTTCGGCGCCAATCTGGGTGTCGCGATTGCCAAGACAGTCGCTGCGGTGATCACGGGTTCGGCGTCGATGGTCGCCGAGGCGTCGCATTCGTGGGCGGACACCGGCAACGAGATATTCCTGCTCGTCGCCAACAAACGAGGCTCCCGCGGCCCCGACGACCGGAGACCGCTGGGATACGGCAGGGAAGCGTATTTCTGGTCGACACTCGCCGCGGTCGGTTTGTTCGTCGCGGGCGCCGCGGTGTCGATCTGGCACGGCATCACCTCGCTCCTCGCGGGCGAATCCAGCAGCGAGAACTACACCGTCGCGTACGTCGTGCTCGCGCTGGCGTTCGTGCTGGAGGGAATCTCGTTCCTTCAATCGGTTCGGCAGATCCGCGGTGAAGCAGCCGAGTACGAGAAGGACTTCTTCGACTACGCACTCGAGACGTCCGATCCGACACTGCGTGCCGTGTTCGCCGAGGACAGCGCGGCCCTCATCGGCATCGTCATTGCCGCTGCAGGCATCGGACTGCATCAGCTCACCGGGTCCAGTGCCTACGACGCCGTCGGTTCGATTCTCGTCGGTGTTCTGCTCGCCGTCGTCGCCTTCGTGCTCATCGACCGAAATCGACGTTTTCTCACCGGCGAACCGGGTTCGCGAGCATTATGGAACGCAGTGGTGGAGCGAATCGAACAGCTTCCGGAGGTGGCGTCCGTTCGGTTCGTTCGCATCGAATTCGTCGGTCCGAAGCAGATCCTTCTGGTCGCGAGCGTCGACCTCGTCGGCGACTCGGTCGAATCCTCGATCGCGCACACACTCCGGCGGCTGGAGCGTGAGCTCGAGACCAACAAGGCTGTGGTGGACGCAGTACTGACAGTCGCAGAACCCGACGAGGGAGACGTCGGTCCGACACCGAACCACTGACGTAATTCGCTCGTCATATTGCGATGACTCGGTGCTTACACCGCGGGCATATCTTGATTCGGATTCGCTCACCCGCGAAAGAAGTCGCATCGCTTCGAGAGAGGCCGGCCATGTCCGTCACAGAACCAACACCCACCCATCACGACGGGACCGAGTCGCACGTAGAGGGCAGCGACTATCTGGCCAAACGCCAGCTGAAGAAGGGCACGGCGGGATGGGTCCTCCTCGCTGGACTCGGCGTCAGCTACGTCATCTCCGGTGACTACTCGGGCTGGAACTTCGGTCTCGAACAGGGTGGCTTCGGTGGCTTGCTCATCGCAGGCATCCTCATCGCAGGCATGTACCTGGCCATGGTCCTCGGCATGGCCGAGATGTCGTCGGCGTTACCGGCGGCGGGCGGTGGGTACACGTTCGCTCGTCGCGCACTCGGACCGTGGGGTGGATTCGCAACCGGCACCGCCATTCTCATCGAATACGCCATCGCTCCGGCAGCCATCGCCACCTTCATCGGTGCGTACGTCGAGTCTCTTGGATTGTTCGGCATCACCGACGGTTGGTGGGTGTATCTCGCGGTGTATGCCATCTTCATCGGCATCCACCTCGCAGGTGCCGGTGAGGCACTCAAGATCATGTTCGTCATCACCGCCATCGCCCTCGTCGGTCTGGTGATCTTCGCGGTATCGGCACTGGGACAATTCGACTCGGCCAACCTCACCGACATCGCGCCGACGGACGCCGCGGGCGCGTCGAGCTTCCTTCCGTTCGGCTATCTCGGAATCTGGGCGGCGGTTCCGTTCGCGATCTGGTTCTTCCTCGCCATCGAAGGGGTTCCGCTCGCCGCAGAAGAAGCGAAGGATCCCACCAAGAACGTGCCGCGCGGCATCATCGCGGCCATGGGCGTCCTGCTGCTGACCGGCGCCGGGGTTCTGCTCCTGGTGACCGGTGCGGGCGGCGCCGACGCCATGCAGGCGTCGGGCAACCCGCTTGTCGAAGCCCTCGGCGACGGCACGGCCGCCAAGGTGGTCAACTACATCGGGCTCGCCGGCCTCGTCGCCAGCTTCTTCTCCATCATGTACGCCTACTCGCGTCAGCTCTTCGCGCTGTCGCGGGCCGGGTACCTGCCGAAGACCCTGTCGGTGACCAACTCTCGCAAAGCGCCGACGCTCGCGCTGATCGTCCCCGGCATCATCGGTTTCCTCCTCTCGCTCACGGGTCAGGGAGCGATGTTGCTCAACATGGCCGTGTTCGGTGCCGCGCTCAGTTACGTTCTGATGATGGTCAGTCACATCGTTCTGCGACGTAAAGAACCGACCATGCCGCGGCCGTACCGGACCCCGGGCGGCATCGTCACCACGGGCTTCGCACTCGTCGTCGCAGCGCTGGCTGTGGTCGCCACGTTCCTCGTCGACAGCACGGCAGCGCTGTGGTGCCTCGGGGTCTTCGCTGCGTTCATGCTGTACTTCGGGCTCTACAGCCGTCATCATCTCGTGGCGAACTCGCCGGACGAAGAATTCGCAGCCCTCGCGAAAGCAGAAGCCGAACTCGAATGAGCACGTACTCACACCAGGTATCCGGTGCCAACTTCTCGTTCGACGGCCTCGTCGAGCTGATGGCGAAGGCAACACCGTTGCGGTCGGGCGACGAATTGGCCGGGTGCGCGGCACAGTCCGACGCCGAACGAGCTGCCGCGCAATGGGCACTGTCCGACGTCTCGCTCGACGTGTTCCTCGAAGATCTTCTGGTTCCGTACGAGAGCGACGAAGTCACCCGGCTCATCATCGACTCGCACGACCGCACCGCCTTCGGTGCGATCTCGCATCTGACGGTCGGTGGGCTCCGGGACTGGCTGCTCGACGCCGCCGCCTCGAAGGATTCGGCGTCGACTCTGCGATCCGTCGCACCGGGGTTGACTCCGGAAATGGTTGCGGCCGTCAGCAAGATCATGCGCAATCAGGATCTGATCTCGGTGGCGCGGGCTGCCGAGGTGACATCGGCGTTCAGGACAACCGTCGGACTCCCTGGGACGTTGAGCACGCGATTGCAGCCCAATCACCCGACCGACGATCCACGCGGAATCGCCGCCGCGACTCTCGACGGTCTGCTGCTCGGATCGGGTGACGCAGTGATCGGCATCAACCCGGCGACGGACTCGCCGCACGCGACGTCCGATCTGCTCTTTCTGCTGGACGAGATCCGGCAACGGTTCGAGATCCCCACACAGTCGTGTGTGCTCTCGCACGTCACGACGACGATGGAACTCATCTCCAAGGGCGTTCCGGTGGATCTGGTGTTCCAGTCCGTGGCAGGGACCGAAGGGGCCAATTCAGGCTTCGGTGTCAACGTCTCATTGCTGCGAGAGGCCAACGAGGCAGGCCGGTCGCTGCACCGGGGAACCGTCGGGAACAACGTCATGTATCTGGAGACGGGGCAGGGTTCGGCGCTCAGTGCAGGCGCCCACCTCGGCGCCGGGGGACGCCCGGTCGACCAGCAGACCCTGGAGGCACGCGCATACGCCGTGTGCCGTGATCTCGAACCGTTACTGGTCAACACCGTCGTCGGATTCATCGGACCGGAGTACCTGTACGACGGCAAGCAGATCGTCCGTGCCGGGCTGGAGGATCACTTCTGCGGCAAGCTCCTGGGCCTGCCGATGGGCGTCGACGTCTGCTACACCAACCACGCCGAAGCGGACCAGGACGACATGGACACCCTTCTCACGCTGCTCGGTGCAGCCGGAGTCGCGTTCGTGATCGCAGTCCCCGGAGCCGACGACGTGATGCTCGGTTACCAGAGTCTGAGCTTCCACGACGTTCTGTACGTGCGGCAGGTGCTCGGGCTGAAGCCCGCACCGGAATTCGCAGCATGGCTGGACCGGCTCGGCATGGTCGACGGCAGCGGTCGAATCCTCGACGTCGACGCACTGAGGTCGCCGTTGCGTTCGCTGACGAGTGCACGATGAGCGCCGTAGAACGCGCCGACGACGGATTCTGGCAGGAGCTGCGTCTGAGCACGCAGGCGCGAATCGGACTGGGGCGTACCGGAGACTCGCTGCCCACCCGCCGAGTGCTCGAGTTCCGATCGGCACACGCGGCTGCGCGGGATGCCGTGCACATGCCACTGGACGTCGACGACACAGCGGCGGCCGTGGAGAAGATCGGCATCGGGGTACCGGCGGTCGTGACGTCCAAGGCGACCTCTCGCGCGGAGTATCTGCGACGGCCCGATCTCGGACGGACCCCCGACGACCTGTCCTCCATCACCCCAGGTGACTTCGACCTCGGATTCGTCCTCGGTGACGGGCTGTCACCCCGGGCCCTGATGGATCACGGACCGTCGATGCTCGCGGCGCTGGTCGAAGAACTGTCCGATGTGTACAGCCTTGCCCCGCCCGTCATCGCCACCGAGGCCCGCGTCGCGTTGGGTGATCACATCGCGGAGGCAATGGGTGTTCGCACCGTCGTCGTACTCATCGGTGAGCGGCCAGGGCTGTCGGTAGCGGACAGCTTGGGGATCTACCTGACGCATCTGCCTGCACCCGGAAAGTCCGACGCCGACCGCAACTGCATCTCCAACATTCATCCGCCGGAAGGGTTGGGGTACGAGCAATCCGCCAGGATCGTTGCCAGTCTCGTCGCCGGCGCTCGCAGGCTCGGCAGGTCCGGTGTTGCGTTGAAGGACACCTCGCGCGCGGACGCACTCGAGAACTCCGAAGTGCTGACCATCGAGTAGTACACCCTTTCGGGGGTAGGCGACTTGTGACGGCAATCACTACTGTGGTCGACATGGAAAGTCGTAGTTATTCGTCCGGGCCGTCGTCGACAGCGTTGCTCGAGGAGACCATCGGCCAGAACCTCGACCGAACCGTAGCCGAGTACGCCGGTCACGATGCACTGGTCGACGTCCCCTCCGGCAGACGGTGGACGTACTCCGAGTTCCTCGCCGACGTCGAACTGCTCGCCGCGGGCCTGCTGGTCAAAGGCGTGACGACAGGTGATCGAGTGGGAATCTGGGCGCCCAACTGTCCCGAATGGGTGCTCGCGCAATACGCGACCGCCAAGATCGGCGCAATTCTGGTCAACATCAATCCCGCGTATCGCACGCACGAGTTGAAATTCGTCCTGAATCAGGCCGGAGTGTCGGTTCTGTTGTCCGCGCAGGAATTCAAGGGCTCGGACTACGGCGCGATGATCGAGGACGCACGCGAGGAGACCGTGCGGGAGGTCGTTTTCATCGGGAGCTTCGGCTGGGAACTGATGACCGACCGCGGACACCGGGCACTCGCCGAAAACCCTTCCCTGGTCGCGGACGTGCAGAGCTCGTTGGCGCCGAAGGATCCGATCAACATTCAATACACCTCGGGCACAACAGGGTTTCCCAAGGGCGCGACCCTGAGTCACCGAAACATCTTGAACAACGGGTACTTCGTCGGTGAGTTGTGCCATTACACCGAACACGATCGCGTGTGCATTCCGGTGCCGTTCTATCACTGCTTCGGGATGGTGATGGGAAACCTGGCCTGTACGTCGCACGGTGCGGCGATGGTCGTTCCCGGACTCTCGTTCGATCCGGCGTCCACGTTGGCCGCCGTGGAGCAGGAGAAGTGCACGTCCCTGTACGGGGTACCCACCATGTTCATCGCCGAACTCGCTCTACCGGAATTCGATTCGTACGACCTGTCCTCGCTCCGCACCGGCATCATGGCCGGCTCGCCGTGCCCCACCGAGGTGATGAAGCAGGTCATCGAAAGGATGGGCATGGCCGAAGTGTCCATCTGCTACGGCATGACCGAGACTTCCCCCGTGTCGCTGCAGACACGCAGCGACGACACCATCGAACAACGCGTCTCCACCGTCGGCGCCGTCGGGCCGCACCTCGAAGTACAGATCGTCGACCCCGTCGACGGATCGACCGTCGCCCATGGGGAGTCCGGTGAACTGTGCACCCGCGGATACTCGGTCATGCTGGGCTACTGGAACCAGCCGGAGAAAACAGCCGAGGCCATCGACGCCGACGGATGGATGCACACCGGCGACATCGGTGTCATGGACTCCGACGGCTACGTTTCCATCACCGGCCGCATCAAGGACATGGTCATCCGCGGTGGCGAGAACGTCTACCCCCGAGAGATCGAGGAATTTCTGTACACCCACCCCGACATCCTCGACGCCCAGGTCATCGGGGTTCCCGACGCCAAATACGGTGAGGAACTGATGGTCTGGATACGGATGCAGGACGGAGCAACCCCGCTGGACGCGGATTCGATCCACGCCTTCTGTGCGGGCAAACTGGCGCACTACAAAATTCCGCGCTACGTGCACATCGTCGACGAGTTTCCCATGACCGTCACAGGCAAGGTCCGCAAAGTCGAAATGCGCGAGCGGTCGCTGGATCTGATCTAGTTCTCGACGACAGGTGTCCGTGCTCCGAGGACAGTCAGCGCGGTTGTGAACGCACATTCAGCTCATGAGTGCACGGGCCCTGGCTCGTTCGAATCGCATGAACACCTCCGCGAAATTCCACAGGTCCCTCCAGACCCGGCGGATGACCTGGTAGCCCTCGTCTCGCAGAGCGTCCTCCCTGGCCTTCTCGCGAGCTAGGTTCCGGGAGTCGCCGCCGTACTTGCCCAGCCCGTCGAACTCGCCGATGATTCGTAACTTCGGCCAGAAGAAGTCCACCCGGAAATCGAGCAAGGGGACTCTGTACTGCAGAGTGGGAGTGGGTATTCCGTGCTCCTCCATCCGCAGTCGACTGAGGGATTCGCCTGCGCTTTCGCTGAGTCCGTTCATCCGGTGAGCCGCCCGCCGCGCTGCGGCTATGTTGTGCAGCCTCGAACTCCGCTCGAGGGCGTCGGCGAGCTCGTCCGGCGTGATCGCGAACTTGCGCAGTGCCGAGTCGCCGATCACCACTGCATGATCCAGGTCGAGCACGCGCGCGGTGTCGACGATCGTGCGCGCCGGGGAGGTAACCGGTACCGGCCCGAGTTCGACAGTGGTGGACGGCGTCAGACGGCCCGTATGCACGTGAAGGCTCGAGGTCCTCCTGGCCCCTGTCGCACGATCGGCCGTGAGGTGCACGCGCCCGAGGTCGGTGTTCCACATCGTCAAGCCGTGCAGCACCGCAGCGGAGACGTGGCTCACCGCATGTCCCCGCTTGCCTCGAACTGCGGCGACGGCTCTGAGTCGATGAACGCCCGTCGGTGTCAGAGCATCGAATCGATCTGCTGGACAGTAGATCCCGGTGGCGACCTTTCTGATCTCACCGGAGGCGATCATTCGACGGAACTCGTCGTCGCTGTATCCGGCGGCGGATGCTGCTGCACGGGTGAGGAAGCCATCGGCGTCGGGATGCATGCGGTGATCGTGCAGTTGATGAGGCGTCGAAACCACCCCCTCGCGTCCGATTGTGGACGAACGAGGGGGTTGTGGATGAATTCTGGTTCGCTCGTACCATTCCGTCCGGTGTCCTCACAACCTCGATGGTGTTTTCACAACACGCATCAGCGTTGTGAACGCACATCCTCGTTGTGAGAAGCGACGCTCGGGGGATACTGGAACGCATGACCGAACCGCAGTGGACACCGTCGACGGAGGACGTCGAGAGCGCTCGCATCACCGACTTCACGCGGGAGGTGGAGCGCAGGCACGGCGTCTCGCTGCCGGATTACACGGCGCTGTGGCGATGGTCGACGCAGAATCTGGATGAGTTCTGGCGTCAGGTCTGGGATTACTTCGACGTCGTTGCCTCCCAGCCCGCGACCTCGGTGCTCGGCTCGTCCGATATGCCGGGGGCGCAGTGGTTTCCAGGCGCCGAGCTCAACTACGTCGACCAGGTGAGACGCCACGTGCGAGACGATCGTCCGGCCATCGTCCACGTCGGTGAGGACGGTGCCCGATCCGAGCTTTCCTGGGCCGAACTCGCGCGTCAGTGTGCTGCGTTGGCGGACGCTCTGCGCCGCGAGGGCGTCGTGCCAGGGGACCGTGTCGTCGGATACCTACCGAACATCCCGGAGGCGGTGGTCGCATTCCTCGCAGCGGCCGGCATCGGGGCGGTGTGGTCGGCCTGTGGACAGGACTACTCACCGTCGGCGGCGATCGATCGTCTCGGGCAGTTGGACCCGAAGGTCCTCGTCGTCGCCGACGGGTATTCCTACGGCGGCAAGTTCCACGACAAGAGTGCCGACGCGGCAGAACTACGCGACGGCCTCCCGACGGTTCGGACGGTCGTCCAGGTCGGAAGCAATGTCGCCGAAGGAGCGATGTCGTGGGAGGAGTGCACGGCAGGCGAGCACGAGTGGGTCACGACGCCCGTTCCGTTCGACCACCCGTTGTGGGTGGTGTTCTCGTCCGGCACGACAGGTCTGCCGAAGGGGATCGTCCACGGGCACGGGGGAGTCCTGCTCGAGCATCTGAAGGCCGTTGCGCTGCAATCGGATATCGGTGCCGACGACGTCTTCTTCTGGTACACGAGCCCGAGTTGGATGATGTGGAACTTCCAGGTCGCCGGCTTGCTCGTCGGGGCGACCATCGTGTGCAGCGACGGGAGCCCGTCCTATCCCGCGCCCGACGGGTTGTGGTCGATCGCGGCGGCGGAGTCGGTGACGTTCCTCGGCACCAGCCCTGGTTACGTTCTGTCCTGCATCAAAGCGGACTCCGTTCCGTCTCGTGATCACGATCTGAGTGCGCTTCGCGCGATCGGGATCACCGGGTCCAGCATGCCTGCGTCGTCGTCGGAGTGGTTGGCGCGGAGCGTCGGTGAGCGGGTTCCGGTCTTCTCCATTTCGGGTGGAACCGATGTCGTGTCCGCATTTGCCGGCGGTGTTCGCACTGTTCCGGTGTGGCCGGGGGAGTTGTCGGCGCCGTTTCTCGGAGTTGCGCTCGACGCGTTCGACGAGGACGGACACTCCGTGACCGGGGAGGTCGGGGAACTGGTGGTCACGAAGCCGATGCCGTCGATGCCGGTGCGGTTCTGGAACGACACCGACGGAGAGCGATACCGAGACGCGTACTTCGACACCTATCCCGGCGTGTGGAGGCACGGGGACTGGATCACGCGCACCGACCACGGGAGCGTCGTCGTGCACGGCCGGTCCGACTCGACGTTGAACCGCAACGGTATTCGTATGGGCAGCGCCGACATCTACCAGGCCGTGGAATCCCTGCCGGAAATCGTCGAAGCTCTGGTCCTGGGAGTCGAATCCGAGGACGGTGGTTACTGGATGCCGCTGTTCGTCGTGCTGGCGGACGGCGAGGAGCTGAGCGATGTGTTGCAGGACAAGATCAAGGACTCGATTCGTCGACACGCATCGCCTCGGCACGTACCGGACGTGATCATCGCTGCGCCCGGTATTCCGCACACCCGGACCGGCAAGAAGCTCGAAGTGCCGCTGAAGAAGATCTTTCAGGGGCGAGACGCCGCGCGTTCCCTCGACCGATCGGCCGTCGACGCACCTGACCTCATCGACTGGTACACGGATGTCGGTCGGAATCGTCAGGGCTGACGAGTCCACTTCGCCAGGTACTCCTTCTCCGCTGGACTGATCCGCCGCAGGCGCTCCGATCCGACGTCGACCATCGCCATTCGTGTCGTGGCCAGCACGGCCGGAGCGGAGTCCGCCGCAGCGCCCGCTGCGCGCACCTCGTAACCGATCGTGAAATCGACCGAACGCACCTGCTCGAACCAGAGCGTGACATCGAGCGGACTGTCCGAGTGGCGCAGGGGCTTCTTGTACGCGATGTTCACGTTCGCGATCAACGCGCTCTTGATCAAGGACTCGTTGGCCTGTGCGGCCCGATCTTCCGGACGTTCCCCTGGCGCGTCTCCCGTGCTGAGCAGCCACTCGATTCTGGCTTCCTCCAGCAAAGTGACCATCCGCGCATGATTGATGTGCGCGAAAGCGTCCATGTCCGACCAGCGGACGGTGATCGTGGCGTGGTAGCCGGGCTTCGAGTTCGTCACCGCATCACGGTCTCACGTCCCTCGGTGTTCTAGAGTCCGGGTGTGTTGATCAAGAACGTGGTCCTGACTGCAGGCGGCGGCGCGGTGGACGTACAGACGGTCGACGGCCGGATCGCCGACATCAGCGCAACCACGGCGTCGGGCAGCGCGATCGAGGGCGATACTCTCGACGGGCGCGGCGCGGCTCTGCTTCCGTCCTTCGTCGACAACCACGTTCATCTGACGCAGTGGGCGACGTCGCTGACGCGCATCGACGTCTCCGGTGCCGATTCCGCTGCGGATCTCGCGGACATCCTGGCCCGCTCGAACGAGCGGCACGGCTCGGGGATTCTCCGAGCGCAGGGATTCCGCGACGCCCTGTGGCCGGACGCCCCGCACAAGGACATCCTGCAGAACGCGTTGCCCGGCCGTCGAGCGGCGATCACGAGCATGGATCTGCACACTCTGTGGCTCAGCCCTGCGCTCCTGGACGACCTCGGGATCGATCATCCGACGGGTGTGCTTCGAGATCACGACTGCATGGAGGGCCTCGGCGCTCTCGATCGGCTGGCCGACCCCGTGGACAGTGATCGCGGTGCCCTCGCCGCGACACGAGAACTCGCACGACGAGGTATCACCGCCGTCACCGACTTCGAGTACGCGGACAATCGAGCCGTGTGGACCCGACGGTCGGCGCTGGGGCGCGCCGATGTCCGCGTCGACTTCACGGT
Source organism: Rhodococcus sp. 114MFTsu3.1 (assembly GCF_000383555.1). Lineage (NCBI taxonomy): Bacteria > Bacillati > Actinomycetota > Actinomycetes > Mycobacteriales > Nocardiaceae > Rhodococcus > Rhodococcus sp. 114MFTsu3.1. Next base: position 174,054 of record NZ_KB911547.1, on the reverse strand, counting down.
CTGGCCCGAGTGGCTCGACCACGAACTGGAACGCGGCGCAGCCACCGGCGACATCGTCGCCGACGGTGTCGCGCTCGGACCGCTGAAGGTCATGTTCGACGGTTCGCTCAACACGAGGACGGCCTGCTGCCACGACCCGTATCCCGGCGGCACGTCGAGCGGGGTGCTGCTCGAGACGCCCGAGGACCTCGTGGCCGTCATGAGGCGGGCCAGGGCGGGCGGAATCACTCCGGCGATCCACGCCATAGGGGACCGCGCCAACTCGCTCGCACTGGACGCATTCGAGACTGTCGGCGGGGGAGGCCGCATCGAGCACGCTCAGCAGATCCGCCCCGGGGACATCCCGCGATTCGCCGCCACAGGCGTCGCAGCGTCGATTCAGCCGCAACATGCGATGAGCGATCGGGATGTGGCCGACGAGCTGTGGGCGGGACGGAGCTCGATCGCGTACCCCTACCTGTCCCTGCACCGGGCGGGAGCGCGGCTGCTGTTCGGGTCCGACGCCCCCGTCAGTCCTCCCAGCCCGCTCGACGCGGTCGCCGACGCTGTCTGGCGCACCGACGACGAGCGACCACCGTGGCAACCGTCGGAAGCACTGCCGCTGGGCGTCGCGCTCGCCGCGGCGTCCGGGGGGCGACACTCCGTCGAACTCGGGTCGAAGGCGGACCTGGTGCTGCTCGCCGAGCATCCTGCACAGCTCGGCAACCGCGATCTCCGTGCCGTCCCCATTCTCGCCACCGTGCTCGGCGGCAGGCTGACGTTCGACAGTGCCTTCGCATGAACGACACCGGTTCCTGGCGCCGATACGAGGCGTCGACGCTGCCCGCGCCGTTGGCCGCAGCTCTGTCGGCTTTCGTCGACCAGGGATATCACGGCACCTCCGTACGAGAAATCGCCGGACGAGCAGGGTTGTCCGTCCCTGGCCTGTACCACCACTACCCGTCCAAGCAGGCCCTGCTCGTCGGACTGATGACAGCAGCGATGGACGAGCTGCTGGAGAGATCGAGATCAGCAGAGACCGAGGCCGGGCCGTCGCCACGAAAACGATTCGACGCCGTGGTCGAGTCGTTGCTGCTGTTCCACATGCACCGGCGTGAGCAGGCATTCCTCGGGTCGACGGAGATCCGAAGCCTCGACGAGGTGAACCGCATCGACTACGTCGGTAGGCGCGACGAGCAGCAGCGCATGGTCGACGCCATCGTCGCCGACGGGATCGCATCCGGAGACTTCGGCCTCGATCACGCCGAGGACGCCTCGCGAGCAGTCACGACGATGTGCATCGGAGTCGCCGGCTGGTACCGGCCGGACGGGCCCCTGGCGCCGTCGGAACTGGTCGAGACCTACCTCGCCATCGCGCGGCGAATCGTGGGGGCGCGAGTGGAGCCTGCGGAATGAGCCGGGAGGCGCGAGTGGAGCCTGCGGAATGAGCCGGGAGGCGCGAGTGGAGCCTGCGGAATGAGCCAACAGAGCGCGAGTGGAGCCTGCGGAATGAGGCGTGTCGGAGTGCGGCGGTAGCGTTGCCAACATGGCATCTCTTGCGGATCTCCAGGTCAGGAATTTTCTGCTGACGGGGACACGAACCGGAAAGCTCGGCTTCGTGGCGTCGGACGGTCGGCCGTTGGTGGCGCCGGTGTGGTTCGTGCTCGAGGACGACGCCGTCGTGTTCAACACGGGCGCGGACACGGCGAAGGGTAAGGCGATCGCCAGGGATCCGCGGCTGGTGTTGTCGGTCGACCTGGAGGAGCCGCCGTACGGGTTCGTACAGGTCCAGGGTGTGGCGGAGACATCGGAGGATCCCGACGACCTGCTCAGGACAGCCACGGCCATCGGTGGTCGGTACATGGGCTCGGACCGTGCCGAGGAATTCGGTCGACGCAACGGCGTGCCCGGAGAGCTGGTCGTGAGGATCAAGCCGACGAAAGTGATCGCGTCCATGAACGCGACTGCGTGAGTGGACCGCGAGTGGAGGGGATTCGTTGGTGTGCCGGGCTCGGTCCGCTCTCCGCGATGCCCTGTAGATTGGACAAGTGATGTGCACAGGCGCAAACGTCGCCGGCAGACGTAGATCCGGTCCTCGTCGTTTCGGGTCCCACGGAGCGCTGTCCGAATCGATATCCCACGTGATGGGACCGAGTCAGATGGCCGTGTAACGGCTGATCCCATGTGCGCAGATGTACCCATGAGTAACATCGGCGACTGTTGGGGCGTCGATTAGTTCTCGTTGCAGATACCAATTAGATTTGTGAGTTCGGTGTTCGGAAGTGTCGGAGCTGTCGACGCGGACCGAAGGCGTGTGATTGTGGGAAAGAGAGGATTCGATTGGACCCGCTAGGTTGGGACGAATCAGTCGGAGGAGCACAGGCGCATCAGGAAGTGCCGGACTCGTCTTTCCCGCTTTCTCCCGCACAGCTGGGCATGTGGTTCGCCCAGCACGTGGATCCGTCGGTGCCCGCCAACATCGCTCAGTACGTCGAGCTGCGCGGGGATCTCGATCTGGATGCACTGCGCACAGCGCAGTCTCGCGCGGCGTTGGAGCTGCAGTCCGGTTTCGTCCGCATCGTGGAGGTCGATTCCGAGCCACGCCAGTTCGTCGACTCCACCCTCGAGGATCCACTCGGCTACATCGATCTGCGGGGTGAACCGGACCCGGTCAGTGCAGCTCAGGACTGGATGCGCGCAGATTACAGCGCGCCCATCGACATTCTCCGGGATCGACTGATCGCGGCAACCGTTCTGCACCTCGAGGACGACAGGTACTTCTGGTTCAACCGAGTCCACCACGTCGTGCTCGACGGCTTCGGCGCGGTCACGTTCATGAATCGTGCTGCCGAGCTGTACACGGCATCCGTGGAGGGGCACGAGCCACCGCCGAGCAAGGCCTCCGATCTCAGCAAGGTGTACGAGGCCGAGGTTGCGTACCGTGAGTCGAGCCGGTTCGAGAACGACAAGACGTACTGGGCCGATCGGGTCGCGGGTATCGAGGCCCCCACGAGCCTCGGTGGCCGTACTGCCGCCCCCGCACCTGTCAGTCAGATCGACAGTCGATCGTTGTCCGCGGGGACGACCGCGGACCTCGCTGCACTGGTCGAGTCTGCCGACACCACGACTGCGACGGTGGTCATCGCTGCGTTCGCGAGCTACCTGGCTCAGATGACCGGCACGCAGGATGTCGTCCTCAGTTTGCCGGTGACCGCTCGCACGACGGCAGTCCTGCGTAGGTCCGGTGGCATGGTGTCCAACGTGGTGCCGTTGCGTCTGACGGTGACGACGGACATGTCCATCGAGGAGCTGCTGTCCAAGGTCACCACCGAGGTGTCCGGTGCGCTCAGGCATCAGCGTTACCGCCACGAGGACATCCGACGCGATGCGGGCAGCACCACCGGGCAGGCGTCCTTCTTCGGCCCTTGGGTCAACATCATGCTGTTCTTCAGCGAGGTACGTCTCGGGTCCATGGTCGGGACACTGAACGTTCTGTCGACGGGTCTCATCGAGGATTTCGGTCTGAACCTGTATCAGAGCGTGGGTGGAAAGCAGACCCACATCGACTTCGAGTCGAACCCCAACGTGTACTCGGCAACGGAATCCGAACGTAACCACGCTCGTTTCGTGGAATTCCTCGATCGATTCGTCGCCGCGGCACCCACCGACCGTGTGTGGGATCTGGAGTTGCTCACCACGACCGAGCAGGAGCTTGTCGTCGGTGGTTTCAACGAGACCGACCACGAGGTTTCCCAGCGGACGTTGCTGTCGGATTTCCACGCACGCGTGGACCTCGATCCTTCCGCAACGGCCTTGGTCTACGAGGGAACAACGCTCAGCTACGGTGAACTGGCCTCCCGCGTCAGCGGTCTCGCGCGACTTCTCGTGAGCAAGGGGGTCGGGCCGGAAGCGCTGGTGGGTCTGTCGATCAGGCGGTCACTCGATCTGATCGTCGGGATGTACGCCATCGTCGAGGCCGGCGGCGGATGGGTTCCCATCGATCCCGACCATCCCGCCGAGCGCACCAGGTACATCCTGGAGTCCGCCGATCCGCTGTGCGTCCTCACCGTGGCCCGCGACGAGGTCGACCTGCCCGACGGTGTCGAGGCGGTGGAGATCGACCTCCTCGATGTCGACTCGATGGACTGCACGCGCGTCGAGGACCGAGATCGCGTCGCTCCGTTGCGCCTGGACAACACGGCCTACGTCATCTACACGTCCGGTTCGACGGGGCGCCCCAAGGGTGTTGCCGTGTCGCACGCGGCAATCGACAACCAGTTGCAGTGGATGCGCGCGGAATACGGCCTCGACGCCTCCGATGTCTACCTGCAGAAAACGGCGACGACGTTCGACGTGTCCTTGTGGGGCTTCTTCCTGCCGCTGCAGGTGGGTGCAACGATGGTGCTGGCGACCCCTGACGGGCATCGAGACTCGATCTACGTCGCGGACAGGATTGCCGAACACGGCGTGACGGTCACGGACTTCGTGCCGTCGATGCTGACAGTGTTCGTCGCCAATGCCCCTGTCGGAACCTGTGATTCGCTCCGCCACGTCTTCGTCATCGGCGAAGCGCTCCCTGCCGAGACCGCGGCAGCATTCCGCGAACTGTGCGGGGCGGGTCTGCACAATCTGTACGGCCCGACCGAGGCCGCGGTGTCGGTTACCTACTACGAGAGCGGGATTCAGGACGTCAGAACCGTCCCGATCGGTGTCCCGGAATGGAACACCCGTGCGTTCGTGCTCGACGGCAGGCTCAGGCCGTCGCCGATCGGAGAAGCCGGCGAGCTCTACCTCGCGGGCGTCCAACTCGCACGTGGTTACGTCGGTCGCCCCGACCTGAGTTCGGATCGCTTCGTCGCGAGCCCCTTCGGTGCGGGCGGGGACCGCATGTATCGCACGGGCGACCTCGTGAAGTGGCGCGCCGACGGCAATCTGGACTACATCGGACGAACCGATTTCCAGGTCAAGTTCCGCGGCCAGAGAATCGAACTCGGTGAGATCGAGACGGTGCTACTGGCCGACGAGACGATCTCGCAGACCGTGGTTCTCGTGGTGGAGACGGCTACTGGTGAACAGATCGTCGCGTACGTCGTTCCATCATCCCGCGAGTCGATCGACGTCGCGGCCGTGGTGGAGCGAGCGGGCCGGTCGCTACCGTCGTACATGGTGCCTGCATCCGTCATGGTGTTGGATGCGTTCCCGCTGAACACGAGCGGCAAGCTCGACCGAAAGGCATTGCCGGAGCCCGTCTTCAGCAGTGCGCGTGAATACCGCGCGCCCCAGACCCACGCGGAGCAGGTCGTCGCGAGCGTGTTCGAGGACGTACTCGGCGCGACCCGTGTCGGACTCGACGAGGACTTCTTCGAGCTCGGCGGAAACTCCTTGGTTGCAACGCAACTCGTGACCCGCGTCGGGGCTGCACTCGGTGTGCGCCTGGGCGTACGTGAACTGTTCGAGGCGCCCTCGGTCGGTGCTCTGGCAGCGCGTGCGACGAGCGCTCTCGCGCAGGGCTCGGTGGGGCCCGAGCTCGTGGCAGGGCCCAGGCCGGATGTGGTGCCGCTGTCATTGGCTCAGCAGCGCATGTGGTTCCTGAACAGGTTCGATCCGGATACCGCTGCGTACAACCTTCCGTTCATGGTGCGACTTCGCGGCGACGTCGACAGATCGGCCGTGGAGCGCGCATTCGAAGACGTCGTCGAGCGCCACGAGACGTTGCGTACGGTCTACCCTCAGATCGACGACGCTCCACAACAGGTCGTTCTGCGGGCACAGGACGTGTTCGACGGATTGAACGTGACGGACGTCGACGAGGCCCAGCTCGTGGACAGTCTGATCGATCTCGCGCGGGGTGGATTCGACGTCTCCGTTCAGGCTCCGTTCCGAATCGAGCTGTTCAAGCTGTCCGACACCGACTACGTGTTGGCGATGGTGCTGCACCACATCGCGGCCGACGGTTCGTCGTTCGGGCCCCTCGCACGTGACATCATGGTCGCCTACGAAGCGCGTACCGACGGGCGGTCGCCGAGCTGGACGCCGCTTCAAGTCCAGTACGCCGACTATGCACTCTGGCAGCGCCGGGTCCTGGGCGCCGAATCCGACGAGAACTCGCTGTCGGCACGGCAGATCGCGTTCTGGTTGCGCACACTCGACGAACTCCCCGATCAGCTCGACCTCCCTTCGGACCGACCTCGCCCGGCCGTTGCGACCAACGGGGGCGCCAAGAGCCGCTTCGTGATCGAACCGGATGTGCATCGTGGTTTGAGCTCCGTGGCTCGCTCGCATCAGGCGTCGCTGTTCATGGTGGTTCAGGCTGCGTACGCAGTTCTGCTGTCGCGCTTGAGCGGAACGACGGACATCTCCATCGGCGCGCCGATTGCCGGTCGAGCAGACCAGAAGCTCGACGACATCATCGGCATGTTCGTCAACACCCTCGTGCTCCGCGCGCGGGTCGACCCGCACTCGTCGTTCGACGTCCTGCTGGATCAGGTCAGGAACACCAACTTGTCGGCGTTCGCGCACGCCGACATCCCGTTCGAACGGCTCGTCGAAGTACTCAATCCGGCGCGTTCGACCGCACGACACCCGCTGTTCCAGGTCGCTCTGTCACTCGAGTCCGCCCGCCAGCGTGAGCTCAGCTTCGCGGGCCTCGAGGTGGCCGCGGAGGAACTCGACGTTCCCATTGCGAAGTTCGACCTGCAGTTGTGGTTGACCGAGCATCAGGACGAGAACGGACGCCCTGGCCGGATCGAAGCAGTCTTCGAGTACGCCACAGATCTGTTCGACGAGGCCACGATCGAGAGTTTCTCGAAACGGTTCGTGCGGATCCTGGACGCCATCGTGGCCGATCCGTCGATTCCGGTGGGTGCGATCGACATTCTCGCGGCCGACGAAGCCTCGACGCTGACGTCGGTGCACGGTGGCACCGTCGACTCGCAGCGACTGTTGCACGAGTTCCTCGACGCCGGTGTTGCGGCCAACCCCGACGGCGCGGCTGTACGCGCATCCGGAGCGGATCTGACCTACAGCGAGCTCGACGTACTCACCAACCGCTACGCGCGGTACTTGATCGAGCGTGGAATCGGCCCGGAAACCGTGGTCGCTCTTGCGTTTCCGCGATCGCTCGAGATGGTTCTGTCCATCTGGGCAGTCGCGAAAACCGGCGCAGCATGGGTGCCGGTGGACCCCGAGTACCCCGTGGATCGGGTGCGCCACATGTTGTCGGACTCGGGTGCGGTTGTCGGCATCACCACCTCGGCGCGAGTCGACGCCCTGCCCGCTACGTGCGAATGGTGGCCGATCGACGCGCAGGAGTTCGAGTCGTCCGTCGAAGGCCGTTCGGGCGCAGCGCTTTCCGACGCGGACCGCCTGTCCTCGGTGACTCTCGACTCCGTCGCCTACGTCATCTACACCTCCGGTTCGACAGGCCTGCCCAAGGGTGTGAGTGTCACTCATCGTGGCCTGTCCGGACTGATCGATTCCTCGCGTGAGCTGTACCGTGTCACGCCTGAATCGCGCTTCCTGCACGTGATCTCACCGTCTTTCGACCCGTCTGTCCTGGAATGGGCACTTGCTGCTTCCGCCGGTGCGACACTGGTCGTGGTGCCGCCGACGATCATCGGCGGCCCCGAGCTCCACACGCTCTTCGCCCACGAGTCCGTCACGCACGCCGTCATCACACCTGCCGTACTCGGCTCGATGGATTCCGCCGGCCTCGACGATCTCGAACTGCTGTCCGTCGGCGGCGAGGCGTCGGCTGCAGATCTGGTCGGCCGCTGGGCCAGGGGACGCCGGTACTTCAATGCCTATGGTCCTACCGAGACGACCATCGTCTCGACGCGCGGTGAGCTCTTCGTCGGTGAGCGAATCACCGTCGGTGGCCCCGTACCCGGAGTCGGGGCACTGATCCTCGACACCCGGTTGAACCCCGTCCCCGTGGGTGTCGCAGGTGAGCTCTATCTATCGGGCGAAGCCGTGGCGCGTGGGTACTACCGTCGTCCGGGACTGTCCTCGGAACGATTCGTCGCCGATCCCTTCGGTGGGTCGGGTACGCGTATGTACCGGACTGGCGACGTCGTGCGGTGGACCAACGACTTCGACATCGAGTACGTCGGACGATCCGATTTCCAGGTCAAGGTCCGAGGGTTCCGCATCGAACTGGGCGAGATCGACGCGGCGCTCGAGAGTTTCCCCGCGGTGACGTTCGCTGCCACCCTGGGCCGGGAAACCGCGTCGGGGCAGACGGCACTGGTGTCCTACGTGCACGGTTCGTCCGGCATCGACAGTGACGAGTTGGCGAGATACGTGTCGCGGCTGCTGCCGAACTACATGGTGCCGTCGGCGATCGTCGTGCTCGACGAGGTCCCGTTGACACCGATCGGAAAGCTCGACCGCCGGGCACTCCCCGAGCCGGAGTTGGGAATCAGTTTTCGAAAGTTCCGCGCCCCCACGACACCGATCGAAGAGACCGTGGCAACGGTGTTCAGCGACGTCCTCGGGGCACCCGTCGTCGGCCTCGACGACGACTTCTTCGAACTCGGTGGAAACTCGCTGGTCGCGACTCAGGTCGTCGCCAGGCTGGGTGCTGCGCTCGACGCGCAGGTGCCGGTCAGGGCGATCTTCGAGTCACCGACGGTAGCCCAGCTGGCGATCAGGGTCGAGCAGGAAGCTGGACGAGGCGCTCGCATCGAGCTCTCCAGAGGTGTTCGGCCGGAACGTATTCCGCTGTCGCTGGCGCAGCAGCGTATGTGGTTCCTCAACCGTTTCGACACCGAGTCGGCCACCTACAACCTGCCCATCGCGCTCCGTCTGTCCGGAGCTCTCGACGTGCCGGCGTTGCAGGTCGCGATCATGGACGTGATCGACCGCCACGAATCGCTGCGGACGGTGTTCCCCAACTCGGCGGACGGTCCGCATCAGGTTGTTCAGGACGCGGCACAGATCGTTCCCAACCTGATGCCGGTATCGACCACTGCGACTGATCTACAACGATCCATCGCGCACTTGGCCGCCACGGGTTTCGACGTCACCGCGGACGTTCCGGTGCGCGCGCAGCTGTTCGAGATCACCCCGACCGAGCACGTTCTGACGATCGTCGTCCACCACATCTCGGCCGACGGTTGGTCGCTCGGTCCGCTCGCGCGCGACGTGATGATCGCGTACGCCGCACGGACGGAATGGGAGTCGCCGGCATGGGTTCCGCTTCCGGTCCAGTATGCCGATTACACCCTGTGGCAGCGCGCGGTCCTCGGATCGGAGGACGACGCGTCCTCGCTGATCTCCCAGCAGGTCGCGTATTGGAAGTCGACGCTCGACGGGCTCCCTGATCAACTGGACCTCCCGACGGATCGTCCGCGCCCCGCGCGTCAGTCGTTCGGCGGTGGGACGGTGGAATTCGAGATCGAGCCGCGAATCCATGCGGGGCTTCTCGATCTCGGTAGAGAGCGCAATGCGTCGCTGTTCATGGTGGTCCACGCAGCGCTGGCGGTGCTCCTGGCACGCCTGTCGGGAACCGAGGACATAGTCGTCGGAACTCCGGTGGCGGGGCGCGGCGAGCAGGCTCTCGACGACGTCGTGGGCATGTTCGTCAACACCCTCGTGTTGCGGACCGACGTCGACGGCCACGAGAGCTTCAACGACCTGCTGGCTCACGCACGCGAAGCTGCGCTCGGGGCATTCGCGCACTCGGACATTCCGTTCGAGCGCCTCGTCGAGGTGTTGAACCCGTCGAGGTCGACGGCACGGCACCCTCTGTTCCAGGTGATGCTGTCGTTCGAGAACCTCGGGCCGACTCATCTCGACCTCCCCGCTCTGAGCATCGACAGCCTCGATCTGGATGTCGCCGTCGCGAAGTTCGATCTGCAGCTGACCCTCACCGAGCGACTGACATCGGATGGCGACGCGGACGGTCTCGCGGCCGAATTCACCTACGCGACAGATCTGTTCGACGAATCGACGATTCAGGCGTTCGCAGACCGCTTCCTGCACGTGCTCGGCGCCGTCATCTCAGACAGTTCCGTTCCCGTTGGTGACATAGAGTTGTACGACGCCGTCGAGCGTGGGTTGATTCTGAAATCCTGGAACAACACCGAGCACGAACTCGGCGTCGACGCAACACTTCTCGATGCCTTCGACGCGCAGGTGGCCGCACGCCCCGATTCGGTTGCCGTCGTGTTCGACGGGCAGGGCGTCACCTACGCAGACCTCGACGCACGTGTCAATCGCCTCGCACGCGAACTCGTCGCCCGTGGCGCGCGACCGGACGAGTCGGTCGCCGTTGCGATGCGTCGATCGTTGTCGATGATCGTCGCTCTCTATGCAGTACTGCGATCGGGAGCGGGCTACGTCCCGGTCGACCCGGACCAGCCGGCCGAGCGCAACGGGTACATTCTCGAGGTCGCATCGCCGATCGCCGTGTTGACGACCTCACACGACGACCTGGACATCCGAGTCGACGTACCGATCGTCGTGGTCGACTCGCTCGACACGAGCACTCACTCGGCGGCGACGATCACCGATGCGGATCGCCTCGCGCCGCTCCGCGCGGACAACGTCGCCTACGTGATCTTCACGTCCGGATCCACGGGTAAGCCCAAGGGCGTCGCTGTCTCGCACTCCGCCGTGGTGAACCAGATCTCGTGGCTGGTTGCCGAGTACGGTCTGAGCACCGAAGACGTTGTTCTGCAGAAAACTCCGTTCACGTTCGACGTGTCGGTGTGGGAACTGTTCGGATCGCTCGCTGCCGGTGGCCGTCTGATCGTCGCCGAGCCGGACGGTCATCGCGACCCGGCGTATCTGGTGTCCGTCATCGAGTCGGAGGGCGTCACCGCGACGTCGTTCGTGCCGTCCGTCCTGTCCGCATTCGTCTCGGCCGTCGGTCCCGACGGATGTCCTTCACTGCGGACGGTTCTGGTTGCAGGTGAGGCTCTTCCGACATCGGTGGTCCGATCCGCTGCGTCGGCGCTTCCTTCCGCACGGATCCACAATCTGTACGGTCCGACCGAGTTCGCGGTTCACGCGACCGCGCGTGCCGTGGCAGGGACTCCGGGCGTGTCCGTCCCCGGCGCCTCGGCGCCCATGGGGTCGCCGGTCTGGAACGCACGGGTGCTCGTGCTCGATTCTCGGTTGCGTCCGGTTCCGATCGGCGTCGCGGGAGAGCTCTATCTGACGGGCGCACAGGTTGCACGCGGTTACTTCGGTCGTCCCGACCTGTCGGCAGATCGCTTCGTTGCCTCGACTTTCGGCGACGGCACTCGGATGTACCGCACCGGCGACCTCGTTCGATGGTCTGCTGCCGGGGAACTCGACTACCTCGGACGCACGGACTTCCAGGTCAAGCTGCGCGGTCTTCGCATCGAGCTCGGCGAGATCGAATCCGCGTTGCTCGGACACGAGTTGGTGGCTCAGACGGTCGTTCTGGTTCGTTCCGATCAGCTCGTCGCTTACGTCGTTCCCGTCCCGGGTGCAACGGTGGACACCGGGGCATTGCAATCCGCCGTCTCCACGGTGCTGCCGACCTACATGGTGCCGTCCACCTTCGTCGTGCTCGATGCTCTCCCGTTGAACGCGTCCGGCAAGCTCGATCGCCGGGCTCTGCCCGATCCGGTGTTCGAAGCGCGAGTGTTCCGTGCGCCCCGCACACCGGTCGAGGAAATCGTGGCCGGTGTGTTCGCCGAGGTCCTCGGTGTGCCGCGCGTGGGTCTCGACGACGACTTCTTCGAGTTGGGCGGAAACTCGCTCGTCGCGACGCAGGTCGTGTCGAGAGTCGGTGCTGCTCTCGGAGCCCGCGTGCCCGTACGGACGCTGTTCGAGGCCTCGACCGTCGAAAGTCTCGCTGCCCGTGCGGAATCGCACGTCGGTGGTGGTCGCGTCGCACTCGTCGCAGGCCCACGTCCGGATCACATTCCGCTGTCGCTCGCGCAGCAGCGAATGTGGTTCCTCAACCGCTTCGACACCGAGTCCGCTGTGAACAACCTCCCGGTGGCAATCCGGCTCTCGGGAAGCCTCGACGTGTCGGCGCTCCAGGCCGCCATCGCCGACGTGCTCGAGCGTCACGAAGCGCTGCGCACGGTCTATCCGGAGACCGACGGAGTCGCCTCACAGGTCATTCTGCCGACGTCGTCGGCTGTTCCCGTGTTGGTGCCGGTCACCGTTGCCGAGGACGACCTTCCGGGACGAATCGCGTCGGTGGTCTCGACAGGGTTCGACGTGACGCGGGAAGTACCGCTCCACGCCGAGCTGTTCGCTGTGACCGACACCGAGCACGTGCTCGTGTTCGTCGCGCACCACATCAGCGCCGACGGTTGGTCGATGGGCCCGTTGACGCGCGACGTGATGATCGCCTACGCCGCCAGAACGGTGGGCGAGGAGCCTGGGTGGGCTCCGCTCGCGGTCCAGTACGCGGACTTCACTCTGTGGCAGCGTGAAGCACTCGGAGACGAATCCGACCCTCGGTCGTTGATCTCGACGCAGGCGGATTTCTGGAAGTCGACGCTCGCGGGTCTGCCCGAGGAACTCGTTCTGCCGTTCGATCGTCCGCGTCCCGGCGTACAGTCCTTCGTCGGTGGCACCAGCAGTTTCCGTATCGAACCGGAATTGCACCGAGACCTCGTCGAACTGGCTCGCCGTACCGGCACGACACTGTTCATGGTCGTTCACTCGGCGCTTGCAGTTCTGTTGGCCCGCTTGTCCGGAACGTCGGACATCGCAATCGGCACGCCGATCGCCGGGCGTGGTGAAGCGGAACTCGACGACGTGATCGGCATGTTCGTCAACACGCTCGTTCTGCGCTCCGACGTGGAACCGAGTCGTTCGTTCGAGAACCTCCTCGAGGCGACTCGCGAGGGCGACCTCAAGGCATTCGGAAATGCCGACGTGCCGTTCGAGCGACTCGTGGAGATCCTGAATCCGGAACGCTCCACAGTACGCCACCCGCTGTTCCAGGTCGCGTTGTCGTTCCAGAATCTGCCGCAGACCAGCTTCGAACTGCCGGGGCTCAAGGTCAGCGCGGTCGATTTCGACATCGACGTCGCCAAGTTCGATCTGTCGTTGTTGTTGTCCGAGCACACCGATCAATCGGGTGCGCAGACCGGTATCTCCGCCGAATTCACCTATGCGACAGCTCTGTTCGACCGCTCGACGGTCGAGGTGTTCGCTCGCCGGTTCGTTCGAATTCTCGAAGGTGTCGTCGCGCGACCCGATCGTCCGGTCGGTGACCTCACCATTCTCGAGAACGACGAGTACCAGTGGCTGACTCACGTCCACGGCGACGAGGTGACGCACGGCGGTACTCTGCCGGAGATCTTCCAGCGCGGTGTCGACATCGATCCCGACGGTGTGGCAGTGCGCGCGGACGGCCGCTCCATCACCTATCGAGAACTCGACGAGACGTCCACGCGTGTCGCGCGCGCGTTGATCGAACGTGGCGCCGGCCCGGATCGCATCGTCGCACTCGCCTTCCCGCGCTCGTACGACATGGTCGCCGCGGTCTGGGCGGTGGCCAAGTCAGGCGCTGCACACCTTCCGGTCGATCCCAACTACCCGTCCGGACGCATCGAGCACATGGTCGGCGACTCGGGCGCACTGTTCGGCCTGACGTCGAGCGACCACGTCGAGGAACTGCCTTCGGCGATCGAGTGGCTCGTGACCGACGGCGCCGATTTCGCAGCGGCGGTCTCTCGGCAGTCCGACACTCCGATCACCGACGCGGATCGCACGTCGCCGCTGTCCATCGATCACGCCGCGTACGTGATCTACACCTCCGGCTCGACGGGACTCCCCAAGGGCGTCGTCGTCACGCACAGTGGTCTGGGCGGCGTGCTCGACGCGGCGACCGACCTGTATCACCTGGACCGAACATCCAAGTTCCTGCACATCTGTTCGCCGAGCTTCGACCCGTCGGTTCTCGAATGGATGGCCGCGTTCTCCGAAGGCGCGACCCTCGTCGTCGTGCCGTCGACCATCATCGGCGGCGAGGACCTCGCGGAGTTGCTCGTGACCGAGCAGGTGACCCACACGATCATCACCCCCGCCGTGCTCGGAACAGTGGACGCCGCGGGGATCGACAGTCTCCGGGTCGTCTCCGTCGGCGGCGACGTCACCACCCCCGATCTCCTCGCTCGGTGGGCGCCGGGCCGTACGTACTTCAACGGGTACGGTCCGACCGAGACAACGATCATCTCCACGTTCGCCGAGCTTCGGCCGGGCATGCCCATCACCGTGGGCCGACCGATCCACGGAATGTCGGCGCTCGTTCTCGACGCGCGTCTGCACCCGGTTCCCGTCGGTGCCGCAGGTGAGCTCTATCTCGCGGGCGGCGCTCTCGCCCGGGGCTATCACGAGCGCGAGGATCTGACGTCGTCGCGTTTCGTCGCCAATCCGTACGGTGCTCCCGGTGCGCGCATGTACCGCACCGGCGACGTCGTCCGTTGGACCTTCGGATCGGACGCCGTGATCGCCGACCCGAACGCCGTGACCATCGAGTTCGTCGGGCGATCGGACTTCCAGATCAAGGTCCGCGGATTCCGTGTCGAACTCGGCGAGGTCGACGCAGCACTGACCGAACACGACAGCGTGTCCTTCGCGGCCACGCTCGGACGTGAACTTCCCAGCGGCGCAACCGGTCTGGTTGCCTATGTGCTCCCGGCGCGTGGGGCGACAGTGGACGTCGAGGGTCTCACCGAGTTCGTGGCGAAAACTCTTCCTGCGCACATGGTCCCGGCGTCGATCATCGTCCTCGACAGTGTTCCGTTGACCCCGGTGGGCAAGCTGGACCGTGCGGCGCTACCGGAACCGGTGTTCGCCGAACAGGAATTCCGCGGTGCGACCGGAGAAATAGAGACGATCATCGCCGAAGTCTTCGCCGATGTGCTGAACATGGAGCGTGTGAGCGTCGACGAGTCGTTCTTCGCTCTCGGCGGCGACAGCATCGTGTCGATTCAACTGGTCTCGCGGGCGCGCGCACGGGGTATCTCGTTCACCCCTCGGGACGTGTTCGAGCGCAAGTCCGTTGCCGCGCTTGCCGAGGTCGCCACCGTGATGAGCGAGACCACGGACGTCCCGGTGGTGGAAGAGCTGCCCGGCGGCGGACTGGGTCCGCTGGCACTGACGCCGATCATGAAATCCATCCTCGAAGGTCCGGGTGGATTCGCGAGGTTCGCGCAGTCGGTGGCGGTTACGCTGCCCACCGGCATCGACCACGGGCTGCTGAGCAGGACCATCGGCGCGGTCGTCGATCACCACGACGTGCTTCGGTCCGTCGTCGAGCGTGCCGAAGGCGGCGAGTGGACGTTCTACGTCCGGGATCACGGCACCGTCGACGTCGAGGATCTGCTGGTTCGCGTCGAGCTCGACTCCGGGCTCGACGACGCAGAGGTTCGCGCGCGTGCCGAGTCCGCACTCGACGAGGCAAAGGACCGCCTCGATCCCGAGCGTGGTCGGATGTTGGAAGTCGTCTGGTTCGACTTCGTCGGTGACGGGCCTGCGCGGGCAGGCATCCTCCTCCTGGTTGCACACCACTTCGTGGTCGACGGCGTGTCGTGGCGAATCCTGCTGCCCGACCTCGCCGTGGCATGGGGGCAGGGAGCGGCCGAGCAGCCGATCACACTTCCTGCCGTCGGTACGTCGATGCGTCGGTGGGCCCACGGTTTGGTCGACGCCGCTCACGACAGCGAGCGTGAAGCTGAAATCGGTTGGTGGACAGACGTTCTGACAGGTACCGATCCGCGAATCGGTTCTCGCGCGTTCGACGCGCGAGTCGACACGCTGTCGTCGACCGACCGCGTCGACATCGAACTGTCCGCGGCGGTCACCGACGCCGTGCTCACCCGAGTACCGAGCGCGTTCAACGGTGGTGTCAACGACGGACTTCTGGCCACCCTGGCGTTGGCTCTCGGCGAATGGCGTTCCCGAACCGGCGCTGTGACCTCCGAGAGCCTGGTCAAGCTCGAGGGCCACGGTCGCGAGGAAGACATCGTGCCGGGTGCGGACCTCTCCCGCACCGTCGGATGGTTCACCAGTGCGTTCCCGGTCCGGCTCGATTTGAACGGGATCGACGTCGACGACGCTCTGGCCGGTGGCACAGCGGTCGGCGACGCGGTCAAGGCCGTGAAGGAACAGCTCCTCGCTGTGCCGGACAAGGGAATGGGCTACGGTCTGCTCCGCTACTTGAACGGTGAGACGGCCAAGGTTCTGCAGTCCAGCGCGAGCACTCCGCAGGTCAGCTTCAACTACCTGGGACGCGTGTCCACCGAGGGCATCTCGGCGGAACTGACCGGCGGCGCCTGGCTCCCGTCCGCGGTGTTGGCGGACGTCGGTGCACCGGGTGATCCGGACATGCCGGCCAATGCCGCGGTGGACATCAACTCTGCCGTTGTCGACACTGTCGACGGACCCCGTCTGACCGCAAGTTTCACGTTCGCGACAGGGATGCTCACCCGCACCCAGGTGTCCGAACTGGTCGAGCTGTGGGATCGTGCGCTGACCGCGCTGACCGAACACGTGGCAGGAGACAACGCAGGGGGACTGACTCCGTCGGACGTTCCGCTCGTGTCCGTGTCGCAGGCCGACATCGATCGATGGGAGGCGACGTACCCTGCGGCGGCGGACATCTGGTCGCTCGCCCCGTTGCAGTCTGGCCTGCTGTTCCATGCGTTGATCGCCCAGTCGACCGACGCACGGGCTGGGTCGGTCGACGTCTACACGATGCGGGTCGTGCTACGGCTGAGCGGAAACGTCGAGCGTGAGCGTCTTCACGGTGCTGCTCAGGCGCTGCTCGACCGGTACGAGAACCTACGGACGGCATTCGTACAGAATGTGGACGGTACGTCGGTTCAGTTGGTGCTGGATCGAGTCGACGTGCCGTGGAGGGACGTCGACCTGACGTCGCTGCCGGAATCGGAGCGCGAGGCGGCCTTCGACGAGCTCCGTGCGGCCGACAAGATCGAGCCGTTCGATCTGACGTCGGCTCCGCTGATGCGGTTCACGTTCGTGACCGTGTCGGCCACCGACGTACGGTTCCTCGTGTCGAGTCACCACCTTCTTCTCGACGGATGGTCGACGCCGCTGTTGATGCGAGATCTCTTGGCTCTGTACGCGCTCGAAGGTGACGTGTCGTTGCTGCCTCGCGTGCGTTCCTACCGGTCGTTCCTCGGCTGGGTCGCGGAGCAGGACGCACGCGTCTCGGTCGACAAGTGGATCGAGGCCTTGGCAGGTGTCGAGGAACCGACGATGCTCACGTCGGCCGAGCGTGCCGGAGAGGCGTCCACCGATATCGGTGAGGTGATTCTGGATCTGAGCCCGGCGTTGTCGTCGGCGCTTCACTCGGTCGGAGCGCAACTCGGTGTCACGCTGAACACGATGGTTCAGGCAGCGTGGGGTCTGCTCCTCGGTCGGTCCGTGGGAAGCAACGACGTGTTGTTCGGCGCCACGGTGTCCGGACGCCCGGCGGGTCTGGCAGGCGTCGAATCCATGGTGGGTCTGTTCATCAACACCCTCCCTGTCCGTGTCCGGTTCGACGGCCACGAATCGGTCGAGTCCGTACTGGTGCGGCTGCAGGGTGAACAAGCCGATCTGCTCGATCATCATTACCTGGGGCTCAACGAGATTCAGCGAGCTGTGAATCTGGGAGCGTTGTTCGACACCCTGACGGTGTTCGAGTCGTATCCAGTCGACGAGGCCGGTCTCGCCGAACAGGCGAAGAACATCGACGGCATGTCGGTGTCCGGGGTCGAGCTGGAGGACGCGACCCATTACCCGCTCACGCTGCTCATCGCGGTGGATTCACAGGTGCATCTGAAGCTGAAGTACCTGACCGATGTTCTGGACGGCGCGGCCGTGGCCACCATGATGGGCCGGTTGGAACGCATTTTCGAGGCTTTCGCGGCGGATCGAACGGTCGCTATCGGCGACGTCGACCTGTCCGACCCGAGCGAACGCGCACTGATCGCTGCCGCGAACGACACCGCTCACGATGTCGACGAGTCGGCAACGCTCGTCTCGATGTTCGACGCCCAGGTGGCGAGGACACCCGACGCCGTGGCGCTGAGGTTCGATGGCGAATCACTGACGTACGCCGAGTTCCATCGCCGGGTCAATCGACTCGCCCGTGCCCTCGTCGAGCGCGGTGTCGGCGCGGAATCGCTTGTCGCGGTTGCCTTCAAGCGCTCGCTCGATCTGATGGTCGGCGTGTACGCCGTGCTGGAAACCGGTGCAGGCTACGTGCCGATCGATCCGGATCAGCCTGCCGATCGCGTCGAGTACATCCTGAACACCTCCGCGGCGGCGACGGTTCTGACCACGTCGCGAGAACGGTTCCGGGCGGACGACGCGGTGGTGCTCGAGATCGACCGTCTGGGGCTCGACGAGTACTCGGATGCGCCGCTCGTCGACGCGGACCGCATCGGTGTTCTGCGTCCGTCGAATGCGGCATACGTGCTGTTCACCTCGGGCTCGACAGGTCGGCCGAAGGGCGTGACGATCACTCACGCCGCCATCGTGAACCGCCTTGTCTGGATGCAGGACCAGTACGGTCTACGGGCCGATGACGTGGTGGTGCAGAAGACACCGGTGACGTTCGACGTGTCGGTGTGGGAACTCTTCTGGCCGCTGCAGATCGGCGCCCGTTTGGTGATCGCGAGGCCGGACGGACACCGCGACCCGGTCTATCTGGCGGAGTTGATGCGCGGCGAGCGGGTTTCGGTCGCACACTTCGTGCCGTCGATGCTTGCCGTGTTCGCCGCGGAGCCCACAGCGAACGGTGCCGACGCGCTTCGATGGATCTTCGCGTCCGGTGAGGCGTTGCCGCCGGCCACTGCGCGGACGATAGGGTCGGTTCTGCCGGCCGCTCGGTTGGTCAACCTGTACGGCCCCACCGAAGCGGCCGTCGACGTGACCTACCACGACGTCGTCGACGCGGACGTCGCGTCGGTGCCGATCGGGCGTCCGGTGTACAACACCCGAGTTCACGTGCTGGACGATCGACTTCGCTCGGTGCCGGTCGGGATGGTGGGGGAGCTCTATCTCGCCGGTGTGCAGCTCGCTCGCGGTTACCATTCGCGTCCCGATCTGACGGCCGACAGGTTCGTCGCCGATCCGGCGGACAGGCACGGTGGCCGCCTCTACCGCACCGGCGACCTGGTTCGCTGGACGTCGAACGGCGAGCTCGAGTACATCGGTCGCTCGGACTTCCAGGTCAAGCTTCGTGGTCTGCGAATCGAGCTGGGAGAAATCGAGTCCGCTCTTCTGCGTGCCGATTCGGTGGCTCAGGCCGTCGTACTGGTCGTACGCGATCAGCTGGTCGCCTACGTCGTGCCCACTGCAGGCGCGTCGGTGGACGTCGATGCTGTAGTCGCGTCGGCGGCGACCACGCTTCCGGAGTACATGGTTCCGGTGTCGGTTCTCGTTCTCGACGAACTTCCGGTGGGACCGTCGGGCAAGCTCGACCGTAGAGCGCTGCCGGAGCACACGTTCGAGAGCTCGGCCGAGTTCCGCGGTGCCGAAACCGATGTCGAGCGAGTACTCAGCGAGGTCTTCGCGGACGTCCTCGGTCTCGACGCGGTCGGCATCGACGACTCGTTCTTCGCGCTCGGCGGCGACAGTATCGTGTCGATCCAGCTCGTTGCACGCTCTCGGGCGAGAGGTGTCGTGATCACCCCACGCGACGTCTTCGAGCTGAAGACCGTCGCGGGTCTCGCTTCGGTGGCCGCCGCTGCCGAGAACCTCGTCGACGAGGTCGTTCTCGGTGAGCTCGACGGTGGCGGAATCGGTTGGGCACCACTGCTTCCGTTCGCTCGGTCGATGACCGATCGGGGTGGGTCGTTCGATCGCTTCGTGCAGTCGGTGACCCTCGAGTTGCCCGTCGGTATCGACCGTCAGGGAATCGTGTCGACCATCCTCGCCGTGGTGGACCGCCACGACGGACTCCGGGCGCGCCTGGTGAACGAGTCCCAGGGGTGGGGTCTCGAGACTTCCGCACCCGGTTCGGTGTCGATCGATCGTCTCGTCGACCGCATCGAAGTGGGCGCAGAGCTCGACCTCGACGAGGTTCTGGCTCGTACCGCAGCGGCCGTCGACGATTCGATGTCGCATCTCGACCCGTTCGCAGGCGACATGCTCCGCTTCGTCTGGGTCGATTTCGGTTCGTCGAGGAGCGGCCGTCTCGTCGTCGTGGCACACCACCTCGTCGTCGACGGCGTGTCCTGGCGAATCCTCGTGCCGGACTTCGTCTCCGCCTGGGCGCAGACGGCGGCGGGTGCAGTCCCCGCTCTGCCCGAGGTCGGCACGTCGGAGCGTCGCTGGGCGCACGCCCTCGCGGACGAAGCGCGTTCGCCTCGTCGTCTCTCGGAGATGGATCTGTGGCGCAGCGTCGCGGGAACTCCGGATCCGGTCCTCGGTACGCGCGCGTTCGACCCTGCCCGTGACGTCACGTCGACGGTGGAACGTTGTGCGATCGAGTTGTCGCCGAGCGTGACTCGCGCCCTGCTGACCGCAGTGCCCGATGCCTTCCACGGTGGAGTGTCGGACGGGCTGTTGGCCGGTCTTGCCCTTGCCGTACGAGAGTTCCGTGCGCGTCGCGGAGTGGATGCGCCTGCGACATTGGTTCAACTCGAAGGGCATGGCCGCGAAGAAGAACTGATTCCAGGTGCGGATCTCTCGCGCACCGTCGGATGGTTCACCAGCATGTACCCGGTCCGTCTCGACCTCACCGGAGTCGACCTCGCCGACGCACTCGACGGTGGCCCCTCCATCGGTGCCGCGGTCAAGCTGGTCAAGGAACAATTGCTCGGCATTCCGGACAAGGGCATGGGATACGGGCTGTTGCGGTACCTCAACGAGGACACCGCGAACGAGCTCGGCTCGCTGTCGACCGGTCAGATCAGTTTCAACTACCTCGGTCGTGGTAGCACCGGTGAGGTTCCGGAAGGAATCGAAGGGTGGCTTCCCGCAACCGATTTCGACGATCTGACCATCAGCGGTGACGCCGACATGGCGGCGAACAAGACCGTCGACATCAATGCGATCGTCCGCGGAGCCGGGGACGATTCGGCGCTCGCTGCGACGTTCGCATTCCCCGTCGGTGCCATCGATGCAGACGACGTTCGGGAACTGGCCGATCTCTGGGTGGGCGCGCTGACCGCTCTGGCCGCTCACGTGGCGGACGGTACCGCAGGCGGTCTGACACCGTCGGATGTCCCGCTGGTCCGTATCGGTCAGCGCGAGATCGACGTTGTCGAACAGCGCTACCCGTCGACGCGTGACATCTGGTCGCTCGCGCCGCTGCAATCGGGCTTGTTGTTCCACGCACTGCTCGCGGAGTCGTCCGTCGACGTGTACACGATGCAGATGGTTCTGCGCTTGACCGGCGACGTCGATGCCGGTCGTCTTCGTACCGCTGCGGCGTCGCTCGTCGACCGGTACGACAACCTGCGGACCGCGTTCGTGACGGTCGCCGACGGCTCCACCGTTCAGGTGGTCCAGGACGACGTCGAACTCCCGTGGGCCGAGCACGACTTGTCCGGACTCCCGTCGGGAGATCGTGAGCGTGCGTACGAGGAGCTGCGTGCGGGGGAGCAGGAAGCTCGATTCGACACCGCCACGGCACCTCTCGTGCGTTTCACCCTGGTGAAGATCACCGAGGACGACAGTCGGCTGCTGTTCGCGAACCACCACGTCCTGCTCGACGGATGGTCCATGCCGTTACTGATGCGGGACCTGTTGGTTCTGTACGCCGCACACGGCGACGCGTCCGGTCTGCCGCGTGTGTCGTCCTACCGAACGTTCCTGTCCTGGATCGCACGTCAGGATCGAGCACGGTCCGAAGGCGTGTGGGCCCGAGCGTTCGAGGACGCTCCGGAGCCGACGATTCTCGCTCCCGGTGCCGTGGGACGTGAGATCACGTCACGGTCGGGTGCCGTGGAGACAGTCCTGTCGGCAGAGTTGTCCTCGTCGCTGACGCACTTGGGCGCCCGCCTCGGAGTCACCGTGAACACGCTGGTTCAGGCCGCGTGGGGAATCCTGCTGTCGGCATCGACCGGACGGGACGACGTCGTCTTCGGCGCGACGGTATCCGGCAGGCCTGCAGGACTTCCCGGCGTCGAGTCGATGGTCGGCCTGTTCATCAACACACTCCCGATCCGTGTTCGCCTCAACGCAGCCGAGTCCGTCGAGTCGGCGCTCACGAGGCTCCAGGCCGAGCAAGCCGATCTGCTCGATCACCACTACCTCGGGCTCACCGACATCCAGCGCGCAGCCGGTGTCGGTGCCCTCTTCGACACACTGACCGTGTTCGAGTCCTACCCCGTCGACGAAGAAGGGCTCGCGGCCCAGGCGTCGAACATCGACGGCATGGCCGTGTCCGGTGTGGAGTCGAACGACAGCACGCACTACCCGCTGACGTTGCTCATCGTCGCGAACGACCGAATTCGGTTGACACTGAAGTACTTCGAGGACCTGTTCGACGAAGATCACGTGGCAGCACTGATCGGCCGGATGGAGCGCATTCTCACCGCCGTGGCCGTCGATCCGAGCGTCAGGGTCGGCGACCTCGACCTTCTCGGCGACGACGAACGTCATGCCCTGGTCGTCGATCGCAACCAGACCGATCATGCCGTCGACGAGGCGTTGCTCCTGGACGCCTTCTTCTCCCGCGCAGAATCGACTCCCGACGCACCTGCCTTGACGTTCGAAGGCGACACGATCAGCTACCGCGAGTTCGCCGACCGCGTCCATCGGCTGGCGCGCTACCTGGCCGGCCACGGTGTCGGGCCGGAGATCGCGGTGGCAGTCGGCATGCGCCGGTCGATCGATCTGATGG
This sequence comes from Rhodococcus sp. 114MFTsu3.1, assembly GCF_000383555.1. Taxonomy (NCBI): domain Bacteria; kingdom Bacillati; phylum Actinomycetota; class Actinomycetes; order Mycobacteriales; family Nocardiaceae; genus Rhodococcus; species Rhodococcus sp. 114MFTsu3.1. Next base: position 151,268 of record NZ_KB911547.1, on the reverse strand, counting down.
TCGGCATCTACGCCGTCGTGGAGGCAGGCGGAGCGTACGTTCCTCTCGATCCGGAACAGCCTGTCGATCGTCTCGAGTACATCGTGGACGTGGCGAACGCGGTGCTCGTGCTCTCGACCGAGCGCGACGCGGTGGAGCTGGGTGCAGGTTCACCCCCGGTGATGGACATCGACACGCTGTCGCTGTCGGAGTATCCGGCGGTTGCGCTCGGTCCGTCGGACCGGACCGTCGGGCCGGACAACAGTGCATACGTGCTGTTCACCTCGGGTTCGACGGGTCGGCCCAAGGGTGTCACGATCACTCATCGCGCCATCGTCAATCGCCTCGAGTGGATGCAGGCCGAGTACGGACTGCACGACGCCGACACCGTCGTACAGAAGACACCGGTGACGTTCGACGTGTCGGTGTGGGAACTGTTCTGGCCCATGCGTGTCGGCGCGAGAACCGTCGTTGCGCGGCCGGACGGTCACCGCGATCCCGCATATCTCGCACAGCTGTTCGCGCGGGAGTCGGTCTCGGTGGCGCACTTCGTGCCGTCGATGCTCGGTGTGTTCTCGGCAGAACCAGGTGCAGCCGATGCTCGCGACCTTCGGTGGGTGTTCGCGTCCGGTGAGGCATTGCCGGAATCGACTGCGGCAAAGATCGTGTCGCTGCTTCCGTCGGCGCGGCTGGTCAACCTCTACGGGCCGACCGAAGCCGCAGTCGACGTGACGTATCACGAGTTCGTCGCCGCGGACACCCGCGGTGTCCCGATCGGTCGACCGGTCTGGAACACGCAGGTGTACGTGCTCGACAACGCTCTTCGGCCCGCTCCCGACGGCTCCGAGGGAGAGCTGTATCTCGGTGGCGTTCAATTGGCACGCGGCTACAGCTCACGACCTGATCTGACCGCGGACCGATTCGTCGCGAACCCCTTCGGACTCGGGCGGCTGTACCGCACGGGTGATGTCGTGCGGTGGAACACAGCCGGCGAACTCGAGTACGTCGGCCGCTCCGATTTCCAGGTCAAGCTGCGCGGACAACGAATCGAGCTCGGTGAGATCGAGGCCGCCCTCGTCGCAGACCCTGCGGTCGCACAGGCTGTGGTGGCCGTACGCGACGATCGTTTGGTGGCATGGGTCGTTCCGTGGACGGCACGCACGACAGTCGCGGACATCTCGTCGGAAGCCGAGACTCGACTGCCTGCGTTCATGGTTCCGTCGGCTGTCGTGCTGCTGGACGGTCTTCCGCTGACGAGCTCGGGCAAGCTGGATCGCAGGGCACTTCCCGATCCGGAGGTCTCGGCCGCGGAATTCCGTGCGCCCTCGACTCCGATCGAACAGGCCGTTGCGACGGTGTTCTCCGACGTGCTCGGCGTGGAGTCCGTCGGCCTGGACGACGACTTCTTCTCCCTGGGCGGCAACTCACTGGTGGCGACGCAGGTCGTCGCCAGGCTCGGCGCTGCCCTGGATACGACGGTCCCGATCCGGGTTCTCTTCGACGCCACCACGGTCGGCGGTCTCGCACGTGCAGTGGAAGCACACGTGGGGGCCGAAGGAACGGGCTCGCAGGGCCGTGTCGCACTGGCGGCTCAGGACCGCCCGGAACGGATTCCGCTGTCGCTCGCTCAGCAGCGGATGTGGTTCCTCAACCGTTTCGACTCTGCCTCCGCGGTCAACAACATCCCCGTCGCGATACGACTGACGGGCGAGTTGAACACCGAGGCGCTGCGCGACGCGGTGACCGACGTCCTCAGCCGACACGAGACGATGCGGACGGTCTACCCCGAGGTCGACGGTGTCGGGCATCAGGTGATCCTCGAGCCGTCCCAGGTCTCCATCGATCTGGCGCCGCACGCTGTGTCCGAATCGGACGTGGTGAACGAGGTCGTGTCGATCGTCTCGATCGGGTTCGACGTCACTCGAGACGTCCCCGTGCGCATTCGGTTGCTGGAAGTGAGCCCCGAGTCGCACGTTCTGGTGTTCGTCGTGCATCACATTGCTGCAGACGGGTTCTCGATGGGCCCTCTGACGCGCGACGTGATGACGGCCTACGCGGCACGCACTGCCGGCGATCGACCGCAGTGGCAACCGATGGACGTGCAGTACGCGGATTACACGCTGTGGCAACGCAGCGTTCTGGGCAGTGAGGACGACGCGTCGTCGCTCGTGTCGGCGCAGATCGACTACTGGAGGTCTCAGCTGTCCGGGTTGCCGGATCAGATCGACCTACCGTTCGACCACGCTCGACCCGACGTGGCGAGTTACCGCGGGCGAACCACACAGTTCTCCGTCTCACCGTCTCTGCACCGCAGTCTCGAAGAGCTTGCGCGGGCACACGATTCGACCGTGTTCATGGTCGTGCACGCAGCGTTGGCCGTGCTGATGGCGCGGTTGTCCGCGTCCGAGGACGTGGCGATCGGTACGCCCGTCGCAGGACGCGGTGATGCGCGCTTGGACGACTTGATCGGCATGTTCGTGAACACGCTGGTACTGCGCACCGAGGTGTCGCCTGCAGTTGCGTTCGACGCGGTGCTGGCACAGGCGCGTGAAGTCGATCTGCAGGCGTTCGGCAACGCCGACGTTCCCTTCGAGCGCTTGGTGGAGATCCTGGACCCGCAGCGGTCGCAGGCTCGTCATCCGCTCGTGCAGGTGGTGCTCGCATTCCAGAACCTCGGTCGCACGGCCCTGGAACTGCCGAACCTGTCCGCGGAGGCGGTGCAGTTCGATGCGGAGATCGCGAAGTTCGACCTGCAGTTCACCTTCGAGGAGGAGACCGGCGGCGGTTACACCTGCTACGTCTCGTACTCGACCGATCTGTTCGACGAGTCGACGGTCGTGTCGATGGGGGAGCAGTTCCTCGCTGTTCTCGGTGGTGTCGTGACCGATTCGTCTCGGGCGGTCGGTGACATCGAGATCGTCGATGCGCTGACGCGTGATCGTGTTCTCACTCAGTGGAGTTCGTCGGGTTCGGACGTGTCGGTGAGCGAGGCGACGCTGATCGATCGGTTCGAGGCAGCTGTGTCCGCGCATCCGGGTGGTGTGGCCGTCCGTTTCGGAGACGAGTCGGTGACGTACGCGGAACTCGACGGCCGGGCCGATCGTGTCGCGCGAGCTCTGATCGAGGTCGGAGCACGTCCGGATGCGCTCGTTGCGGTGGCGCTCCCGCGGTCGGTCGAGTTGATCGTGGGCTTGTTGGCGGTGCTGAAGGCCGGCGCAGGCTACCTGCCGATCGACCCGTCGTACCCGTCCGAGCGGATCGCGTTCATGGTCGACGATGCGAGTCCGGTTGCGGTCCTCACCGATTCGGCCGTGCTGGAGGGCGAGTCGATGGCACCGGTGCGCGCCGGTTCCCTCCCGGTCGTGGACTTGTCTCTTCTCGAAGGCGAGGGGCGCATCGACGACGGCCGTGAGGATGCGGACAGGGTGTCCGATGCGGATCGACGCGCTCCGTTGCGTCCCGAGCACTTGGCGTACGTCATCTACACGTCGGGTTCGACGGGTCGTCCCAAGGGTGTGCTGATTCCGCATCGTACGGTCGTCCGACTTCTCGACAACACGGACGCATCGTACGGTTTCGGGCCGGACGACGTGTGGACGATGTTCCACTCCTACGCGTTCGACTTCTCGGTGTGGGAGCTGTGGGGTCCGTTGGCTTTCGGCGGCACGCTGGTGATGGTGGACTACTTCACGTCCCGGTCACCGGAAGCGTTCCGCGAGCTTCTCGCCGCCGAACGTGTCACGGTGTTGAATCAGACGCCGTCGGCGTTCTACCAACTTGCCGAACTCGACCGGGTGCAGGCCGCGGATGCGGGTGAGCTGTCTCTGCGGTACGTGATCTTCGGTGGTGAGGCTCTCGAGCCTCGTCGTCTCGCTGGATGGTTCGATCGCCACGGCGACGGCAGCACGGCGGGGCCGCGACTGGTGAACATGTACGGCATCACCGAGACGACGGTCCACGTGTCCTACCGCCCGTTGACGGCGGAGTCCATCGGCTCGGCGTCGGTGATCGGTGCACCCATCACAGGGTTGGGTGTCTACGTGCTCGACACTCGGTTGAACCCGGTGCCCGTGGGAGTGGCGGGCGAGCTGTACGTCTCCGGTGGGCAGTTGGCTCGTGGCTACCTCGGACGCGCCGACCTGTCGTCGGTGCGGTTCGTGGCCAATCCCTTCGGCGAGGGTCGGCTCTACCGCACAGGCGACGTTGCTCGATGGACGCGGCGTGAGGACGGTAGCGGCGAGCTGGTGTACCTCGGCCGTGCGGACGATCAGGTCAAGGTGCGAGGATTCCGCATCGAGCTCGGCGAGATCGAGGCTGCCGTCTCGGCTCAGAACGGCGTGACAGCGGCGGCGGTCGTGGTGCGTGAGGACTCGCCGGGTGCGGTTCGTCTCGTTGCCTACGTGGTGGGTTCTGCCGACCTGGACGCGGTGCGAGCGGGAACGGCGCAGTCCGTTCCGGAGTACATGGTTCCCTCCGCGTTCGTGCAGATGGACGAGATTCCGTTGACGGTCAACGGCAAGCTCGATCGGCGTGCTCTGCCGGAGCCCGCGGCGGTGGCCACGGCGTTCCGTGCGCCGTCGACACCGATCGAGGAGATCGTCGCGGGAGTGTTCGCAGACGTGCTCGGTGTCGCGCGCGTCGGTGTCGACGACGACTTCTTCTCGCTCGGCGGAAACTCGTTGCTCGCAACGCAGGTGGTGTCTCGGCTCGGTAGTGCCTTGGATGCGTCGGTGCCGGTGCGGCTGTTGTTCGAAGCCTCGTCGGTCGGCGACCTGGCTGCACGCGTCGAGTCCGCCGTCGGAGGTGGGCGCACCGAACTGGTCGCCCGCGAACGGCCGGCGAACGTGCCGTTGTCCTTGGCGCAGCAGCGCATGTGGTTCCTCAACCGCTTCGACAGTGCGTCGACGGCGTACAACATCCCGATGGCACTTCGCCTGTCGGGCCGCCTCGACGAGGACGCGTTCTCCGCGGCCATCGGTGACCTCGTGGCACGCCACGAGACGCTCCGAACGGTCTACCCGGAAACGGACGGTGGTGCCGTACAGCGGGTGCTCTCGTCCGAGCGTGCCGGGATCTCGTTGCACATCGAGGATGCCGATCCGGCGTCGGTGACCGAGAAGGTGATGGCGCTGGCCGCCACCCGATTCGACGTCACGACCGAAGTTCCGGTACGCGTCACCCTGTTCCGGGTCGGTGCCGACGAGTACGTCGTGGCGATGGTGGTTCACCACATCTCCGCCGACGGTTCGTCGATGGTTCCGATGACGACCGACCTGATGACCGCGTACGCGGCGAGGACGACGGGCACCGAACCGCAGTGGACACCACTGCCGGTCCAATACGCCGATTACGCGCTGTGGCAACGCGAGGTTCTCGGCCGAGAAGACGATCCGACGTCGGTCGGCGCGCAACAGTTGGACTACTGGAAGACTGCACTCGCAGACCTGCCGGACCAGCTGACCCTGCCGATCGACAAGCCGCGTCCTGCAGACCAGAGTTTCCGGGGCGGCCGCGTCGAGTTCACGGTTCCGGCCGGTACACACGCCGCACTGCAGGAGCTCGCTCGCGCACACAATGCGACCGTGTTCATGGCCGTGCACGCGGCGTTCTCGGTACTCCTCGCGCGCCTGTCGGGCATGAACGACATCGCCGTCGGTACGCCCATCGCAGGACGCGGAGAAGCGGCGCTGGACAATCTCGTCGGCATGTTCGTCAACACTCTGGTCTTCCGACTCGACGTGGACGGCGGCCGGGACTTCGTGGACCTGCTCGCGCAGGCACGCGAGACGGATCTACGGGCGTTCGCCAACGCTGATGTTCCGTTCGAACGCCTCGTGGAGGTCCTCAACCCCACGCGGTCGACGGCACGGCACCCGCTGTTCCAGGTCGGTTTCTCGTTCCAGAACGTGGCGCAGACGGCCCTCGAGCTCGGTGATCTGACGGTGTCGGCGGTGGACGCGGACTCGGGTAACTCGCAGTTCGATCTGCACCTGATCCTGGCGGACAAGTACGACGACTCGGGTGCGCCTGCGGGCTTCGAGGCGCTGATGACCTACGCGACCGATCTCTTCGAGCCAGAGACGGTCGACGCCGTCGTCGCACGCTTCGTCCGCGTCCTGGAGGAGGTCGTGGCGCGGCCGGACGTTCCGGTCGGAGACATCGACATCACCTCGCCCGGCGAACGCGTCGAGCTGGTGTCGACGTGGAACGACACCGCTCGCGACCTCGGGGCGGACCGAACTCTCGTCGATCTGTACGACGCGCAGGTACGGCGCAGCCCGGACGCGACCGCGGTCGTGTTCGACGGTGTCTCGCTCACCTACGCCGAGTTCGACGCTCGCGTCGAGCGCGTCGCGCGGTCGCTCGTCGAGCGCGGCGTCGGACCCGAAAGTCTGGTGGGACTTGCCATTCGACGGTCCACCGACCTCGTGGTCGCGATGTACGCGATCGCCAAGGCCGGGGGTGCGTACGTTCCTCTCGATCCAGATCAGCCGATCGAACGCACCGAGTACATCCTGTCCGTGGCGGCACCGGTCTGCGTGATCACCACGGCTCGCGATAACGTCGTCATCGACGGCTCCGTCGATCTGGCGGATCTCGAGAAGGACGCGGATGCAGTCCGGACGACGGACGCGCGCGCGCTTCGCAGTGACAACCGCGCGCTTCGCGCCGACAACACGGCGTACGTGATCTTCACCTCCGGGTCGACCGGTAAGCCGAAGGGCGTCGCGGTTTCGCACGGCGCCATCGTCAACCAGTTGGTGTGGAAACACGCGGAATTCGGGATGAACTCGTCGGATTCGGTGCTGCTGAAAACCGTTGCGACGTTCGACCTCTCGGTGTGGGAGTTCTGGTCCGCCCTCACCGTCGGTGCATCCATGGTGATCGCCTCGGCCGACGGTCACCGTGATCCGGACTACCTGCTGGGTCTGCTCCGTGACCACGAGGTGACGACACTGCACGTGGTGCCGTCGATGTTGTCGATGCTGACCACGGTGTCCGACGGTGCACTGCCACCGACGCTGCGGCGAGTCCTGGCGATCGGTGAAGCACTGCCCGCGGCGACCGCGTCGGCGCTGAAGAAGGCGAGTTCCGCGGAGCTGTACAACCTGTACGGGCCCACCGAGGCGGCGGTGTCGATCACCTCGCACCGCGTCGTCGACGGTGACACCACGACGGTTCCGATCGGAAAACCGGAGTGGAACAGTCGGGTTCACGTTCTCGATGCGCGTCTGCAGCCCGTTCCCGTCGGCGTCAGCGGTGAGCTCTACCTGGCGGGATCTCAGCTGGCGCGTGGCTACCACGGTCGGGTCGATCTGACAGCCGATCGATTCGTCGCAAATCCGTATGCGAGCTCGGAACGTATGTACCGAACGGGCGACATCGTGCGGTGGACGCGCTCGGGTGAGCTGGAGTACATCGAGCGTGCGGACTTCCAGGTCAAGGTTCGCGGATACCGCATCGAACTCGGTGAAATCGAATCTGCCTTGCGCGGACTCGATTCCGTTCGCGACACCGCCGTGACCGTCTACAACGACGGACGCACCGGTGACCAGCTGGTGGCGTACGTCGTGCCGAACCTCGCCGGGGGCGAAGACGGCACAGATGCCGAGACGATTCGGATCGAGCTGACCCGAATCCTCCCGTCGTACATGGTTCCGTCGGTGTACGTGATGCTGGATGCGTTGCCGCTGAACGCCAACGGCAAGCTCGATCGCGCAGCACTGCCGGAGCCGGAGACGACCGTCGGGGAGTTCAGGGCCCCGACCAATCCCATCGAGGAAGTCGTCGCACGAACGCTGTCCGACGTGCTCGGTCTCGCTCGTGTCGGGTTGGACGACGACTTCTTCGCACTGGGCGGAAACTCCCTGATCGCGACGCAGGTGGTGTCCAGACTGGGCGCAGCCCTCGATACCCGCATTCCGGTGCGGACGATCTTCGAAGCGTCGTCGGTGGAGGCGCTGGCCGCACGGGTTCAGCCACTCGTCGGTGGCGGGGCGCGGGTTCCGCTCGCTCCGCGCATCCGGCCGGACGCGGTTCCGCTGTCGCTTGCGCAGCAACGGATGTGGACCATCAATCAGGTGGACACCTCGTCGGCTGCGTACAACATCCCGGCAGCCGTGCGGTTCACCGGTGCGCTGAACACGGCAGCGTTCGCAGCCGCCATGGCCGATGTGATCGAACGTCACGAAGTGCTCCGGACGCGGTACCCGGACAGTGAGGACGGACCGATCCAGCTGATCGGCTCGGTGTCGGACGCTCTGCCGGATCTGACGCCGATTCCCGTCACTGAGAGCGACGTCTTCGGCCGCGTCGGCGCGATCCTCGGTGAAGGCTTCGACGTGACGAGCGAGGTGCCGGTTCGTGCGGCTCTGTTCGCCTTGTCCGACACCGATCACGTGTTCGCGCTCGTTGCGCATCACATCACGGCAGACGGGTTCTCGATGCGCCCGCTCATCCGCGACGTGATGCTCGCGTACACCTCTCGTGCCGCGGGGGATGCTCCGCAGTGGGCACCGTTGCCGGTGCAGTACGCGGACTTCAGCCTGTGGCAGCGCGAGGTGCTCGGTAGTGAGGACGACCCGGACAGTGCACTCGGTGGGCAGCTCGCGTTCTGGACTCGTGAGTTGGCCGGGCTTCCGGACTTGTTGCCCTTGCCGACCGATCATCCGCGACCGGCGCGGCAGTCGACGATCGGTGAGGCGTACGAGTTCACGCTCGGTGCCGATATCGCGGGGCGTATCGAGAAGACCGCTCGCGAGCACAACGCGACCGTCTTCATGGTGGTCCACAGTGCGTTGGCGGTGCTGCTGGCCAGGCTCAGCGGCACCGACGACATCGCTGTCGGAACGCCGACGGCGGGCCGAGGCGAGGAAGCCCTCGACGATCTGGTCGGCATGTTCGTCAACACCTTGGTGTTGCGTTCGTCCGTGCAGGGAGGGTCGACGTTCTCCGAGTTGTTGGCGGACACGCGTGACCGCGACCTGGCGGCCTTCGGCAACGCCGACGTGCCGTTCGAGCGGCTCGTCGAGCAGATGGGTAGAACGCGATCCAGTGCGTATTCGCCGCTTTTCCAGGTGATGCTGACGTTCCAGAACGCTGTCAGCGGCACGTTCGAGCTTCCCGGGCTCGAGGTGTCGACCCTGGCGGCAGACGAGGATCAAGCCAAGTTCGACCTGCAGTTGACTGCGATCGAGCAGTTCGACGAGTTCGGTGCGCTCACCGACGTCCGGGCGCTGCTGAACTACGCGACCTCGATCTTCACGAGATCGACCGTCGAGAAGATCGCGGACAGGTTCCGGCGCATCCTCGACACGGTCACCCAGGATCCGTCCGTGACGCTTCGATCGATCGACATCCTGACGGAGTCGGAACGTGCGGCGCTGACACCGAAACGAGCTCCGCGGACAGTGGACGACCTTCCGTCGCTGGTGTCGGAGGCTGCGTCGGTGAGCCCTGCGGCGACCGTTCTGGCGCACGAGGGGCGTGAGATCTCGTTCGAGGAGTTGTCGGACAAGCTCGCGTCGGTGTCCAAGGCGATGGGTACGACCCTCAAGCCCGAGGCGTTGGTCACCGTTGCTCTGTCGCAGTTGGTGCCTGGAATCCTCCCTGCGCTCGGTGCTCAGGGGTACGCGGAAGCGGTAGCGACGATGATTTCCGCGGCCGAGGACGTAGTCGGCCCCTGACCCACGACGACAGCTGACCCACGACGACAGCTGACGTCCCCACCGAGTAATTCCTCGGCGGGAGAGGGGGACGTCGGCTGCTGTCGTGGGAGTAGGGATAATCGACCGGGTATTCGACGCGTGTCGTGATCAGGAGGAGAAGTAGATGGTGTCTGGTGGATCCGGTTCGCACTCGACGGCGATCGAAGATCTACCTGGGCTCGTCGACCGTGTCGTCGCGGCCGAGCCCGACAGGACCGTCGACATCGGCGGCAATGTCGTGTCCTACGGTGCCGTCCAACTGGAGCTGACGAATCTGGATGCTGCCATGGGCGGGGTTCTCGGCGCCGACGCCCTCGTTCCGCTTGCGCTGTCGACGCTCGCTCCGGGAGCCGTCGAGTCGGCCGACGGTGGTCTGGAGTCCGTCGTCGCCGCAATCGTGAGCGACGTGCGTTCGGTTCTCGGCTCGGACTCCCTACAGACGGGTGTGGGGGAACACGTCACCTTGGCCACCCGTTTCCGCGATCGCGCGGACCGCACTCCGGACTCCGTTGCCCTCGAATTCGACGGCCGGACCCTGACGTACGGCGAATTCTCCTCTCGCGTCGATCGCCTGGCTCGCCGACTCGTCGAACTGGGGGTCGGCCCCGATGTTCGAGTCGGCCTGTCCATCTCCCGCTCCGTGGACCTTGTGGTCGCGATGTACGCGATCGTCGAGGCGGGCGGAGCCTACGTCCCCATCGATCCGGGTCACCCTGCGGAGAGAATCGCCTACGTCGTCGGCATCGCCGAGCCGCTGCTCGTGCTCACCTCGTCGGGGGAGCACGTGGCGCTGCCGGACGGCATCCCGGTTCTGTCGGTAGACACCGAGCCGCTCGACGACTACTCGTCCGACCCGTTGACCGACGCCGAGCGGCCGTTCGGCCCGGCACGTCCGAGCAACACCGCCTACGTCATCTTCACCTCCGGCTCCACGGGACGACCCAAAGGTGTCGCCGTCTCGCACGAAGCAATCGTGGCGAACCTCGATTGGCGACAGGCAGCGTACCCGTTGTCCGACGCCGACGTCGTTCTGCAGAAGACACCGTTCACGTTCGACGTATCGGTGTGGGAGTTCTTCTGGCCGCTGCAGGCAGGGGCACGGTTGGTGATCGCGGCGCCGGACGGTCATCGCGACCCCGCCTACATCGCCGACACGATGCGTGCGCACGGGGTGACCACGACTCACTTCGTGCCCTCGATGTTGACGGTCTTTCTCGGCCAGTTCGACGGTTCGGACGAGCGAGACAGCCTGCCGGCACTGAAGCAGGTGTTCGCGTCCGGCGAGGCACTTCCGGCCAGCTCCGCTCGCCGGTTCCACGAGCTGTTCGACGCGGAACTGCACAACCTCTACGGCCCGACCGAGGCCGCCGTCGACGTGACCTTCCACCGGACCGACAGTGCCGACGCGGTGTCCGTTCCGATCGGATCGGCGGTGCCGCGCACCGAACTGCACGTACTCGACGAAGGCTTGAACCCGACGCCGCCCGGGGTACCGGGTGAGCTCTATCTGTCGGGTGTGCAATTGGCGCGTGGGTACCTGGGCCGCCCGGATCTGACGGCCGACCGCTTCGTCGCGAACGTGAACTCCTCGTCCGGCGAGCGGATGTACCGCACCGGCGACCTCGTGCGGTGGAACAACGACGGGGTGCTGGATTACCTCGGACGCACCGACTTCCAGGTCAAACTTCGCGGTCTGCGTATCGAGCTCGGCGAGATCGAGGCAGCGCTGCTCACGCTGGGCGAGGTTCGCCAGGCCGTGGTGGTCGTCGTCTCCGACGAGTCCGACAACGGAGTCGACGACAGATTGGTGGCGTACGTCGTCACCTCGACGGGCACGGCGGATTCCGAGCAGTTGGCGGCCGGAATTCGCGGCACGTTGCCGGACTACATGGTGCCGGCCGTGTTCGTCGCGCTCGACGAGTTTCCGCTGAACGCCAGCGGAAAGCTCGATCGTAAGGCACTTCCCGTGCCCGGCTCCGCGGACCTGGCGACCGAGTACCGCGCCCCCGATAACGACGTCGAGCGCGCGATCGTCGCCGTGTTCGAGGACGTTCTCGGTGTCGACCGAGTAGGCGTCGACGACGATTTCTTCGCTCTGGGCGGCAACTCCCTGAGCGCGACGCGCGCGGTCGCTCGCGTCAACGCGGACTCGAAGGTCAAGGTCGACGTCCGCGGTTTCTTCGACACTCCGACGGCTGCGGGACTCGCCGCGTCGGTGGAGAGTGCACTGGCGTCGGGAACATCGGCCACCTCCGTGCCCCTGACTCGGCGTGAACGCCCCGACGTCGTCCCCCTGTCGATGGCACAGCAGCGCATGTGGTTTCTCAATCGACTGGACCCGACGTCGGCCGTCGACAACATCCCCGTCGCGATCCGGTTGTCCGGCGAATTGGACAAGGATGCGCTGACCACGGCAGTCGAGGACGTGGTCCAACGCCACGAGGTGCTTCGAACGCTGTACCCCGACACCGACGGTGTGGGCCGGCAGGTCGTCGCGGACATGGGTGACCGCACTCCGGAACTCGAGACCGTCGTCGTGAGTGAGCAGACCGTTCTGGACCGAGTCGTCGAGCTGGTGTCGGCAGGCTTCGACGTGACGTCCGAGGTTCCCGTCCGGTTGACACTGTTGGAACTGGAGCCGAGCGAACACGTACTCGTCGTGGTCGCGCATCACATTGCAGCAGACGGTTTTTCGATGGTTCCGCTCACCCGGGACATCGTGTCCGCATACGTGGCACGCACAGCAGGGGCGGCGCCGGAATGGGCGCCACTCGAGGTGCAGTACGCCGATTATTCGCTGTGGCAGCGAGAGGTACTCGGATCGGACGACGATCCGAACTCGCTCATCGCCGAACAGGAACGATTCTGGATCGGCGCACTCGCCGATAGTCCGGTCCAACTCGATCTGCCCTCGGACCGACGTCGACCGGCCGTGGCGTCGGGCCGCGGCGCGAACTACTCGGCCTTCGTCGACGCCGAGATGCGGCGCAGGGTCGAGACTTTGGCCTCGGGCCGAGGCGCTACCCCGTTCATGGTGGTGCACGCCGCACTCTCGGTGTTGCTGGCGAAGCTGTCGGGCACGTCGGACATCGTGGTCGGGACCCCGGTGGCGGGACGAGGGGAGCAGGTACTCGACGAGTTGGTCGGCATGTTCGTCAACACGTTGGTGTTGCGAGCCGACGTTCAGGACCGCCGGAGCTTCACCGAGTTGTTGAATTCCGTCCGAGACACCGATCTCGACGCCTTCGCGCACGCGGACGTACCGTTCGAGCGACTCGTCGAGGTTCTGGACCCGGCTCGGTCGCAGGCCCGTCATCCGCTCTTCCAGGTTCTCCTGGTGTTCCAGAACGTCGGATCGACGGATCTTCGGCTCCCCGGTCTCACGGTGTCGGGCGTGGAGTTCGACACCGCTGTCGCGAAGACGGACCTGCAGGTGACCGTGTCCGATCATGGGGACGGGTGGTCGCTCGATCTGACCTACGCCACCGATCTCTTCGACGAAGCAACGGTCGCGGACATGGCGCGACGGTTCCTCCTCGTGCTGGACTCGGCCGTTTCGACGCCCGATCTGCCGGTGGCATCCGTGGACATCGTCGACGAGTCCGAGCGGACTCGGGTGCTGCACGAGTGGAATGCGACCGACCACGTCGTCGCCGACGTCACCCTGCTGGACGGGTTCCATCGGGCAGTAGCGGAGTCTCCGCACGCGCAGGCACTGCAGTTCGGTGACGAATCGCTGACGTACGCCGAGTTCGCCTCCCGTGTCGCTCGGCTCGCGCGGTACCTGCTCGGACGGGGCGTCGGTCCGGAAGTATTGGTCGCGGTTGCGATTCCACGCTCGCTCGACATGATGGTCGCGGTGTACGCGGCACTCGAGGCCGGCGGTGGGTACGTACCGATCGACCCGAGCCAGCCGGCCGAACGGAACCGGTACATTCTCGAGACCTCGCGTGCCTCCGTCGTACTGACGACGTCCGACGCCGATGTGGCCGGTGGAGTCGCCGAGACCGTTCGCCTCGACGGACTGGATCTGTCCGAGTTGTCGGGCGCCCCGCTGTCCGACGTCGATCGCCGAGCGCCCCGAGGCGACAACGTCGCCTACGTCGTGTTCACCTCCGGTTCGACCGGCAGGCCGAAGGGCGTCGCCGTATCGCATTCGGCCGCAGCGAACCAGACAGCGTGGTTCGCGGCCGAATACGGGATCAGCAGTCAGGACTCGGTGCTTCAGAAGACGCCGTTCACCTTCGACGTCTCGGTGTGGGAGTTGTTCGTGCCGCTCGCATCCGGGGCGCGACTCGTCGTCGCGATTCCGGACGGTCACCGTGATCCGGCCTATCTGGTGGATGTGGTCGAATCGGAGGGAATCACCGCGCTGTCCTTCGTGCCGTCGATGGTCGGTGCGTTCCTGGGAGAGTCGGTCGGCCGCGACCTCTCGGCTCTCCGCCTGATCCAACTGGCCGGGGAGGCCTTGCCGACCTCGACGGTGACCGCACTGTCGAAAGCGACCGACGCATCGGTGCACAACCTCTACGGCCCAACGGAATTCACTGTTCACGCGACGGCCCGTTCGGTCTCCGGCGCGGAAGCTCCAGCTGACGCATCCGTACCCATCGGCACCCCGGTGTGGAACACGGCTGCGTACGTACTCGACGGCAGTCTTCATCCGGTACCGGTAGGTGTCGCAGGTGAGCTGTATCTGTCCGGACGGCAGATCGCGCGCGGGTACTACGGTCGACCCGATCTGACCGCCGACCGGTTCCTCGCCGATCCGTTCGGCGGCGGGAGGATGTATCGCACCGGCGACCTCGTGCGCTGGAACCAACGAGGCGACCTCGAGTACATCGGCCGAACCGATTTCCAGGTGAAGCTGCGAGGACTGCGTATCGAACTGGGCGAGATCGACGCTGTCGCCCGTACCGTTCCCGGCGTCGCGGATGCAGTTGCCGTCGTGCGCAACGACCGGATAGCGCTCTACGTCGCGTCGCCGGCGAGCGACCGTGTGGACGCGGCCGAACTGCGAGAGACGCTACGACGTGAACTGCCGTCGTACATGGTGCCGGCCGCGATCGTCGAACTCGACGAGTTCCCGGTCAATTCCGCCGGAAAGCTGGATCGTGGAGCACTACCCGAACCGCAGGTGGAAGCGGCAGAATTCCGCGCGCCGTCGACCCCCGTCGAGGAGATCGTCGCGAGCGTGTTCGGTGAGGTGCTGGGGGCCGAACGGGTAGGAGTCGACGACGATTTCTTCGCGCTCGGCGGAAACTCGTTGATCGCCACACGAGTCGTGTCACGGCTGGGTGCTGCGCTGAACACGACGGTTCCGGTTCGACTGATGTTCGAAACCTCGACCGTCGCAGCCCTGGCGACACGAATCGAGAGCGAGGCAAGCGGTGGGGCACGGGTACCTCTCGTCCCGCGTCCGCGGCCCGATCGTGTGCCACTGTCCCTCGCGCAGCAGCGCATGTGGTTTCTCAACCGACTGGACACGGAGTCGGCGGTCAACAACATCCCGGTCGCGATCCGGTTGTCCGGCCTGCTAGACAGACATGCACTGCACGTCGCGGTCGCCGACGTACTGGCCCGCCACGAATCTCTGCGGACGGTGTACCCAGAGGTGGACGGGGTGGGCAGCCAGGAAGTCGTGCCGACCCGCGCTGTCATCCCCGACCTCGCCCCCATCCCGATAGACGCCGACGAGCTTCCGGCAGCGATCGAGGAGACCGTGCTCGCCGGTTTCGACGTCACCGGGCGAGCGCCGTTCCGCGCGAGCCTGTTCGAGGTGTCGTCGACCGAGCACGTTCTGGTGTTCGTCGTCCATCACATCGCCGCGGACGGGTACTCGCTCGGTCCGCTGACGCGAGACGTCGTCCGGGCCTACACCGCACGCGCGGCAGGGCTGGACACCGATTGGGAACCACTTGCCGTCCAGTACGCCGACTACACGCTCTGGCAGCGGGAAGTGCTCGGCTCCGAGGACGATCCGAATTCGATCATCTCCGCGCAGAAGGATTACTGGCAGAGCGCGCTCGCCGGGCTCCCTGCTCAGTTGGATCTGCCGTTCGACCGTCGCCGTCCGGCCGTGGCGAGCAATCGCGGTCGAACCCACCGATTCGAGGTCTCCGGCGAGCTTCGCGCGTCCGTGGAACGGACCGCGCAGGAGCACCGAGCCACTCCGTTCATGGTGGTGCACGCTGCGTTGTCCGTCCTGCTCGCACGACTGTCGGCAACGTCGGACATCGCCATCGGTGCGCCCATCGCCGGCCGCGGCGACGCAGCGCTGGACGACATGATCGGTATGTTCGTCAACACCCTCGTCCTGAGAACGGACGTGGATACCGCGGCATCCTTCGAGGACCTGCTCGACACGGTGCGCCGCACGGATCTCGCGGCATTCGCCAACGCCGATTTACCGTTCGAACGCCTCGTGGAGATACTCGATCCGGCTCGGTCCGCAGCGCGTCACCCACTCTTCCAGGTAGCGCTCTTCTTCCAGAATCTCGGCCGATCCTCGTTGGAGTTGCCGAATCTGTCCGTGTCGGCAGTCGACTTCGACGCCGGGATCGCCAAGTTCGATCTGCAGGTCGCGGTCAGTGAGCCGGTCGACGGCAATGGATGGTCCGTCGAATTCGCTTACGCAACCGACCTTTTCGATCCGGCGTCCGTCGAGACGCTCGAACGGCGATTCCTCCGCGTTCTCGAGCAGATCACCGACGAGCCGACGGTGATCGTCGGCGATATCGAACTGGTCGCTGCGGACGAGGCGGAGCTGCTCGTTGCCGGATGGAACGAGACCGGACGAACCGTCGACGATGCGATGCTGCTCGACCGGTTCGCCGACGCCGCGCGCGAGACACCGAACGCCGTCGCGGTGGTGTACGAGGACGACTCTCTGACGTACGGCGAATTCGCCGCGAGGGTGTACGAACTCGCGCGCGTGCTGGTGGACGCAGGCGCGGGGCCCGACGCTTTGGTCGCCATCGCGATGCGCCGATCGATCGACCTGGTCGTCGGAATGTATGCGGTGCTGCGTGCGGGCGCAGGCTTCGTCCCCATCGACCCCGATCACCCGGTGGAGCGAATCGACTACATACTCGGTGCCGCACAACCGGTCTGCGTCCTCGTGCGCGGTCGGGACCTGTTCACACCTCCCGGGGCCGTCCGAGTGATCGACGTGGACTCCGCGCCGGCCGAGTTCCGGGGCGGCAAGGACGTGGTCCTGCCGCGTTCTCGTGCGTCTGCCGAGTCCGTCGCATACGTGATCTTCACGTCCGGGTCCACCGGCCGTCCCAAGGGCGTAGCAGTGAGTCACCGCGCGATCGTGAACCAGATGGAATGGATGCAGTCCGAGTACTCGCTCGACGCGTCGGACGTGTATCTGCAGAAGACCGCGACGACGTTCGACGTCTCGCTCTGGGGATTCTTCCTTCCGCTGAGAGTGGGAGCACAACTGGTGCTCGCCACCCCCGATGGTCATCGCGACCCCCGCTACCTCGCCGAGTTGATCTCGCAGCGACACGTGACGGTCACGGACTTCGTTCCCACGATGCTGTCGGTGTTCGCATCGGCGGTAGGACGTGCGGCGCTTCGGTCCGTGCAGCAGATCTTCGTCATCGGTGAAGCTCTTCCCGGAGAAGCGGTCCGTGACTTCGCGCGAGTCTCGGACGCGCGGGTGCACAACCTGTACGGCCCCACCGAGGCGGCCGTGTCGATCACGTACGCGGACGTGACCGACACCGCGATCGGCTCGGCTGTCACCATCGGGCGACCCGAGTGGAATTCCGCTGTCTACGTGCTCGATTCACGACTCCGGCCGGTCCCGGTCGGAGTTCCGGGCGAGCTCTACCTTGCCGGCGTCCAGCTTGCGCGTGGCTACCACGGTCGAGTCGACCTGACGGTCGATCGATTCGTGGCCAATCCGTTCGTGTCCCGCTCGTCCTCGGCCAGCAGCCGGATGTACCGGACGGGCGACCTCGTGGTGTGGCAATCCGACGGCACGCTCGAGTACATCGGTCGCACCGATTTCCAGGTCAAGTTCCGTGGGCAACGTATCGAGTTGGGTGAAATCGAGGCCGCGCTCGCTGCCCACCCGCGGGTGGGCTTGTCCGCCGCTGCGGTGGTGCAGACGAACACCGGTGACCGACTCGTCGGATACGTCGTTCCTGCGTCCGCCGAGGACACCGACATCGACATCGACGAACTGCGCGATTCGCTTGCCGAGGCGCTGCCTCGCTACATGATTCCCGGTGCGATCCTCACGCTCGACGAGTTCCCGTTGAACACCTCCGGCAAGCTGGACCGGAAGGCGCTTCCCGCCCCGACGGTCCATGCCACGCAGTTCCGAGCACCTCGCACACCGATCGAGGAGATCGTCGCAGACGTCTTCGCGGACGTACTCGGTCTCGAACGGGTCGGTCTCGACGACGACTTCTTCGAATTGGGCGGCAACTCGCTCGTTGCGACTCAGCTCGTGTCCCGACTCGGAGTCGCCCTCGACAGTCGAGTTCCGGTACGCATGGTCTTCGATGCGTCTTCGGTCGAATCCCTTGCGGCACGCGTGGAGTCGGGCTCCGGCGCCCGCCCCGCTCTGACCCCCCGCCCGCGACCGGACCGCATTCCACTGTCGCCTGCGCAGCAGCGCATGTGGTTCCTGAACCGTCTGGAGCCCGAGTCGGCGGTGAACAACATCCCGGCGGCGGTGCGATTGAGCGGTGCACTCGACGTCGATGTGTTGCGTGCAGCGATCGACGATGTCGTCGCTCGTCACGAAAGTCTGCGCACGGTGTACCCGGAATCTTCCGGAACCGGAATCCAGATGGTCCTTCCTGCCACGGCTGTTCGACCGGACTTCCGGGTGGAGCAGGTCTCCGAGGCCGACGTGGTCTCTGCGGTGACCACGATCGTGTCCGAAGGATTCGACGTCACCCGGTCGGTGCCGGTTCGAATTCGGCTGCTGGACCTCGGCAATGACGAGTACGTGCTGGTCGTCGTCGCCTATCACATTGCTGCCGACGGCTTCTCGATGATGCCGTTGATCCGAGACGTGGTGACGGCCTACGTGGCGCGCGGAGCAGGCGACGAGCCGGGATGGTCGCCCCTGCCGGTGCAGTACGCGGACTACACGTTGTGGCAGCGCGAAGTACTGGGGTCCTCGGACGATCCGACGTCACCCATGGCTGCCCAGGAACGATACTGGCTCGAACGGTTGCGTGATGCTCCGGACGAGCCGGCACTACCGGTCGATCGTTCCCGTCCCGCCGTGGCCAGTGGGCGGGGTGCCGCCCACCGCTTCACCATCGACGCGAAGACGGTGGCAGCCATCGATTCCGTGGCAACCCGTGCCGGCGTGACTCCGTTCATGGTGGTGCACGGTGCGCTGGCCGTGTTGTTGTCGCGGGTGTCCGGTGAATCCGACGTGGTGGTGGGCACTCCGATCGCCGGTCGCGGTGAAGCCGAGCTCGACGACGTGATCGGAATGTTCGTCAACACGTTGGTGCTTCGAACGCCGGTGGCAGGAACCTCGACGTTCGTCGACCTGTTGAAGGTCGTCCGCGAAACGGACCTGTCTGCCTTTGCACACGCGGACGTTCCCTTCGAGCGTGTCGTCGAGGTTCTCGATCCACCGCGAGTCGGTGGACGACACCCGTTGACCCAGGTGCTGCTCACGTTCCAGAACTTCGCATCCACCTCGTTCTCGCTACCCGGTCTGAAGGCATCGTCGATCGACTTCGACGCCGCGGTGGCCAAGATGGACCTTCAGGTAACTGTCGGGGAGCCCACTGCAGGCCTCGACGGCGCACCGGTCCGTGAGGCCGAAATCGTCTACGCCACCGACTTGTTCGACGCGTCGACGATCGAACTACTCACCGCGCAGTTCGTCACGGTGCTCGGTGCGGTCGCGGCTGATCCTTCGGTCGTCGTCGGTGATATCGACCTCGTCGACGACGCGGAGCGAAGCCGATTGCTGGTGGAGCTGAACTCGACCGATCACGATCTGGATCCGTCGGCGACGCTGGTCTCGATGTTCGAGTCACGCGTGTCGATCTCGCCGAATGCAGTGGCGTTGACCTACGAAGGCGAGGCCGTCGCATACGGAGAACTCGACTCGCGTGCCAACCGCCTCGCGCGGTACCTCGTCGAGCGCGGCGTCGGTCCGGGCGGAACGGTGGCAGTAGCGGTCGGCCGGTCGATCGAGCTCATGGTCGGCGTCTACGCGGTGCTGAAGGCAGGGGCCGCGTACGTTCCGGTCGATCCGTCGCAGCCGACCGAGCGAATCTCCTACATCCTCGACGCTGCGGCCACCGCGCTGACCCTGACGACGACGCGTGATCGCGGAGAACTCGCGGGCGACGACGTGGTCGTGCTGGACGACGTGGACACGACCGTCCACCCCGACCGTCCCCTCACCGACGCCGAGCGCACGGGAGCACTCACGCCTCGGGATCCCGCGTACGTTCTGTTCACCTCCGGTTCCACCGGAAAGCCCAAGGGCGTCGTCGTCGAGCACCGTTCGATCGTCAACCGTCTGGTGTGGATGCAGGACGAGTACGAGCTGACGGTGGACGACACCGTGGTGCAGAAGACGCCGACGACGTTCGACGTGTCCGTGTGGGAACTGTTCTGGCCGTTGCAGATCGGCGCTCGACTGGTGATCGCACGGCCGGACGGGCACCGTGATCCGAAGTACGTCGCAGAGCTGATCGCCGCGGAACGCGTGAGCGTGGCGCACTTCGTTCCGTCGATGCTCGGGGTGTTCGCCGCCGAGCCGTCTGCGGCGTCGGACAGGTCTCTGCGGATCGTGTTCTCGTCAGGTGAAGCCTTGCCGACGTCGACGGCGCGTGCTCTCGCCGAGGTTCTTCCGTCCACCCGATTGGTGAACCTGTACGGACCGACGGAAGCGGCTGTCGACGTCACCTTCCACGAGGTCTCCGAAGCTGATATCGCCGCCGTCCCGATCGGTCGACCGGTCCACAACACGCAGGTGTACGTTCTCGACGCGCGACTGAACGCGGTCGGCGTCGGCGCGGTCGGCGAGTTGTATCTCGGTGGCGTGCAACTGGCGCGCGGATACTCGTCCCGCCCCGATCTCACCGCGGACCGATTCGTCGCGAACCCGTTCGGCGTCGACGGCGCGCGGCTCTACCGCACCGGCGACCTCGTGCGGTGGAACTCCGCCGGCGAGATCGAGTACATCGGACGGTCGGACTTCCAGGTCAAACTGCGCGGATTGCGCATCGAACTCGGAGAGATCGAATCCTCTGTGCTGCAATCGGATTCGGCTGGACAGGCGGTCGTTCTGGTCCGTGGTGACCGGCTGGTCGCCTACGTCGTTCCCGCAGCAGGTCGAGTCGTCGACGTGGACGCGATCCGGCGCACCGTCGCGGAGTCGCTGCCCGAGTACATGGTGCCCGCGGCGTTCGTCGTGCTCGACGAGTTCCCCCTCGGCTCAGCGGGCAAGCTCGACCGCAAGGCGCTGCCGGACCCGGCGCCCCAGCTGTCGGAGTTCCGTGAACCGACGTCCGAGGCTCAGGTCACGGTTGCCAGTGTCTTCACCGAGGTCCTGGGGCTCGAACGGGTCGGTCTCGACGACAACTTCTTCGACCTCGGCGGCAACTCGCTCATCGCTACCCAGGTCGTGTCCCGCGTCGGCGCGGCGCTCGATGCGTCGATTCCGGTCAGAACACTGTTCGATTTCTCGACGGTCGAATCCTTCGCCGCCGCAGTCGAGAGTCTGGCCGGCACGGGTAGCCGGGCACCTCTGGTCGCGACCGAGCGTCCGGCGAGGCTGCCGCTGTCGCTGGCGCAGCAGCGGATGTGGGTGCTGAGCACCATCGACCCGGAGTCGAGCGCGTACAACATCCCCCTCGCGGTGCGTTTGACCGGCGAGCTGAACCAGGATGCGCTCGCCGCGGCGATCGGCGATGTCGTCGCTCGCCACGAAACGCTGCGTACGACCTACCCGTCGGACACCGACGGTCCGGAGCAGAAGATCCTGTCACCGCAGGAGGTCGTGTTCGACCTGCGTCCCACAGTCGTCGACGGTGAAGAAGAGGCGTTCGAGGCAGTCGCCCAGCTGGTTCTCGGAGGATTCGACGTCGCGGCGACGGTACCGGTTCGTGTGGGGTTGGTTCAGCTGAGCCCGACCGAGCACGTGCTTGCCCTCGTCGTCCATCACATCTCCGCCGACGGCGCCTCGATTGCGCCGCTCGCCCGGGATGTCATGGTGGCCTACTCGGCCCGGACGCAGGGCACCCCACCGATGTGGACTGCGCTCCCCGTGCAGTACGCGGACTTCGCACTGTGGCAACGCCAGGTGCTCGGCGACACGACCGTTGGGGGATCGCCGGCGTCGACACAGCTCGACTACTGGAAGCAGACCCTCTCGGGAATTCCGGAGGCTGTCGATCTACCGACCGACCGTCCGCGTCCGCCGACCCAGTCGATGCGAGGGCACTCGACGCAGTTCCATGTCGACCCCGCGGCGCAAGCAGGATTGATCGACTTCGCGCGCGATCGTGGCACCTCGCTGTTCATGATCGTGCACGCTGGTCTGGCTGTTCTTCTCGGCCGTCTCAGCGGCAGCAGCGACATCGTCGTCGGAACCCCGGTGGCGGGACGCGGAGCCGCCGAACTCGACGATCTCGTGGGCATGTTCGTCAACACCCTCGCGCTGCGCACCCACGTCGACTTCGGTGGAACGTTCTCCGGTCTGGTCGACGACGTGCGGACGGTCGACCTCGGTGCATTCGGCAACGCCGACCTGCCGTTCGAGGAGATCGTCGACGCCGTCGTCCCCGCACGGTCTCAGGCACGCCACCCGATCTTCCAGGTTGCCTTGTCGTTCCAAAATCTCGAACGGGTGAAGTTGGAACTGCCGGGACTCTCGGTGGAAGGCCTGGAAGCGGGGGAGCTCGGCGCGAAGTTCGACCTGCAGTTCACCGTCGAGTCCAGGATGGACGACGCCGGCGAACCTGCCGGACTGTTCGGCTCGCTGCTGTACGCCACCGACCTGTTCGACGAGCAGACTGCGGCGTCGTTCGCAGACCGGCTGACGCGCATCCTCAAGGCTGTCGCGTCGGATCCGTTCGTGATCGTCGGTGATATCGAGATCATGTCCGACGAGGAAAGAGCTCGAACCGACGCGCAGACGACCTCGGCTGGGGCGAACGACGCCACGGCCGTCGCCGTCGAACGGTCGCTGCCGCAGGTGATCGGATCCGTGGTCGAGCTCGATCCGGAGGCTCCCGCGGTCGTGGACAACGGTGACGAGATGCCCTACATCGACATCGAAGGACGGTCGTCCGCGCTGGCGCGTGTCCTGGTCGACCGCGGTGTCGGGCCCGGTGATCGCGTGGTCGTCGACGTCGCGATGTCGGTGGACTGGGTAGTGACCGTGCTTGCGGTCGTGTTCGCGGGTGCCGCCGTGGTGGTGTCGGAGGCGGACACACCCGCTTCGGTACTCGGCACGAGCGCGGATGCGACGTGGGTGATCGGCACCTCGGCGTCGGACATGGCAGTGTCCCAGAAGAGTGACGGTGCGCAGCTCGTTGCGCTCGACGATTCCGCAGTGTCCGAGGCCGTGCAGTCCGCATCGCGTCGACCGATTGCGTACTCTGCGCGCACTCGACTGCTCGCCGTCGACGACGCGGCTGTCGTCGTGGTCGACGATCGAGCGACCGAGCCGTTCGTGATCGCCCAGAGTGAGTTGGTGGCGTCGTTGCTCGCCGCGGATGCACGACTGTCGATGACGTTCGAGTCACGGGTGCTCGCGGATGTCGCTGCGGGACCGCTCTGGCATCTGTCCACGCTGCTGTCGTCCGCTCTCGTCGGAGCGGCGTGGGTGGTACCTGCGGCCGACGTCTCGCTGAGCGATGCGGTCCTGGACGACTGGGTCACGCATGCGTTCGTCACCGCGGATCGAGTCGAGGAGCTGGCCGAGGAAGAGTCCGAGGACCTCCAGTTCGTCGTTCTCGTCGACGCACCGACAGAGAACGAAACCTCGGCCCGTGCGATCGGAGAGGCTCGGGTGACTGCAGGCGAACGAGCTTTCGGGCGCCACTAGGGAGCGGTCTCGGCCCGGCCGGGCGGACCTTACCGCGCAGTAACGTCGTCCGCTCGGCAATCGATGAACGGTGGGGTACGCAATCTGCGGTGCCGAGTGCATCGAACCACCTGTAGTTCGCATACCGGTGTGGATGTAACCGAGCTTCGGCCCCAGGGCCGAGCGTCGATCGAAGGGGCGAAACGGAACGTGTACGTGCAGTCAGCAAAAATGGACATCGTGTACTGCATGGACTGCACCGGCTACCGCACGGACCGCGACGTATGAACGACGACCGACCCTCGGATGTCAACCGTGCACGGTCGACGCGCAGACCCAGGCCTCCACGACCCCGCAGGGTACGGAACACGTCTCCGCTGCTGCCTCAGTTGCTCGCGGCGGCCGTCGAACTGGACCCGTCGCACACCGCGTTGGTAGCAGGAGACATCGAGCTGTCCTACGCCGAGCTCGATCGTCGATCGTCCCGGATCGCGCGCGTGCTGATCTCGTCCGGAATCGGGCCGGAATCGGTCGTCGCGATCGGGATGACTCGATCGATCGAATCGGTGCTGTCGGTGTGGTCCGTCGCCAAGACCGGAGCCGCGTTCCTACCCGTCGACCCCACGTATCCAGCGGACCGAGTGCAGCACATGATCTCGGACTCCGGCGCGCGAGTCGGCCTGACCACCAGCAAATTTCGGGACTCTCTGCCCGACGAGTGTGTGTGGACGGTCCTCGACGACGCAAGATTCCAGACCGAACTGGACCGCGTCTCCGACGAGCGAATCTCGGTGTCGGATCGGACCGCAGTACTCCGTAGCGACAATCCGGCGTACCTGATCTACACGTCGGGCTCGACGGGTCTGCCCAAGGGCGTCGTCGTGACCCATCGTGGACTCGCCGACCTCACGGCAGCTCAGAAGGCCGATTACGGGCTCACCAGCCAGGCACGCACACTGCACTTCGCATCACCGAGCTTCGACGCGTCGGTGCTGGAACTGTCGATGGCCGTTGCCGCCGGTTCCACGATGGTCGTGGCACCGACCGACATCTACGGTGGAGCGGAACTGGGTGCCTTCCTACGGCGGAACCGCATCACCCACGCGTTCGTCACACCCGCAGCCCTGGCGTCGGTGGAACCGGTCGACCTGGACGACTTGGTGGCCGTCGTGGTCGGCGGTGAAAGTTGTCCACCCGAACTCGTCGAGGCGTGGGCGCCCGGCCGCTCCTTCTTCAACGCGTACGGGCCGACCGAATCCACCGTCGCCAGCACCATCTCGCCGGCACTGAGGCCCGGAGATCCCGTGGTCATCGGTAAGGCGATCGTCGGTACGACAGCGCACGTTCTGGATCGCCGGCTGCGCCCCGTTCCTACCGGCGTCGCCGGTGAGCTGTATCTGGACGGCGCCGGTCTGGCGCGCGGGTACGAGTCACGTCCGGGCTTGACCTCGTCTCGCTTCGTCGCGAATCCGTCGGCCGATCAGGGAACACGGATGTACCGAACGGGGGACGTCGTTCGTGTCACGGCCTCCGGTGCTCTCGAATATCTCGCGCGGAACGACTTCCAGGTCAAGGTCCGCGGGTTCCGTATCGAACTCGGCGAGATCGACACCGCGTTGTGCTCGCACGACGCCGTGGCGTTCGCGGTGACCGTCGGAGTTCCTGGACCGACCGGAGACACTGCGCTCGTCTCCTACGTCCGTCCGGTCGTAGGCCACGAGATCGATGCCGCCGAGCTCACGGCATTCGCCGGCGGTGTGCTGCCCAAACACATGGTGCCCGCGTCGATCATGCAGATCGACACCGTTCCGCTCACCCCGTCGGGCAAGCTCGACCGTGACGCGCTTCCCGAACCGGTGTTCGCGAGTCGTGAATATCGTTCTCCCGAAACGGCGTCCGAGCGCGCGGTGGCAGCGGTGTTCTCGACGATTCTCGGGATCGAACAGGTCGGGCTCGACGACGACTTCTTCGAACTGGGCGGCAATTCCCTGTCCGCGACCAGACTCGCGGCGAGAATCGGCGCTGCCACGGACGTCAACATCGCTGCAGGTGAGGTGTTCCAGGATTCCACGGTCGCCGGCCTGGCTCGGGCTGTGGACGCAAAGGCAGGAGCTGCTCGCCGCATCGCGTTGGGAGAGCTGCCGCGTCCTGATCGTATTCCGGTTTCGTTGGCGCAGCAGCGCATGTGGTTCTTGAATCGGTTCGACGCGGAATCTGCCGCGTACAACATTCCCGTCGCGATCCGGTTGTCCGGCGCTCTGGACGTCGATGCGTTACGGGCTGCGATCGACGACGTGGTGGGACGGCACGAGCCGTTACGGACGTTGTATCCCGAGGACGAGTCGGGGCCGGTGCAGAAGATTCTGCCCGCCGCCCAGGCAGGTGTCGATCTCGAGGTCGTCGATGTCGATCCTGGTGAGATCGTGTCTGTAGTGCGAGCATTGGCGGCCACATCCTTCGATGTCACCGCCCAGGTGCCGGTTCGGGTGCGGTTGTACCGGTTGTCGGAGACCGAGTACGTGTTGGCGTTGGTGGTTCAGCACATCTCCGCCGACGGTGGATCGATGGGTCCGTTGACCCGCGATGTGATGGTTGCGTACGGTGCCCGGTCTGCCGGTGGGGTTCCGGGGTGGGCGCCGCTGGAGGTTCAATACGCAGATTTCGCGATCTGGCAGCGTGAAGTTCTCGGTTCCGAAGACGATCCGAGATCGATTGCGTTCGAACAGTTGTCGTTCTGGAAGCAGGAGCTCGCCGGGCTTCCGGATCAGCTGGAGTTGCCGACGGATCGGCCGCGACCTGCTGTGCAGTCCTTTGCCGGCGGGAAGATCGATTTCTCGATGAACGCCTCGGTCCAGGAGTCGTTGTCGGCGGCGGCACGGTCGAGCAACGCGACGTTGTTCATGGCGGTGCACGCAGCGTGGGCGAGTGTGTTGGCGCGGCTGTCCGGTTCGGTGGACATCGCAGTCGGGTCGCCGATCGCAGGTCGCGGTGAAGCTGCCTTGGACGATCTGATCGGAATGTTCGCGAACACGTTGGTCTTTCGGACCGAGGTGGATCCGTCGGCGAGCTTCGAGCGGACGTTGGCTGCTGTGCGCGAGGTGGACGTGCGTGCACTGGCGCACGCGGACGTTCCGTTCGAGCGGCTCGTCGAGGTGCTCAACCCCGCGCGGTCCACTGCACGTCATCCGCTGTTCCAGGTCGGTCTGTCGTTTCAGAACATCGAGAAGGCGGTGCTCGAACTGCCAGGGCTGTCGGTGTCCGCGGTCGATGCGGACGCCGAGGTCGCGCAGTTCGATCTGCATCTGATCGTCTCCGACCAGTACGACGAGGACGGTAATGCGACAGGGATGGGCGCCACCCTGAAGTACGCGACGGCGTTGTTCGACGAGGACACCGCCCGGTCGATCGTGGATCGGTTCGTCGCGTTCGTGACTGCGGTGGCGTCGGACCCCTCCGTCGTCGTGGGTGATGTGGACATCATGGGCGCGAGTGAGCGCGAGCTCACGGTGGTGACGTGGAACGAGACGGCGCACGAGATCGATTCGGGGGCGACTCTGGTGGCCGCTGTCGACTCGGCAGTGTCCGGTCGTCAGGATGCGATCGCGTTGACGTTCGGGGATCGATCGTGGTCCTACCGGGAGTTCGACGAACGCGTGAACCGTCTTGCTCGATATTTGATTTCGTGTGGTGTCGGGCCCGAATCCACGGTCGCGGTCGCCATCCGGCGGTCGGAGGTGATGGTGTGGGCGATGTTCGCGGTGGTCAAGGCGGGCGGTGCGTACGTGCCCGTCGATCCGGATCAACCCGCGGACCGTGTCGGATACATCGTCGGGTCCGCCGCGCCCGTGGTGGTGTTGATCGCCGGTGGAGACGGTGCCGAGTTCGCCGGCGCGTCGATTCCGGCCGGGCAGCGGGTCGTCGACATCGAGGATCTGGACCTCGGCGGCGTCGACGGTACGGCGGTGACGGATGAAGATCGGGCGGTGCCGTTGCGCCCGGACAACACCGCGTACGTGATCTTCACGTCCGGCTCGACCGGTCGCCCCAAGGGGGTCGCGGTGTCGCATCGTTCGGTGATCAATCAGCTCGAATGGATGCGCGCCGAGTACGAATTGGACGAGTCCGACGTCTTCCTGCTCAAGACTGCTGCGACGTTCGACCTGTCGGTGTGGGAGTTGTGGTCGTGGGTGGTCGTGGGTGGTCGCCTGGTGATCGCCACTGCGGACGGGCACCGCGATCCGGTGTATCTGTCGACGCTCGTGCAGCACGAAGCAGTGACGACATTGCACGTCGTGCCATCGGTGCTCGCGGCGATGGTGGAGGCATCGGGTGGGGCGTTGCCGTCGTCGATTCGTCGGGTACTGGCCATCGGTGAGGCGTTGCCTGCGTCGACTGCGCGGACGGTGCTCGGCGGCGGAAACCTCCGCCTCGACAATGTGTACGGTCCTACCGAGGCCGCGGTGTCGGTCACGTCGATCCAGCTCGAGCTTCCGATCGACTCCGTCGTACCGATCGGCCGGCCGGAGTGGAATTGTCGTGTGGCCGTGTTGGATTCGCGTCTGCATCCGGTTCCTGTCGGCGTCGTGGGCGAGCTGTACCTGTCCGGAGTGCAATTGGCTCGGGGATATCAGGGTCGGTTCGACCTGACCGCGGATCGGTTCGTCGCCGACCCTGCCGGGAGTGGTGAGAGGATGTACCGCACCGGTGATCTGGTCCGGTGGCGAGCCGACGGAGTACTCGACTACATCGGACGCAGTGACTTCCAGGTCAAGATCCGTGGATTTCGAATCGAACTGGGCGAGATCGAGTCCGTGGTCGCCGGTGTGCCCGGAGTTCGTGACGTCGCCGTTCTGGCGCGGTCGGACGAGCGGCTGGGGGACCGCCTGGTCGCGTACGTCGTGGGATCGTCGGGTGACGTCGATCCAGGTGCGGTGAAAGCGGCGGTGGCCGAACGGCTTCCGTCGTACATGATCCCGGCCGCGTTCGTCGTGCTGGACGAGTTGCCTCGGAACGTCAACGGAAAGCTCGACCGTGCTGCGTTGCCCGAGCCCGAGATGGAGGTGCGGGAGTTCCGTGCACCGACATCGCCGACAGCGCAGACGGTGGCCGACGTGTTCGCGGACGTGCTCGGAGTCGAGCAGGTCGGCCTCGACGACGACTTCTTCGAACTGGGTGGCAATTCGTTGGTGGCCACCCAGATCGTGGCTAGGTTGAGCACGGCGGTCGGCTTCCAGGTCCCGTTGCTGTGGATGTTCTCGGGATCGACCGTCGACGCGTTGGCGCGCAGAATCGACGAAGGACCTGCGGTCACGGACGCCCGGACAGCATTGGACGTCGTGTTGCCGATACGACCCTCGTCGTCCGGTCGTCGACTGTGGTGTTTCCATCCGATAGTGGGCGTGTCGTGGTCGTTCGGAGGGTTGGCGCAGACGCTGGCGTCCGACATCGGCATCACCGCACTGCAGTCACCGGCACTGACGGAGCCCGAGTGGGCTCCGAGATCCATA
The DNA here is from genome assembly GCF_000383555.1 of Rhodococcus sp. 114MFTsu3.1. Taxonomy (NCBI): domain Bacteria; kingdom Bacillati; phylum Actinomycetota; class Actinomycetes; order Mycobacteriales; family Nocardiaceae; genus Rhodococcus; species Rhodococcus sp. 114MFTsu3.1. The sequence goes on along the minus strand of NZ_KB911547.1, from coordinate 122,037 downwards.
GCGGACTGGGCCGACAGGTACGTCGACGAAATTCGACGCGTTCAACCGGAGGGTCCGTACGAACTCCTGGGATGGTCGCTCGGGGGTGTCCTGGCTCATGCCGTCGCAGTGCGGTTGCAGAAACAGGGGAGCACCGTTCGACTTCTGGCGATGATGGACAGCGCGCTGGGCGGATCGGAGGAAGCAGCCGACGTCGCCGCGCGTGCCACCCCCGTGACGATGTCGCACCTGTTCGGCGCACTCTTACCGGATGCCACGTTCGACGGTTCGGACGTCACCGCGGAGTCCATAGCTGCCGCCGTTGCCACTCTCCCCGCTCCGTTCTCCGAGATCTCGGCGGAGCGAATAGCCGACGTGGTCTCCGGCGCAGAGGAGGCACGCTCCCTGCTGGCCGGGCACGTGCCCGAGGTCTTCGACGGTGACGTGGTGTACTTCACCGCCGGAGTAGACGATCCGACGGGCAGAGTCGGCGCAGATGGATGGCAACCCTTCCTCACCGGTCGGGTGGACAATCAGGTGGTCGAAGAAACTCACTGGAGAATGGCATCTGCTCGCGCATTGGCCATTGTCTCGAAAGTGGTGAACTCGTCGAAATAGTGCATAACAATCGAAAGTATTGTTATGCACTTTTCGATTCGACTTCGATCCTGTTATTTCGGACATTCGACCGTATGCGGCTTGTTCGGGCGACTGTCTCAGAATCCAAAACCTCAGTGTGACTTGGCTGATGCGCTGTTCGCCGCGCGGTCGGCGGGTGTTCGCCGAACCTTTTCGTAATCGTGTTGTAATAGTTCGTCGAGTCCGGGTGAGCATGTTTCCAACGAAGCCTGCCCACGACGAACGGCGGGCGACCTGGCCACGAGGCGGCGTCCAACGAGCACGGTCGAGGGGTTGTTCACGTATGAGTTCGCGGTCCACGTCGTCGAGTGACCGAGTGAAGGGTGAACGAAAGGATCGCGGGCAACGGGGACGTAGACCGGCCCGTAGTCGGGTCACGCTGCTACCGGCGTTGCTGAGTACCGCGGTCGAACGAGATCCGAGCGCCGTCGCGATCGTCGACGGCGAGCGGACGGTCACGTACGCCGAACTCGACGCCCGGTCGTCCAGGCTGGCTCGGTACCTCATCTCCGGCGGAGTCGGCCCCGAAGTCGTGGTCGCACTCGCTCTGACTCGATCGATCGAGTCGATCGTCGCGGTGTGGGCCGTCGTCAAATCGGGAGGCGCCTTCCTTCCGGTCGACCCGTCCTACCCGGCCGAACGCATCCGCCACATGGTGACCGACTCGGGCGCGAGCCGAGGGCTCACCCTCACCGAGCATCTGTCGTCGTCCACCATGCACCCGGCCGGGCTACCGAATGCGTGCGCATGGACCGCGCTCGACGACACCGAGACGGGGGCGCGCCTGGGCGAACTGTCCGACGAGCCGGTGTCCACGAGCGAACGAACCGGTACCCTGCGTGCCGAGAACCCCGCTTATCTCATCTACACCTCCGGCTCGACGGGCACGCCGAAAGGGGTGGTGGTGACGCATGCGGGGCTGGCAGCCCTGTGCGCTCAGGCAGTGCGGACGCTCGACCTGACCCATCGTTCCCGGACACTGCATTTCACCTCACCCAGCTTCGACGTGTCGGTGTTCGACTATCTGATCGCGATCGGCTCGTCCGCAGCGATGGTGATCGCGCCTCCGGACAACTACGGCGGCGAAGAACTCGTCGAGCTGCTTCGCCGAGAACGCGTCACGCATGGCTTCTCGACCCCTGCGGCCCTGACATCGGTGGACGGTAACGGACTCGACGACCTGGAGGTTCTGGTCGTGGGAGGCGAGGACTTCGGGGCCGATCTGGTCGCACGGTGGGCACCCGGCAGGTCGCTGATCAACGGGTACGGACCCACCGAGGCCACGATCTTCGCGACGATGTCCGATCCGATCCGGGACGGTTCCCCGGTGACGATGGGCCGCCCTGTCGACGGAATGCGCGCTCACGTTCTCGACGCGCGTCTCGCGCCTGTTCCACCGGGGGTCGCTGGGGAGTTGTACCTTGCCGGACCCGGTGTGGCCAGGGGATATCACGGTCGCTCGTCGTTGACCGCGGCGCGATTCGTGGCCGACCCCCGCGATTCCGCCGGTGGACGTATGTACCGGACGGGCGACCTTGTTCGCAGTACGTCGTCCGGCGGTCTGGAGTACCTCGGCCGCAACGACTTCCAGGTGAAGATTCGCGGATTCAGAATAGAGCTCGGTGAAATAGACGCTGTCCTTCGATCTCACCCGGACGTCGATTTCTCCCTCACGACAGGCGTCGACGCCGGTGCCGGAACCACTGCGCTGGCGTCCTACGTTCTGCCCTCGAAATCCGCAGCACCCGACGCCGCTGGATTGAAGGAGTGGGCGGGCCGGTCTCTGCCGTCGCACATGGTTCCGTCGGCTGTCGTGCTGATCGATCACGTGCCGCTCACCGGTGCAGGCAAAGTGGATCGTTCTGCATTGCCGCAGCCGGAGTTCACCGCGCGTGAGTTCCGTGAACCGTCGACGTTCGCCGAGAAAGCAGTTGCCGCCGTGTATGCGGAACTGCTCGGCCGCGACCGGGTGGGCGCGGACGACAACTTCTTCGAACTCGGTGGGAACTCGCTGATCGGAACCCAGGTTGCAGCACGTGTCGGATCACGGCTCGACTGCTGCGTGCCCGCCCGGTTGTTGTTCGACGCGCCGACGGTCGCAGGTTTGGCTCGCGAAATCGCAGCGATGATCGAGAGATACGGGGAGGGCACTCGCCTGTCGGGCCACCTGGATGCGGACGCTGTCGATCTGGCTGTCTTCGACCTGGTTGCCCGCGAAAAGTCTCGTCGGACATATCACCTGGCGGACGATCCGAGACCGGATCCGGTGACCTTCGATGCTGCCGGTGCGCCGTCCACGACGACACTGCGGGCCACCCTGGTCCCGTTGTCCCCCAATCAGGAGCGGCTGTGGGAGGACAACCGTCTTTCGCAGACCCACGCGCGCAACATTCCTGTGGCCGTACGGATGCAGGGAGAACTGGACGTCTCCGCGTTGCGTGCGGCGGCACTCGATGTCGTCGACAGGCACGAGGTACTTCGAACCGTCTATCCGGATGTCGACGGTGTCGGACACCAGAAGGCAGTCGCAGCCCACGACGTTCGGCTCGACCTCGAACCGATCGACGTCGACGAGAACGACATCGCCTCCGCGGTGGAGAAGGTAGCGGCGACCCGCTTCGACGTGACCGCCGAGGTCCCTGTGCGAACCGCGGTGTTGAGGGTATCGCCGGTCGACCACGTTCTCGTTTTCGTCTTGCACCACATCGCCGGTGACGGATTCTCGATGCGTCCACTCACCACGGACGTGCTGACCGCGTACGTCTCGCGAACAGACGGCCGTACGCCCGAGTGGGAGCCGCTGCCGATCCAGTACGCCGACCATGCCCTGTGGCTTCGAAGCGTCCTGGGTGACCCCGATGATCCAGAGTCGCTGGCACACCGACAGGTCGAGTACTGGCGGTCGCGATTGGACGGCCTCGCGTCGGCCGGACGTGTCCCGACCGATCACGCACGTCCGGCGACGGTGACGACGTCGGGTGCGAATGTCGGCTTCCTGATTTCCGCGGACGTTCGTCGAACCGTGGAAACGTTGGCCGTGGAGAACAACGCATCGCTGTTCATGGCCGTACACGCTGCAGTGGCAGCAGTGCTCGGTCACGAATCGGGATCCGACGACATCGCCGTTCGAATTCCCACGGCCGGTCGAGGGCTCGCAGAACTCGACGGGCTCATCGGGAAGTTCAACAACTCGGTGGTGCTGCGAACGCGTGTCGACCCGGATACCGCGTTCACGGACCTGCTCGCGCACAGTCGCGTCGTCGACCTGAGTGCTCTGGAGCATGCAGACGTGCCCATCGACGACGTGCTGAGCCGAGTCGACACCGGTGAACTGCCCGTTCAGACGACGGTCAGTTTCCAGAACCTCGGGTGGCCCGGCTTGGAACTGCCTGGCTTGCGGATCACACCGGTCGATTTCGATTACGGGGTCAGCAAATACGAGCTTCAGCTGGTGTTTCAGGACGTGACGGGTGACGCGGGCGACGTCGCGCTGGCAGGAACCGTGCTCTATGCGACCGACCTGTTTCGCGAAGAAACGGCGGAACGACTGGCAGCCGGCGTCTCACGTCTTCTCGACGCCGTGTCGATCGACCCGTCCGTGACCATCGGCGAGGCCCTCGCACCGTCGGTTCCCGGTGCGACCAGAGGAGACTGACGGTCAGGGAAGTTTCACAAAACGCCCAGCCCCGACCGGAGACGACGCGTTCGTCACAGTATCGTGGGCAAGGTAGACCGCTCTTGATTGTTCGGCACGCGAACACCGCGGTACCGAACATTCGATCGAGGGTGGGGAGGATTGCACCACATGGTTGTCGATCCCGACCACAGCCTGCCCCTCTCGGTCACCGACGTTCGCAGGCTCGTCACGTCCGTCGCGCACGCGGAGGCCGATCGTCCCGCCCTCGTGTTCGACGGTGTGACCGTCCGATTCGGTCAGCTGGCCGAGGCAGTGGACCGGCTGGACTCCAGCATGGGTGGAGTCCTCGGACCGGACGCGCTGTTCGCTCTGGTCCTGGGAGACCTGCTTCCCGCGACCTTCCAGTCCGACGAGGGTGCGTTCGACCGCGTTCTCACCGAGCTCGCCGCCTCGCTGTCCCGTCTCGTCGCCGCCCCCGAGTTCGACGGCGACGATGTCCGGCCGTCCGGCACGTTGCTCGACGAATTCGACGCTGTCGTGGAGAGCACACCGGACAGCCCTGCGGTGCGGTTTCGAGACCAGGTGTTGAGCTACGGAGAGCTGGATCGGAGAGCCGAGCAGGTGGCACGTCACCTCGTGTCGCTGGGTGCCGGGCCCGACCGAACCGTGGGCGTGGCCATGCATCGGTCGGTCGAGTTGATCGTGGCAATGTACGGAATCGTCAAGTCCGGCGCCGCCTATCTACCGTTGGACCCCGATCATCCGCGCGAGCGGCTCGACTACATCGTCGACGTCGCCGAGCCGGTACTGATCGTCACCGAGGACACCATCGCCCACCGGCTGCCGTCCGAAGTGCCCGTCGTCGATGTTCGAACCCTCCTGACCCACGGTTCCGACGCCCGTGACGGGGATCTGTCGGGACCGGCGCCGGACGACCTGGCCTATGTGATCTTCACGTCCGGATCGACCGGTCGGCCGAAAGGCGTCGGGGTCTCGCACCGCGCAATCGCCGCGAACCTGCACTGGCGACAGCGCCTGTACCGGCTGAACGCGCGGGACGTCGTCCTGCAGAAGACACCGTTCACCTTCGACGTGTCGGTATGGGAGTTCTTCTGGCCGCTGCAAGTGGGTGCGACGCTCGTCGTCGCGGAGCCGGGTGGGCACACCGACCCCGAATACCTTGCGAAGACCATCCGGTCCACCGACGTGACCGTCGCGCATTTCGTCCCGTCGATGCTGGCGGTGTTCGTCGATGTCGTCGGCGTAGAGGATATTTCGAGTCTCAGATACCTCTTCGCGTCGGGCGAAGAGCTCGGTGCCGCCACCGCAGCACGGTTCGCATCGCTGTCGGCTGCCGAGCTGCACAACCTGTACGGGCCGACCGAGGCCGCCGTCGACGTGACCGCGCACCACGTGACGGGGGCAGGCGACGGACCTGTACCCATCGGCGTAGCTGCCGACGACACCGAGCTGTATGTACTCGACGGTGCACTCGGCCCCGTGCCCGATGGGACGGTCGGAGAGTTGTACCTCGCCGGTATTCAACTGGCACGCGGATACGTCGGAAAATCGCAGCTCACTGCGGATCGGTTCGTGGCCGACCCATTCGGTTCAGGTCGACGCATGTATCGCACCGGGGACCTGGTCAAGTGGACCGACGGCGGGGTTCTGGTCTACCTCGGCCGCAGTGACTCCCAGGTCAAACTCAGCGGACTGCGGATCGAGCTCGGCGAAGTGGAAACCGTTCTGCAGCAGGATCCCTCCGTGCTTCAATGCGCGGTGATCGTGCGCGGCGACCGCCTGGTCGGATACGTGGTGCCGACGAGATCGTCCGAATTCGACGAGGAGGCGGCGACGGCCAGGCTGAAGGCGGTGCTTCCGGCGTACATGGTGCCGAGTGCCCTGGTGGAACTGGACGCGATGCCACTCGGACACTCCGGCAAACTCGATCGGCGAAGCCTTCCTGACCCCCCGGCCGAACGAACCGCCTTCCGCGCACCGGAATCCGACACGGAAATCGGTGTCGCGGAGGAGTTCGAGGTGCTCCTCGGTGTATCCGGCGTCGGGCTGGACGACGACTTCTTCGCCCTCGGTGGGAACTCGTTGGCGGCGACGCGTGCGGTGTCCCGTGTGAATTCTCGATTCGGCGTACGCACCGCCGTCCGTGACTTCTTCGACAACGCGACCGTGGAACAGTGGGCGACGGTCGTCGAGTTCGCCGCCGGTTCCGGGCCCGACGGCACCGCCGTGCTCGGGCGTCTGCCGGTGACCTACCCCGTCCCGCTCTCGGCTGCCCAACAACGAATGTGGTTCTCGGCCAGGCTCGACAGCGAGTCCGCCGCCGACAACATCGTGCTGGCGCTCGAACTGCGCGGGCCGCTGGATCCGACTGCTCTGACGGCAGCTGTCGGTGACGTGGTCGCTCGCCAGGCGGTACTGCGGACCACCTACCCGGAGGTCGACGGGACAGGCACCCAATCGGTGGCCGATCCAGGGCATGCCCCGATCGATCTGAGCGTCGTCGACGCGGATCCGTCGTCGGTGATGCGTCACCTGGAGCGGGCCGCCACGACGCCGTTCGACGTCACGGCCGCGCCGCCGTTCCGAGTCAGGTTACTGCGCACGGCATCCGAGCATCACGTCTTGATCTTCGTGGTCCATCACATCGCAGCCGACGGCTTCTCCATGCGCCCTCTTGCGTCGGATGTCACGGAAGCGTACGTCTCGCGCCTCGCTGGGCACGCGCCCGAGTGGATACCGCTACCGGTGCAGTACACGGACTACACGGTGTGGCAGCGAGCGCTGCTCGGGGCATCCGACGATCCGACGTCACTGGCTGCGGCTCAGGAAAGGTTCTGGTCGACGACACTCGCCGGTGCGCCGGAGGAGACGATCGTCCCGACGGACAGGCCGCGAGGGCCAGTTCGGTCGGGATCGGGTGGACGTAGTTCCCGACGTCTCGATGCAGCCGTCCATCGGCGAATCGTCGAACTCGCCGGACGCCGGGGCGTCACTCCGTTCATGGTGGTGCACGCCTGCATCGCAGTGTTGTTGGCGCGGATGTCCGGTGAATCGGATGTCGTCGTGGGTACACCGGTTGCCGGCCGCGGTGAGACCGATCTCGACGCAGTCGTCGGCATGTTCGTGAACACGCTGGTGCTGCGGACGCCGGTGGACTCGTCGGCGACCTTCGACGACGTGTTGGCCCGAGTACGCGAGGTGGACCTGTCCGCGTTCGCTCACGCGGACCTTCCGTTCGACCGTGTGGTGGAGATACTGGACCCACCTCGTTTCTCTGGACGTCACCCGTTGTTCCAGGTGTTGTTGACCTTCCAGGACGGAGGCCGCGCGACCGTACAGGCGTCCGGACTTGCGTTGTCGCCCGTGGAGGTCGCCGTCCATGCCGCCAGATTCGACCTCGAACTGGTCTTCTCCGAAAGCTACTCCAGCTCCGGTGACCCGAACGGCATCGAATTCTCCATCACGTACGCGCGCGACATCTTCGATACGTCGACCGTCGACGCGCTGGCCGCTCGCGTTCGTCTTCTCCTCGACGTGGTGTCCGAGGATTCGACGGCGGTCGTCGGCGACATCGCTCTGATCGATGCCGCCGAGCGCCGCTGGTTGATCGACGAGATCAATTCGACCCATCACGAGTTCGACGAGACGTCGACGTTGGTGTCGATGTACGCTGCGCGCGCGGCAGCGTCGCCCGATGCCGACGCTCTGACGTGCGACGACGTCACTCTGACCTATCGGGAGTTCGACGCACGCGTGAACACGCTTGCGCGGTACCTGATCTCGCGAGGCGTCGGTCCGGAAACGAGAGTCGCGGTCTCGATGCATCGCTCCTTCGACCTCTTCGTGGCCATTTACGCCGTGCAGGCAGCTGGTGCTGCATACGTCCCGATGGATCCGGATCAGCCTGGAGAGCGGCAGCGGCACATCGTCACGGCGTCGAACGCTGTGCTGGTGCTGTCGAGGAACGAGGACCTTGTCGGCGCGTCGATCTCGAGCCAGGCGCTCGAAGCATCGAGTGTCCCGGTGGTGTCCGTGGACGAGATCGACCTGCGCGCCTTCTCGCCCGGACCGCTGACCGACGCCGATCGTCTCGGTACGCTCACCGCGGCGAACACTGCCTACGTTCTCTTCACGTCGGGATCGACGGGTGCCCCCAAGGGGGTGTCGGTCGACCACCGCGCCATCGTGAATCGGCTCGTCTGGATGCAGGAACAATACGGGTTGACCCGAGAGGACGTCGTCCTGCACAAGACTCCGGTGACGTTCGACGTGTCGGTGTGGGAGTTGTTCTGGCCGTTGCACATCGGTGCTCGAACGGTGATCGCGCGTCCGCACGGCCACCGTGATCCGAACTACCTGGCCTCGCTCCTGTCGTCCCAGCAAGTAACGGTCCTGCACTTCGTACCGTCGATGGCCGCCGTGTACGCCTCCGATAGGGCACCGGCGAACGTCGCGCCGCGATGGGTGTTCTGCTCGGGAGAAGCCCTGCCGTCCGCAACGGCATCGTCGCTGCAGACGGCACTGCCGGGTGCACGCGTGGTCAACCTGTACGGCCCCACGGAGGCTGCCGTCGACGTGACCCACCACGAGTTCTCCGACACCGACACCGACGGCGTACCGATCGGACGTCCCGTGTTCAACACTCGTGTGCACGTGCTCGATCCGAGGTTGCACCCGGTCCCCGTGGGTGGGCAAGGGGAGTTGTACCTCGGCGGCGTGCAACTCGCGCGCGGATACTCGAATCAGCCGGACCTGACGGCTGACCGGTTCGTCGCCGACCCGTTCTCGATCGACGGGGCGAGGCTCTATCGCACGGGTGACGTCGTACGGATGCGCACCGACGGCGAGCTGGAATACCTCGGCCGCTCGGACTTTCAAGTCAAGCTGCGAGGGTTGCGCATCGAACTCGGGGAGATCGAGAACGTTCTTCTCCGCGACGGCTCGGTCCACCACGCCGTGGTGGATGTGCGAGGTGACAGGCTCGTTGCCTACATCGTCCCCTCGCACGGGTCGTCCGTGGACACCGAACGGCTGCGGGATGTGGCCGGGCGGGTACTGCCCGAATACATGGTTCCGTCGGCGTTCCTCGTGATCGGCGAGCTCCCGCTCGGACCGTCGGGCAAACTGAACAGGCGAGCGCTGCCGGAGCCGATGTTCGAGCGCACAGAGTTCACCGAGCCGCGTACTCGCGCCGAGCACGTAGTCGCCGAGGTCTACAGCAGCCTCCTGCGTGTCGATCGAGTCGGGCGCGACGACGAATTCTTCTCTCTCGGTGGCAACTCGCTTCTCGCCACTCAGGTGACCGCCCGGGTCGGCGTAGAACTCGACGTCGACCTCGATGTCCGCGCCGTGTTCGACGCACCGTCGGTGGCTGCCCTGGCAGCAGTGATCGATCGCAGCGTCGGGAAGAAGCGGCGCGCACCCCTGACGGCGCGCACACGTCCGGAACGAATACCGCTGTCCCTTGCGCAGCAACGAATGTGGTTCCTGGATCAGTTCGAACCGGACTCCGCCGCCTACAACATTCCCATCGTCGTCCGTCTCACCGGTGAGCTGAACGAGACAGCCCTCCGAACGGCCATCGACGACATCCGTGAACGCCACGAAACGCTACGCACCGTGTATCCGGATGTGGACGGTGTCGGCCACCAACGAATTCTGCGTATCGACGAGAGCCCGTTCGAGCTCGGTGTGGACACCTGCACCGAGAACGACGCGCTCGGACGCATCCGCGTGCTGGTGAACACGAGTTTCGCGCTGTCCGAAGCTCCGCCGTTCCGTGCCCATCTGTTCCGAGTCGGCGATACCGAAGGAATCCTCGCGGTCGTCGTCCACCACATCGCCGCCGACGGTTTCTCCATCGGTCCCCTCATGCGAGACATCGTGTACGCATACGCGGCACGAGTCGGAGGTCGGACACCGATGTGGGAGCCGATGAAGGTGCAGTACGCCGACTTCTCGGTGTGGCAGCGCGAGGTCCTCGGGGAGGAGAACGATCCGGAATCTCTGGTTCGCACGCAGATCGACTACTGGAAGCGGCGTCTCGCAGGGAGCCCCGAGCAGCTGGACCTACCGACCGACCGTCCTCGCCCGGTCGTGCAGTCCGAGCGCGGTGCCGTTCACCGCTTCGCGATCGGCGGTGCATTGCATCGCGCCGTCGTCGCGCTGGGCCTCGACGTGGGATGCACGCCGTTCATGGTCGTGCACGCAGCGTTCGCGATTCTGTTGGCACGTGCGGCGGCAACGGAAGACGTCACGATCGGAACGCCGATCGCAGGCCGTGGTGAGCGTGCGCTGGACGATGTGATCGGCATGTTCGTCAACACGCTCGTGCTCAGATCCGAGATCCGTCCCTCGGACACCGTGAGGCACGTGCTCGCGTCGACGCGCGAATCCGACCTCGACGCGTTCGCGAACTCGGACCTTCCGTTCGAGCGGCTGGTGGAGATACTCGATCCGACGAGGTCGACGGCGAGACAACCTCTGTTCCAGGTGATGCTCGCGTTCCAGAATCTCGAACGCACAAGCGTCGAGCTCCCGGAGATCCGCGCCGCGGGCGTCGAACTGGAAACCGGGCTGTCGAAGTTCGATCTGTACCTGACCATGTCGGAGGATTTCGACCGTTCCGGCGAACCCGCAGGAATGTCGGCTCAGTTCCTCTACCTGACCGAGCTGTTCGACGAAGACACCATCGCCGCAGCCGGACGGCGATTCGTCCGAATACTCGAGGCCATGGTCACCGATCGGTTCGCGGTCGTCGGTGACATCGACCTTCTCGACGACCACGAGACGACATCGGTTCTCACCGAATGGAACCGAACCGCGGTCGCTGCCCGCGAGGACATGCTCCTCGATCGATTCCGCCGGGTTGCCCAGAGGTCTCCCGATTCGATTGCGATTCGCCACGGTGACCACGAGATCTCCTACGCACAGTTCTCCGATCAGGTGAAGGCGCTGTCTCGGACGCTGCAACACGCAGGTGTCGGACCGGAGACCACCGTCGGTGTGGCAGTGTCACGGTCTTTCGAGTCGGTCCTCGCGGTGTACGCCGTGCTCGATGCCGGCGGTGCCTACGTACCGATCGATCCGCAGCAACCGATCGAGCGCCTGCACTACGTTCTGGAGGCGTCCGAAGCCGCAGTCGTTCTCGTCGACGGTGCTGCGTCGAGCGTGGAGTTGTCGAAGGCGACAACCGGGGTCGTCACCATCGACGTGCACCACACGGTCGAGAGCGAACCGAACGCGACTGTGTCGGTCCATCGACACCATCCGGACGTCGCGGCGTACGTGATCTTCACGTCCGGGTCGACCGGCAGGCCGAAGGGTGTGGTGGTCAGCCACCGCGCCGTCGTCAATCGGCTGGACTGGATGCAGCAGTGCTATCCACTGGGCACCGACGATGTCGTGGTCCACAAGACTCCGCTGACGTTCGACGTGTCTGTGTGGGAGCTGTTCTGGCCGCTCGGGATCGGGGCGACGCTGGTGATCGCGGATGCGGACGGTCACCGCGACCCCACCTATCTTGCACGGCTGATCGAGACGCACTCCGTCACCGTCGCGCACTTCGTACCGTCGATGCTCGCGGTGTTCACCGCTCATCCGGACGCGCGGTCGGCGCGAAGGCTGCGGCGGATCTTCGCATCCGGAGAAGCGCTCCCCGCTGCCACAGTGCGTGCGACATCGGAAATTCTGGCTGGAACCGACCTCGTCAACCTGTACGGACCCACCGAGGCCGCCGTCGATGTCACCCGGTACGACATCGTCGACTCCGCTGCGCCGACCGTACCCATCGGCCGGCCGGTCTCGAACACCCGTGTGTACGTGCTCGATTCGCGCTTGAACCCGGTATGGCCCGGTGTCGTGGGGGAGTTGTATCTGGCAGGGGTACAACTCGCCAGAGGCTATGCGACGAGACCGACACTGACTTCCGAGAGGTTCGTCGCCGACCCGTTCGATTCGACGGGCGGACGACTCTATCGGACTGGAGATCTGGTGCGGTGGAACCCCGTCGGTGAACTCGACTACGTGGGCCGCAGCGATTTCCAGGTGAAACTTCGAGGCCAGCGCATCGAATGCGGTGAGGTCGAGGCTGCAGTGCTCACTCATCCCAACGCTCGCCAGGCCGTCGTGGTACTGCACACCGACGCAATCGTCGGTGACTCCTTGGTGGCGTACGTCGTACCCGAGGACGGGGCGAGCATCGACGCAGCGGACATCCGTGCGGCTACTGCGCGCTTCGTCCCCGACTACATGGTTCCGACGTCGATCGTCGTCGTCGACCGGCTGCCGGTCGGTCCGAACGGCAAGCTCGACCGTCGGGCGCTGCCCGCGCCCGCGGTCCAGGTGCGGACGCACAGGGCGCCGTCGACTCCCGTCGAGGAGATCGTCGCCTCGACCTACTCGGACATGCTCGGCGCACCCCGAGTGGGTCTGGACGACGATTTCTTCGCCCTGGGCGGGAACTCGCTGATCGCAACCCAGGTGGTGGCGCGGTTGGGAGCAGAGCTGTCCACCGACGTTCCCCTTCGGATGTTGTTCGACGCTCCGGGAGTCGAGGTCCTCGCAGGACGAATCGAGCGGGAGACCACGCGGTCGGTCCGAGGCGTTCTGGCGCGACGACCGGACCACGACACCCCGGCTCCGCTGTCCCTACCGCAGCAACGCATGTGGTTCCTCAACCGACTCGATCCTCGTTCGGCAGCGAACAACGTGCCCGCGCTGATCCGGATAACAGGAAACCTCGACGTCGGAGCCCTGGTCGAGGCCTTTCACGACGTCACGACCCGACACGAGATCCTACGGACGCGCTACCCCGACGTCGACGGGGTCGGCTTCCAGTTCGTCGAACCCCACCGTTCGGTTGCACTACGTGTGGAGGACAGTGACTCCGCGTCGACTACCGCGCGAGTCCTCGAGATGGTGTCTCGTGGATTCGACGTGACCGAGACGGTTCCCGTACGCGCGGTTCTGCTGCGGGAGTCCGCAGACGAGCACGTCCTCGTCGTCGTCGCCCACCACATCTCCGTGGACGGATTCTCGGTAGGTCCGCTCACCCGGGACCTGGCGCGCGCGTACGCAGCTCGGGCGACCGGCAACGAACCCGCATGGGATCCTCAGCCCCTGCAGTATGCGGACTTCGCAGTCTGGCAGCGCAATTTCGTCGGCTCCGAAAACGATCCCGCATCGCCCGCGTCGCGTCAGATCGACTACTGGGTCCGGCAGCTGTCGGACGTGCCTGCCGAAATCGAGTTGCCGCGCAGCAGTTCTCGCGCGACGACGACGGCCGCTGCCGAGGAACGGGCAGGCGCCGTCGTCGTGTCCATCGATCGGTCGACGCGAGATGCGGTGGCAACGTACGCCAGAGGCGTCGGGGCAACTCCGTTCATGGTCATGCACGCCGCCCTCGCCGTGGTGTTGTCGCGAATGTCCGCCAACGAGGACATCACCGTCGGAACCGTTGTCGCGGGTCGTGGGGACAGTCGCCTCGACGAGATGATCGGTATGTTCGTCAACACTCTCGTTCTGCGCACCCGGGTCGATCCGGCCGCGAACTTCGACCGGTTCGTGGCCGACGTACGTGAAACCGATCTGTCCGCGTTCGCCAACGCCGACGTGCCGTTCGAGCGAATCGTCGATGTGACGGATCCGCACCGAATCCGCGGCAGACACCCGCTCTTCCAGGTGATGTTCGTGTTCCAGAACCTCGCTCGGATCGACTTGGAGTTGCCCGACCTGACCATCAGCGGGGTGGAATTCGATTCCGTCGAGGCGAAATTCGATCTGCAGGTGACGGTGGCCGACGCCTACGACGCCGGTGACGTGGCCGGGTGGGACGTCGAATTCGTGTACGCCGCGGATGCACTGGATCGAGCCACGGTGCAGCGCATCGCCGACGCCTACGCACGTGCTGCGTCCGCGCTCGTGGAGCAGGCGCACGAGCCGCTGGGGGACGTGACGCTGCTTCCGGCTGCGGAGCTGGAGCTCGCACTCGTCACCGAGACAACCGACGACCCGATGCCGTCCGCATTCTCCACGTTGGTCGACCGGTTCCATGCCATGGCCGGAGAGGTACCCGATCGCGTTGCACTGCGTGACGGGGGCAGATCCTGGACTTACCGAGATGTCGCGGCGAAAGCGAACGTGATCGCTCGCGAACTGATCGCGCTGGGTGCACGCCCGGAAGCTACGGTCGCTGTGTCGCTGCCCCGATCGGCGGACCTCGTGGTCGCGCTGCTCGCCGTGGTCACCTCGGGCGCCGCGTACCTCCCCATCGATCCGGACCACCCGGACGATCGGGTTCGTTTCGTCCTCGACGATTGCGCCCCGGTCGCGGCCGTGTACCAGGGCGTCGACTCACGCTTCGGTGGACTGCCTGCCGTCGACATGGCGGCTGTCGCTCCTACCGCGGCCGAGGTGGATCGGCGCTCCGAGGCGACAGTGACCGATGCAGAACGGCATTCGTCGTTGCGTCGTTGGTCGCTCGCGTACGTCATCTACACGTCGGGATCGACGGGGCAGCCGAAAGGCGTCGGAGTCACCCATGACAACGTGCTGACCCTCTTCGAGAAGACGAACGACGTCTTCGAGTTCGGAGCGACCGACGTCTGGACGATGTTCCACTCGTTCGCATTCGATTTCTCCGTGTGGGAGATGTGGGGAGCCCTCCTTCACGGCGGCACGCTCGTCGTGGTCGATCACTACACCGCTCGTTCTCCCGAGGTGTTTCGGGAACTACTCGCCTCCGAGCGTGTCACAGTTCTCAATCAGACGCCGTCGGCGTTTCAACGGTTGGTCGACGTGGACACCGAGTCGTCGACGGAACTCGTTCTCCGGCACGTGTTGTTCGGGGGAGAAGCGCTCGAACCGAGGCGTCTGCGCACGTGGTTCGGCAGGCACGGCGACGGCGAAGCCCGTGGTCCTGCACTGTTCAACCTGTACGGAATCACGGAGACGACGGTGCATGTCACTGTCCGGCGAATCGCTGCATCCGACGTCGAGTCCGGCTCGATAATCGGGATGCCGATTGCGGGCCTGTCCGTACACGTACTCGATCGTCGCCTGCATCCCGTGCCGGTAGGCGTCGAAGGCGAACTCTACGTGGGTGGCTCTCAAGTGACCCGCGGCTATCTGGAACGACCGGGCTTGACAGCGACGCGTTTCGTAGCAAACCCCTTCGGGGACAACGGCGAACCTCTCTATCGCACCGGTGACCGGGTCCGATGGGTGGTCTCCGGGAAGACCGGCGAGCTCGAATTCTCGGGTCGAGCCGATCAACAGGTCAAGGTCCGTGGTTACCGTATCGAACTCGGTGAGGTGGAAGCAGCGACTGCGGCCCATCCCTCGGTAGCCACAGCGGTTGCCGTCGTGCGGGAGGACCCACCGCTCGGGCCTCGGGTCGTCGCGTACTTCGTACGTGCGGCCGGTGCGTCTCGCGACCTCGACTCGATCCGTCGAACCGTAGGAGAACGACTGCCCGACTACATGATTCCGTCCGGTTTCGTCGAACTCGAAGATCTGCCCCTCACCGTCAACGGCAAGCTCGACCGGCGCGCACTGCCTGCACCGACCGTCGTCGACACGGCGTACCGCGCCCCGTCCACCGCCGTGGAAGAAGCGGTGGCGGAGGCATTCTCGGCCGTCCTCGGTAACGACCGGGTCGGCTCGGACGACGACTTCTTCGCGCTGGGCGGCAACTCGTTGGTCGCGACCCAGGTCACCGCCCGACTGGGCGCGGCTCTGGACACCGAGGTCGACCTACGAGCGCTGTTCGAAGCGCCCACGGTGTCGGCTCTCGCGGCGAGGATCGCGTCCCAGGTCGGGACGGGCAGGCGTCGAACACTGGTGTCTCTCGGTAGACCCGACACGCTTCCGCTCTCCCCGGCGCAGCAACGCATGTGGCTGCTCGCTCGACTCGACCCGACGTCCACGGACTACAACATCGCGTTCGCGCTGCGAGCGAGCGGCACCCTCGACGTCCACGTCCTGCGTCGGGCCGCAGACGACGTCGTCGGTCGCCACGAAACCCTGCGAACGTACTATCCCGACATCGACGGCGTCGGCACGCAGGTCGTTCTTCCACGCGCGGATGCAGCAATCGACTTCGTGTTCGAAGAGATCTCGGGTGACGACGTCGTCGATCGTGTACGCGAGATACTCGCGACCCCGTTCGACGTCACCGCGTCGGTCCCGGTGCTCCTGCGTGTTCTCGAGGTGACGCCCACCGAGCACGTCATGGTGTTCGTCACCCACCACGTCGCAGCTGACGGTTTCTCGATGGCACCGCTGACGCGCGATCTGCTGATCGCGTACAACGCACGCATTCGCGGCACGGAGCCGTCGTGGACACCGCTCGACGTTCAGTATGCGGACTACGCGCTGTGGCAGCTCGAGGCGCTGGGGTCGACCGACGACCCGGACTCGCTGGTGTCACGGCAGGAGTCGTACTGGAGGACTGCACTGGACGGACTGCCCGAGCAGCGGGGTGTGCCCGTCGACCGAGCACGGGGCGTGGGCGTCGGTCGAGTCGGTGCCGAGTACCGCTTCGTCGTCGACGCGGACTTGCGGTCGGCCCTCGACACGCTGGCTCGTCGTCATGGCGTGACGCTGTTCATGACACTGCACGCTGCCCTCGCCGTTGTTGTGGCCAGACTGTCCGGCGATGCCGACATCGCCGTGGGGACACCGGTTGCGGGACGCGGGGACTCGGCCCTCGACGACATGGTGGGGATGTTCGTCAACACCGTGGTCCTGCGAACACCGCTCGACGGATCCGAGACCGTCGGCGACGTGCTTGCCCTGGTGCGCGAGACCGACCTGAATGCGTTCTCGCACGCCGATGTGCCGTTCGATCGCATCGTCGACATGCTCGACCCACCGCGATCGAGGTCTCGATCGCCGTTCTTCCAGGTGCTGCTCGCACTACAGAATCACGCGACCACCGTTCTCGAACTTCCGAATCTGGCCGTGTCCGCACTCGAGGCGGAAGAACACGTCGCGAGATACGACCTTCAGTTCGTGTTCTCGGATGCGGTTGCATCCGATGGGCGAGCCGAATCCGCGTGCTCGTTGATCTATGCGACCGACCTGTACGACGAGTCCACGGTGGTCCACGTCGCCGAGGTGTTGTTGTCGGTTCTGCGTTCGTTCGGGATCGCCGACGACGCCGTCGTCGGCGACATCGAGATCGCCCAGCCCGCCCCGCCTCCACCCGAGCCCCGCGATGCCGACTCGAGCCTGGCCGCCCAGCGCACGATGGCGGCGATGTTCGACGCAGCGGTCGAAGCGGAACCGGGTGCGCCGATGATCGTCGACATAGACGGCGAGCAGTCCTACGTCCGGACTTCGGACCACGTCGCGCAGTTGGCCCGCTTGCTGATGTCCGAGGGCGTCGGCCGGGGGACACCCGTGACGATCCATCTCCCGTTCTCCGAGCAGGGCGTCTGCGCAATCCTTGCTGTCTGGTCAGCCGGAGGCGCGGTGTCTCTCGACGCCGGCGAGGTCGCGGTCGGTGTAGGTTTCTCGGATCCGTCCGGCTCGGCGCTTCCCTGGATCTCCGTCGACGACGCGAGCCTGTCCGGCCGATCGACGCGGCCGGTCGACCGGGGCGTACGAGGCTTCGGTATCGACCCCGACGACACGGCCGTCATCTCCGGCGGGGAAGTGGTCACGCACCATCGGCTGGCGCAGTCGGCGTCGACGTCAGGGCGAACCTTCGCCGTCGACCACGAGGCACGCCTGCTGACCGTCGATCGTGACGCACGCTCGGTGACTCGGCCAGATCGACGACACTTCCTCGGGGATCGCGACGTCCTGACGGTGGCCGTCGCGGCCGCGACGGGAGCTGCGCTCGTGATGGACGACCGGAGTGCCCAGGTGCCCGACCTCATCGACGACACTTGGGCAACGCACGTCGTTCACGGCAGTGGCGCCGACGTGGACCTCGGTGGGACGGATGTCGTGGACGTGGTCATCGACCACCCGTGGGCGCAGTAGCGGCGGGTCAGGACTGTGGAGCGCACTCCAAGGGGTGCGAGTCCGGGTACGTGGGATCCAACGCGCGACTGATCATGTAGAACACATCCGGATCACGCGTCAGACCCATGTGCGACGCCGTGTTGCCGGGGCAGATGTCCTGGACCCACTCGTTCTTCACCTGGCCGGTACCGCCGTCGTTCAGGAAGGTTCGCTCCGGAGGCGTCACGACCTCGTCCTTGCGGGTTGCGATCACGGTGTACTCGACACCGGGCATGACTTCGCTACCGGCGTTGAGCTTCTTCAACAAGGGCGAACCGATGAGCTGTTGTGTGCCCGCGATTCCGAACACCAGTTGCGACGTCAGATCGCGGGGAAGCCCGAACGATGCCGCGAGGAGGTACAGCTGCTGCAGCCCGTTGAAGCTGGTTCCGTGGTTGGTGGCGCCGAGAGTGATGACCTGGTTCACCTTGCTGCGCGACGCGTCGGATGCATCGGCACCACCGTTGAACTTGAGGTACTGCCGCGAGACCGTGCCTCCCTGCGAATGTCCGACGAGATCGACCTGGGAAGCGCCGGTGCTCGACAGGACCAAGTCGACGAATTGGCCGAGCTCGCTCGCTGACTGCTCGATGTCGTCGATTCCCCAGACGAGGCGACTGTGGTCCCACATCACCGGCATCGCGCCGTAGTTGAGAGCGAACACGCAGTAGCCCTGACCAGCGAGCTCGGGCGAAAGTTTCGGCCAGCTCTCCTGCATGTCGGTGTCGGTTCCGTGGACCAGGATGACCGGGCGAGGATGCGCTTCGGAGGGCTTGCACGAGAAGTCGTTCGCGCCTTCGGGAGGCGTACCCATGCGCTCCAGGGACAACGGCTCCGGTTCGACTCCCGGCTGCGCGGACGCAGTCGGTGCGCCGATCACAGCAGCGAGTCCGACCAGGGCACACATTGAAACGAGTGCACGTAGTGACCGCGTCGTGAAGAAAGCTCGGCCGCGTCGTACGCATGCGTTCAACTGCTTGCTCCTTGTTGGTTGGTCCACTGCGGTTCGTCCATCCCCTGCAGTTTGCTTCAGGTCGCTTCGACCAGTTCTGTGTCCAGCAGAAGCGCGTCCGATGCCGTCATCGGAGAGAGCGACAATTGTCGCCCGTCGGATCGGCACATCTACCCAGCATTACGAGACATGCGGGTAAATGCAAATGGCTACCAGCCGAAAGTGTGATATTTCAAGCCTCCACGCACCTCACCGGCATGCGCGGCAACCGCTCGTGCCCATTGGCCGCGTGAAACTTTGGTGACGAATGAGGGAACCAGAGGATTTCCCAGTATCAGTAGCGTCCACCAGTAAGCGACCCGCCGAACGCTGACCGGAGGGCAGCCTCGGGCGCGGTATTCGCCCTGCAGCCTCGCGAATCCGTACCCCAGCTTGTAGGACTGCCGAAGCAATGGCCGCAACTCTTCGCGCAGCCTGTAGGCGACCTCGGCCACCGGTAGGAATCCGAAGGTGTACCCGGCCAATTGTGCTCGCCAGCAGAACTCGACGTCCTCGCTGGCGTGATAGGAGGTGTCCATCCCTCCCAGGTCACGCCACACGCCCGTCCAGGCCCCCATGCTGGCGCCGATGGCGTGAGGCAGAAACGTGGTCCGTCCCTGCCGCTCGGCGGGCATGGACGGCGTCCAGGACATTGCCTTCGCGGTGTTGATTCCCGCGGTCTCCACAGCCGTTCCGACGACGTCAAAATCCTGCGCGAAGCCGACAAGTGAACTGATCCAGTTCTCGTGGACTATGTCGTCCGCATCACAGAAGGCGAGAAATTCGCCCGACGCGTGCCGTGCGCCGCAGTTTCGGGCGAACGACACACCTGCCTGCTCGGAAGCGTCGATGTACTGAATTTTCATACGAGTATTGAGCGAATGGTCGGATATGTGGCGCCTCAGTAAATCGCCGACTCCGTTGTCGGCTACTACGACTTCGAATTCCCCCGAATAATTTTGCTGTGCCAATCCGTCGAGTTGTTCGTCGAGTTGGCTGATAATTCCATTCATCGGAATTACGACGGAAACAGTCGGGCGAACAGTTCGGTGCGCGTCGATTGTCATATCGACAGCATAAAAGAAAACTGCTCAGGCGGAACTGGACGCCTGACGGTAACCGCGGATGGCCGGGTAGAGGAACACGATCACCAGACCGAAGGACCACGCGAGAGTCTGCAGGACGGGCGTCAGTGTCGGTCCGCCCAGAGCGAAGGCACGCATCGCATCCACCGCACACGACATGGGCTGCGCTGCAACCACAGGCTGCAGCCAAGTCGGGTACGCCGCCACCGGCACGAACCCGGAGTTGAAGAAGAGCAGCAGAGTGCACAGAATCGAGACCAACTCGACCAGCGGCGCGTCTCGTGACACGGTGGCCAGAAACGTCACCAGGACCGCGAACCCGATCCCGAACGCGATGGGTAGAAGCACGAGGCCCAGTCCGGCCAGCAAGCCCTGGTTGAGCCGGAATCCGAGCGCGAACCCCATGGCGATGATCACCAGCGTGGTCACGAACACACGCACGGCCTCGGCCATCATCCGACCCACCAATCCGGCTGCACGGTGGGTGGGCAGAGTCCAGAAACGCGGCAGCAACCCGTTCATGCGTTCTTGCTTGAGGCCCACTGCACTGACGATGGAGCCGAACATTGCGCCGATGAGCACGATGAGAGGCACCTGGCCGTACACGGCGGGCTGCCCGGTGGCCATCGAAATCGAGTCCCCGAGTACCACTCGGAACATCAGAAGCATCAATGCCGGGTAGAGCATGGCCTGAATCATGGTCGTAGGGTCTCTCGACCAACGCTTGAGCAAGCGAGTGCACTGGATGGTGCTGTGGACGAACAGAGCACGTGCCGACGACTCCGGCAGCATCGTCGTGGGCTCCGGAAACCCGAACGTCTCACGGGTAGCGGCGCGCGGCTGAATGTCGGTCATGATCAGTCTCTCCGTCGCAGGCTCGCCCACAGGGCAAGTGGAACGAGCACAAGGGTAAGGCCGACGATCCAGAGAACGGCGGGGAGCACGACCGACAGCTGGACTGTCCCGTCGGCCATGTCCCTCATCGCTGCCGCGAACTGTGAAATCGGCTGATTACGCACGAACGGGCGAATCCACTCGGGAAAGCCGGACTCCGGAACGAACCCTGTCGACGCCATACCCAGGATCAACTGCGGCAACGTCAGCGCCTGACTGGTGGCTTCCGGGCTCTTCGAGAGAGTTCCGATCGCATCGGCGCCGAAGGACAGCACGGTACTGATTGCCAGCGCCATGGCGCCGAACATGACGGCCTGGTCGAACCCCGCGCTGAATCGAAACCCGATGACGTGCCCGTAGATCAGAGCGGCAGTCAGAGTCACCGTCGACCGGAGGAACGCACTCGTCATTCGTGCCATGAGAGGAGCGCCGATGACGACCGGCATGGTCTTCAGGCGGGTGGACAGACCCGTCAGGGTCTCCGTCGAGGCTCGCTGCGCCGAGGAAATCGCAGTGAACGCCATTGCCTGCAGAACGATGATCGGCATGAGGAACTGCGCGTAGTCGATCCCCTGGAACTGCATGACGAACTTCAGCGGCAGGAAGAAGCCCAGCGTGAAGATCAGGGGTGCGAGGACTGCGATGAACAGCTCACCTTTGCGGACCATGGTTCGGACTGTCCGCGCGGTGAGGACTTTCCACTGTACGAACCCCGAGGGCTCGAAACGAGCCTTGGCACGGGTGCGGCCGGTCGGCGTTGCCGAGGTCGAGGCAGCAGCCACTGTCGAGTCTCGAGAAGTCGTGGTCACTGCGTGGCGGCGGTGTTGGAGTGGCCGGTCAGGGAGAGAAAGACGTCGTCCAGAGACGGCCGGCGCAGTGCGATGTCCGCCAAGGGAATGCCTGCATGGTCGATTCGACGAAGAACCTCGGACAAAGTGGCAGCACCGTCCGGAGCAGGGATGGAGACGCGGTCTGCGCCGGGCGCGAGTTCCCGTGCCACGACGCCGGGCACCAATTCGCCCAGAATCCTCACAACCTCCGGCAGGCGATTCGGATCGACCGGGACAACTTCACAGAAGTTGCCTCCCGTCATCGCCTTGAGCTGATCCGACGTTCCCTCCGCGATCACCGTTCCCTTGTCGATGACGATGATGTTGTCGCTCAGAACGTCGGCTTCCTCCAGGTACTGCGTGGTGAGCAGCACGGTGATGCCCTGCGCTTTGAGTGCCTCGACCAGTGACCAGACGCCCTGACGGCTGCGCGGATCCAGCCCCGTCGTCGGTTCGTCGAGAAACACGACCTCCGGACGAACGACCAGACCACATGCGATGTCGATGCGGCGGCGCATTCCACCGGAGTATCCGCGCACCGGTCGTTTGCCGGTGTCCGCCAGGTCGAATTCCTCGAGCAACGCGTGGGCGCGGGCCTTCGACGCCTTCTTGTCCAGGCCCATCAGTCGACCGAACAGCTCGATGTTCTCCCGTCCGGACAGAGTGTCGTCGAGGGCGGCGTACTGGCCCGTCATCATGATGGACCTGCGGACCGCAGGTGCATCGGTCACGACGTCGTGGCCCGCGACGAGTGCCCTGCCGGTGTCCGGTTTGATCAGTGTCGCCAGAACTTTGACCGTGGTCGTCTTACCAGCGCCGTTGGGGCCGAGTATTCCGAGAACGGTCCCCTTGGGAGCCGAGAAGCTGATGCCTCGGAGGGCGTGCACGTCGTCGAAAGATTTGTGGACGTCTTCGACCAGTACAGCTACGTCCTCGGGAAAGGGCATCGATACTCCGTGCGGTCGGTGGTGCAGTCGGATTCTTCGGAAGGCGAGATTCGGTGAGCGCGTACCCGTCAGTTCAATCCAGGCACCGGACCGAAATGTTACCTGCCGGGAAAGATGGCGATTTCACATCGCTCACGACCACTCGATTCCTATTTCGTCCTCGACGTCCAGTTCGCGGCACAGTGATCGAATGCCGCTGTAGTCCTGGACGAGGTGATCCCGGCTCCCGTCGTCGACGATGTCTCGAAGCATTGTCTCGAAGCCGTCGACCTTCTCGGCTCGAAGAATAGCTTCCCACGTCGAGAAGTCCGTGCCCGAGAACGCTCTCATGCCCTGGGCGAGGCCGTCGAGGAACACTCTCCGATCGCCGTCGTCCAGTGTGCCGAAGACGATCTTGGCCATCTCGTCGGCGATCGAGGCATGGCAGTACTCGTCGCGATTGTGGAGCTTCACCGTTGCGCGATTCACCGGTTGGATGATGTCGTCGTCCTCGATCAAGTCCAGGTAGGAGGTTATCGAGATCTCCGCGACAGTCGTGTACGCGAGGGCGCTCAATGCAGCAGCTCCGGAGTTCGCCGCACCGAGCTGCGCGGCGCGTTGGGCACGGACTGTCGCGCTGAACGGGAGTTGTCGCTCGGGCATCGCCCATCCGCGCTGACGACGGGTGAGCGCGCTCGCGTTCAGGTGCATGAGGGTGTGGTACTGCTCGTCGACCATCGCCTGCGTGACAGCGATCGCGAGGACGTCACCCATTCCGGTGTCGAACACGTCCTGGGCAAGGAGTGAGAAGCCCGGATTGACCACGTGCTGTTCCACGTCCATGACGTTCTTGTTGAACGCGATCCAGCCCCAGGCCCGGATCCGTTTCCGCTTCTCGTCCGGCAGCGAGAGGTACACGTCGTGTTCCGCAAACGGGATCAGAGCTTCCGGGAAGTCGTGCTTGGCATGATCGAACAGGTCGTCCAGATCGGGTTCGGGCTTCTTGACCGTGGCCCGATTGGCCCAGTTGCCGGCCAGCCTCGACACGATCGCGCTCTCCACTGGATCATCCGGGTCGAACTCGGGCAGTGATGGATTGTCGATCATGACCGGTTCTCCTCACGTCCTTGTTCTCGCACGATACCGAAGAGTGCAGCGCAGAGAGCCGCGTATCCGGCGGGATCGGGTAGGCCCGACTCGGCGCGATCGAGGAACTTCTCGAAGTCAGGCACTACGCCGTCCTCGACGACCGAATTCAACTCGGACATCGCCGACGCCAGCGCGGACCGCGCGGTCACCGCATGGGGGTTTCCGGATTGCACATCCCAGTAGACCTCCGGTTCACCGCCCGTCACCCGAGCCAGTAATGCCAAGGCGGTACGAGCAGGGGGAGGGGCGAGAGCGTGCACGAGCGCCGGGTCGACGTCGAGCGAGGCGAGAGCAGATCCGAACGCCAGCACAGCAGCGTGGGTCAGAGCCTGCGTTGCGGCAGCCACCCGGTCGTGCTCGTCGGCGTTCACTCGCACGATCAGCCCGCCCCACGTTTCGAGACGAGCAAGAAATTCGCCGACGCGGGGGCCGTCCCGGTGGACGACCGCCGCGACAGGGCGTCCGTCCATCCCGAGGGACGGAGCGAACATCGGATTGATACCGAGCACGGAGGCCTGCGTCCACCGAGCCTCGACCGAGGAGGCGAATCGGGACTTCACCGACAGTGTTTCGACCAGCAGTATGTCCCGGCCGGAATCCGGTACCTGCGCGGCAAGAGCTACCGATTCCGGGACCGCCAGGACGACGACGGTCGTCGACGCCAACAACTCGCGGAGAGTGTCGTCCGGATCGACGATGTTGCCCTGCACATGGTCACAGCCGTGCTGCGGATCGCCGGTTGCGTCGACATCCACGGTGACGACGGACAGCCCGTCGGAGACGAGGAGCCCGGCCAGAAGGGTGCCGACGGCTCCACGGCCACCGACCACGACAGCGTCATACGACTTCATTCGTCGAGTATCACCGCTGTCGGCTCGCGGCGGAGATCCAGATGGTGATGTTCGCGTGGACGACCTCGACTCCGGCGCTGTCGCGAATCGACACGGGCACGACGACGTCCGAACCCTCCGTGACGGTTGCCCAATCGGGTGAATCGAGCAGGGCTACCGCGGTCAGTGATGTGGTGGCCTTGGTCAGATAGCGCACCGTCATCTCCTTCGGGATCCAGCGATGCGTCGGTGGCACCGTCGCTTCGGCGAGCATGCCCATGGCCACCTCGGCGAGATTGCACGCGGCGATCGCGTGAAATGTGCCCAAGTGGTTCCTGATTCCCCACCACTTCGGGGCAGTCACCTCGCAACGACCTGGCTCGAGGGACTTCACGCGGGGGAGGACGGATCCGAAGTACGGGACCCTGAGACACATGCCGATCGAGAAGATCGTCTGCCCGACGACGTTGTCGGGGAGCTTCTTCCACAGGCCGTAGGTAGTACTGGTGGCGGTCATACTCGCATCTTACTGCCGAGTAAGGTGCGAGCGGCGAATGCGCATAGGGAGGGATTTGTGCTCCGGCGCGGTCTACGGCATACTGGTCGGGTTGCCTGGACACGGGACGCGCTTTCGTGCGGCCTGCGCCAGGTAAGAGCAGAACAGGACCAGCACTCCGCGTGAGTGCGTTCGGTTTGCCGGCTCGGAGATGAAGGAACGCCTCGCGCACCCGGTCATCGAAGAAGAGCAAGCGGAAAGAAGTGTCAGTAGAAATACGACACGCCCGACCGCGTGGACCGGAGAACCATGACAGATGAACAGCGGCAACGGATCGGGTCTTTCCTGATCGCCAACGTTCGGTTCGTCGTGTGAGCACGAGGGCAGTTCGAGTCTCTTCGGTTTTCGCCGAGCGGCTCGGGGACTGTGCAGACGAGGTGGAGCAGGCCACAAGGCCGGCTTCACGACAAGCGGCAAGAAAAGGACACTAAGCGTGGCGGGACAAAAGATCCGCATCAGGCTCAAGGCCTACGACCACGAGGCGATCGACGCGTCAGCGCGCAAGATCGTCGAGACGGTCACCCGTACGGGTGCCCGCGTCGTCGGACCGGTGCCGTTGCCGACCGAAAAGAACGTGTACTGCGTCATCCGTTCGCCCCATAAGTACAAGGATTCGCGCGAACACTTCGAGATGCGTACTCACAAGCGGCTCATTGACATCCTCGACCCGACGCCGAAGACGGTCGACGCGCTCATGCGCATCGATCTGCCTGCCAGTGTCGACGTCAACATCCAGTGAGCGCGGAGACAACGATGACTGATAACAAGAATCGGCCTGCCACAGGCATTCTGGGCACCAAGCTCGGAATGACTCAGGTCTTCGACGAGAACAACCGCGTCGTTCCCGTGACCGTGATCAAGGCCGGACCCAACGTGGTCACCCAGATCCGCACGCAGGAGCGCGACGGCTACAGCGCCGTCCAGGTCGCCTTCGGCGCGATCGATCCCCGCAAGGTGAACAAGCCGACCACCGGCCAGTTCGAGAAGGCAGGCGTCACGCCTCGCCGCCATGTCGTGGAGATCCGCGTCGCCGACGCCTCGCAGTTCGAGGTCGGCCAGGAGCTCACCGCTGCAGTGTTCGAGGACGGCGCTTTCGTCGACGTCACCGGCACCAGCAAGGGCAAGGGCTTCGCAGGCACCATGAAGCGCCACGGATTCAAGGGCCAGGGCGCAAGCCACGGCGCCCAGGCCGTGCACCGTCGTCCGGGATCCATCGGCGGTTGCGCCACTCCCGGTCGCGTCTTCAAGGGAATGCGTATGTCCGGCCGCATGGGTGGCGACCGCGTTACCACGCAGAACCTCTCGGTCCACAAGGTGGACAGCGAGAACGGTCTGCTCTTGATCAAGGGAGCAATCCCGGGCCGTCGCGGCAATGTCGTGATCGTCAAGTCTGCATTGAAGGGTGGTGCTCGGGCATGACCAGCCTCGAGAAGAAGACCAACCTGACGCTCGACGTCAAGGAAGCCGGCGGCAAGACCAACGGCACCGTCGATCTCCCCGCCGAGATCTTCGATGCGCCTGCCAACATCGCGCTTCTGCACCAGGTCGTCGTGGCTCAGCTCGCTGCTGCTCGTCAGGGAACTCACTCCACGAAGACTCGTGGCGAGGTTCGCGGTGGCGGCAAGAAGCCGTACCGGCAGAAGGGCACCGGCCGGGCTCGTCAGGGCTCGACTCGCGCTCCCCAGTTCGTCGGCGGAGGCACGGTCCACGGACCGCAGCCGCGCGACTACAGCCAGCGCACCCCGAAGAAGATGAAGGCAGCTGCACTGCGCGGCGCCCTCTCCGATCGGGTTCGCAGCGAGCGTCTGCACGTGATCACCGAACTGGTTGCCGGACAGACTCCGTCGACCAAGGTCGCGAAGTCCTTCCTCGGTGAGATCTCCGATCGCAAGAAGCTTCTTCTTGTTGTCGGCCGCGAGGACGTTGCAGCGTGGAAGAGCGTTCAGAACCTGGACGGCGTGCACCCCATCGCACCCGATCAGCTCAACACGTACGACGTGCTCGAAGCCGATGACGTCGTCTTCAGCGTGGAAGCGCTGAACACGTTCATCGCAGGGCCTGCGAAGAACGAGGAGGGAAGCAAGTGACCACCATCGCCGATCCCCGCGACATCCTGCTTGCACCGGTCATCTCCGAGAAGTCCTACGGACTGATCGAGGAAGGCACCTACACCTTCCTGGTGCACCCGGATTCGAACAAGACGCAGATCAAGATTGCCGTCGAGAAGATCTTCGACGTCACCGTGACCAGCGTCAACACGCAGAACCGTCAGGGCAAGCGCAAGCGGACCCGCACCGGTTACGGCAAGCGCAAGGACACCAAGCGCGCGCTCGTGACGCTCTCCGCCGACAGCAAGCCCATCGAGATCTTCGGAGGTCCGGTCGCGTAAGCGACTGGGACTCTTCGGATATAAGGACGAGAAGACTCATGGCAATCCGTAAGTACAAGCCGACCACTCCGGGCCGCCGCGGCGCCAGTGTCTCCGATTTCGCGGAGATCACTCGCAGCACGCCCGAGAAGTCGCTGATTCGCCCCCTGCACGGTCGCGGTGGACGTAACGCACACGGTCGTATCACCACCCGGCACAAGGGTGGCGGTCACAAGCGTGCATACCGTCTGATCGATTTCCGTCGCAACGACAAGGACGGCGTGCCGGCCAAGGTCGCTCACATCGAGTACGACCCCAACCGCACCGCCAACATCGCACTGCTGCATTACGCAGACGGCGAGAAGCGCTACATCGTCGCCCCCAAGGGCATCGCTCAGGGTTCGCCCATCGAGCAGGGTGCAGGCGCCGACATCAAGCCGGGCAACAACCTGCCGCTGCGCAACATCCCGACGGGTACGACCGTTCACGCGGTCGAGCTTCGTCCGGGCGGCGGCGCGAAGATGGCACGTTCGGCCGGCGCGAGCATCCAGCTCCTCGGTAAGGAAGGCCCCTACGCGACGCTGCGTATGCCGTCCGGCGAGATCCGTCGCGTCGATGTGCGCTGCCGCGCAACCGTCGGCGAGGTCGGCAACGCCGAGCAGTCGAACATCAACTGGGGTAAAGCCGGCCGTATGCGTTGGAAGGGCAAGCGCCCGACCGTTCGTGGTGTCGTGATGAACCCGGTCGACCACCCGCACGGTGGTGGCGAGGGCAAGACCTCCGGTGGACGCCACCCGGTCAGCCCCTGGGGACAGCCTGAAGGCCGTACCCGCAAGAACAAGGCGAGCGACAAGCTGATCGTCCGTCGTCGTCGTACCGGCAAGAACAAGCGCTAGGAGGGAGTTCAGAATGCCACGCAGCCTGAAGAAAGGCCCGTTCGTAGACGATCACCTCCTCGCGAAGGTTGACGTCCAGAACGACAAGGGAACCAAGCAGGTCATCAAGACCTGGTCCCGTCGATCGACAATTCTCCCCGACTTCATCGGTCACACCTTCGCCGTCCACGACGGTCGCAAGCACGTGCCGGTGTTCGTGTCCGACTCGATGGTCGGCCACAAGCTCGGAGAGTTCGCACCGACCCGCACGTTCAAGGGTCACATCAAGGACGACCGGAAGGCGAAGAGGCGATGAGCAACACCGAAACCGCCAACCCGACTGCCAAGGCCGTCGCGAAGCACGTCAGCGTCACGCCCATGAAGGCTCGTCGCGTCGTGGATCTGGTTCGCGGGCGCTCCGTCGAGGACGCGCTCAACATCCTGAAGTTCGCGCCGCAGGCAGCCAGCGAGCCGGTCGCCAAGGTGATCGCCTCCGCAGCGGCCAACGCAGAGAACAACCTGGATCTCGACCCCAGCACGCTGATCGTCGCGACCGCGTTCGTCGACGAGGGCAAGACGGGCAAGCGTTTCCAGCCGCGCGCTCAGGGTCGTGCTTTCCGGATCCGCAAGCGCACCAGCCACATCACGGTGATCGTCGAGAGCCTGCCCAAGACCGGCGGAACAAGTCGTAACCGTCGTAAGGGCCAGGCGTCCAAGGAAGGGGCTCAGTAGTGGGTCAGAAAATCAACCCGCACGGCTTCCGCTTGGGTATCACCACTGACTGGAAGTCGCGCTGGTACGCAGACAAGCAGTACTCGGAGTACGTCAAGGAAGACGTCGCCATCCGCAAGCTCCTCGCCACCGGCATGGAGCGCGCAGGTATCGCGAAGGTCGAGATCGAGCGCACCCGTGACCGTGTTCGCGTGGACATCCACACGGCACGTCCGGGCATCGTCATCGGTCGTCGTGGCGCCGAGGCCGACCGCATCCGCGGAGCTCTCGAGAAGCTGACCGGCAAGCAGGTCCAGCTGAACATCCTCGAGGTCAAGAACGCCGAGTCCGAGGCTCAGCTCGTGGCCCAGGGTGTAGCAGAGCAGCTCAGCAACCGCGTCGCTTTCCGTCGTGCAATGCGTAAGGCCATCCAGTCGGCCATGCGTCAGCCGAACGTCAAGGGCATCCGTGTCCAGTGCTCCGGCCGTCTCGGCGGCGCCGAGATGTCTCGCTCGGAGTTCTACCGCGAAGGCCGTGTGCCCCTGCACACCCTCCGTGCGGACATCGACTACGGCTTGTACGAGGCAAAGACCACCTTCGGCCGTATCGGCGTGAAGGTCTGGATCTACAAGGGCGACATCGTCGGTGGCCGTCGTGAACTGGCCGCTGCTGCACCTGCTGCAGGCAACGATCGCCCGCGCCGTGAGCGTCCCTCGCGTCCGCGTCGTTCCGGTGCTTCGGGCACCACCGCGACGAGCACCGAGGCAGGCCGTGCGGCATCCGCAGAGGCTCCGGCCTCGACCGAGCCGAATCAGGAGGGCTGACGATGTTGATCCCACGCCGGGTCAAGCACCGGAAGCAGCACCACCCGAAGCGATCGGGTGCGTCCAAGGGCGGCAACCACGTGACGTTCGGTGACTACGGCATCCAGGCTCTCGAGCCCGCCTACATCACCAACCGTCAGATCGAGGCCTCCCGTATCGCGATCACCCGCCACATCAAGCGTGGCGGCAAGGTCTGGATCAACATCTTCCCGGACCGTCCGCTCACCAAGAAGCCTGCCGAGACCCGAATGGGTTCCGGTAAGGGTTCGCCCGAGTGGTGGGTCGCGAACGTCAAGCCGGGTCGCGTGCTCTTCGAGCTCTCGTTCCCCGACGAGGCCGTCGCACGTCAGGCCCTGACGCGCGCAATCCACAAGCTGCCGATGAAGGCACGCATCATCACCAGGGAGGAGCAGTTCTGATGGCTACCGGAACCCCAGCCGCAGAGCTCCGCGAGCTCACCGGTGAAGAGCTGGTCACCAAGCTGCGTGAGTCGAAGGAAGAGCTGTTCAACCTTCGCTTCCAGATGGCTACCGGCCAGCTGGACAACAACCGTCGACTGCGCACCGTTCGTCACGAGATCGCGCGCATCTACACCGTCCTGCGTGAGCGTGAGCTCGGTCTGGCCACAGGTCCTGCCGACGACACTGCAGGTGACGCGGCATGAGCGAGGAAAAGACTGTGACTGAAGGACGCAACAACCGCAAGACCCGCATCGGATACGTCGTATCCGACAAGATGGAGAAGACGATCGTGGTCGAGCTGGAAGACAGGGTCAAGCACCCTCTCTACAGCAAGGTCATCCGTCGGACCACCAAGGTCAAGGCACATGACGAGAAGGGCGACGCCGGCGTAGGCGATCGCGTTCAGCTCATGGAGACCCGCCCGCTGTCCGCCACGAAGCACTGGCGACTGGTCGAGGTCCTCGAAAAGGCCAAGTAAGCATTCACTGCTGCGAAAAAGCCCACTTCCCTTCGGAAGTGGGCTTTTTCGTGTTTCGCTGCTTCGGACTCCGCATCAGCCCCGCGCGATGAGCAGAACCTCTTCTTCGGTCGGCGGACTCTTCGGGTGGTATGTCAGGCAGAGGGGAGTGGCGGTGCGACGGAACTCCGTCCCTTCGATCGCGGCGTAGAACTGCCCTGCGGGCAGGCGCCCGACATCGGGAACATGTCCTCCCTTCACCCGCGCCATCTCCTTGGCGGCCTCCACGTGGGACGGGCTGTTGAGCAACCCGTAGAACTGGGTCGACGCGTTGCCGGCTATGCGGTTGTGCAGCCCCTTCGGAGACTGAGTGGCGTACACGAGCCCCAATCCGTACTTCCGCGCCTGCGACGCGAGGGCCAAGGTGCTCTGCGTTGCCGGGGTCGATCGATCCGATGGCGCGAAGTTCTGAGCCTCGTCCATGACGAACAACCCGCCCAGGGGGCGATCGCCTGCCGGATTTTTCTTGATCCACGCGAACAGCCCCATTTGAAGCTGGTTGACGAAGCTGTGCTTTTGTTCGTCGGTCGTCAAACCCGAGAGGTTGATGACCGAGACCCGAGCCTTCTTGCCGTCGGCTGGTGTCAGTAACACTGCCGGGTCGATCGGCGTTCCCGAGCCCGCGAACATCGGATCGTTGGCCGACGCAGCCTTCAGGTTCTCCGCGAGGCCTGCGGCGATGCGCACCGCGTCGCGCATCTCGCTCGCGTCCTCGGGAAACTCTTCGAGCAGGTCGATGAAGTCCCCGAGTGTGCCTCCTCGAGAACGCCTTCCGAAACCATCCAGCGCTTGGCGCAGTACGGCTCGTCCGTGCCTCGCCTTCTGTGAGGAACCAATGACCCCCGCGGCGGGTTCGAGCGCAGCCAGCGCAGACTCGACGGAGGCATCGAATTCGTCCGCGTCACCGACAACGCTGGCGAAGTCGGGGAGCGGCTGAAAACTCAACGGGCGACCCGCTGACTTGCGAGGCGTCCACACCACGATGTCGGTGTTGCGTAGGTAGGCGTCGGCCTTGTTCTCGTCACCGGGCGGCCAGGTTCGTTCATCCGAGGGCCAGGGCATACCGAGCCGGGCCAAGTCGTTGTTCACGTCGAGAACGATTGCCGAGACACCCTGCAGGGCACATTCTTCGATCAGTCTCCGTATCAGCACCGTTTTTCCCGATCCGGAGCCGGCGAAGATCGCGGTGTGCTTGCGTAGCGCTTCGAGTGGGACCGTGACGTCGGCATTGGTACTGGTTTCCTGGCCGATGACGATCTTGTTCGGTTCGGTTGCAGAGCGGTCTCGAGGAGGAACAGCGTCGGCCGCCGCTGTATCGACAACGGCCGTTCCGTTTCCGTCAGCGGCGGCGGGCGGTGCGATCAGTGCAGTCTCGTCGTCGACGACACTCACTTCGGGGAGAACCGTCCGGAACAGATCTATGGAGTGCGCCGGTTTCCGGGCGAGGAGCCACGACGTCAGGGCAGGCGCGTTTTCCGCAAGCAGGACGCCCAACGCGGTCAGCGCACGTCGATCGTCGTCGCCGAGTCGAACTTCGACTCCACCGGCGCGTCGGAGCGCAGCGATGGTTTGCGCGGTTTTCGCCCCGGACGGCCACGGCTCGTTACGAATCAGGATCAGCCGTCTCCGCGGCATGTCGATGTGAAGTCCTGCCGTGGTGACGGCGCGTTCGACGCGAGCGAGTGCAGCCCGAGCGTTGGGAGACGTGACGGCGCGGAAGCACCAGTGCTCCTCGTCGTCGGTGTCGGTGTCGACGGTATGACGAAGGCGAGCGTGCAGGGCGGGCTTGCCACTGGGCGGAGGATCCTGAGCGAGACTGTCGTCGGAGCTCTGATGTTCGTGAATCCACGCGGTCAAACCGGAGGTCAGCAGGGCGGGTACGACTGAATCTTCGCTGTCGGGCGACAACGGCACGGACACGTCGGCGTTGTTCACCAGGTCCGCATAGTGCTCGTCGAGAGCCAGGAGCTCACTCGCAGGAGCGACCAACGTGGTTGCCGTCGCCCCGCTCCGGTCCGCAAAGCTGGTCAGTTCCGACGCCGTGGCTGTGTCGAGGCAGTGGCGAATGTGCCGATCCACCGCGATCAGAAGTTGGCGCGGCGTGAAGTCCGGGGCCTGTTCGAATGCCTCGGGAGCGACCGGCCACGTCGGATGAGGAGGCGCGAAGCCCGCCTCGTCGAAGCACGCCGCGAGACGTCGGCCCAGAAGCAGACGGCCGACCTCCGACGACGGAATCGGCTTGAGCGGTTGCATGACCCGGAAGCGATCCTGCACCGGCGCCACGCCGCGCGCCGCGATCAGCTCCCACGCACTGGACAGCGCCGACAAGATCGACGCCGTTCGAGGCAGGGTCTCGCGTAGGGACATCAGGCCGTGAGCGAGGTGCTCGACGACCTTGTCCTCCTGTGCTTCGGCGAATGCCTGATCGGTTCCGGTCCTGGCCTGCGCAACGAGCGTGTCGATCTGGTCGATCGCCAACACCGTGGGTCCGGTGATCGCAAGCAAACGCGAGATGTTCTCCGCAATACCCTGGTGGCCGAGCTCGGCCCGGCGAATACCCCACTCGGAGAATTCTTCGGGATCGACGTCGTCGATGGACTGCAGGTACGCATCGCCCAGATCCTGGACGGACGAGTCGGGTGCGATGGACAACACGAGCGCTCGCAGCGTGTGCTGCGAAGTACGACGATGCCGAGGATGCGCCTTGTACAACGCAGTCACGAACGCGTTCAACGTATCTGCGTCGATCATCGACTCGCCCATGACCTTGCTGCGCTCTGAATCGGCCAGTCCGGCGATGGCGGTCAATCGCCTCAACAGAAGTGCGAGCTGGCTGTCCGACCCATCGCCCGACGGCCGCATCAGGTCGTCCAACATGCCCATGAGCGTCGACCGCCAGAATGCTGCGGCGTCGAGGAGCCGGATGAGGAAGAAATACCCGCCCTTCGCCTGAACTTCCTCCCGCACCTGACCGAGGAGATGAGTCTTACCGGAGCCGGCAGGACCGCGAACCACGACGCCGAGCGGGCTGGCATCGTCCGAGTGCACGGCATCGTCGTAGGCACGCATGACTTCGGCGAACACCCGCTCGTGCATGCCAGGGACATGAACGTTGGACTGCGATCGCCAGACATCGTCCGGTGTGGGCGCCCAGCTCAGCCTGACCGACTCGAGCGCTCGGATCTGTTGGTCGGCGGTCACAGCTCGATCTCGATCAGGTGATTGCGCTGGTTGCCGACGACGACGGCTGCGGCGTGATCTTCTGCGGTCAACGTTTTCTGATTCTCCTCGGGAATGAGCGATACATCGGGGGCTCGGCGAAGCCGCGCCAGGGCCGCGTCGAGCGCGTCTCGGGGGATGTCGGACAGCTCCGGTCGAAGGCGCGACAAGCGGACCGCGGTGCCAGGTTCCCTGACCAGCCGCGCATACACCTCCCGGATCCGTGTTTCGACCTCGTGATCCGTCGGTGCGTCGCTCGCCGTCGTCGATGCAGCCGCGGCACGAGGCGAGAAGATCTCGGCGGGCCGGGTGTCGGATTCGTCGAACCAGCGACGCAGGCCTGCGAGAACGGTGAAGAGTGCCTTTCCCGGCCCCGACGAACGAGCGGGAGGCGCAGTGCCCATCAGATCAGCACACGCCTTCCAACCCTTGTCGGTCAACTCGAGCGTCATCGACCTCCCGGCACGGCCCACTTCGATGAGGCCCGACTTCGTCAACTTGTCGCGAGAGGCCTTCTTCAGCTCGGGCCCGAGATTGTTCAGCTGTGGATTGGGTACCGCGGTGGCTTCGGCCATGAGAACGAGGAGTACGGCTGCCTCGGTGCCAGTCAGGTCGGCGGTGCTCATCGGTCAATTCCCTCTCGATCGTCGTGCTGTCACTACTCGGCGGATGGCCGCCACCACTTGTTGTGGGTCGGATACGACATGAGCATTGGTGAAACGCAACACGACGTACCCGTGAGTCTGAAGTTGATTGTCGCGCAAGCGGTCCTGCGAGAATCGAACTGCCGCACGGTGTTCGTCACCATCGATCTCGGCCACGACCTTTTCGGCACGCCAGAGTACGTCGACGGTGAACGGTTGCGACAGATCGGAGAGTTTGACCGAACGATTGTGTTCGCGACCTGTAGCCCAGTCGGAGGCGTCGAGCATCCGGTACAGCGTCGTCTCGGGCACGCTGCCCGGGTGCGGGCTTCCTTCGACTGGGGGATAGCCGAGCGGCCGGATTCGATCCACGACGGTGGACACGGTGTCCGAGACCGCGGGCGCCGCCACTCGAACGGTGGGGAATCGGTCGACGGTGTGTGAGCCGGTGCCCGTGAGCCAGACCCCGAGTCGTCCGTGGGCGCACAGCCATTCGGCGGCGGTGGCGACCTCGGTGGGGTCGTGAGAGTCCGTCACGTCGACCACCAAGGCGCATGCATCACGACCATGGGCGGCAGCGATGATTCCTGCCGCTCCCTCGGCCCGTGTCTCGATCGGAAACGCGAGCGGCCGCGGTGGACTCCCGACGACGGCGGCGTCGGCGAGAGCTGCCAGGTACGGTCCGAAATGTGGCCCCGACGCAGCGACTCTGCGTGCAGCGAGTCGCGCGGCGTGCCGGTCGAGGAGCGACGAACCCGAACTCGAGCCTGCGTCGGGAAGCCAAAGCGACGTCAGCTGTACCGCAGCCGATTCCAGCGCGTCGACTACCTCGCCGACGATCGAGGGCGCGGAGGAAACACGGACGGACGACAACGAATAGAACGTCACCGCAGGCGCGGGCGGCGGAAGCGGATCCACCGACTCTGCGAGGCTCCGGTACGTCGAGCCGTGGAGCCGAGTGACCCTGTCCAGCGGTAGAGTCCGCCACCAGTCAGTGTCGTTGTCGCGCGCTGCAGCCGGCAATTCGATCAAGCACGACCCCCTGGTGCTTCGGACTTTTTCCCCACTCCGTGAACCGTACCGAGATATCGGTTTCGGTGCCCACCGCCACCGGTCACCGACCGAGCAGACCACCCAACGCCCCGCCGACCCCCGCCTGCTCTCCGCTTCCGCTGCCACCGATCAAACCGCCCGGAGGCTGTTCCGACGGTTGAACCACGACGAAACCCTGGCCGCCGAACTCCAGGGTGAACCGCTCGCCGGTGCTGCGCCCGATCAATGTCCCAAGCCCGAAAGAATCGTTCTTCTTCACACGGGTGGACAAGCTCGACGACCAGGCAACCGCGGCTTGCGGGTCCGCGAAAGTGGGCTGATCCACCTGGAGAACCACCGGCACACCGTCGGTCGTGATCGCTATCCGCCCACGCCCGGTGAACACACAGTTGAAGAAGCCGGCGTTACCGCCGGACGCAGCACCTTGAACGCGTTTGACGTCGTAGGACAGGCTGGATTCGAACGCCAGCACGTTGGCGCCGTTGATCGTGAGGCCGTCGGTACCGTCGAGGTCGATCAGATGGACGTCCTGAGCCGCGTTGGCGAGAAACAGATCCCCGCGGCCCGAGACTTTCATCAGTGGTACGCCCTCTCCGGACAGCGCCTGCTTCAGCGCACGGCCGAGCCCGCCGGATCCTTTGGCCTCGAACTGAAGATCGCCTTGGTAGGCGACCATCGAACCAGCCCTGGCCATGATCTCGCCGTTCATGCCGACGCGACACATCTTGCTGCCTTGCTTCTGGATACCCGCCCCTGGCACTTCCGCGTGGGCGGGTGCGAACAATTCGCTTCTCATGGGGAGGTGTCCTCCTGATGTCGGGGTCGGGGTCGGGGTCGGGGTCGGTGTCGGAACTGTGATCGGGGCGGGACTCGGGGGGTCGGGCGGCGCGCTGTCGTCGTCGATGGTGATCCCGAACGCGGTCGCGACACCGGCCAAGCCGTCGGTAAAGCCTTGCCCGACGGCACGGATCTTCCAGGCGTCACCGCGTCGGTAGATCTCGAGGCACACGAGTGCATTCTCGGCGCCCAATGCGTCGGCCGGGTACGTGACGACGGTGGTCCCGGTGGAGTCGACGACACTTGTCTCGACGGGCCCGGAGGCAGCAAACGTCGGTGCACCGGTGCCGTCGAGCGAGGCAGTGATGGCCACTGTGTCGACACCTGCGGGAATTCGTTCGGGTTCGACGGTGATCCGGTGCCCGCTCGGATCCCGGTGGTACTGCACTCCGGCGCCGGAAGGCTGGTTGTAGAAGATCAGGTCGTCGTCCGAGCGCACTCTTCCGCCAGCGCCGAGCAGCAGTGCCGATACGTCGACTGTCGCTGAAGTTCGGAGCGTGACAGTCAACGTCCCAGGGGGAGCGGGGCAATTCTCCCCGCGGGCGAGGGTCTTCACGTGTTCCAGTGTGCACGACGTGCGGCGCGGCCCACAGGCGCAGGCCGCCACGCGTCGGGTTACCCGGAGACGTAGTGGATGCGTACGTGTCGACCAGCCACGATTTGGATTCGATCCGGTGCGTCCCCTACACTTGACGGGTTGCCTGTGGCAGCGGTGTGTCTTCGTGCGCCCGCTCCGCGGTAGCCGACCGCGCGTGTCGGGACGGAAATCCGGCACGTATGCACATCCAGGTCTAGGAGAAGTTTGTGATTCAGCAGGAGTCGCGAGTACGCGTTGCTGATAACACGGGCGCGAAGGAAATCCTTTGCATCCGCGTTCTCGGTGGCTCGTCACGTCGCTACGCCGGAATCGGCGACATCATCGTAGCTACGGTGAAGGACGCCATCCCCGGTGGAAACATCAAGAAGGGCGAGGTCGTCAAGGCCGTCATCGTCCGCACCGTCAAGGAGCGTCGTCGCCCGGACGGTTCCTACATCCGTTTCGACGAGAACGCTGCCGTGCTGATCAAGCCGGACAACGACCCTCGCGGAACCCGCATCTTCGGCCCGGTCGGCCGCGAGCTGCGTGAGAAGAAGTTCATGAAGATCGTCTCGCTCGCCCCGGAGGTGCTGTAAATGAAGGTGCACAAGGGCGACACCGTTCTCGTGATCGCCGGCAAGGACAAGGGCGCCAAGGGCAAGGTCATTCAGGCTTACCCCGCTGACTCCAAGGTCCTCGTCGAGGG
This sequence comes from Rhodococcus sp. 114MFTsu3.1, assembly GCF_000383555.1. Classification (NCBI taxonomy): domain Bacteria; kingdom Bacillati; phylum Actinomycetota; class Actinomycetes; order Mycobacteriales; family Nocardiaceae; genus Rhodococcus; species Rhodococcus sp. 114MFTsu3.1. The sequence goes on along the minus strand of NZ_KB911547.1, from coordinate 83,695 downwards.
CGTGAACCGGATCAAGAAGCACACCGCGGTTTCCGCGAACCAGCGTGGCGCATCCTCGGGCGGAATCGTCACGCAGGAAGCCCCGATCCACGTATCGAACGTTGCAGTCATCGACTCGGACGGAAACCCAACTCGCGTGGGCTACCGGACCGACGAAGAGACCGGCAAGCGCGTTCGTGTTTCCCGGAAGAACGGGAAGGACATCTGAGATGACTACCACTGAGAACACGCAGCCCCGGCTGAAGGCGCGCTACCGCGCCGAGATCAAGGACGCCCTGAACACCGAGTTCGCATACGACAACGTCATGCAGATCCCCGGTGTCGTCAAGGTCGTCGTCAACATGGGTGTCGGCGACGCCGCCCGTGACGCGAAGCTGATCAACGGTGCAGTTGCCGACCTGGCAGCGATCACCGGCCAGAAGCCGGAGATCCGCAAGGCCCGCAAGTCCATCGCACAGTTCAAGCTTCGCGAAGGAATGCCCATCGGTGCCCGCGTCACGCTTCGCGGCGACCGCATGTGGGAGTTCCTGGACCGCCTGACTTCCATTGCCCTTCCCCGAATCAGGGACTTCCGCGGCCTGAGCGGCACGCAGTTCGACGGCAACGGCAACTACACGTTCGGCCTCAACGAGCAGTCGATGTTCCACGAGATCGACGTGGACAAGATCGATCGTCCGCGCGGCATGGACATCACCGTGGTGACCACCGCAACCAACAACGAAGAAGGCCGCGCGCTGCTCAAGCACCTCGGCTTCCCGTTCAAGGAGAACTGAGTCCATGGCGAAGAAGGCATTGGTCAACAAGGCCAACAAGAAGCCGAAGTTCGCAGTGCGTGGTTACACGCGTTGCAACCGCTGCGGCCGTCCCCACTCCGTGTTCCGCAAGTTCGGCCTGTGCCGTATCTGCGTTCGCGAAATGGCGCACCGCGGAGAACTCCCCGGCGTTCACAAGAGCTCCTGGTGACCTCCAGGCCCTGAAACGGCGATGTCTCAGGGCCTCGCGTAGTTACCACGCTGACGCATCACGCTGACGGGCGTGGGTTCCGACAGGAACCCACGCCCGTTTTTCGTGTGCGCCCTCTACCTGCACTATCGACCTCGATCGACCCGGCTGCAACGGGTGGACGTTTCGAGTATCCAGACCACGCCTGCAGGTCTATCGTGAACCGAACCGACGCTTTCGGAGGTTCGCCATGGCAACACTGAAGCACGACGAAGCGCAAGAAGAACAAGGCGAACTGAAACGCGTCCTCGGGCCAGGGCTACTGCTTCTGTTCATCGTCGGCGACATCCTCGGTGCAGGTGTGTACGCCGTCACGGGCGACATGATCTCCAACGTCGGTGGTATCGCGTGGGTACCGTTCGTGCTCGCATTCGTCGTCGCGACTCTGACGGCCTTTTCCTACCTGGAATTGGTGACGAAATACCCGCAGGCTGCGGGTGCGGCTCTGTACACCCACAAAGCTTTCGGAATTCATTTCGCGACATTCATCGTGGCTTTCGCCGTCATCTGTTCCGGCATCACCAGCGCGGCGACGTCGTCGAACGTCGTGGCCGGTAATTTGCTCGCCGGGCTACACGAAACATTCAGCACCACAGACGGACTCGGTTGGTTCGACATACCAACAGGCTCGACGGCTCAGCTCGTCGTCGCGCTGCTGTTCATGGGCTTTCTCGCAGCGATCAACCTCAGGGGCGTCGGAGAATCCGTGAAATTCAACGTTGTCCTGACCGGAATCGAAATGGCTGCGTTGGCAATCGTCATCGTGATCGGATTCGTCGCGGTGGGCCGGGGGAGTGCCGAGGGCGATATCGCCAACCTCGTGGTGTTCGAGGACCAGAACGAGAAAGGCATGTTTCTCGCGGTGACGGTCGCCACGACGATCGCGTTCTTCGCCATGGTCGGTTTCGAGGATTCCGTGAACATGGTCGAGGAGACGAAAGAGCCGCAGAAGATCTTCCCGAAGATGATGTTGTCCGGTCTCGGCATCGCCTGCCTGATCTACGTGCTGGTCGTCGTCGCGGTCATCGCCGTTCTACCGCTGAACTACGATTCGGGAAGCGAAGGAATTCTGTTGCACGTCGTGCGCGTCGGTGCACCGAGTCTCCCCATCGACGAGATATTCCCCTACATGACGGTGTTCGCCGTGGCCAACACTGCACTCATCAACATGCTGATGGCCAGCAGATGCATTTACGGTCTCGCCCGGCAGCGAGTCCTGCCGACGGCACTCGGAGCAGTACTTCCGAAACGTCGATCGCCCTGGACCGCAATCCTTTTTACGACTGTTCTTGCGGTGGTGCTGATCGTCGTGGTCAATCGGCTGTCCGGCAATTCGGTGGTCAGCGCCCTGTCGGGAACCACCGGCTTGTTGCTGCTCGGAGTGTTCGCCGTGGTCAACGTCGCCTGCCTGGTGTTGAAGCAACGGGCGGACAAGACCTTCTTCCGAGCGCCGTTCTGGGTACCGGTCGCCGGAGCAGTGCTGTGCCTGTTCCTGGTGGGCCCGTGGGCTCGAACCGATGCACAGATGATTCAGTACAAGATCGCCGGTGCCATGCTGCTGCTCGGCGTCGTCCTGTGGGCGGTCACCTACGTCGTCAACCGAGCGACGGGGCAGGGTGCGCCGCGTATCGACGTCGACAGGCTGGATCAGGACTGAGGGCGAACGATTTGGAGTTTGCCCACCGGTTGCCTACACTAGTGCGGTTGCCCGGGCTTCGTCGTGCCTGCACACGAGTCCTTGCAATACAGACGCAACCTCGAGTTCTCCGCACGCGGCATCACCACGCGGAAGCTCGAAACACCTGGCAGTGCAGAGATGCATTGCTTGGAGCGCAACCCCTGACCGGCAACAGTCGGTCAGGACATGTTCACTTCGTTGTAGGCCCACGATGTGACGAGCCAGGCCCGGGTTGTTCGCCAACCCAGGGGGCACCAGTTCGCACGTGTTGCATGGGAACCGCTGCGAGAAAGGTGCACAGGTCACACCATGACGATGACCGATCCAATTGCAGACTTCTTGACCCGTCTGCGCAACGCCAACTCGGCGTACCACGACCAGGTGAAGCTTCCCCACTCGAAGCTGAAGGCGAACATCGCCGACATCCTGAAGCGTGAGGGCTACATCGCTGATTTCCGCACCGAAGACGCCGAGGTCGGCAAGACCCTCATCGTCGATCTGAAGTACGGGCCCAGCCGTGAGCGCAGCCTCGCGGGCGTGCGTCGTATCTCGAAGCCTGGTCTTCGCGTATACGCAAAATCCACCAATCTGCCCAAGGTTCTCGGCGGCCTGGGCGTGGCGATCATCTCCACGTCCACCGGTCTGCTCACAGAACGTCAGGCGGCCAAGCAGGGTGTGGGCGGAGAAGTCCTCGCCTACGTCTGGTAGGGGAGGCCACCACCATGTCACGTATTGGAAAATTGCCGGTCGCGGTCCCCGCGGGCGTCGACATCACGATCGACGGCCAGAACGTCGCGGTCAAGGGCCCCAAGGGTGCCCTGAGCCTGACGATCGCCGAGCCCATCCAGATCGCACGTGCGGATGACGGCAGCATCGCCGTGACCCGCCCCGACGACGAGCGTCGTAGCCGTGCATTGCACGGTCTCTCGCGCACCCTGGTCGCGAACCTCATCACCGGTGTCACCAACGGTTACACCACCAAGATGGAGATTCACGGCGTCGGTTACCGAACGGTGCTGAAGGGCAAGGATCTCGAATTCGCACTCGGGTACAGCCACCCTGTGCTGATCGAGGCGCCGGAAGGCATCACCTTCACGGTCGAGTCGCCCACGCGTTTCACCATCACCGGTATCGACAAGCAGGCAGTCGGCCAGATCGCTGCCAACATTCGTCGTCTGCGGCGTCCGGACCCGTACAAGGGCAAGGGCATCCGCTACGAGGGTGAAGTTATCCGCCGCAAGGTCGGAAAGACGGGTAAGTGATATGAGCCAGCAAACAGCAGACAAGGCGAAGGTCGACCGCACGCCTCGCGGCACGGACATCTCGACGAAGCGTCGCCTCTCGAAGGCGCGTCGCCACTTCCGTCTCCGCAAGAAGATCTCCGGAACGCCCGAGCGTCCTCGCTTGGTCGTCAACCGCTCTTCGCGCCACATCCACGTTCAGCTCGTCGACGATCTGGCAGGCCACACCCTGGCTTCCGCATCGACGATCGAAGCCGACGTGCGTGCGCTCGACGGAGACAAGAAGGCGCAGAGCGCAAAGGTCGGCGAGCTCATCGCCAGCCGCGCCAAGGCAGCTGGAATCGACGCGGTCGTCTTCGACCGTGGCGGCAACAGCTACAGCGGCCGCATCGCGGCTCTGGCCGATGCCGCTCGTGAAGGCGGGTTGGCATTCTGATGATGACTGCAACTGACAACGGAAGGACAGCCTGATGCCGGGACGTCAACGGCGTGACGGCGGAAATGGCCCCGCCGGACAGAACAGTGGACCCAACAGTGGTGGCGACAACCGCGGTGACAACCGTGGTGGACGCGACCGCCGTGACAACTCGCGTGGCGGAAACGCTGCCGAGAAGTCGAACTTCATCGAGCGCGTAGTCGCGATCAACCGCGTCTCCAAGGTCGTCAAGGGTGGTCGTCGCTTCAGCTTCACCGCCCTCGTCATCGTCGGAGACGGCAACGGCTTGGTCGGCGTCGGCTACGGCAAGGCCAAGGAAGTTCCCGCAGCCATCCAGAAGGGTGTCGAAGAGGCCCGCAAGAGCTTCTTCCGCGTCCCGATGATCGGCGGCACCATCACGCACCCCGTCCAGGGTGAAGCAGCAGCAGGCGTCGTCATGCTCCGCCCGGCCAGCGCCGGTACCGGTGTCATCGCCGGTGGTGCTGTTCGCGCCGTGCTGGAGTGCGCAGGCATCCACGACGTGCTGTCGAAGTCGCTCGGTAGCGACAACGCCATCAACGTCGTTCACGCCACCGTCGCAGCCCTCAAGGATCTGCAGCGTCCCGAGGAAGTCGCGGCTCGCCGTGGACTCACCCTCGAAGAGGTTGCACCTGCCGGAATGCTGCGTGCGCGTGCACAGGCAGGAGCGGTGAAGTAATGGCACAGCTGAAGGTCACTCAGATCAAGAGCACCATCGGCCAGAAGTCGAACCAGCGGGACAGTCTGCGGACCCTCGGACTCAAAGGCATCCGCCAGTCCGTCGTCCGCGAGGACACCCCGCAGACTCGCGGACTGGTCAACGTGGTGCGCCACCTCGTAACAGTTGAGGAGGTCTAACCATGACCATCAAACTGCACCACCTGCGCCCCGCACCCGGATCCAAGTCGGCGAAGATTCGCGTCGGCCGCGGTGAAGGTGGCAAGCGTGGCAAGACCGCAGGTCGCGGTACCAAGGGAACCGGCGCACGCAAGAACGTGCCGGCACGCTTCGAGGGTGGCCAGATGCCCCTTCACATGCGTCTCCCGAAGCTCAAGGGCTTCACCAACCCGAACCGTGTCGAGTTCCAGGTCGTGAACCTTCGCGACATCGAGCGCCTGTTCCCCGAGGGTGGCCAGATCAGCATCGCTGACCTGATTGCCAAGGGCGCAGTCCGCAAGAACGAGCCCGTCAAGGTTCTGGGCGACGGCAAGCTGACCGTGAAGGTCGACATCTCCGTCAACAAGTTCACCGGTTCCGCCAAGGAAAAGATCGCCGCTGCCGGCGGTTCTGCAACCGAGGTATAGCCGCGAACTCGACTCCGGTCGAGTGAGCACACAGTGTGACGATGGCCGCAGCGGCAACCCCTTTCGAGGGCAACGCTGCGGCCATCGCTGCAGTGCAGTAGCTCGCCCGCCGACCGGTCGGGTGGTGCGCGGACTGTCCGTCCGGCGGTTCGTCGCGCACTGTTAGAGTTCTAGAGTTACGTGAACATGCGTTTCATGCGGACGACCCGTGTCGTGCGCAATCCAAGATCGAACAGCCGAGAGCCTGGTGGCTCGATGCAAGTTTCGATGCCATCGCAGTCGTGCCAGGAGGATCTTTGCTTTCCGCCTTCGTGTCGGCCCTCAGGACCCCTGACCTGAGACGGAAGATCCTGTTCACACTCGGTCTGGTCGCCCTGTACCGCTTCGGCGCTACGCTTCCGTCGCCGGGTGTGGATTACGCCAACGTCCGAGCCTGCATCGACCAGGTCTCCGGTGGTGACCAAGCGGGTATCTACTCGCTTATCAACCTTTTCTCCGGTGGTGCGCTGCTGCAGTTGTCGGTCTTCGCGATCGGCATCATGCCGTACATCACTGCGAGCATCATCGTTCAGCTCCTGACGGTCGTCATCCCGAAGTTCGAGCAACTCCGCAAGGAGGGCCAGTCCGGCCAGGCGAAAATGACGCAGTACACCCGTTACCTGTCGATCGCGCTCGCGATCCTGCAGGCGACCGGCCTCGTCGCTCTCGCTTCACGCGGACAGCTCCTTCAGGGATGCCAGCAGGACATCATCGCCGACCAGTCGATCTTCGGACTCGTCATCATCGTTCTCGTCATGACCGCAGGTGCGGCCGTGGTGATGTGGTTCGGTGAGGTCATCACCGAACGTGGTGTGGGCAACGGTATGTCGCTGCTGATCTTCGCCGGAATCGCGTCGCGTATCCCGTCCGAGGGCAAGTCCATCCTCGACAGCCGCGGAGGCCTCGTCTTCGCGCTCGTCTGCGTCGCTGCGTTCCTCATCATCGCCGGCGTCGTGTTCGTCGAGCAGGGCCAGCGCCGAATCCCTGTCCAGTACGCCAAGCGCATGGTGGGCCGGAAGATGTACGGCGGCTCGTCGACGTACCTCCCTCTGAAGGTCAACCAGGCCGGAGTCATCCCGGTGATCTTCGCGTCCTCGCTTCTGTACCTACCGAACTTGATCGCCCAGCTCACGTCCGCAAGCACCGCCGTGGACCCCAGTTGGTGGCAGCGAATCATCAACGAGTACCTGGTGAATCCGGCGAACCCGGTCTACATCGCCATCTACTTCGGCCTCATCGTCTTCTTCACGTACTTCTACGTCGCCATCACCTTCAATCCAGAAGAACGCGCCGACGAGATGAAGAAGTTCGGAGGCTTCATCCCCGGAATCCGTCCGGGCAGGCCGACCGCCGATTATCTGAACTACGTCCTCAGCCGCATCACCCTGCCGGGCGCTATCTACCTGGGCACCATCGCCGTGCTGCCCAACCTGTTCCTCGACATCGGAAGCTCCGGCGGCGCGCAGAACCTGCCGTTCGGTGGCACCGCCGTGCTGATCATGGTCAGCGTCGGCCTCGATACCGTGAAGCAGATCGAAAGTCAGTTGATGCAGCGTAACTACGAAGGGTTCCTCAAGTGAGACTCGTTCTTCTTGGTCCTCCCGGTGCAGGCAAAGGCACCCAAGCAGCAGTCCTGTCGGAGAAGCTGGGCGTTCCCCACATCTCGACCGGCGATCTGTTTCGCGCCAACATCGGTGAGAAGACTCCACTGGGAATCGAAGCGAAGAAGTACCTCGACGCCGGTGATCTCGTCCCGAGCGAGCTGACCGTCGACATGGTCCGCAGCCGCCTCGCAGAGCCGGATGCCGTCAACGGCTTCCTGCTCGACGGGTTCCCCCGATCCGTCGGCCAGGCGGAAGCACTCGTCGGAATCCTCGCCGATCTCGGCGCCAAGCTCGACGCCGTCCTGTCCTTCGTCGTGGACGAGGACGTCGTGGTCGAGCGCATGCTCGCTCGCGGACGTGAGGACGACAAGGAAGACGTCATCCGCAATCGCCTCAAGGTCTACCGCGACGAGACCGCACCGTTGCTGGACTACTACACGGACCAGATCGTCACCGTCGACGCGATCGGCGACGTGGAAGAAGTCAGTGCTCGCGCACTGAAGGCGATCGAGGGCACCGACAAGTAATGGCGTTCGGTCGTAAGCGCAAGGTAGTGCCGTTTCGCAGCCCTGGCGAACTCGACGCCATGGCTGCGGCCGGCGCCGTGGTCGGCGCCGCACTGGTTGCCGTGCGCGACGCGGCCAAGCCGGGTGTCTCGACGTTGGAGCTCGACCGCGTCGCGGAAGCGGTCATCCGTGACGCGGGCGCAGTTCCGTCGTTTCTGGGTTACCACGGGTTCACCGGCAGCATCTGCTCGTCGGTGAACGACCGTGTGGTTCACGGAATCCCTTCCGCGTCGGATGTTCTCGTTGCCGGTGACCTGATCTCCATCGACTGCGGCGCAATTCTCGACGGCTGGCACGGCGACTCCGCCTGGACGTTCGGCGTCGGAGACATCATCGAAGCCGACGAGTTGCTCAGTGAGGCCACGAGGTTGTCGATGGAGGCAGGAATCGCTGCCATGCTGCCGGGCAACCGGCTGACCGACGTCTCACACGCCATCGAGAACGGAACGTACGCCGCCGAGAAGTTGCACGGCCGCAAGTACGGAATCGTCGACGGCTACGGTGGCCACGGCATCGGCCGCGAGATGCACATGGAACCGTTTCTGGCCAACGAAGGCGCTCCGGGCAAAGGTCCCGAACTCGTGGTCGGGTCCACTCTCGCGATCGAACCGATGCTGACACTCGGTACGTACGAAACCGAGATTCTCGACGACGAATGGACTGTCGTCACCACCGATGGCTCTCGTGCCGCGCACTGGGAGCACACTGTCGCCGTGACCGAGGACGGCCCCCGCATTCTGACATTGCGGCCGGAGTAGTTCGACGTACGAGTAGTCCGAGGTTCGAGTAGTTCGACGCACGAGTAGTTCGGCGCTCGAGTAATTCATAGTTCGACGGTGATGGTGACCGGTCCGTCGTTGACCAGTGACACTTTCATGTGCGCTCCGAATTGCCCGGTCTCGACGGTGGCGCCGAGGTCGCGTAGTCGATGTACGACGTGGTCGACCAACGGCTCGGCCGCGGCGCCGGGCGCAGCGCGGTTCCAGGATGGTCGACGTCCTTTCGAGATGTCGGCGTACAGCGTGAACTGACTGATCACCAGGATCGGCGCGAGTTCGTCGGCTGCAGACTTCTCGCCGTCGAGGATTCGCATCCGCCATATCTTGTCCGCCAGCGCGTCGGCGATCCGTGCGTCGTCGGACTGGGTGACGCCGACGAGGACGACCAGGCCCTGGCCTCCGGGGGCCGGTATCAGGGAGCCGACGACGTGGCCGTCGACCGTGACGGATGCTTCCGAAACCCGTTGGATCACCGCGCGCATCAGTTCAGCTTGCCATGGGTCGATCATGCATTTGGCCTGGTGCGACTTTGCCGGTAGCATAGGTCGGCGGTGCGCTCTGCGTTCCGGTTGTTCGCATGCCTGCGCAAGCCGGCGGTTGTTCGACCGGTTGCTTCCCCCGGCCTTCGGTCGGTGGCCAGTGAGCATCACGGTAACGCAAAACAGATGCAATCAACCAGGTGTTAAGCCAGGGACGCGGAGGATATGGCTAAGAAAGACGGTGCCATCGAGGTCGAGGGCCGGGTAGTCGAACCCTTGCCCAATGCGATGTTTCGCATTGAGCTCGAGAACGGCCACAAGGTGCTCGCACACATCAGTGGAAAGATGCGCCAGCACTACATTCGCATCCTCCCCGAGGATCGCGTCGTAGTGGAGCTCTCTCCGTACGACCTCACGCGTGGACGCATCGTTTACCGCTACAAGTAACAAGCTTCTCCGGCCAGGTCCGGTCGGAGAGAACCATGCTCGCGACGTACCGCTGTGCGGTGCGCGAGGGCTACACACAGGAGATCAACGACGTGAAGGTTCAGCCGAGCGTCAAGAAGATCTGCGAGAAGTGCAAGGTGATTCGTCGTAACGGACGAGTCATGGTCATCTGCGACAACCTGCGTCACAAGCAGCGTCAGGGATAACCACCGAGCATTCGCGTTTCTGCTTGGCACATAGCTAGAAGAAGACCTCCCAGCACCAACCGCAACATTCGAGTTGCGGCACACCCCCGGCACGGAGGCCGGGGCCCCACTGAGTTTTGGAGAGCCGCAAGGTTCTCGGCAGTACAGAGGCACAGGGGACGGACTGGGAGCAGACCTCCGGACATGAAAAGGAATGCCACATGGCACGTCTCGCAGGTGTGGATCTGCCGCGCGAAAAGCGCATGGAGATCGCACTGACTTACATCTACGGCGTCGGCCGTACCCGCTCGAAGGAGATTCTCGACGCAACCGGCGTGAGCCCGGATCTGCGTTCGAAGGATCTGTCCGACGAAGATCTGACCAAGCTCCGCGAGTACATCGAGGAGTCCCTCAAGGTCGAGGGCGACCTGCGCCGCGAGGTGCAGGCCGACATCCGTCGCAAGATCGAAATCGGCTGCTACCAGGGCCTTCGCCACCGTCGTGGTCTGCCCGTACGTGGACAGCGCACCAAGACCAATGCGCGCACCCGTAAGGGCCCCAAGCGCACCATTGCCGGCAAGAAGAAGGCGAAGTAATGCCCCCTAAAGCACGCGGTACAGGCCCGAAGAAGACGCAGAAGACGCGTCGCAGGGACAAGAAGAACGTCCCGCACGGATCTGCGCACATCAAGAGCACGTTCAACAACACGATCGTGTCGATCACCGACCCGGCAGGCAACGTCATCTCGTGGGCGTCGTCGGGACACGTGGGCTTCAAGGGCTCGCGTAAGTCGACTCCGTTCGCCGCGCAGCTCGCAGCCGAGAACGCTGCCCGCAAGGCGCAGGAGCACGGCGTCAAGAAGGTCGACGTGTTCGTCAAGGGTCCCGGCTCCGGCCGTGAGACCGCTATCCGTTCGCTCCAGGCTGCTGGCCTGGAGGTCGGCACCATCTCCGATGTCACCCCTCAGCCGCACAACGGCTGCCGTCCGCCCAAGCGGCGTCGGGTCTAGCGGGAAGGAAGGTTTAGAAAATGGCACGTTATACCGGTCCCGCTACCCGCAAGTCGCGTCGTCTGCGCGTCGACCTCGTCGGAGGCGACCAGGCGTTCGAGCGTCGCCCCTACCCGCCCGGCCAGCACGGTCGCGCGCGGATCAAGGAGAGCGAGTACCTGCTCCAGCTGCAGGAGAAGCAGAAGGCACGCTTCACCTACGGCGTCATGGAGAAGCAGTTCCGTCTCTACTACAAGGAAGCCAACAAGCGCCCCGGCAAGACCGGTGAGAACCTGTTGACGATCCTCGAGACGCGACTCGACAACGTCATCTACCGTGCGGGCCTCGCTCGCACGCGTCGTCAGGCACGCCAGCTGGTCACGCACGGACACTTCCTGGTCAACAACCAGCGAGTGGACATCCCCAGCTACCGCGTCTCGCAGTACGACATCATCGATGTCCGCGAGAAGTCCGCACAGACTCTCCCGATCCAGGTTGCACGCGAGAGCTACGGCGATCGTCCGGTTGCCCCGTGGCTGCAGGTCGTTCCCAACCGCCTTCGCATCCTGGTTCACCGGGTACCGGAGCGCGCACAGATCGATGTGCCGCTCCAGGAGCAGCTCATCGTCGAGTACTACTCGAAGTAAGGCGCAGCACGCCTGCGGGTGTCATCGATACCCGCAGGCGTTCTCGCCTCCACACGTGGACGTCAAATAGCGGACGTCCGTACAGGAGGAATACACAATGCTCATTTCACAGCGCCCGACGTTGACCGAAGAGGTCATCGCCGACAACCGCTCGAAATTCGTCATCGAGCCGCTCGAGCCTGGCTTCGGTTACACCCTCGGCAACTCGCTCCGCCGTACCCTGCTGTCGTCGATCCCCGGCGCTGCTGTCACCAGCATCCGCATCGACGGCGTTCTCCACGAGTTCACCACTGTCCCCGGAGTCAAGGAAGATGTCACCGACATCATCCTGAACCTCAAGGGTCTCGTCGTGAGCTCCGAAGAGGACGAGCCGGTCACCATGTACGTCCGCAAGCAGGGCCCCGGCTCTGTCACCGCAGGCGACATCGTTCCCCCGGCCGGCGTCACGGTGAACAACCCGGATCTGCACATCGCGACCTTGAACGACAAGGGCAAGCTGGAGATCGAGCTCGTCGTAGAGCGCGGTCGCGGTTACGTCCCCGCCGTTCAGAACAAGGCTTCGGGCGCAGAGATCGGCCGTATCCCGGTCGACTCGATCTACTCGCCCGTGCTCAAGGTCACCTACAAGGTGGAGGCCACTCGCGTCGAACAGCGCACCGACTTCGATCGGCTCGTTCTCGACGTGGAGACCAAGAACTCCATCACCGCGCGGGACGCGCTCGCATCTGCGGGCAAGACCCTGGTTGAGCTCTTCGGCCTCGCCCGTGAGCTGAACGTCGAAGCAGAAGGAATCGAGATCGGACCCTCGCCCGCCGAGGCCGACCACATCGCTTCCTTCGGACTCCCCATCGAGGACCTGGACCTCACCGTCCGTTCCTACAACTGCCTCAAGCGCGAGGGTGTTCACACCGTCGGCGAGCTGGTTGGCCGTACCGAGTCCGATCTGCTGGACATCCGTAACTTCGGACAGAAGTCCATCGACGAGGTGAAGGTCAAGCTGCACTCGCTCGGCCTCTCGCTCAAGGACAGCCCCGCGTCCTTCGATCCGACCACCGTGCCCGGATACGACGCCACCACGGGAACGTGGAGCGACACCGATGCTGGATCCTTCGCGGACAGCGAAGGCGCCGAGCAGGACTACGCCGAGACAGAACAGCTGTAATCAGCTCGCTTTGAGCTCTTACTAGGAGATTCATCATGCCCAAGCCCACCAAGGGCCGCCGTCTCGGCGGGTCGGCGTCGCACCAGAAGGCCATCCTGGCCAACCTGGCGACGGCACTCTTCGAGCACGGCCGCATCACCACCACCGAGTCGAAGGCCAAGCGCCTTCGTCCGCACGCCGAGAAGCTTGTCACCCACGCCAAGAAGGGTGATCTCGCTCATCGTCGTGAGGTTCTCAAGACGATCAACAACAAAGATGTCGTGCACAAGCTGTTCGCCGAGATCGGGCCGTTCTTCGCCGATCGCGACGGTGGCTACACACGCATCATCAAGACCGTCCCCCGCAAGGGCGACAATGCACCGATGGCCATCATCGAACTCGTCAACGAGCAGACGGTGTCCAACGAGGCAGATCGCGCTCGTCGCGTGAAGGCGTCGCAGACCGCACCGGCTGCTGCAGAGGCTCCCGCCGCTGCAGAGTCGGCCGAGGAGAACGTCGTCGAGGCTGTCGAAGCCGACGCGACCGACGCTCAGGTCGAGAACGCCGACGCCGTCGTCGAGGGCATCGAGGACAAGGACGCCCACGCGTCGGACGCGTCCGAGGCCGAAGCTGTGTCCACCGAAGACCAGGGCAAGAAGGACTAGTCCACTTTGGTCTCGGAGTTCAGCGCAAGCGGACCCGTCGTTCCCACCGGGAACGGCGGGTCCGCTTTTTCGGCGTCCCGGAGACTGCGCCTCGACATCTCCTACGACGGAACCGACTTCTCCGGCTGGGCACGTCAGCCAGGGATCCGCACGGTGTGTGGTGTTCTCGAGGAAGCCTTCTCGACAGTGCTACGTCAGCCCGTCGAGTTGACCGTCGCCGGCCGCACCGATGCGGGCGTCCACGCACGCGGACAGGTCGCGCATGCCGACGTCGTCGGTGGAGTCGACGAACCGGATCGACTGATACGACGAATGGCCAGGTTTCTACCGACCGACGTGCGTGTCACGGCATTGACGACGGTCAGCAAGGACTTCGACGCACGCTTCTCGGCGCTGCGACGACATTACGAGTACCGGTTCAGCGTGGCACGCTACGGAGTCGACCCGTTGGACCGTCGATCAATCGTGTCGTGGCCGCGGGAGATCGACCTCGACGCGATGCGCGACGCATCGGCGAGGCTCGTCGGGCTCCACGATTTCGCCGCATTCTGCAAGCGCCGCGAGGGTGCAACCACGGTCCGGGAGCTTCAACGGTTCGACTGGAAGCGGGACGGCGACCACGTCACGGCCTACGTGAGCGCCGACGCGTTCTGCTGGTCGATGGTCAGGAGCTTGGTGGGCGCTCTCCAGGCGGTGGGGGAGGGACGACGAAGTCCGGAGTGGACAGCGTCGTTGCTCGAGACCCGCTCGAGGTCCAGCGCGGTGACGGTCGCTCCGGCACACGGTCTTTCCCTGGTGGGTGTCGACTATCCACGGGACGAGGAACTCGCCGAACGTAATGCAGCAACCCGCGAAGTCCGTCCGGAGATTCCGGCCTCCGGATTCTGTTGTTGACCGGTCGCCGTTAGGCTCGACCGATGAGCAGTGGTCGCATCGAACTCGCGGTGATCGTCGGGAGCGTCAGGCCGCAGCGGTTGGGGCCTTCGGTGGCCCAGTGGTTCGTGGATGTCGCCGGGCAGCGGGCGGAGTTCTCCGTGTCGCTGCTCGATCTGCTGGAATTGGAGCTGCAGTCGGATCTGTCGCCGTCGGCGGGTGCCGAGAGACTGGCCGAGACGATCTCGTCGGCCGCCGCGGTCGTCGTCGTGACGCCCGAATACAACCACGGTTACCCGGCGTCGGTGAAGACCGCCCTCGACACGTTGAAGTACGAATGGCGAGGCAAGCCGATCGGGTTCGTGTCCTACGGTGGCATGTTCGGAGGTGCGCGAGCGGTGGAGCAGTTGCGTTCGGTTGCAACCGAACTGCACATGGTGACGGTGCGAGACAGCGTCGGATTCGCACGTGCGCGAAAGGTGTTCGGCGGCAATCGGATTCCTGAGACCGGCCCCGAGTTGGATTCAGCGAACCGAATGCTCGATCAGCTGTGGTGGTGGGCGTCGGCTGCAGCGGCACGAGTCGCTGTCGACCCGTATCCGCATTCCTAGGAGCCGGTCAGTAGGTCGAGTTCGAACGTCGCAGACTGCGCGGTCGGCCGATGAAGGCTGTCTCCTGTGGGATGGTGACCAGGACCAGTTCCACCTCGCTCGTGGACGTTCGAACCCGGATGCGATCACCGGCCGCGCCCGGCTGGTGAATGGACACCGTCGGGTCCGGCATCGGTGTTCGTGAAATCTGCTCGGTGAGTGTCAGCACGGTGACCCCGTCGTTGCGGACCTGACCCGGTGTGCTCATCGTGTCGGAGAAGTCGTGCACCACCAGATCCACCCGTGTACCGGTTCGGTGTGGGCCTCCGTCGATTCTCAACCGCTCCGGAGTTGCGAGCGAGTCGACGAGTGGACCCCACGCGTGGGGTCTGTCGGTACGGATCAGAATACGTGCACCCGTGGCGACAGCCCTGAAGACCAGCTGCTGGGCGAGATACAGCTCGCCGGCGACGTGAACCGATCCGATGTCCGTGCCGTGGATCCGCGCCGCGACTCCGTGGCCGGATGCGTCCGAACCGAGAAGTTGCCCACATCCCGACGTCGGCAACCGGAGCTGTGCTGCGTGATCCTGGTCGATGGATCTGACGGGATCGGCGTACCCGCGGGCGGTGATCGCGAGTGGCAGTGACGTGAGCAGGGCTTCCCGTTGGCGACCACGCATCGACACCGGACGCGGAATGGACGGCGTCGGGACTGCCGACCTGGTGACGAATCCGCAGGATCCGGAGAGCAACACCACGCCGACACCCGAACTCGGCTGGATGCGGAGGACGACGGTCGACGTGGACGCGGGCACCGACCACAGATCTTCGAGAGTTTCGGTGTCCAGCCCTCGGCAATCGATCCCGAAACCGGTCCTGATCACTCCCGGCAGAGGAGCGATCGACCAACGCTGGGTGAGGGATTCGAACGACGTCCCGCGGCACATGCGTGAGGCGGCGGCGTGAATCTCCGAGCGTGTGAGCGTCCGAGTACGTACGCGACCGGCCTCCAACGCCCGCGCAACTCGCCGGGTAGCGATCGCGATCGTCCGGTCCAGACCGTCGCGGCCGCCGCCACGGGCGTCGACTGCTTCACGGTTCTTCCGCTCGTCCAGCGTCACGGTGACCCACACCGACCGAGCCGAGACGGCGGGGAGCGGGCCGATCAGGTTCTCGTACACGTCCGTCGCAGGTGATCCCGGTGCCGTTCTCGACCCGTGCGAGACGATGTCGATTCGGCTCAGAGAAATGTCGTGTTGGACAAGAGATTCAGTGAGGTCGCCGAGGCCGAACGCAGAGTCGGTCATGGCGGTCGACCGTCCGAGCCTGGTGGTGGCTCCAGGTGTCGGGAGAAGTTCCAACACACACGAGACCATGGTCCCTCGCCGGTGCACTCCGACGGCGGTTCCGTCGCCGTCGATGTACTCGGTGGTGACGCCTGTCGAGGGGACGGTCCCCGCCAGATATCGAGCCGACGTGAACCCCCAGTCGAGGAGGGGGCGTCCGCCCACGACGACGAACGGAAGCAGCGCGAACGGCAGTGCACACAGCACGACGGTGAGGGGCGGAAGCTCGGCAAGCACCGCCGAGAGGCAGACCAGGACCGCGAATACTTCGACTCCCAGAGCTCGACGCAGGGTCGGTGCTCGAAATACCGACGTGCGGGCCGGGCGACGGCGCCCCGGTAGCGCGGCCATCATGAAATCCTCCCCCCGAAGGCTGTCCGTGTGACGAGCCGGACCCCCATCGCGGCTCAGCGGCGACTCTACGCTGTGCGCAACGATGTTGAAACCTCGTGCTCGCCGTCCCCGAGCGGTCGTCGACGGCGGTCGTGGCCGGGTGGGTAGTAGGGTGTGCGCCGGGGACGGACCCGAGGGTGTGTCGGGTCCGAAGAAACGGTAGGGGGCACCGTGGCGGCGACGCCGACAACGAAATGGCAGGTCGGCGGATACAGATTCCTCGTTCGCCGAATGGAACACGCATTGGTTCGGCGGGACGTGCGAATGCTGCACGACCCCATGCGCTCTCAATCCCGTGCACTCGCAGTCGGTCTCGTGATCGCGTGCATCGGACTTGCCGGGTGCGCAGCGCTCGCTCTGCTGCGGCCCCAGGACAAGATCGGCGACTCGGCGATCGTAGTCGGCAAGGAATCCGGCGCGATGTTCGTCCGCGTCGACGAAACCTTCCATCCCGTGCTGAATCTCGCGTCGGCACGCCTCGTCGTCGGGCAGGCGGACGATCCGACGATCGTCAAGGACAGCGAGCTCGCGAACAGGCCGCGAGGGGCGTTGGTGGGCATACCCGGTGCGCCGTCGTCGCTGCCGTACGACGTCGACGGTACGTCGGTCGCGTGGAGCGTCTGCGACACCGTTGGCGCGGCGGGGTCCGTGGCGGGCACGACCGTGATCGCAGGCGATCCCCGACACGGTGACGGCATCGAACAATTGCAGGACACCCAGGCTTTCCTGTGGGAGACCGGAGACGGGGTCTTTCTCGTCTACGACGGTGTACGCGCCGCGATCGATCTGAACGACAGGTCGGTCGTTCGAGCGCTCGGGCTAGAGAACACCGTGCCCTCCGGAGTCAGCGAGGCACTGGCCAACACCGTGCCCGTGGTTCCTCCGATCACACCGCCGCTGATTCCGCGGGCGGGCGAGTCACCCGCCTACTCGCTCGCGGGGAAGACCGTCGGCTCGGTGGTGAAAGTGGTCGACACCGAGGATCGTTACTACGTGGTCCTCTCCGAGGGGATTCAGGAGGTCAGCGTTGCCACCGCGCAGCTGATCACGTTCGCCGACTCGCAGGGGAGTCCGGAGATCGACTCGTTGACTCCCGACGCACTCAGCGATGCACCGTCGGCCGACTCGCTCGGGGTGAAGACTTTTCCGCGGTCCCGGCCGTCGATCGTCGATCGTCGGTCCGAGCCGGTGGCCTGCGTGGCCTGGCTCCCACAGGACGCGCCCGACGGCGGCCCCACCGCACGTCTCGAATTCTCCTCGGGCAGAGTGCTTCCGCTGCCGGACTCTGCTCGACCCGTTGCGTTGGCCCAGGCCGACGGTGGGGGACCTGCGGCCGACGAAGTGTTCGTGCAGCCGGGTAGCGGAGGTTTCGTGCAGACCACGGGGATCTCGCCGACGAGCGTGCGACGAGACGGATACTTCTTCGTGGCCGACACCGGCGTGCGGTACGGGGTCGCGGATGCGGACGCGGCCAAGGCACTCGGCTTCGGAGCGGCTGCGTCCGCACCCTGGCAGATAGTCGAATTGCTCGGCGTGGGGCCGGCTTTGAGTCGAGACGCAGCCTTGACCGCTCACGACGGTGTCGGACCAGATCCGGACGCAGCCCTGCTTCCATCCGAATGAGGGAGGACTCGGCGCCGCAGGGGCAGTGACAATCCGAGACCGAGAACGAGGACGACACCGACCGCCGCCGCGCCGGTCAGAGCCACCGTCCGCGGCTGGGTGTCGGGCGGCTCCGGCACGAGTGGCGCGGCGATGTCGACCGGCGAGGCAGGGAAATGCGCAGAGTCGTCGAGTACCTGCCCGGTAACCGCGGCCAGCGGATCGACGACGCCGTGACCGACGAAAGGATTCCAGCCCTCGGCGGGTGCGTGCGCTGTGGCCTCGATGCGTTCGATGACCTGGGCGGCGCGAAGGTCGGGCCGGTGCGCCCTGATCAGTGCAGCAACCGCGGCGACCAGGGGAGCCGAGAAACTCGTTCCTTGAATCGGAGTCACACCGCCCTGATTGTCGATGGTGCCGCCGGCGAGTCCGGTGCCCGTCGGCGACAGAGACGTCATCGCCGTGCCCGGTGCCGCGACGTCGACCCACGGGCCCGCGAGGGTGAACGCCGCCGGTGATCCGTCGGGGTTCACCGACCCGACGGTGAGAACCTGATCGTCGAACCATGCCGGTGTTGCGATCGTGGCGACGCGATCCCATTGATCGGCGAACGGATCGGTCGGGTCGGGTAGGGGGTTCTGCGTGGCGCACGCGGACCCGCCGCCTCCGGTGTTGCCTGCGGCTGCGACCACGACGACGTCCTTGACCGTGGCGGCGTACTCGACGGCCGCGCCCAGGGGGCCGTCGACAGGACCCGTCCCACCCGGTACGCACGCCACCTCGGAGATGTTGATGACGGTCGCGCCGAGGTCCGCGGCAGTGCGTACGGCCATCGCCATCGTCATCACGTTGCCGTAGCCCGACGCGTTCGCTGCAGCAGGATCCTCGGAGTCGGGCTCACCGCCTTCGCGGACGATCCGAAACGCGTTGCTCGACTGACGGATCGACAGAATCTGTGCTTCCGGAGCGCCGCCGGCGAAGCCGCTGCCCTCCACCCGTGACCCGGCGATGAGACCGGCGACGAGAGTTCCGTGGGCGTCGCAATCGGACAGTCCGTCGCCCGTGTGAACGTAGTCGCCTCCCGGCCGCAGACCAGGCAGTCGCGGGTGCGGTGAGACGCCCGTGTCGATAACGGCGACGACCTGCCCGGCGCCTCGGGTGATGGGCCACACGGACGCGAAGTCCAGAGCCTGAAGCTCGGCGGGAATCGCGCTGCCGTCCGGGATCTCCGAGACAGGAACACAGGCGTTTCGTTGCTCGGTGGGATCGAGAGGGGCGGCAGGCCCCGGTTCGGGCAGCAGCCCCGGATCGACGACGGGCCGGTCCGCGCTCGCGACTCCGGCTCCGACGGTTGCCGAGATCATCGCGGCAGCGATCGGAACCGTCAGTGTTCGTGCCCGGGCGCGCCGACTCGATCGGACCGTCACAGCGCGCGCATGGCCGTGTACAAGCCACACACCCAGCACGCCAGTGGGATCACGGTGGCGATCGCCGCGTACTCGATCAGTTCTGCAGTGCGCCGAAGGACCGGGGAGTACTCCCGGGTGGGCACGGCCGAACCGAAGAACAGCGCCACGAGCGCCACAGCGACGCATGCGACGAAGACTGCCGGCTGGATCGCGTCCGAATCGGATACGGCCGGCGTGAACACGACGGCCGCGAGCAAAGTCAGAAGGATCGAAGCACCGCCGAGGACGAGAGGAAGCGCGTGGGTCACCTGCGCGAAGGTTCGCCCGCGCAACAGCAGGAGCAAGGCCGTCGCGAGTGCAAGGGACACGCCCGGCCGATAGATGGCGTCGCTCGATCCGAGCGCAGCCAGAAGGGCGCCACCCGTGGCCGCCGCGCCGCCGGCACACACGAGACCGGTCAGGTGACTACGGGCTCGCCGCGCCCGATCGGCGAGTTCGGCCGCGCCGGTGGGGTCTTCGTCGCCTGCGTCGTCGAGCGGAGCTCCTGCCGTCGGTACGGGAGGTAGTGGAAGTCCTGCCTGCATCATCGACACACGAGGTGCGGCCGCCAAGGCGGCCAACGCAACCACGGTGGTCCCCGCTCCGATGGTGCTCACCGGAAGATCGGTGAACATCGACACCGTTGCGCCTGCGCACACGGTGACTGCTGCGGCACTCGCCGCGGTGAACACTGCGGATCCGTGGCCGCCGGTACGCAGTGCAAGAACGGCTGAGGCGCCGACCAGAGCCCCGCCGAGCAGGAGGTGTGGTGCCCCGAATTCTCCTGGAACGAACCGAGATCCGGCCACGAACATAAGTGGGAGCGCGCATGCGGACAGAAAAACACCGGTGCTGTCGTCCCGATAGAATCTCCCGACGACGGTTCCCGCGACGATCATCAGCACTGCGGTCGTCGCCGCGGCCACGGCTGCAGTGACGCTCCGGGCGCCGACCTCACCGGCGTCGACGCGACCGCCGAGTTGCAGCAGTGGAAGCATCACGGCGATGCAGGCGAGCAACACCGCCGACGCACTTGTCACGAAACCCACTCGCCGCGCGGTGGCGGCTGTCCAGAGGCCGTCCCTCGAGCCATCCCCCGAGCTGTCGACGGACGCCACCGCGAACATCAGATCGTCGTGAAGGGGAGGTAGCGCCGGGGCGTCGGCGGTACCGAGAACGAGCAGCTCACCGTCGCGAACCGATGCCTCGTTGAGCGTTGCCGTGCCCGAGATCGGCGGCATCCCCACTTTCGACAGCACCCAGTCTCGGCCGTGTCTGTCGTTGGCAGCTGTTGCACGGGAGTCGACGATGTCCACGATGCCGGGGATCAACAGCGAGATCGGCACGTCGGTGGGTAGAGCCATGTCCACCTGTGCGGATTTGCCGAGCACCGTCAGTCGACACAGGTCGAGCGGCGCTGCAGCGCCACGATCCCGCACGTCGCTCCTGGTGCTCGGTTCCACCGAG
The DNA here is from genome assembly GCF_000383555.1 of Rhodococcus sp. 114MFTsu3.1. Classification (NCBI taxonomy): domain Bacteria; kingdom Bacillati; phylum Actinomycetota; class Actinomycetes; order Mycobacteriales; family Nocardiaceae; genus Rhodococcus; species Rhodococcus sp. 114MFTsu3.1. The sequence goes on along the minus strand of NZ_KB911547.1, from coordinate 62,755 downwards.
TTCGGCTGCAACCGCGCGCCGTGTCCGTTCACGGCCTGCGAAACATCCCCCGTCACTGCTCGTCCCTCGTCACTGATGTTCCCCCGTCGTGCACAGTCACCCCGCTCGTGCCCCCCTGGCTACGAGCGTGGCCCACGATACTCGGAAGCAGGGGCCTGCGGCGACGTGCCGGACGGTTCGATCAGACTGCGCTGGTCGCAGGTTCCTCGCTCCGCAGATTCGTCGCCTCGGCAAGGAGTTCGTAGGACCGCAGCCACGACGCTCGGTCGACGACCCCGGACGCCACGATCAACTCGTCGGCGTCGGCGTGGCGTACGAACCGATCGAGGTAATCCCGGACCGTTGCCGGTGTTCCCACCGCCGAATACTTGGTCATCTGCATGATCTGTCGGCCCTGCGGCGCGTCGAGAAGCATGTCCGCTTCCTCGTCGGTGAAGGTTCGCCCACGGCCGAGCAGCAGGCTGACGCGACTGCGTTTGGTCGCGAGGAACTGTTGCTGCGCATCGGCTTCGGTGTCGGCCGCGATCACGTTGACACCTGCGATGACGTAGGGGGCGTCCAGCTGGTCCGACGGGCGGAACTCACGGCGATAGATCGATACGGCCTGCTCGAGCGCATCGGGTGCGAAGTGCGACGCGAAAGCGAACGGCAGACCGAGCGCGGCCGCGAGCTGCGCGCCGAACAACGACGACCCCAGAATGTACAGCGGTACCCCCGTGCCTGCTCCCGGCGTTGCCACCACGCCCGGCACGAGAGAATTGTCGGAGAGGAACCCCTGCAATTCCTGAACTTCCTGCGGGAAGCGGTCCGCCGACGACGGGTCTCGGCGCATCGCACGCATGGTCTGTTGGTCGCTGCCCGGTGCTCGGCCGAGGCCCAGATCGATGCGTCCCGGGTGCAGCGTGGCCAGGGTGCCGAACTGCTCTGCGATCGTCAGCGGCGCGTGGTTGGGCAACATCACTCCGCCCGACCCGAGCCGGATGGTGGTTGTGTTCGCGGCGACGTGACCGATCAGCACACTGGTCGCCGACGACGCGATGGTGCGCATGTTGTGGTGCTCGGCGTACCAGATTCGCCGGTAACCCCATTTCTCCGCGTGTCGAGCGAGTTCGACGCTCGCATCGAAGCTGTCCCTGACGCTTTCACCTGGACCTATGTGTGCCAGATCGAGGATCGACACCGGTACGGAGAACGGTTGCGACGGGGATGAGGACATGCGCGCTGCCAGCCTTTCGACGAGAAATATCGTGTTCGAGAGCGACCGAACGCTCTTCGTGAAGACAACCAGCGAGGACTGCGAGCTATTCCGACGCTCGACGCGAGGGCTGGCTCACCGTGCGCGCATGCGTTAGCCTTCGGGCCGGAGTCGCTCTCGCCTGGGAACGAGCGCGGTCTTCGTGTCGGGGGGGACAGCGCGAGACGGTGGGGGCAGCAGCGTGAGTACGGTTCGTTTCGTTCGTGGTGCCCGCCGTCCGGTGCCCAGAACCCCTGGTGGCGAGGTCACCCTTCAGGCGCCGCCGGAAATTCCTCGGATCGTGCCGGGAAATCTGCTGATGAAGCTCATGCCGGTGGTCATGGTGGCGGCGATGGTCGGCATGGTCGCGTTGATGTTCACCTCCGGCATGGCCGCGAACCCCATGATGCTGATGTTCCCGGCGATGATGCTGGTATCGATGCTGGGGATGGTCGCGGGCGGAGGAAAAGGCGGCGGCGCGCGGACCGCCGAGGCGAACGAGGACCGCAAGGACTACCTTCGTTACCTGGACCAATTGCGCAAGGACGTGCGCGTCACGGCCGACGCACAGCGCACAGCCCTCGAATGGTCGCATCCGGATCCGGCCGTCCTCTGGTCGTTCGCCGGAACCCACCGAATGTGGGAACGACGCACCGCGGACCCCGATTTCTGCCACGTGCGGATCGGCCGTGGCACGCAGAGATTGGCCACCCGGCTCGTGCCACCGGAAACCGGCCCGGTCGAGGAATTGGAGCCGGTGTCGGCGGTATCCCTCAGGCGCTTCGTGCGTGCGCATTCGGTCGTGAACGACCTGCCGACCGCGCTGTCGCTGCGCGGATTCGCGGCGATCGCCCTCACCGGGGACCGTTCCGCTGCGAGGGCGACGGTGCGTGCGATGATCGCGTCGCTGTGCACCTTCCACGACCCGGATCAGGTGCGCATCGCAGTGGTGTGCGGGCCGGACACGGTGATGCACTGGGACTGGATCAAGTGGCTCCCGCACGCGCAGCACGAGCTTCTCGAAGACGGAGTCGGCAGTGCTCGGATGATCTACGGCTCGTTCCTCGAACTCGAAGGTGCTCTGGGCGAGCAACTTTCACTGCGCAACAGGTTCACGCGCGGCGCGCCGGCAACAGCCGGTGTCGCGCACATCGTGATCGTCGTCGACGGGGGATTGCTGGACAACAGTGGCACCGACGTGACACGAACCGGGTTGGAGGCGGTCACGGTGCTGGATCTCTCCGGATTCGCGACGTCGCTCGCGTCCAGTCGAGGGCTGCGACTCGTCACCGAGAACGGAACGGTGGGTGCGGTCAGCGGCCCCGGCGTCGAGATCTTCGGGCAGGCGGACACGCTGAGTGTCGCAGCAGCGGAAACGGTGGCGCGCCGGCTGTCTCCCTTCCGTACGACCACCGCTCGGCACAGCGACGTCACCGTCGACGAGGGTGAGTCGATATCGACATGGAACCGACTGCTCGCGATCCCCGATGTCGGTGACCTCGATCCGATGCGTGTGTGGACGCCGAGGCGTGGGCGCGACCGGCTGCGAGTACCGATAGGCGTCGCGCCCGACGGAAGCGCGGTCGAGATCGACCTGAAGGAATCCGCGGAGAACGGCATGGGTCCGCACGGACTGTGCATCGGTGCAACGGGATCGGGAAAATCGGAGTTTCTCCGGACATTGGTTCTGGGGTTGGTGGCGACCCACTCCCCGGATCAGTTGAACCTGGTCCTCGTGGACTTCAAGGGTGGCGCGACGTTCGCCGGGCTCGAGGACGCGCCGCACGTCGCCGCCGTGATCACCAACCTGTCCGACGACCTCGCACTCGTGGACCGGATGAAGGATGCGCTGGCCGGTGAGATGAACCGCCGTCAGGAACTCCTCCGAGACGCCGGTAACTTCGCCAACGTCACGGACTACGAGAAAGCCCGATCGTCCGGCGCGGCCTTGGCGCCGATGCCCGCACTGTTCATCGTCGTCGACGAATTCTCGGAGTTGCTCAGTCAGCAGCCGGAATTCGCCGATCTCTTCGTTGCCATCGGACGTCTCGGACGATCGCTGCACATGCACCTGCTGCTGGCCAGTCAGCGACTCGAGGAAGGCAAGCTTCGCGGGCTGGACAGCCACCTGTCGTACCGGATCGGATTGAAGACGTTCTCGGCGAACGAGTCTCGGACGGTCCTGGGGGTTCCCGACGCCTACCACCTGCCGGCGCAACCCGGCGCGGGCTACCTCAAGTGCGACTCTGCCGAGATCATGCGGTTCGCGGCGTCCTACGTGTCGGGTCCGTACGTTCGTCCGCGTACGGCACGTCAGGTGAACGGACGTACGGACGTCGACATCGTTCCGAAGCTGTTCGGTGCGTTCCCCGTACCGGTTTCGCCCGGCGACCGGGCGCGCGAGGTGGAGGAAACGCACCCGGTCGACACCGCGGACCTCCTGGCGGACGGCGCCACGAGCGTGGACGACACTCAGGACGTCCGTACGGTTCTGGACGTCGTCGTCGAACGTGTTCGTGGGCACGGTAACCCGGCTCACGACGTCTGGCTCCCTCCGCTCGACCGGTCGCCGGCGCTCGACAGCCTGGTCGGAGCCACGGATCCGGCGGCGCTCGCCCAGCGACCGGCGACGCTGCGGGCACCGATCGGCATCGTCGACAGACCGTTCGATCAGCGCCGAGATCTCCTGCAGGTCGATCTGTCCGGCGCACAGGGGCATCTGGCGATAGTCGGTGGTCCCCAGACCGGAAAGTCGACTGCCGTGCGCACTCTGATCATGTCCATGGCGTCGACGCACACGCCGGAGCAAGTGCAGTTCTACTGCCTCGATTTCGGCGGTGGAACCCTCAACGCATTGATCGACCTCCCTCACGTGGGCTCGACGGCGAGCAGGCTCGACGTCGATCGTGTTCGTCGCACGGTCGCCGAGGTGACGTCGGTGATCAGTCGCCGTGAGCGTCTCTTCCGCCAACGGGGTATCGATTCGATGGCCGAATTCAGACGCCGACGGACCGAGCATCCCGTCGATCCCGAGGATTCGTTCGGAGACGTGTTCCTGGTCATCGACGGGTGGGGGAGCATCAGAACGGATTTCGAGCCGCTGGAGCAGCAGCTCGCCGCCGTCGCCGCGCAGGGGCTGTCGTACGGCGTCCATCTCGTCGTCACTGCGACGCGGTGGGCCGAGATCCGGCCCGCGACGAAGGACCTGATCGGTACTCGAATCGAGCTCCGTCTCGGTGACGCATCGGACTCGGAGTTCGGACGGGTCAAGGCGGCCAGGGTGCCGGAGAACAGGCCCGGCCGCGGAATCACGAAGGACGGGCTGCACCTGCTGGTCGGCCTACCGCGCCTCGACGGTGCGTCGTCGACCACGGATTTGGGCGCAGGAATCACCGCTGCGCTGCGCAGTGTTTCGGCTCGATACGGCGACAGAGCCGCTCCTGCCGTACGCATGCTTCCGGACAGCTTGCCCCTCGCGGACCTCAGGCGGGTACTGGTCGGTCGATGGCCGCGGGTGCGCGGAGACGTCGCGGAGCTGTGGGTTCCGCTCGGCATCGACGAGGCCGAACTGAAACCCGTCGCGATCGACTTCGCCGAGCAAGCCCACTTCCTCGTGTTCGGAGACACCGAATGCGGAAAGACGTCGTTGCTGAAGTCCATCAGCTCCTCACTCGTGGAAGCGAACACGCCTCAGCAGGTCAAGATCATCTTCGCGGACTATCGACGGACGATGCTCGGTCTGGTGGACACCGATCATCTGGCCGGATACGCCGCGTCGCAGCCGGTTCTGACCACCATGATGACCGAGCTGGCGTCCAAACTGGCCGAACGCATGCCAGGCCCGGACGTCACGTCGCAGCAACTTCGCGAACGGTCGTGGTGGACCGGGCCGGACATCTTCGTGATCGTCGACGATTACGATCTCGTGGCCACCGCGTCGGGAAATCCCCTGACGCCGTTGACGGAATACCTTCCGCACGCGCGAGACATCGGCCTGCACCTCGTCGTCGCGCGGCGGTCCGGCGGAGCCTCGCGGACGATGTACGACCCGGTGATCTCGCGCATCCGCGATCTCGTGTCACCGGGGTTGGTGATGAGCGGCTCTCGTGACGAGGGCAACCTCGTCGGAACGGTCAAACCGTCGCCGATGCCGCCGGGACGGGGAATGTTGGTGGACCGGCGTGGACAGTCGCTCGTGCAACTGGCCTGGTCCCCGGCATGAGGGTGCGGGCCGCAGACTCCGCTGGAACCTACGCCGCAGTTCACCTCGGTGAGGATTGCGTGTCCGTGTTGGTGAGTTCGGCGGCTGGAGTGCAGTGCACCAGGTTCGACATCGCGCTGACGATGGACGAAGGCACCCTGCTCTTCCTGCGTTCCGATCCGCCGGACGTGGCGGCCGAGCATGCAGCGGCCGTCTCCGAGACCGAGCGGCGACCGTGGTCGTTCGTCGACGACGAAGCCGTACTCGTCGGATCGACCGTAGTTCCCACGGCTCGGGTGTTCGGCGGAATCGTGGGCGACGCACTCGCACGGTCCGGCGTCGTGGGTCACGTGGACCTGCTCGAGATCGCGTGTCCGTCGGCGTGGGGTGACGCTCGCCGCGACGTCGCACGGCGAGCCGTCCGTTCCTCGGCCTGTGAGGTGACGGTGATCGACTCCGCGACGGCGGTCGTTCGATCGCTCGGAGAGCGTGCCCCCGAGTCTGCTGTGGTCGTCGAGGTCGACGATCTCAGCTCGGTCGTCGTCGGTCTCGATCGACGGCGAGACGAGCCGGGGGTCGACGGGCAGCCACACGGCTACGTTCGCGATGTGCGCTGGGACGCGGTGGGCAGCAGAGACATCGATGTCGACGCCGCCGCGAGCCGCTCCGTTCTCGACCGTGTGGCTGCTCTCGTCGCGGCCGAACCCAGGCGTGGACGAGTCGACGTTTTCGTCCTCTCGACGACAGGCGACGAACCCGTCCTGCCCGGACTCACCGGACCCGGCGTCGGCGAGCCAGCGTCGGACGACCTGCACGCGTATCGGATTCACCGTGCGACGGGTCCGACCGTCGTTCGATCGATGGCGGCCGCCGTCGGACTGTCGGATCCGGGTGACGCACCCGGGGATTCGTACCGTTCGGCAGACGCGGGCTCGGCGTACGAGCCGGCCGCGGACACCCCCGACTGGGCCAGTCCGTTCGCAGCAGACATCTACGCGGCCGGGGTGCGCGGTGAAGTGGGGGCCGGTGACTTTCGAGCAGATCCCACGGTGCACCCGCCGGTGCCGTTGGGCCGAGCCGCGGCGTGGTTGACCGAGGCGACCGCGCCGTCGCCTCCGACGCGCCGTGTTCCCGCGCCGGCTGTCGGCGCGCTGGCTCTCGTCCTCCTGCTCGGCGGGCTGGTGTTCTTCGTGTTCCGCGCGGAGAAACCTGTACCTTCCGCCCAGCCTGTTTCCGCCCAGCCTGCATCCTCTCGACCCGTCCCGGCAGTGGCGCCGACGTCCGAGCCGCCGGTAGCCGGATCGTCGACGCGGGCCGCCGAGCGCTCGACGCCCGTGTCGACACCGAATTCGACGCCGGACCCGGTCTCACGGTCGGAGTTCGGGAGAGTCAGTATCGCCGGGCCTGCGACCTGGACGACGCGCAGCGAGCAGACGCGACTTCTGTTGATACCGCCGGACTTTCCCGAGCGGCGGATCGTCCTCTCCTCGACGGAACTGACACCGGGTGCATCGTTGGATTCGGTGGCCGAGGATCTGCAGCGACAACTCGACGCGCGCAGCGACGAGGGGTCGATCGTGGAATTCACCGCCGCGACCGATTTCGGTGAGCGAGTGGGCATCTCGTACGTGGAGAACCCGCCCGACGGTTCGACGGTGCAGTGGCACGTCTTCGTCGACGGCGGGCTGCAGGTCAGCATCGGATGCCAGAGTTCTGCGGGCTTCGCGGACGCGTTGATTGACGACTGTGCGCGGGCGGTGTCGAGCTTGTCCGTCTCGCCGGCTCGGTAGATTCGCACATCGCTTCGAAGATTCTTCGGATCCGATGGAACCGAACCACCGGCCGGTTGCGTCCAATCAGATGTAGGGGGAGATCTGCTGGTACGCCATGGCGAACCGGTGCCTCGACCGAGCATTCACCAGAGTGCTCGACACCGATGAACACGAAGGGGTCGACATGGCACAAACCGATATTCAGACCATGCTCGCAGTGTCTGCAAAGGTCGACGGCCTGCGAGGCGAAATTCACGATCTGCTGTCCGCGCTGCGCGGCGATGTGAACCACGCGGCGTCCGGTATCTGGCAGGGTTCGGCATCGACGACATTCGCCCAGGTCATGACCAACTGGGATTCCAGCGCCAACAAGCTGGAGAACGCTCTGTCCGGCATCGGGGAGTCGATCAAGACCAGTGGTGTGCAGTACGACCAGTCGGAGCAGGACAACACGTCTCAGCTCAACTCCGTCGCGAGCAGCTTGAACCTCTGATCGCTCGCGCTCGGCTCTCGAACGTACGGACCAATCAACTCGTCGGCCTGAAGTCGATGGACACGAATGCGAGGAAACGATGACCAGCGGTGAAATCAAGTACAACTTCGGTGCGATCGGCGATCTGGCCGGCGGCATGACCACCAAGTGGTCGCAGCTCAACGAGAAGCTCGACGACGTCAAGTCGTCCATCCAGCCGCTCGTCGCGACGTGGCAGGGTGCCGACTCCGATCAGTACCAGGTCAAGCAGAACGAGTGGAACGCTGCGCAGGCCGAACTCAACGGCGTTCTGCAGAGCCTGATCGGCGCGGTGAACTCCGGCAACCAGCGGATGCAGGAGCAGGAAGCGGCCAACCGCGCGCGCTTCTCCTGATCTTCGTCGTCCATTCGGCCCCGACGTCCTCGCGACTTCGGGGCCGAATTGCGTGTGCGCCGGACTGTCGGTGACGCGGGGGTTTCCATCGGACGCCGCGCGATGTTCACTGGACCGCGTGACGGATCAGCTGGGCAGGATCGAGGAGGCGAGGTCGGTCGTCGCTGCTCGGCTGGAGTCTCTGCGGTCTCAGTTCGCCGCGATCGTCGAGGGCTCACGGCGGTCCACCGACGACGACGAACACGACCCGGAGGGTTCGACCATCGCGTTCGAGCGTGCCACGGTCGCGTCGCTTGCCCGCGATGCGGAATTGGAGTTGCGCGAGCTCGATGCAGCCACGGAACGCGTGGCGTCCGGCACCTACGGGATCTGCGAACGGTGCGGAGAATGCATCGCCGACGCTCGTCTCGACGCATTGCCCGCGGCACGCCGCTGTATCCGGTGCGTCCGTGCACGGTGAGTCGGGCGCACCTTCCGGTCGACGGGCGTTTTGACCTGGGGGCCACGCAGCCGGTATCGTCCATCGTTGGCGTGTATGGGAACGCCGCGCACAATGCTGCGCGGCCGACTCCTTGATCTCGGGTCTCAACTGGCCGCCGAGGTCATCAATACGTCTTGGCCAGCAGCGACATCATGAAGACAGGACTTTTACGTGTCTACATACAGCCCGAAGGCCGGGGACACCACCCGGACTTGGCATGTGATCGACGCCACGGACGTCGTGCTCGGACGCCTTGCCGTCCAGGCCGCGACTCTGCTGCGCGGCAAGCACAAGCCGACCTACGCACCCAACGTCGACGGTGGCGATTTCGTCATCATCGTCAACGCCGAGAAGGTTGCCATCAGTGGCAACAAGCTCGACGGCAAGTTCCACCACCACCACTCCGGCCACCCGGGCGGACTGAAGTCGCGTTCGACTCGTCAGGTGTTGGAGAACAACCCGGACCGTCTCGTGGAGAAGGCCGTCAAGGGCATGATCCCCAAGAACAAGCTCGGTAATGCAATCGCGGGCAAGCTCAAGGTGTACGCGGGACCGAACCACCCGCACGCAGCTCAGCAGCCCGTTCCGTTCGAGATCAAGCAGGTGTCCCAGTGACGGCGCCGGAGGGAAATGACGTGACGTCGCAGGAAATCCCAGAAGAGGCAGTGGAGATCGCCGCGGACGAGTTCGTCTCCGTGGAAGAGCCCGAGGTCGTCGAGGAGATCGAGGCAGCTGCCGCCGCTCCCGCGCCCATCCTGTTCGACCGCCCGGTTCAGACCGTCGGCCGTCGTAAGGAAGCTGTCGCTCGCGTCCGGTTCGCTCCGGGCACCGGCGGATTCAAGCTCAACGGCCGCAGCCTCGAGGACTACTTCCCGAACAAGGTTCACCAGCAGCTCATCAAGGCTCCGCTGGTGCTCGTCGATCGTGCGGAGTCCTTCGACATCGTTGCACTGCTGCACGGTGGCGGACCGTCCGGACAGGCAGGCGCGCTGCGTCTGGCCATCTCTCGCGCCCTGATCGAGGTCACCCCCGAGGATCGCCCGCCGCTGAAGGCTGCCGGCTTCCTCACGCGTGATGCTCGTGCAGTCGAGCGTAAGAAGTACGGCCTGAAGAAGGCACGTAAGGCGTCGCAGTACTCCAAGCGCTGACGCGCCGCACAGTTCTACCCGCGAGGGCAGGCGTCCACGAAGTATCGGATGCCTGCCCTCGCGGCGTTTGTTCGACAGTTCTACATTCGAGCGGAGCCTGCGGAGCGACCGCATGCTCCATTCGAGCGGAGCCTGCGGAGCGACCGCATGCTCCATTCGAGCGGAGCCTGCGGAGCGACCGCATGCTCATTTCGGCGAAGGGGGACATGCCCGCATGACTCGACTGTTCGGTACCGACGGAGTACGGGGGCTGGCCAACGACCTGCTCACCCCCGAGTTGGCGTTGAAGGTGGCCAAGGCTGCGGCCGCGGTTCTCGCGCCCAGCTCGCCGGGTACGACTCCCGTCGCGGTGGTAGGACGTGATCCTCGTGCGAGCGGCGAAATGCTCACCGCTGCAGTCACTGCCGGGCTCACAGCGTCCGGAGTGGACGTCGTCGACGTCGGGGTTCTTCCCACGCCCGCAGTCGCATTCCTCACCGCAGACCTCGGTGCCGCACTCGGTGTGATGATCTCGGCATCGCACAATCCCATGCCGGACAACGGAATCAAGATCTTCGCCGCGGGCGGCCACAAGCTCGACGACGATGTCGAGGATCGAATCGAAGCGCACATCGCAGGCGATTTGCAGGGCGCCGCGCCGACAGGTGCAGGAATCGGCCGCGTCCGCGCATCGTCGGACGCCGCGGGTCGATACGTCGCGCACGTCGGACGTGCGTCGACTCATAGTCTCGACGGGCTGACCGTTGTCGTCGACTGCGCGCACGGGGCGGCCTCGGTGGTTGCACCCGCGATCTATGCGCAGGCAGGTGCCGACGTGATCGCCATCAACGCCGACCCCGACGGTCTGAACATCAACGACGGGTGCGGATCGACTCACATGGAGGACCTGCAGAAGGCCGTCGTGGAGCACGGCGCCGACCTGGGAATCGCACACGACGGCGACGCCGATCGGTGCCTCGCCGTCGACTCGACGGGTGCGATCGTCGACGGCGACGCGATCATGGCCGTCCTTGCCGTCGGTCTCAAGGACGCGGGCGTCCTGACCGACGACACGCTGGTTGCCACCGTGATGAGCAACCTTGGCCTGCACATCGCGATGCGCGAGGCAGGGATCTCGGTCCGTACCACCGCGGTCGGTGACCGGTACGTGCTCGAGGAGCTGCGGTCGGGCGGATACGCGCTCGGTGGCGAACAGAGCGGGCACGTGGTGATTTCGTCGTTCGGTACCACCGGCGACGGCGTTCTGACGGCCTTGCTGTTGATGGGGCGGATGGCCGAGACCGGACGTTCCTTGGCCGACCTGGCATCGGTGATGACGACGCTGCCTCAGGTGCTGATCAACGTGAAGGTGTCGGACAAGCGCGCTGTCGCGTCGGCCCCGGCTGTTCTGGATGCGGTGTCCGAGGCGGAACGGATCCTGGGTGACTCCGGGCGAGTCCTGCTGCGCCCCAGTGGAACCGAGCAGTTGGTGCGGGTGATGGTGGAAGCTGCTGAGGTGGATCTGGCGAACCGGCTCGCCGAGGATCTGGCGAGCCGGGTCGGCCAGGTCTGACCGGTGGTCAGGCCGTCAGTTCCCGTAGCTTGGTCAGCTGCGCGACGCGGCCGGCGGTGTTCTCGGCAAGTGGCGCGACGTTCAGCGTGGTGACCCCGGCTTCGGCGAACGCGGCGACACGCTCCTTGACGTAGCTTTCGGGACCGATCAGGTTGACGGCGCGGACCAGCTCGTCGGGCACAGCCGCCGCGGCCTCCTCCTTCTTTCCCGCGAGGTAGAGGTCCTGGATCTTCTCGGCTTCGGCCTCGTAGCCGTATCGCTGCGCCAGGTCGTTGTAGAAGTTCTTGCCCTTTGCGCCCATTCCGCCGATGTAGAGGGCGAGATGCGGCTTCACCCAGGGCAGGAACTTCTCGGCGTCGTCACCGATGGCGAGCGTCGGGCTCGCGAACACCTGCAGGTCGCCGAGCGACGGATCGCGCTTGGCCTTGCCTGCGGCCAGGGCGTCACCCCAGACCTGCTCTGCCTTCTCGGGGAAGTAGAAGATCGGCTGCCAGCCTTCGGCGATTTCGGCCGTCAACTCCACGTTCTTGGGTCCCAATGCTGCGATGACCACGGGGATGCGTTCGCGCACAGGGTGATTGATCAGCTTGAGTGGCTTTCCGAGACCGGTGCCCTTCTCGGCGGGAAGGGGGATCTGGTAGTACTTGCCCTGGTGTTCGACCTTCTCGCGGCGCCACACCTGGCGGCAGATGTCGATCACTTCCCTGGTCCGAGCGATCGGCGCGTCGTATTTGACGCCGTGGAATCCCTCGACCACCTGAGGTCCCGATGCGCCGAGGCCCAGAACGAACCGGCCGTCGGAGACGTAGTCCAAGCCGGCTGCCGTCATCGCCGTCAGCGACGGCGTGCGGGTGTAGATCTGGAAGATGCCCGACGCGATCTTGATCGTCGACGTCTTGGCGGCGAGGAACCCGAGCTGGCTGACGGCGTCGAACGAGTACGCCTCGGGGACGAAGATGATGTCGACCCCGGCCTTCTCCAGCTCCGCGACCTCGGCGACGGTCTCGTTGAACCCGCCCGAATAATTCAACATGGTTCCGATGTGCATGGGACTCCTCGCAGGTAGGTGCTATCCGATGTCGAGTCTTTCCGCTGGCTCACTGTGACCCGGCGGGTTCTTGTTATCGGACGATACCTGGGCACGGTGGAACCGAATGTTCTCGGGCTGCGTCGAACAGAGAAGGAGCACCGAACGGGTGCCGAGCAGTTCGTCGACATGGGGGAACGTCCGAGTATGGAAATCGACATCGAGAAGGTCGGTCGGGTGGCGGTGGAGTTGGACGCGTCCTCCCGGACGGTGGCGGATGTAGCTCTGGTGGCGACGACACTGTCGTTCGGGCCGGCCGCGGCCGGTCGTGACTACGGCGACGTCGGTCTGCGCATCGCCGCAGGGTACGACGGCGTGGAGACGGGAATTCGGCGGTGGAGCGAGGCCGTCGAGGACAATGCGGTGTCCCTGCGTGCCGTCCTCGACGCCTACCAGGCCGCCGACGGCCGGACGTCGTGGGCGATCGCGACCGCGGAAGGTCTGCGGTGAGTCCCACCGGACGCAGTGTCGACGAGATCCTCGACGCGGGGGCAGTGGGCCTTCTGTACTTCGAGAGGTACCTGCCGATCCTGCACCGACTCACAGCCGACACAGCGTGGGCGTACCCGGCCCTGTGCGCGCGGTACGACCAACAGCGTGGGCTCGACCTGGCGGTACTGTCCGAGGACGCGCGGCTTCTCGGCGACGGCGTCGTGTCGGCTCGGCGAGAGCTCGACAAGCAACGCGCACTCTTGGGCGACCTCGCGCAGGCCTGGGTCGGCTCTGCCGCGGAGTCCGCGGTTGCCGACATCGCATCGGACACGACGTTGGCCGATCAGCGTGTGCTCGCGACCGAACAGCTGGCACAGGTGCTCGGTCAGGCCGCCGAGAGGATTCGCGGAGCGGTGGAGCAGAAGGCGTCGGAGACGGCCCGGTTCGATCCGACCGTCGCGTCCGAGTGGGGAGCGATCGACGGCAAGATGCTGGAGATCGTCGAGCGTATCGACACGGTCGCGACGGTGGACCTTGCGGACCCGACGTCGTTGGATCGCGCGAAACAAGCCGCGGATGCGCTGGTGGACATGCTGCCGGTGTTCGACTGGCCTGCATCCAACGGACCGCTGTCTGCCGACTCCGCACCACGGAAGTTGATGCAGAACGCTCGGGACGTGTGCGACGAGTGGCTGCGCACGGTTCTGGTTCCCGTGGTCTCGGCTGCGTGCCGAACCTTCACGGACATCTGCTCATCCATCGATCAGGCAGTTCGGGACCACCTGACGACCGTGGCACTGGTCGCCGAAGCCGTTCGGTCCGAGCCGTTCCCGTCCGCCCCGCAGCCCCCGTGGGGTTGCGACGGTCCGAACCGACGAGCAGACGGGGGAGGGGGCACCCAGACCCTGCCTCCCGCTCAGCAGAACCCTCCCGATCCTCGGCACGACGGAGTGGTCCTGCCGGCACGCGTGCAGGAGTTCGGGCCGGACGTCGTCGACAGCCAACCGGGATCGGCTCCGATCACCCCTGGAAACGTCGCCGTTCCTGGCGATCCCGCCACCTCCGGTGAGCGCCGGATCGATCCGTCGGAGATACGCGCCGGTCTCGAGTCGCTGCTCGGTGAGGTTCCGAGCGGCAAGGACATCATCGCTGCCATCGAGCGCTCCGGCGCCGAGATGGTCGAACGTACCGAAGTGGCAATCGAGGCTCTCCTCGATCATCTGAACTCACCCGACGACGTCGGTGAAAACCCCTTGCCGCCAGCGGCATCGAACGACGCACCGCAAAGTCCGAGGCCGTCCGATGCGAGCGACCCAGCCGACACGACCGAGCGGAATCGGCCCGACGAACGACCGGATCCATCCGTCGCACAGAATCATCCGGTCTCCCCATTCGTTCCCGGACCGCCCGTCATGCCACCACCCGTTGCGGGCGGCGACGCCGAACGCGGACATGTCGAGGCTGCTTTCGACGGGCACAGTGCTCGATTGTCGTTGGCGCACAATGGGAATGTGGCGTTGCAGCTCGGAACTCCCGACGGCGAGAGTCGTCGTTTCGAACTGAAGCCGGGACCGTTCGGTCTTCCGATCGTCGAGTGCACGACGAACCCGGAGCCTCCCGCTCCCGCACCGGGGCCACCTGCGCTTCCACCGGAATCCACCGCGCTCCCCTCTGAATCCGCCGCGTCCGGAACCGGGCAGGCGCCTGCGCCGGACCTCCCACCAGCACAACTACCGACACCCGAACCGCCGACACCCGAACCACCGACACCCGAACCACCGACACCCGAACCACCGGTTACTTCAGAGCCGGACATGCCCGCACCCGCACCCGCTGGTTCCGGTGCTCGTCTGACCCAGGCGGGTCCCCTGTGACCCAGGCGGGACCGTCATGAATCAGCCCTTTCTGGATTCGGGCCGGTGGTGGCGGGAACGAATGGACCGCGCATCCCTGGAATGCGCGGAATCGATCGAGGCCGCGGGCCGCGGATACGAGGACGTCGTCAGACGTGTCCTGACGCGTGACTTCGAGGCGGACCCGGTCGCGGCGGCAGCTACAGGGCCCTCGCCGGGGTCCGACGTACATCGGCCCGCGTCGTGGGAGGAGGACGAGTACCGTACGGCGTCGTTCCTGACACCAGCGCAGCACGACCGCACTGTCCGGCCGGTGACCGGGCAGGACCGCAGTGACGGACAGAACGGACAGGAAGATCCGCACCAGGCGGAGACCAGGAGTTGGTTGGTCTGACCCGGCGGCGGTTCCGCAGCGAGTTCAGCGGCCGATCACGCCACGGATCGCGGTCAACGGGTTGGGCTTCGGCTGGTCCTGGACCGGCGCGTGCGGATCGACGACTCGCGTTCCCTTCAGCTCACCCGCTCCGGCGAGTTCGGCGTACTGCTCTTCGCCGGTGAGGTGGAACAACAGGAACGCGGTCAGGAGAGCGCGGGTGGTTCGGACGGTCGACTTCTCCGTCCCGCCGACTCCGATGGGGCTCAGCAGTCGCCGGCCCTCGACGATTCCGTCGGACGACGCCTTGTCCAGACGCCGGAACGTCGTGGGGGAACGCAGTGCACCTGCGAGAGACACGGTGTTGTCGTTCAACGAGTCGGCCAGGGCCGCGTCACCGAGGACGATGCTCGGGATGTCGAGCGTCGCTGCCGCGTCCTCGGCGCTCGGTGCCGACGGCGCCGGGTACAGAGCAGCGACGGCCTTGACGTCCGATCGCGCTGCAGCGGTGAGTACCGCGATGCTGGCGCCCATGCCGTGGCCGGCCACCGCCAGTTTGTCCGGGTGAACGCTGATGTCTCCGGTTCCGAGCCGCACTCCGGTGACGATGTCGAGGGTTGTGGCGAGGTCGGCAGCCAGTCCGCGGTGTGACGGAACCGGTCCGCGCTCGGTGTCCGGAGCGGCGGCGACGATGCCCCACGACGCCAGGTGCTTCAGCGTGTCCGCGTACCGTTCGGCACTCAACAGCCAGCCGTGGCCGAACGCGACCGCAGGCAGGTTGTAGCCCGTGGCCGGGGTGAACACGACGCCGGGCTGGCCCGCCAACGCGAGGTTGCCGCGGAGCACTGGGTGAGGACCACGTTTCCCGAGCTGGGCGGCGAGCTTCTTCGATGTCGACACAGCGGCAACGCTATCGGATCAAGGCGGAACTGCGTGGGTACGGGGCAGAGAACGAGCAAGCGCCACGCTGATCGGGGTCCGGTGGCGGGTACCCTGAACCACCATGTGTGGAATCGTGGGATATGTCGGCCACCGCCCGGCGTTGGGTGTTGTCGTCGAAGCGCTCAGGCGCATGGAGTACCGGGGCTACGACTCTGCAGGCATCGCCATTCTGGACGGAAACGGCAACACCGCAGTCGAACGCAAGGCCGGTCGTCTCGCCAATCTCGAAGCTGAGCTCGACGAGGTCGGTGCGGAGAAGTTCGTCGGAACGTCGGGCATGGGCCACACGCGATGGGCAACGCACGGGCGGCCGACGGACCGGAACGCGCATCCGCACCGCGACGTGAGCGGCTCGGTGGCGGTCGTGCACAACGGCATCATCGAGAACTTCGGCCCCCTGCGCGCCGAGCTGGAGTCCACGGGCGTCGAGTTCTCCTCCGACACCGATACCGAGGTGGCGGTTCACCTCGTCGCCGCGGCGTATGCAGACGGCCCGACTGCGGGTGACTTCGTCGAGAGCGCCAAGAGGGTTCTCCGTCGACTCGAGGGCGCGTTCACGCTGGTCTTCACGCACTCCGATCATCCGGACACCATCGTCGCTGCTCGTCGTTCCACTCCGCTCGTCGTCGGTGTCGGCAAGGGTGAGACGTTCCTCGGATCGGATGTCGCGGCGTTCATCGAGCACACGCGTGACGCGGTGGAGCTCGGTCAGGACCAGGTGGTCGTCATCACCGCCGAGGGCTACACGATCACCGATTTCGACGGGAGCCCTGCAGAGGGCCGCCCCTTCCACATCGACTGGGATCTCGCTGCCGCCGAGAAGGGCGGTTACGACTACTTCATGCTCAAGGAGATCCAGGAACAGCCGGCCGCCGTCGCGGACACGTTGCTCGGTCACTTCGAGAATCGTCGGATCGTCCTCGACGAGCAGCGACTGTCCGATCAGGAGTTGCGTGACGTCGACAAGGTGTTCGTGGTCGCCTGCGGAAGCTCGTACCACTCCGGCCTGCTGGCCAAGTACGCGATCGAACACTGGACGAGGCTGCCGGTCGAGGTGGAACTGGCGAGCGAGTTCCGGTACCGGGATCCGGTGCTGGACAGGTCGACGCTGGTGGTGGCCATCTCCCAGTCCGGCGAGACTGCGGACACATTGGAAGCGGTGCGGCACGCGAAGGAGCAGAACGCCAAGGTACTGGCTGTCTGCAACACCAACGGATCGCAGATTCCTCGGGAGGCCGACGCGGTCGTCTACACCCGGACCGGACCCGAGATCGGAGTGGCCTCGACCAAGGCCTTCCTCGCGCAGATCACCGCGAACTACGTCGTCGGACTCGCGCTCGCCCAGGCCCGCGGTACCAAGTACCCCGACGAGGTCGCTCGCGAGTACGCCGACCTCGAATCGATGCCGGAGCTGGTGCAGCGAGTGCTCGACACCGTGGAGCCGGTACGGGTGCTCGCGCGCGAGCTCGCCCACACGCCGACGATCCTGTTCCTCGGCCGGCACGTCGGATATCCTGTGGCACTCGAGGGTGCGCTGAAGCTCAAAGAGCTGGCCTACATGCACGCGGAGGGATTCGCCGCGGGTGAACTCAAGCACGGCCCCATCGCGCTGATCGAGGACGGCGTGCCGGTCATCGTCGTGATGCCGTCGCCGAAGGGCCGCGCGGTCCTACACTCGAAACTGCTGTCCAACATCCGCGAGGTCCAGGCTCGCGGTGCGCTCACCGTCGTCATCGCAGAAGAAGGGGACGAGGCAGTCAGGCCGTTCGCGGACCATCTCATCGAGATCCCCGCCGCTCCGACCCTGCTGCAACCGTTGCTCTCGACGGTTCCGCTGCAGGTGTTCGCAGCCGAGGTGGCACAGGCTCGCGGATACGACGTCGACAAACCTCGGAACCTCGCGAAGTCCGTCACCGTCGAATAGATCCGGCAGGAAGGCATCGTGCGCAGCTACTACACACCCGACCAGGTTCGTGACGCCGAGCGTCCGCTGATGCAGTCACTGCCCGACGGTGCCCTCATGCGGCGTGCCGCGCACGGACTGGCCGGGGTGGTCGCGGCGGAACTGCACAGCAGGACTTCCGGGGTAGTCGGGCGCAACGTGTGCGTGCTCGTCGGATCGGGGGACAACGGCGGCGACGGGCTCTGGGCGGGCGCGATGCTGCGACGTCGGGGCGTGGCGGTCAGCGCTGTGCTGCTCACCCCGGAGCGCACGCACGCAGCCGGTCTCGCCGCGTTCCGCCGCGCGGGCGGGCGGATCGTGGATTCACCCGGTCGGCCGGACGTCGTCGTCGACGCCGTGGTGGGGATCTCCGGTCGTGGACCGCTGCGGCCCGAGGCCGCCGACGTGGTCTCGCGCGTGTCGGCTCCGATAGTGGCGGCCGACATTCCGAGCGGTGTCGATCCGACAACCGGTGCGGTGGACGGCCCGGCTGTCCGAGCCGACGTGACGGTGGCCTTCGGTGCGCGCAAGCCGGCCCACGTGCTGGCCGTCCCATACTGCGGCAGAGTCGACGTCGTCGAACTGGGCCTGAAACTCGGATCGCCGTACCTGCGAGCATTCGAGCCGCCCGACGTCGGTGCTCGATGGCCCGTTCCCGCCGCGACCGACGACAAGTACACGCAGGGAGTCGTCGGGGTCCTCGCGGGCAGCGCGCAGTACCCGGGCGCTGCGATCCTGTGCTCCGGAGCCGCGGTCGCTGCGACATCCGGGATGGTCAGATACGTCGGAAGCGCTGCGGCGGACGTGGTAACGCACTATCCGGAAGTCGTGGCGGCAACCGGAATGAAGGAAGCAGGACGGGTTCAGTCCTGGGTGGTCGGCCCGGGATTCGGCACCGACACCTCGTCCCGTGACGTGTTGTCGCAGGTCCTGACGTCGGACCTGCCCGTCGTCGTCGATGCCGATGCTCTCACGATCCTGTCGTCGTCGCCGGAGCTGGTTCGCGGACGCACCGCGCCGACGCTGCTGACCCCGCATGCCGGTGAGTTCGAGCGTCTGACCGGTGCGGCTCCCGGCTCCGATCGGGTCTCTGCCGTGCGGGAACTCGCGTCGACGTGGGGTGTGAGTGTTCTTCTCAAAGGTCGCGCAACCGTGATCGCGGGTCCCGACGGTGCCGTGGTGGTGAGCGATGCCGGCGGGTCGGCCGCGTCGACGGCGGGCTCGGGCGACGTGCTGGCCGGGATTCTGGGTGCCCTCCTGGCATCCGGACTGGACACGGTCACCGCGGCAGCTTGCGCGGCGCGGGTCCACGCTTTGGCCGCCGCGACAGCGGCACACGGTCGCGGCGGCGAGTTCGCCGCTCCGATCTCCGCGAGTCCGCTGCTGGGGGCAGTGTCCGACGCAATCCGAACTGTTCGTTCGGTCACAGGGCGTGCGTGATCGTTCACAGATCTCCACGGACCCGATGCACGATCGCGTCGCAGTGGTGGCACTATCGGGTGCTGTGGACAACGTGAGTGCGTCAACGGTGGATGCCGAGGAAGCGGACACCGGTGCGGGCGGGTCGGTGACGATCGACCTCGCAGCAATCGCGCACAACGTCGGTGTGCTTCGTGAACACGCGGAGAACGCCGCAACGATGGTCGTGGTGAAGGCGGACGGATACAACCACGGTGCCGTCCAGGTGGCGCGGACTGCACTCGCGGCAGGTGCCTCCGAGTTGGGAGTCACCACGGTGGGAGAGGGCATCGCACTGCGTGATGCCGGGATCACGGCGCCCATCCTGTCCTGGCTGCACCGTTCGGACACCGATTTCGCGCCCGCACTGACGGCCGGGGTCGGCATCGGAGTGTCCTCGCGCGCACAACTCGCCTCGGTCGTCGACGCCGCACGCCGCGTCGGTACCACCGCGGCAATCACGCTCAAGGTGGACACCGGACTCAACCGCAACGGGATCGAACCACAGGACCTCGACGACGTGTTGACCGTCCTCGGCGGCGCGGTCGCCGAGGGGTCCGTTCACTTTCGCGGCATGTTCTCGCACCTCGCGTGCGCCGACGAGCCCGGGCATCCGCTGAACGACCAGCAGGCGATGGTGCTGCAGGAAAGCGTCGTCAGGGCCGCAGCGGCCGGTGTACGACCCGAGATCGTTCACCTGTCCAACTCCGCCGCCACCGTGACACGGCACGATCTCCGCTTCGACATGGTCAGGCCGGGAATTGCGATGTACGGACTGTCGCCGATCCCCGAACTGGGCCAGTTCGACCTGATCCCGGCGATGACGGTGTCCGCGCAGGTGGCGCTGATCAAGAAGGTGCGGGCAGGAGACAGCGTGTCCTACGGCCACACGTGGACGTCACCCGAGGACACCGTCGTGGCGCTGATACCGATGGGCTACGCCGACGGTGTGCGACGCACACTCAGCGGTCGGTTCGACGTCACCATCGACGGCAGACGGTATCCGTCGGTCGGGCGAGTCTGCATGGACCAGTTCGTCGTGAATCTCGGACCCGACGGCGGATCCGTCGTCGAAGGCGACACGGCGGTGCTGTTCGGCGCCGGCGAGAACGACGCCCCCGTAGCGCAGGAATGGGCCGACGTACTGGACACCATTCACTACGAGGTGGTCACCGGGATAGGCGGACGGGCACGCAGACGCTACGTCGGGTCCGACTCGGCGTCGACCGAGCGACATGCCGCCGACACGACCGAGGAGGTTGCTCGGTGAAGTTGGCCGAGAGCTTCGGGATCTTCGGCAGTGTCGGGATCGCGCTGCGCGAGACTTTGCTGAGGTCCAACAAGGACCCGCTCGCAGGCGAGAACCTCGAGCTGATGGACGCCGACCGAGGATCGATCGTCATCGCCGACGACGGAGTTCCGCTGGCCGTGCGGGAAGTCGGGCCCACCGACGCGCCCATCACCGCAGTGTTCGTCCACGGGTACTGCCTGCGGATGGCGTCGTGGCACTTCCAACGTCAGGCGCTCGAGCAGGAGTGGGGCTCGAAGGTGCGCATGGTGTTCTACGACCAGCGAGGACACGGCAAGTCCGGGATCCCGACGCCGGAGAGTTGCACGATCGCCCAGCTCGGCCTCGACCTCGACGCGGTCATCCGCGCTGTCGCGCCGCGAGGACACCTGATGCTGATCGGGCATTCGATGGGTGGGATGACCGTCCTGTCCATGACAAGGCAGAAACCCGAACTGGTCCGTGAGCGGGTCGTCGGGGTCGGATTGATCTCGACGACGGCGGCAGGCCTGGCGGAGACAGGGCTCGGTCGCAGCCTCGACAACCCGGTGGTCGACGCGTTCCGGCTGGCCGTACGCACCTCGCCGGGCGTCGTACAGTTCGGCCGCGGCGCGGCGAAGACGCTCATCGCACCGGTTCTGCGCGCGGCGTCCTACGGAACGCGAGTGAGTCCGCGGCTGGTGGATTTCTCGCAGAAGATGATCGACGACACCTCTGTCGTGACCATCGTGAACTTCCTCGAGACGTTGGAACTGCACGACGAGAGCGATGCGCTCGCCGAGCTGCTGCGCATTCCGACGACGGTCGTGTGCGGCGACGACGATTGGATCATTCCGTTCGACAGTTCGGTTGCGCTCGCCGATGCACTTCCGGAAGCCGAGATGGTGCGGATTCGTCAGGCCGGCCACCTCGTTCAGCTCGAATTCCCGGACAAGGTGAACGCCGCACTGGTGCGGCTCGGAACCCGAGCCATGGAGCTGAGGGCACAGCGTCGATCCGGTAGGAGGGGCATTGTCTGACCTCACGGACCCGGGCGCGGACACCGACACGGACATGTTCGACGGCACCGAGCGCCTTCTCGAGACGGCGACCGACACCGAAGCGTTCGGACAGCAACTCGCCCGGCACCTGACCGCCGGTGACCTCGTTGTTCTCGACGGCCCCCTCGGTGCGGGCAAGACCGCGATGACACGCGGCATCGCGGCGGGTCTCGGCGTCCAGGGACGTGTCAGCTCACCGACGTTCGTCATCGCTCGCGAGCATCGACCGGGCCGGCGGGGCGAGGGCCTCGATCCGGTGACGTTGGTTCACGTCGACGCGTACCGACTGGGGATGACCGGCGAATCCGCGCTCGACGAGTTGGATGCGCTCGACCTCGATTCCGACCTCGCAGACGCCGTGGTCGTCGTCGAGTGGGGAGAGGGATTGGTGGAGAAGTTGGCCGATTCCCACATCTCCGTGCGCATCCGTCGTGATCCGGAGTCCGACACTCGTCGTGTACAGGTGCGGCGGATCGCCCAGCACTGACCCGCCGTGCTCGTGCGGGTACTCTGAGATACCGTGCTCGTTCTCGCCGTCGATACCTCCACGCCCGCTGTGACCTCCGGTGTCGTCCGATTCGAGGGCGGTGTCGCGCACACCCTCGCAGCCCGAGTCGTCGTCGATGCCAGATTGCACGCTGAGGTGTTGACGCCCAACATTCTCGAATGCCTCGCCGAGGCAAACCTGACGCCTGCAGATCTCGACGCCGTCGTCGTCGGCGTCGGCCCTGGTCCGTTCACCGGCCTGCGCGTCGGAATGGCAACCGGCGCGGCATTCGGTGATGCACTCGGCGTCCCGGTGCACGGCGTGTGCAGTCTCGATGCCATCGCGGTGCAGGTCGACACCGTGGCCGAGCTGCTCGTGGTCACCGACGCACGCCGCCGTGAAGTCTATTCGGCGCGGTACCGAGCCGGCGTGCGAGTGTCGGGCCCGGACGTGGGTGCCCCCGCTCTGGTCGATCCCGGTGACGCAACCATGATCGCCGGATCTGCGGGGCATGTCGGATTGTTCGATCTCCCTGCGGCAGAAGCCGAGTCGCCCACACCCGCGAGTCTGGTCCTGACGGCAGCCGACGGTTTGACGTCGGGAATCACCCCCGAGCCGTTGATCCCGCTGTACCTGCGCAGGCCCGATGCCAAGACGATCGCCGAGCGCGAGGCCGCAAAGGCAGCAGGCCGATGAGCGTCGACATCACCCCGATGGTCCGGTCGGATGCGCCGCGGTGCGCCGAACTCGAGGGCATCCTGTTTCCGGGTGACGACCCGTGGACCGAACAGGCGTTTCTCTCCGAACTCGCTGCGCCGCACAATCGTTACTTCGCGGCGCGAGAAGACGGAGAGCTTCTGGGGTACGCCGGAATCGCGTTGCTCGGACACGGCACCTCGGCGGAATCCGAGGTGCACACCATCGGTGTCGACCCGAGCGCGCATCGCCGCGGAATCGGTGGCGCCCTCATGGACCGACTGCTGAGCGAAGCGGATGCTCACGGCGGTTCGGTTTTTCTCGAGGTGCGCACCGACAACACACCCGCGATCGAACTGTACGTCCGAGAAGGCTTCGTGGTGGTCGGCACCCGCCGCAACTATTACCAACCCAGTGGCGCAGATGCTTACACGATGCAACGGCCCGATCCGAGGGCAGGTGCAACCGCATGAACGTGATGGGGATCGAAAGTTCCTGTGACGAAACAGGAGTCGGCATCGTTCGATGGAAGGACTCGGGAGTGTGCGAACTCCTGGCCGACGAGGTCGCCTCCAGTGTCGACGAGCACGCGCGCTACGGCGGCGTCGTTCCAGAGGTGGCGTCCCGCGCGCACCTGGAAGCAATCGTTCCGACGATGCGGCGTGCGCTCGCCGCGGCCGACCTGGATCGACCGGACGCGGTGGCCGTCACCATCGGACCCGGTCTCGCCGGAGCGCTTCTGGTGGGAGTCGCTGCAGCGAAAGCCTATGCGGCTGCCTGGGGTGTGCCGTTCTACGCGGTGAATCACCTCGGTGGACACGTCGCCGTCGACACGCTCGAACACGGGCCGATGCCGTCCTGCGTGGCGCTTCTGGTCTCCGGTGGCCACACACATCTTCTGCACGTGAACGATCTGGGCGAGCCCATCGTCGAGTTGGGGACGACCGTCGACGACGCCGCGGGGGAGGCGTTCGACAAGGTGGCCCGGCTGTTGGGCCTGGGCTACCCGGGTGGTCCGGCTCTGGACGACGCTGCGCGGCAAGGGGATCCGACCGCCATAGCGTTCCCTCGGGGTATGACCGGACCGCGCGATGCTCGATACGACTTCTCGTTCTCCGGGGTCAAGACGGCCGTGGCCCGATTCGTCGAAGCCAGGCAGCGAGCGGGAGACGCCGTTCCTGTCGCCGACGTGGCCGCCTCGTTCCAGGAGTCGGTCGCCGATGTGTTGACGATGAAGGCCGTGCGCGCCGCGACCGACGTCGGTGTCGACACCATCGTCCTCGGTGGTGGCGCCACGGCCAACTCACGCATTCGATCTCTCATCGGGTCGCGCTGTGAGCAAGCAGGTTTGACGCTCAGGATTCCACGACCGCGGCTGTGCACCGACAACGGTGTCATGATCGCGGCGCTCGGCGCCCACCTCGTCGCGCGAGGGGCCGAGCCGTCGGATCTGCGGGTGGCCACCGACCCGGGACTGCCCGTGTCCACCAGTCGGGTCACCGCTGCCCGATAGCGAACTGTCCGGTCACGCAGTCGGCGTCGTCGCTCCGCCGGCCGTATCCGATTGTGTGGTCAACGACGTGCTCGGAGCGCGCGACGGCGTCGGTTGCGCAGTGTCCTCGTCCGAAGCCCCGGCGTTCGGCGGGGGCGACCACACGGTGGTGGGAGGGCTCAAGCCCGGGGTCGTCGGCGTTCCGTTGACATCGGTGGTCGGGATACTCCCCGGAGTCGACGGAGGAGGGCTGAGTTCGGTGGACCCACCCGGTGCCGAGGTGGGCGGCTGAGGTGTTGTCACTGGCGGCGTCGTCACCGGCGGGGTGGTCACCGTCTCGCCCGGATCGTCGGTCGGCGGGGAGTCCACTCCGCCGCCGGGCGGTGATGTCGGAGACTGCGGCGCGGGCCGGGTCGTCGACTGCTCCGGCGGGCTGGCCGGCCACGGTATGACGGGGAGATCGGGAGCCGGACGCAGCGACGGCGTCGTCGATGGTCGGGTGGTGCTGCCCGACGTGTACTGCGTCGAGTCGACGACCGGCGGCCGAGGAGAACCGGTGCTGGGCGCGGCCGAGGAGCCGCGGGTGCCGGTCGGCGGCGCGCCGATCGGGTTGTCGTCTCCGGCGGGAACGTTCACGGCCTCGACGTCCTCGGACGTCGTTGCGGCCGAACCCGCGGGCGAAACGCCGGAATCGTTGCTGGGAGTGAGAGTCTGGATTCCGTAGGCCAAGACGATTCCGCCGACGAGCAAGGCCCCCGCGAGCGCAGTGCCGTAACGGCCGAACGACCGCGCACTCGAACCTCTACCGTCGGTGACGGTAGGAAAACGTCCTGGGGCGGCGTGCAACGCAAGCAGGGCCGCGCCCTGCGCGAGGACGGTGTCCGGGTCGGACGGGAGGATCACCGGAAGATCCAGCACCGACACGAGAACGGCGCGGATGGACGGGATGCGGGCCCCTCCACCGATGAGGACGACCGCCTCTGCATCGGCACCTGCGGATGCCGCGACTCGGCGTGCGAAGTGTCCGACCTTCACCACGTGTGGACGTAGTGCGGTCTCGAACTCGTCCCGGCCGTCGTCGCTTCCACCGCGTTCGAGAAGATCCCACTCCAGACGGTCCGCGAGATCACCGCCGAACTGCGACGTGCGTTCCGCATGGCGAACCTCGCCGGAGGCTGTGTCGATGACCGACGTGGTGGTCCCGGTGGCGCCGACGTCGACGACGGTCACCGTCCGGTAACGCGCGATCGAGCCCGCATCGTCGAGAAACGCATGCGCGGCGGCCGTCTCGGGCACGAGTACGACGGTATGGGTGGAGCGTCCGCACGCCGACCTGATGGATGCGGCGTGGTCCTCGGTGCGGTGGGTGACCGCGATGGCCTCGGGACGAACCCGCTCACCCGTGTGGGCACCGACGCCGTCGGGCGGCGGAGCGAGGGCCAGCACGACATCGATTGCCGACGCGACCAGATCGCCGACGTCGGTGTTGACCTCGCTGTCGGCGGAGACGGTGCGGTATTCGACCGTGCGGGAACCGTTGTCCTCTTCGATGACCAAAGCGGCACAGACGACCTCGGTGCCGGTGGATACGCCGATGGCAGTCCTCACCGTCCACCTCCCGTCCTGTCGGTCCCGTGCTGTGCCTGCGTTCGCTTCTTACGTCCGGTGGACATATCGGAGTCTCGTTATCTTAACGTTACAGAAGCGCCCAAGCGAATGTGAAACGCAGCACCGCCCCTGCGTCGAGGGCGCAGCAGGCCTCCACACGTGCGTACGAAAGTTTCCCCTGGCCTACATTTCCGCTCACAACGGCTGGTGAGTGCCGTGGTCGACGGGGTTTCGCTGCGGGCGTACGACTCGCCGACGGCCTTGCACCCTTAGGGGTTGAGTGCTGGCACTCGCGTGTATAGAGTGCTAGACAGCGATGCGCGAAGTCCCGGAACCCGCGACGACGGGAACAAGCGCAGAGCAGTGAACGTGCAGTACAAACACAGCAGTCCGGGGATCCGACCCCGGACGCGTACCCCATAACAATGGAGGGCTCAACGTGGCGAGCGTGAAAATCAAGCCGCTCGAGGACAAGATCCTCGTCCAGGCCAACGAGGCCGAGACGACGACCGCCTCCGGTCTGGTCATCCCCGACACAGCCAAGGAGAAGCCTCAGGAAGGCACCGTCGTCGCTGTCGGCGAAGGCCGTGTCACCGAGAAGGGCAACCGGATCCCGGTCGACGTCAAAGAAGGCGACACCGTCATCTACAGCAAGTACGGCGGCACCGAGATCAAGTACGCCGGCGAGGAGTACCTGATCCTGTCGGCACGTGACGTGCTGGCTGTCATCGCCAAGTAGGCCGCAAACGCTTCCCGCCCCGGAACCCGATTTCGATTCGGTCCCGGGGCGGAGTGCGTTCAATCGAGTTCACTGACTCGAAGGAGTAATACCGAAACATGGCAAAGCAAATCCAATTCAACGAGGAAGCCCGCCGGGCCCTCGAGCGTGGCGTCGACAAATTGGCCGACGCCGTCAAGGTGACGCTCGGACCGCGCGGACGACACGTGGTGCTCGCCAAGGCATTCGGTGGCCCCACGGTCACCAACGACGGCGTTTCCATCGCCCGCGAGATCGACCTCGAAGACCCGTTCGAGAACCTCGGCGCGCAGCTCGTCAAGAGCGTCGCCACCAAGACCAACGACGTTGCGGGCGACGGCACCACCACGGCCACCGTGTTGGCGCAGGCACTCGTGCGCGGGGGCCTGAAGAACATCGCGGCGGGCGCCAACCCGATCGCACTCGGTTCCGGTATCGCCAAGGCGGCCGACAAGGTTGCCGAGGCACTGCTCGCGGCAGCGACACCCGTCGAGGGCAAGGAAGCAATCGCGCAGGTCGCCACGGTGTCCTCGCGTGACCCGGAGATCGGCGAGCTCGTGGGTGAAGCACTCACTCGCGTCGGCGCCGACGGCGTCGTCACCGTCGAGGAGTCCTCGACGCTGAGCACCGAGCTGTCGGTCACCGAGGGCGTCCGCTTCGACAAGGGCTACCTGTCGCCGTACTTCGTCACCGACGTCGACTCGCAGCAGGCAGTGCTCGAGGACGCCTACGTCCTGCTGCACCGCGACAAGATCACCTCCCTTCCCGACTTCCTTCCCCTGCTGGAGAAGGTCGCCGAGAGCGGAAAGCCTCTGCTGATCATCGCCGAGGACACCGAGGGTGAAGTCCTGTCCACGCTGGTCGTGAACTCGATCCGCAAGACCATCAAGGCAGTTGCAGTCAAGGCACCGTTCTTCGGCGACCGCCGCAAGGCGTTCCTCGACGACCTGGCTGTCGTGACGGCCGGTACGGTCATCACCGCCGATGTCGGCCTCAGCTTGAAGGAAGCAGGCCTCGAGCTGCTCGGAACCGCTCGCCGCGTCGTCGTCACCAAGGACGACACGACGATCGTCGACGGTGCAGGCACGCAGGCGGACATCGACACCCGCGTCGCCCAGCTGCGTCGTGAAATCGAAGCAACCGATTCCGAATGGGACCGCGAGAAGCTCGAAGAGCGTCTGGCGAAGCTGTCCGGCGGAGTTGCCGTCATCAAGGTCGGCGCGGCAACCGAGACCGAGCTGAAGGAACGCAAGTTCCGCGTCGACGACGCCGTGAATGCAGCCAAGGCTGCTGTCGAGGAGGGCATCGTCCCCGGCGGCGGTTCGGCACTGACACAGGCTGCGTTGTCGCTCGCGGACAACCTCGGTCTGACGGGTGACGAAGCGACCGGTGTCGCTGTTGTGCGTACTGCACTCAACGCGCCGCTGTTCTGGATCGCCACCAATGCGGGCATCGACGGATCCGTCGTGGTCAGCAAGGTCGCGGCACTCGACAAGGGCCACGGCTTCAACGCCGCGACCCTGACCTACGGTGACCTGCTCGCCGACGGTGTCGTCGATCCGGTCAAGGTGACCCGTTCTGCGGTCGTCAACGCAGCGTCCGTTGCGCGGATGATTCTCACGACCGAGAGTGCTGTCGTCGAGAAGCCTGCCGAGGAAGAGGAGCCTGCGGCCGGACACGGCCACAGTCACTGATTCTCTGTATCTCGCAGCACGAGAAGCGGGGCCTTTCCTTCGAAGGAAAGGCCCCGCTTCTCGTATGTGGTCCTGCTACACCGCGATTCGTCGACGGTTGTGGCGTGCGTACATCTCCCGCTCGGTCTCGGACATTCCGCCCCAGATTCCATAGGGTTCCGAGACGCTGAGCGCGTGGGACCTGCACTGTGCGAGAACCGGGCAGGTTCGGCACATCTCCTTGGCACGCATCTCACGCTGAGCACGTGCTCGGCCGCGTTCGCCGTCCGGATGGAAGAACATCGACGAGTCGACGCCACGGCACAAACCGTGCATCTGCCAATCCCAGATATCTGCATTGGGCCCAGGGAGGTGATTCGGCTGCGGCATGAGAACTCCTAGGGTGTCTGCTCGCCGCAACGGATGCGGCGACGCTCCTGTGGAAGACAGAAGAAATGCGAATTCGTGGTTTCGTCCGGCGGCGGCGCCGAACTTGTGGTGAACTCGTTCCGCGAGATACTGCAATCGCGGTTGTCGTGAACAACGCCAACGTTATTCGTGGCGATGAAATCGAGTCAATAGGCCATCGCCGTGGCGAGGTGCATAGTCGTATCTCGAGAAATTAACGCGGGCGACATTTACTTCGACACAACTTCATGGGTCGATTCGTTGAGGAGTTCTCGATCGCAGCATGAACAGCGGTCTGACGGACTTCGGTCACGATCGAAAGCAAAGGGCACTGGCCTGCAGGTTCGTGGTCGTGTCGGAAGAAGGATCGCGGAATTCGTCTGCCGGATTCGAACGACTCGATCAGGTCGCGAGCAACACTGGTCCCCGGGTAGTGAATCCCGCGATTAACCTTACGGCTACATTCTCGTCAGAAAGCGCTCATCAAATGCATCCCGGGAGCGCATGTTAATTCCGTGAAACAAACGAGAATGTCGCGCGACGGATTCGACGATATTCGGCGATGGGCACGAAGCGGCCAGGAGTATCCATCCATTCGACGGTGAACCGAGAGGAATGCCGAGCCTCACGGTCGCAGGGGCCGCTCCGGGTCGTAACGTCGACACGATGGACGATCGGCTTCATCGCGCTGCCTGGGGCACCGAACCCGGTATGTGGCCACTGCCCGCTGCATCGACCGTCCGCGAGCGGTGGGACCGCGCCGTCGCACTCGGTGGGCAAGGCAGGTACCTCGCCGCGTCGGCCGAGCTCGATGCGGCTGCGCTGTCGGGCCCTGTTCCACCGTCTCTGCGGTCGCAGATGTATTCGACTCGCGCATCATGGATACGGCAGAGGGGAGTGCACAGTGCAGCGGCGCGGGTGGACGGGACGGCGATCGCTGCGGTCGGGCTCGACGAGCGCAGTTCTCCGTCGGGTGAGGACGGCAATGAGGCTGCTGTCGTTCGTGCGCGAGCGGATGCTCTCGTCGGCCTTGCCGCGGACGCCCTCGGCGTAGGCAGATTCGGCACCGCGGACGCGCTGCTGACTCGATGCGAGCACATCGTGGCGCGAGATGGGCGCGAGGACGTTCTGTGGCGTCAACATCTGAGGCTCGGGTGGGTCCGCGCGGAACTCGCGATGTTCTCGGGAAAAGGGCCCGACGCGGTCCGGCATGCGCTCGACGCGCGCGGGCGTGCCGACGAGATCGATTCGTTACGCCACATCGTCAAGACCGACCTCGTGCTGGCTGCCGCCTACAGCTCCGTGGGAGATCTGTCACGAAGTGGTGACGGCGCCCAGCGTGTACTCGATGCCTGCGAGGTGCACGGACTCCTACCGTTGCGCTGGGCGGCAGCGATGTTGTGGAGCGGCGTCGGGGGAGGAGCGGCCGCGCAGTCGGTCGCGCGGGAGTGCGAGGCGGAGCTGGCTCGGCGCGGTGGTCGGTTCACGGCCGTGTGAAGTCACGGACCGAGTGGTTCGATCGAGTGGGGTGAAGGTCGCTATCCTTACTAGGTTCCACTTCGGGTGGAAGCG
Source organism: Rhodococcus sp. 114MFTsu3.1 (assembly GCF_000383555.1). Lineage (NCBI taxonomy): Bacteria > Bacillati > Actinomycetota > Actinomycetes > Mycobacteriales > Nocardiaceae > Rhodococcus > Rhodococcus sp. 114MFTsu3.1. Next base: position 32,393 of record NZ_KB911547.1, on the reverse strand, counting down.
CTGTCGAGATGCGGCGGCGTCACTGTAACGCGGGGAATCCTTGAGCGATGAACAACACGGGTGAGGAGTTGGACTCCTTCGTCGCTGCCGCAGCGCAGGGCGAGCGAGCCGCACTCTCCCGAGTTCTGGAAATCATCCGTCCGCTCGTGGTGCGGTACTGCCGCGCACGTGTGGGCTCCGCCGAGCGTGGTCAGCTCTCGGCGGACGACGTGGCTCAGGAGGTCTGCTTGGCAGTCATGACCGCCCTGCCGCGTTATCAGGACCAGGGCCGACCGTTCATGGCCTTCGTGTACGGCATTGCCGCCCACAAGGTCGCCGACGCACATCGAAGCGCCTCCCGTAACAAATCGGACCCGGCCGCCGAAGTACCAGATGTCGTGTCGACGGAACACGGACCGGAGCAGCGAGCTCTGGACTCCGAGTCGAGTAGACAGATGACCGCCCTGCTGGACACCTTGCCCGCCAAGCACCGAGAGATTCTGGTGCTCCGACTCGTCGTCGGATTGTCGGCCGAGGAAACGGCAGCGGCAGTGGGTAGTACCGCAGGTGCCATCCGCGTGGCTCAACACCGAGCCATCGCGAAACTGAAGAACGAAGTTGTGAAAGCGGGTGAAATGTATGGCTAGGAACAACGGCCGTGATGGCATTCCCCGTATCGGCCGCCCGGATGGTTCCACGCCATCCGAGGATTCTCTCGACAGCACCCTCGTGGGTTCGAGTCCGGTGGACATCGCAGCGGTACGCCGAGACGAGGAATTCATCGAGGCAATCCGTGGCGACGGACCGATCGCGACGGACGACGCGGACGAGTACCAGCTCGCTCTGCTCCTCGCCAACTGGCGTGCAGAAATCGTCCACCCCGCGCTCCCCGCAGGTCCCGACCTCGACGAAGTGGCGGCAGCCGTCGATCAGGAGATTGCCGCGACAGGGCTACGCCGCAAGGCGTCGAGCCGCGGACGTCAGCGTCTGCTCCGCCCGGTAGCGGGCGCCGCAGCGGCGATCGCGCTGGTGATGGGCGGCTTGGTCGTCTTCTCCTACAACTCCTCACCGGGCGACGCGCTGTGGAGCGTCAAGTCCGTGGTGTTCTCGCAGCAAGCAGATTCGACCGTCGCGCAGATCGACACGACGTCGAAGCTCGAGCAGGCAGAACAGCTGATCGCAGCAGGCGACGTCGAAGGTGCACAGGCTCTGCTCGACGGTGCGTCGGGTGCGGCCGGCGCGGTCACCGACGACGCGCAGCGCACGGATCTGGAGATCTGGCTGCAGCGGTTGATCGAGCAACTCCAGACGATCATCCCGACGATTCCTCCGCAGTTGCCCCTACCGGTCGATCCGACGTTGCCTGCGCCCGTTCAGAGTGCACCCGAGTTGGGCTCGGTTCCGGTCACCACGGATCCGCTGCCTCCGCCGGTCTCCGGCACGGTCGACCCGTCGCAGGTTCCTTCGACCAGCGATCCGGTTCTCCCGACGACCGAGCCGCCCGCAGTCACCACGACGCCTCCCGGGCCGACGATTCTGAATCAGACCGGTGAGACGACGGCTACGGCCAGCGGTTCGAGTGACGGTACATCTGCTCCCCGGATCGACACGCTGGACACCAACGGAGGCTGATCGCCCTCCGGCCCTGCACCGCATACGACTGATGCCCTACACGAAAATCGTGTAGGGCATCAGTCGTATGATCGGGTGACTAGTTCTCGAAACCGTCGCCGTGCAGAGCGTCGTTCATGGACGCGTCCGCGTATCCGCGGCAGTAGTCCCATGTGACGTACGCATCGGGAACGGGGTCGTACGCAGGCTCGTGGGGACGAACGGTCCCGTCGACCAGGAGCTGGAGAAGGTTGGCTCGCAACATGTCCCAGTCGTGGTAGTGATCCTGCTGGCAGTCCTCGCAGCACACCACGAGTCCGCGAATACCGCGGTGTCCGAGGAGTGCCTCGTACACCGCGAGATCGGCGAGGTCTTCCTCGACGGCGAGCCGCTCCTGGGGGTCCAGAGGCTGGCCGGGCTCGATTGCATCGAGGGCGGCCGAGGGGTCGGCGGGGTCACCGGCGAAGGGATCCGGCGGTAAACCTGGAGGCAGTTGATCGCGCACGCCTCCACGGTACGCAGGACTGGTGGGTCTGCGCCAGCCGTTCACGCTTCGTGTCGACGCGCGACGAGGTCCACCGGGCGGCCGATCGGCCGCAGTCGGGGTGCGGTCGACCTGCTCGAACGACGCCGTCCGGTGCGCGTTCACGAGCGAACGGCGGAGCCGATACCATGTGTGCAGGCGCTGAGCGAGCGTACGCGTCCATGTTTTTTCGTCCGCACTGTCTCCATCCGCTTTCGAACACGCCGTCTTCTCCGGTGCACCGCCCGCGCGCTGCGAGAAGGGCACACAGGCTCTAGGGAGGGCCAGATCCGCATGAGTAGTTCCGGAGCCCACGTCCGTACCGGTGGCGACGACCCCAACAAGGTCGCCATGCTCGGTTTGACCTTCGACGATGTTCTGCTGTTGCCCGCTGCGTCGGACTTGATTCCCAGCGCCGTGGACACCTCCAGTCAACTCACCCGCGAGATCCGTCTGCGCGTCCCACTGGTCAGTTCCGCGATGGACACCGTCACCGAGGCGCGCATGGCCATCGCCATGGCCCGCGCGGGTGGCATGGGCGTCCTGCATCGCAACCTGTCACTGCAGGATCAGGCGTCCCAGGTGGAAACCGTCAAGCGGTCCGAGGCGGGCATGGTCACCGACCCGGTCACCTGCAAGCCCACCGACACACTCGCCGAGGTCGACGCGATGTGCGCACGGTTCCGCATCTCGGGTCTGCCGGTGACCGACGAGACCGGTGCCCTCGTCGGCATCATCACCAACCGTGACATGCGTTTCGAGGTCGACCAGAACCGCCGCGTCGCCGACGTGATGACCAAGGCACCGCTCATCACCGCGCGCGAGGGCGTCACCGCCGAGGCAGCTCTCGGTCTTCTCCGTCGGCACAAGATCGAGAAACTCCCCATCGTCGACGGACAGGGCGCTCTCACCGGACTGATCACGGTCAAGGACTTCGTCAAGACCGAGCAGCACCCCCTCGCCACCAAGGACCGCGACGGGCGCCTGCTGGTCGGAGCGGCAGTGGGTGTCGGGCAGGACGCGTGGTCGCGTTCCATGGCGCTCACCGACGCCGGTGTCGACGTGCTCATCGTCGACACCGCGCACGGGCACAACTCGTCGGTGCTCGAGATGGTCAGCAAGCTGAAAGCCGAAGTAGGAGAACGCGTCCAGGTCGTCGGCGGCAACATCGCGACCCGCGCGGGCGCATTGGCACTCGTCGAGGCAGGCGCGGACGCGGTCAAGGTCGGCGTCGGTCCCGGCTCGATCTGCACCACCCGCGTCGTCGCAGGCGTCGGCGCCCCGCAGATCACCGCGATCCTCGAGGCGGTCGCCGCGTGCAAGGCGCACGGTGTTCCGGTCATCGCCGACGGTGGTCTCCAGTTCTCCGGCGACATCGCCAAGGCGTTGGCTGCGGGCGCGTCGACGGCCATGCTCGGCTCGTTGCTGGCAGGTACGGCCGAGTCGCCGGGCGAGTTGATTCTCGTCGGTGGCAAGCAGTTCAAGAGCTACCGCGGCATGGGTTCGCTCGGGGCGATGCAGGGACGCGGAGCGGCCAAGTCGTTCTCCAAGGACCGTTACTTCCAGGACGACGTCCTCGCCGAGGACAAGCTCGTCCCCGAAGGCATCGAAGGCCGGGTCCCGTACCGCGGACCGCTGTCCCAGGTCATCCATCAGCTGACCGGTGGTCTCCGTGCCGCGATGGGATACACCGGGTCCAACTCCATCGAGGAACTGCAGGAGGCGCAGTTCGTGCAGATCACCGCTGCCGGACTGAAGGAAAGCCACCCGCACGACATCACGATGACCGCGGAAGCTCCCAACTACACCGTGCGCTGACTTCGCTCGCATCGGCCTGAACTCAAGACGAACTCCTAGGGAAAGGGGCGCGCGTGCGCGACCTCGTTGAAATCGGCATGGGCAGAGAAGCCCGTCGCACCTACCAGCTCGACGACATCGACATCGTGCCCTCGCGCCGTACTCGGTCGTCGAAGGAGGTGTCCACGGCCTGGCAGCTCGACGCCTACCGATTCGACATTCCGGTCCTGGCTCATCCGACCGACGCGTTGGTGTCGCCGGAATTCGCGATCGAGCTCGGCAAGCAGGGTGGCCTCGGCGTCATCAACGGCGAGGGGTTGTGGGCTCGCCACACGGACGTCCAGGCCAAGCTCGACGAGCTGGTCGCGATCGCCGAGAACGACTTCGACGCCGACGCTCCCGTCGCATTCCTGCAGAAGCTGCACGCAGCACCGCTGCAACCGGACCTCCTCGCTGCCGCCGTCGCGCAGGTCCGCGCAGCCGGTGTCACCGTCGCGGTCCGCGTCAGCCCGCAGAGCGCCAAGAACCTGACGCCTGCGCTGGTCGCAGCCGGTATCGATCTGCTCGTCATCCAGGGCACCATCATCTCCGCGGAGCACGTGGCGCACGGCGACGAGGAGCCGCTCAACCTCAAGACGTTCATCGCCGAGCTCGACGTACCGGTCATCGCCGGTGGCGTCAGCGATCACCGCACCGCGCTGCACCTGATGCGCACCGGCGCTGCCGGAGTCATCGTCGGCTACGGGTCGGTCGAGGGAGGCACCACCACCGGTGAAGTTCTCGGCATCGGTGTACCCATGGCAACGGCCATCGCGGACGCTGCGGCAGCTCGTCGGGACTACCTCGACGAGACCGGCGGCCGCTATGTTCACGTCATCGCCGACGGCGACATCACCACGTCGGGCGGCCTGGCCAAGGCAATCGCGTGCGGTGCGGACGCCGCCGTGCTCGGTGCTCCTCTCGCGGCGGCAGCAGAGGCGCCCGGTGGCGGTTGGTACTGGCCCTCCGCGGCAGCGCACCCGTCGATGCCGCGAGGCGCACTCCTGCCCGTCGCAGCCGGTGAGCGCCCGAGCCTCGACCAGGTCCTGCACGGTCCGTCGAGCGAGCCCTACGGTTCGATCAACCTCGTCGGAGGTCTGCGCCGGTCCATGGCGAAGTCGGGTTACTCGGATCTCAAGGAATTCCAGAAAGTCGGCCTGAACGTCCGAGCCTGACCCTCTCTGTCCCACGTTCGACAGCGCGCACCCCGAATCGGGGTGCGCGCTTCGTCGTTTGCTGGGGAACTCGGGTGCCGGGTGGGAGCGAACGTGACGTTCGGTCACCTGGGGGCCCGGGAGCGCGGGTTGCAGCGAGTGCGCGGGTTGCAGTGCGCGCGTGGGCTGAAAGCCGCGCGTTCGGGGGCCGAGAGTGAGCGAACGTGACGTTCGGTCACCTGGGGCAGCGCGGAGTGAGCCTTACCTCAGTTGGTGATACTTGGAGTTACAGCTACAGTGGCTTGTGTCAACTGTCACAGGGTTGTTGTCAGTTCGCCGCTGCTGTCATCTAGAGTGTGGTCGCAGTCACATCGAGGTGGTGCGCGGTGCGGCGGAGCTGGCTGAGTAACGCACGAGGCGCGGAGGTCAACAGTGGAGACACGGACAGCTGGGACACAGGCTCGCACGACCGACTACGACGTTCTGATCGTCGGGTCCGGTTTCGGCGGAAGCGTCACGGCGCTGCGCTTGGTCGAGAAGGGCTACAAGGTAGGCATCCTCGAGGCCGGACGGCGCTACGAGGACAAGGATTTCGCCAAGACCAGCTGGGACCTGAAGCGGTTCCTGTGGGCGCCCAAGCTCGGGTGCTACGGCATCCAGCGTGTTCACCTGCTGCGTGACTGCCTCATTCTGGCCGGTGCAGGGGTGGGCGGCGGTTCGCTGAACTACGCGAACACTCTGTACCAGCCGCCGGAGCCGTTCTTCAAGGACAAGCAGTGGGCGCACATCACCGACTGGAGCAGCGAGCTCGGTCCGTTCTACGACCAGGCGACGCGCATGCTCGGTGTCGTGCGTAACCCGCACATGACACCCGCCGACGAGGTCATGAAGTCCGTCGCCGAGGACATGGGCGTCGGGGACACGTTCATTCAGACTCCGGTCGGCGTGTTCTTCGGCGACGAGCCGGGCAAGAAGGTCGGCGACCCGTACTTCGGCGGCGTCGGTCCCGAGCGCACCGGGTGCATCGAGTGTGGTGAGTGCATGACCGGGTGTCGCCACGGCGCCAAGAACACACTGCTGAAGAACTACCTCGCCCTTGCCGAGCGCGCCGGAGCCGAGATCGTCCCGATGACGACGGTGACAGGTCTTCGTGCTCTGCCCGACGGCACGTGGGACGTCGCCACCGAGCGAACCGGCGCGTGGGTTCGCAAGCACCCCAAGACCTACACCGCGTCGCACGTCGTCCTGGCCGCGGGCACGTGGGGTACGCAGAATTTGCTGCACAAGATGAAGGACACCGGGGCACTGCCGCGTCTGTCCGACAAGCTCGGTGAATTGACGCGTACCAACTCCGAATCCATCGTCGGTGCCGCCAAGTTGAAGGTCGACCCGGAGATGGATCTGACCAGGGGAGTGGCGATCACGTCGTCGTTCCACCCGTCGTCGAACACCCACATCGAACCGTGCCGCTACGGCAAGGGTTCCAACGCGATGGGCCTGTTGCAGACGCTGATGACCGACGGGGGTGGGCGCATTCCGCGATGGCTCAAGTTCGTTTTCGCGCTGCTGGCTCATCCGCTCGACTTCCTGAGGGTGGTGAACACCAAGAACTGGAGCGAGCGCACGATCATCGCGCTCGTGATGCAGAACCTCGACAACTCGATCACCACCTTCACCAAGCGTGGGCTGTTCGGTCGCAAGGTGTCCAGCAAGCAGGGACACGGCGAACCGAACCCGACGTGGATCCCTGAGGGCAACGACGCGACGCGGCGTATAGCGAAGAAGATCGGGGGCGTCGCGGGCGGCACATGGGGTGAGCTGTTCAACATTCCGTTGACCGCTCACTTCCTCGGTGGCTGCGCCATCGCGTCCGACGCCGAGCACGGCGTCATCGACCCGTATCACCGCGTCCACGGGTACCCGACGATGTTCGTCGTCGACGGGTCGTCCGTGTCGGCCAACCTCGGCGTGAATCCGTCGCTGACCATCAGTGCTCAGGCGGAGCGTGCAGCGGCGCTGTGGCCCAACAAGGGTGAGCAGGATCTACGGCCGCGCCAGGGTCTCGCTTACGAACGGATCGAGCCGATCGCTCCCAACGCTCCGGTGGTGCCGGTGTCCGCGCCCGCAGCGTTGCGTCTGCCCATCGTCGAGATCCGCTCTCCGAAACCCGCCACCACCGGTGCCGCGTAAGAAGATGCTGCGTGGAACCAGCCTGTCGCGCGCCACTAGACTGTTCCGGTGACCGCATCGCAGCAGCCTGATCCCGCCCTGCCTCGGCCCGTTCTCGTAGTCGACTTCGGTGCCCAGTACGCCCAGCTCATCGCGCGTCGTGTGCGTGAGGCGAACGTGTATTCCGAGGTGATCTCGCATACCGCGACTGTCGAGGAGATTGCAGCCAAGAACCCGGTTGCACTCGTTCTGTCCGGCGGGCCGTCGAGTGTGTACGCCGAGGGTGCGCCTGCTCTCGACGCGAAGGTGTTCGATCTCGATCTTCCGGTCTTCGGTATCTGCTACGGCTTCCAGGCGATGGCGCAGGCACTCGGCGGAACCGTCGCGCACACGGGGACTCGTGAGTACGGCCGGACGCAGCTGTCCGTCGATGGCGGTGTCCTGCACGACGGTCTTCCTGCGACGCAGCCGGTGTGGATGAGTCACGGTGATGCTGTGACGGAGGCTCCGGAAGGGTTCACGGTCACGGCGACGAGCGCCGGTGCTCCCGTGGCTGCGTTCGAGAACGCCGAGCGCAGGCTCGCCGGTGTCCAGTACCACCCCGAGGTGCTGCATTCGCCGCACGGTCAGCAGGTCCTCGGTCGGTTCCTGCACGAGACAGCCGGAATCAAGGCGGAGTGGACGGCGGCCAACATCGCCGACGCATTGATCGAGCAGATCCAGGAGCAGGTCGGGCCGGACGGTCACGCCATCTGCGGACTGTCCGGGGGTGTGGATTCCGCGGTTGCGGCAACCTTGGTGCAGCGTGCGATCGGTGACCGTCTGACGTGTGTGTTCGTCGACCACGGTCTGCTGCGAGAGGGCGAGCGGGAGCAGGTCCAGCAGGACTTCGTCGCGTCGACCGGCGCCAAGCTGGTCACCGTCGATGCGGTCGACACGTTCCTCGGTGCCCTCGACGGCGTCTCCGATCCCGAGGAGAAGCGCAAGATCATCGGCCGCGAATTCATTCGTAGCTTCGAGGGTGCTGTCGCTGAGGTGTTGGGTGACAACGCTGCTCAGGGTGCGGAGGTTCAGTTCTTGGTGCAGGGCACGCTGTACCCGGACGTGGTCGAGTCCGGTGGGGGATCCGGCACCGCCAACATCAAGAGCCACCACAACGTCGGCGGTCTGCCGGACGATCTGCAGTTCGACCTCGTCGAGCCTCTTCGTACCTTGTTCAAGGACGAGGTCCGGGCAGTGGGCCGCGAGTTGGGTCTTCCCGAGGAAATCGTCGGCCGCCAGCCCTTCCCCGGGCCCGGTCTGGCCATTCGCATCGTCGGCGAGATCACGCGAGACCGATTGGCCACGTTGCGCCAGGCCGATTCGATCGTCCGTGAGGAACTGACCGCGGCGGGCTTGGATCAGCAGATCTGGCAGTGCCCCGTGGTCCTGCTCGCGGATGTGCGCAGCGTCGGCGTTCAGGGTGACGGCCGGACGTACGGCCATCCCATCGTCTTGCGCCCGGTATCGAGCGAGGATGCGATGACGGCGGACTGGACGAGGTTGCCGTACGAGGTGTTGGAAACCATTTCGACCCGGGTGACCAACGAGGTTCCGGAGGTCAACCGAGTCGTTCTCGACGTGACGAGCAAGCCGCCGGGCACCATCGAGTGGGAGTGAGAATTCTCTAGTTCTTCTTCCCGCCCCGGCCTGGGGCGAGGAGAAGGGCCAGTCCGACGACGATCGCCGCGACGACGAAGACCCAGCGGAACTGAACGTTGCCGAGGGACTCGAGGGCCGAGGGCCCGATCAGAGCGCTGACGCTGACCAGCAGGGCCACGAGTCCGGAGAGAAACAGCAACGCCGAGGGTCGGGTGCGCGCGTTTCGTTCTTCGGCCGTGTCGGTGTCACTGTCTCCGTACTCGCTGCTATTCATGGATGATCTCCAAGTTTCCGAGACGGACATCTCCGTCGATGGTGAGAACAGGGGCGTCCTCGGCTGCGTCGGTGCCGCGCTGCAGGCCACCGGATCCGCAGGCAGCCGATCCCATGACTGCCACGCAGGTCGGGTCGATTGTCATCGTCGACGGTACCCAGATGGTCGCGTTTCCTCCGGTGACATCGATTGCGACAGTTCGGTTGTCGGTGAGGGCGAGGCCGCGCAAGTCGAGTTGGAGGTCACCGCCGGCGATGCTGTACGACGGTTGGAGTTGCGCGACCGTCGTCGGCCGTGCATCGACCGACCCGCTGGTTGCGCCGTCGAAGTTCACCGGTCCCACGATGGATGCGAGGATCACGAAACCGAGTACAGGGAATGCGACGACCAGCAGGCCGTACCCCTTGCGTAGGAATGCGCCGAGGATCAGTCCGACGGCGAGGACACCGAGAGCTACGGCCCCGATGCGTGCGGGGGAGAGCCACTCCGACCCCGTTGCCGCCGCGATGCCGCCGGTGACGGCTGCGGCGAGCAGTGCCAACCCGATGAAACTCGACGTCCACCGTGAGCGCCGCTTCTTCGGAGTGGTCGACGCCGGAAGGTGAACAGTCGTCGGTTCGGGTAGGTCCCAGGCGAAGGGGGCGACGCCCAACGGATCCCACGACGGTGGTGTCGGGCCGGTGGTCGTGTCCGTCGTCGGCTGGGCCGGCGCCGCGGACTCGTATTTGTTCAGGTTCACCTCGGAACCCGTCGACCGGTCGGTGGGTGGGGGTGTGGACGGAACGTACGTCGTGGGCAGTGTCGTGTACGGCGAGTACGCGGGAGGTGTGTAGCCCGCGGGTCGATAGTTGGGCGGGCGGTAGTTGGCACCTGCCCACGGCGCCGGGGTGTACGGCGTGTTGAACGAGATCGGGAAATCCTGTTGCGCGTAGACCTGTGCACCGCCGGGCAGGAACTCGGGTGGTTGCGGCTGCCTCTGGTGCAGTAGCCACAGTCCGGCGAGAAGCGCGACCATGCTGATGGCGCCGGATCCGCCCAATCCGACACCGACGGGACCCAGGGTGGACACCGCGATGATCAGCGCCACGATCAGGACCACGATCTTGGTGTTGGATTCCGAGCTGGTGCCTCTGCCCATCAGCGACTCGGCGGGAGAGGCTGCATCTCCTGCCTTGCTGAAGAGCAGCCAGGCGGCGAGGTACAGGACGATGCCTGCTCCGCCGAAGATGGTGCCGACGACGAGCGCGACGCGAACGAGGACGGGATCGACGCCGTAGCGGTAGCCGATGCCGGCGGCGACACCCGCGACATGGCCACGCTGTGGCAACCGATACGGGCGCGTACGCCACATCTGCTGTAGCTGTTCGGAGACGGCCAAGTTGCTCATGGAACCATCGTGGCCCGTCGGGTGCACGGAGACCATCGGGGATCGCCCTGATGTTTTCCCTACCTTCACGCACGAGTTGCAGGAATGTTCTCGGCATCCCACGGCTTGCTACTTCGAGAACGACCATTCGCATCACGAAGGAGAAACGCGTGAAGATCGGAATCATCGGGGCCGGGCTCATCGGCGGCACCCTGACCCGCAAGCTGGCCGAACTCGGACACGACGTGCGCGTGTCGAATTCGCGTGCACCGGAGACGTTGGCCGAGTTGGCTGCCGACACCGGCGCCGAGGCAGTGTGGAGCAAGGACGCAGCCGCTGACGCCGATCTCGTTATCGTGAGCATTCCACAGAAGAACACCCCGGACCTGGCGTCGGACATTCTCGATGCGGCCAAGCCAGGCGCGCCGATCATCGAGACCAACAACTACTACCCGCAGCAGCGCGACGGCCTGATCGCCGAGATCGAGAACGGCAAGCCCGAAAGCGTGTGGGTTGCCGAGCATTTCGGTGATCGATCGTCGGATGTGTTCAAGGTGTTCAACGGAATCTGGTGAAAGCATCTTCTCGAGAAGGGCGTTCCCGCCGGAACCGACGCTGCGTCCACCCGGACGAGAATCGCGCTTCCCGTCGCGGGTGCCGACGGGCCGGGCAAGAAGCTCGTCTTCGACGTCGTCGACGCTCTGGGATTCGAGCCGGTGGACGCCGGCACGCTCGAAAAATCGTGGCGTCAGCAGCCTGGTACGCCGGTGTACGGCAAGGACTACGACGCCGACGCCACGAAGAAGGCTCTTGCCGAGGCGACCGCCGACAGAACCGAGGAGTGGCGCGCGATTCCGTCCTGACATCGGTCCGGTGCGGAAATCAGGGGAGACCCTGATGCGGGTGCGGCTCGATTCGTGCCAGGATCGATGACGTGCTCCCTGTCGATGCCGCGTCCTCGTCCCCGGGCGCCGAGCCGGTGAAGTTCTACCGGCGCGGCGGCGGAAGGATCGTGGGCGGAGTCGCAGGTGGACTCTCCGACCATCTGGGTGTCGACGTCTTCAAGGTCCGAGTCGCGTTTGCGTTGCTCGCCGTCATGGCGGGCGCCGGAATCTTCGCCTACGGGTTGCTGTGGGTGTTCACCCCGGCAGGTGACGACGTGGACCGGCCGAGTTCGGCCGAGCGCCAGCGGGCATTGGGTCTCGCGGCCCTCGGCCTCGGGCTCGCGGCCGGCTTGGCGTGGCTGCTGAACGGCACGGCGGCGTCGGTACTCGTTCCTGTCGTCGTGGTGATCGTCGGTGCGGCGCTCGTATGGCGGGAGTTCGACTCCGAAGGTCCGAGGTCTCTGCTCGGGATGCCGAAGAAGCCGACCGTCCTCAGCTGGGCTCGTGTCGTCGGCGGCGCGACGTTGATCATTCTCGGACTCTGCGTCGTGGTGCTGGCCAGGGTGGACATCGCGTCGATCAGGTCCTCGTTGCTCGCGGTCATCGTGACACTGGTCGGGGCCGGTCTGCTGACGGTCCCGGTCTGGTTGCGTCTGTGGCGCACCTTGAACGCCGAGCGGTCGGCTCGTATTCGGAACGACGAGCGCGAGGAGATCGCCTCCCATCTGCACGATTCCGTGCTGCAGACGCTGGCGCTCATCCAGAAACAGTCGGATCAGCCGCAGGAAGTGATGCGTCTGGCCCGTGGGCAGGAGCGAGAGCTGCGGAAGTGGCTGTTCGAGGGCGGGGACACCGATCATTCGTCCCTGTCCGAGGCGCTGAAGACCATCGCAGGCGAGGTCGAGGATCAGCACGGCGTCACGGTTCGGCCGATCACAGTCGGCGACGTGCAACTCTCGGCCGAGAACTCCGACTCCGGGCTTCCACGTGAGCACTTCACCGCTTTGCTCGGCGCGACGCGGGAAGCGCTCGTCAACGCAGCCAAGCACTCCGGCGAGACCAACATCGACCTCTTCGCCGAGACCGAGGCGGACAAGGTGACGGTCTTCGTGCGCGATCGCGGCAGCGGTTTCGACGAGAACCTGGTGCCGACGGATCGGCAAGGACTCGCCAAATCCATCCACGGCAGAATCGAACGTCGAGGTGGTCAGGTGTCGGTACGCTCCACCGTGGGCAGAGGAACCGAAGTGCGCATCCTGATGCCCCGGCACGATTCGGCTCCCGACAGGCAGATTCATGTTGCCGACCACATCACATCCCCTGAATCGCAGACGTCCGACCAACCACTACCGCAGGAGCAGCCCCGGTGACCGACACCTTCCGTGTCTTTCTCGTCGACGACCATGCAGTGTTCCGCTCCGGAGTCAGAGCCGAACTGGCGCGCGAAGGCGATATCGAGGTGGTCGGTGAGGCAGGCGGGGTTGCCGACGCGGTAGCGGGAATCGACTCGACCAAGCCCGACGTGGTCCTCTTGGACGTGCACATGCCCGACGGCGGTGGTGTGGCGGTACTCGGACGTATATCGTCCGGTCCGGTGTGTCTGGCGTTGTCGGTGTCCGACGCAGCCGAGGACGTCATCGCCGTGATCCGAGCCGGTGCACGCGGTTACGTCACCAAGACCATTTCAGGAGCCGAACTGGCCGACGGCGTGCGGCGGGTGGCAGGCGGGGACGCGGTGTTCTCGCCTCGACTCGCCGGGTTCGTTCTCGACTCCTTCACCGGCAATTCGGCCGTTCCGGAGCCGCCGCTGGATCCGGAGCTGGATTCGCTGACACCGCGCGAACTCGAAGTGTTGAGGTTGTTGGCGCGCGGTTACACGTATCGAGAGATCGCGGAGGATCTGTTCATCTCGGTCAAGACCGTAGAGACCCACGCGTCGAACGTGCTGCGGAAGACACAGCAATCCAATCGCAACGCCCTGACCAGGTGGGCCCACAAGCGTCGGATCGATTGACGGCTGGATGCAGGAATAGACTTTCGGAGACTGTCGGATCGACCTTCGGTGCCACTAGCGTCGAGGTCATGAAGGACAAGATCGAATCGGTGCTGTGGCTTCCCACCGCCGACCGGGTGTTTCTGGCGGTGGTCGCGCCCGCGGTCGGTGGCGCCGTCGGATTCTTTCTCCCACGCTGGGCACCGTGGGCAGCGTCGCAGAAGTGGATCCCGTTCCAGGGAGTGTTCGAGTTCGTTGCTTCGTGGTCGCACTGGTGGGTGCAGTATCTGACCACCGGGATCGGTGTCGCACTGGGAGCCGCGTTCGTCGCCTTCGCATTTCACGACAGTCTCCGCGTCGTCGTCTCCGCGTCGGGCCTGCGTCTGACCGAGGAAGGCCGGACGACGTCGGTCGCTCGGGCCGATGCGTCGACGGTGTTCGTCGACGGCAAGGAACTCGTCGTCCTCGACGCGGCGTCGCGTCAGGTCGTTCGCGCACCGATCGAGGAGAAGGAACCCGCGGTGGAGCGTGTGTTCGTCGAACACGGCTACTCCTTCGTGGAGGGCGATCCGTACGAAAGCCTGTATCAGCGTTGGATTCCGGGATCGCCGACGCTTCCCGCCGAGGTCGACGCCGTGATGCGCGCCCGAGAAATGGCGTTGCAGAAGAAGTCTCGCGAGGATGCGTCCGAGCTACGTGAGGCGCTGGACCGGTTGGGAATCGTTGTTCGTGAACGCAAGAGCACGCAGTACTGGCGACCACTGGTGCGCGGATGACCGTGTCGCGTCGGCGTACCGGCGATCTCGGCGCAATGGCGTTCTCGCTGTTCATCGCAGCAATGGTCGTCTTCGACGGGGTGACCGCCGCCGATTTCTCGAACTTGCGTGTGGCGACCGCGGTTGCGATCGGCGTCGTCGCGACTGCATTGCTGTGGTGGCGTCGGCGCCGGCCGGTCGGTATCGCGCTCGTGCTCGCAGCCTTGACGGTGTTCTCCGACGCTGCGGGCGGCGCGGAGTTGGTGGCGATCTACACCGTGGCATCGATGCGAACGTGGAGGGTCACCGCGGCGATCGTTGCGCTGCATCTCGTGGCTTCGCTGGTGTACGCACGCTTCTTCTCGGTCGGTGACTCGGTGGTGTCGACGGGAATTCTGAGCTTGGCGCTGCTCAGTATCCCGATGGCGTGGGGTGCGATCGTCAAGGCGCGGCGAGAGGTCATCGATTCGCTTCGCGAGCGCGCCGAACGAGCGGAGGCTGCGGCGGCGGACCGGGCAGATCGGGTTCGTGGCCAGGAACGTGAGCGGATTGCCAGAGAGATGCACGATGCCCTGGCACACCGGATTTCGATGGTGAGTTTGCATGCCGGTGCGCTCGAGGTGCGGTCCGACGCCGATGCAGCCGACATCGAGAAGATCGCGGGAACCATCAGAACCAGTGCGCACGGTGCGTTGAACGATCTCCGGGAAATCCTGGGCGTACTGCGATCCGACGAGGATTCACCACCGATGAAACCGGGATCGTCGATCGATGACGTACCGGCGCTGATCGACGAGGTTCGCGCAGCCGGAGTCGTGGTCGATTTCGACAGTCGGTTGGACGCGGGCGGCGTTCCTGCGACCATGGGGCGTAACGTCTTTCGTGTCGTTCAGGAGGGCCTGACCAACGCCCGCAAGCATGCGGCGGGCTCTGCAGTGCAGGTGTCGATTCGGCCGGAAGGAGAGGGGATGCTCGTGTCGGTGTCCAACGCGCTGGGCGGGCGCGACTCGGTCGTGCCGGGTTCTCGTACGGGGCTGATCGGTCTGTCCGAGCGGCTGTCCTTGGCCGGCGGTCGGCTCGAACACGGGGTGAAGACCGTCGACGGGTCGGTCGGATACGTACTGGAAGCATGGTTGCCGTGGCCGAGGTGATCGATGTTCTCCTCGTCGACGACGACGCTCTGGTCCGATCGGGTTTGTCGATGATTCTGCAGTCCGACAGTTCGATTCGGGTGGTCGGTGAGGCCGCGGACGGCGCGAGCGGTGTCGACGCGGCTCGACGGCTCGAGCCGGACGTGGTTCTGATGGACATACGAATGCCCGTCATGGACGGTCTGGCCGCAACCGAGATGCTCAGGACTAGCACGGGAGGTCCGGCGATCCTGGTGCTCACGACATTCGACACCGACGAGTACCTCCTTCGAGCACTTCGGCTGGGCGCCAACGGCTTCCTGCTGAAGGACACTCCTCCGCGGGACATCATCGAGGCCGTCAAGCGAGTGCAGGACGGTGAGTCGATGCTGTCGCCGTCGGCCGTCGGAACACTCGTGTCGGCCTGGCGCGAGCAGGATCGACGCACGGCCGGGGCCGACGATGTACTGGACGTGCTGACCGATCGGGAACGTGAAGTGGCAATCGCGGTGGCGCAGGGATTGTCGAATGCCGAGATCAGCGGGTCGCTCTTCATGAGTGTCGCGACCGTCAAGACCTACGTGTCGAGAGTGTTGGCCAAGCTCGGATGCACCAACCGAGTGCAGATCGCCATTGCCGTGTTCGAGAGTCGATAGCTCTCCGGCCTCGGTCGTTCGCCGAGCGTTCTCGCGCAGTTCTTCCGATTCCTGGACGGAGATTCAGAGGAGGACGATCAGCAGCACCACCATCAGTAGGACGACAGCCACTCCCACGCCCAGAATCACCGCAGGCGGGATGTCGACCTTGTCTCCCACGGCGTCGTCGACTGCATCGAGCACCTTGTCCAACGGATTCTTCTTCTTGGGCACGTCGAACGGGGGCGGGGCGTAGGGCTTGGGTGTGGTGTCCGAGAGCCCGGTCGAGCGCACTGCGGGAAGCCCTGCGACAGTGTTGCCGAATTCGCGTGACGGGCGGCGGGTTTCCGCGACGGGCGTGGATCGGTGTGCCCACCCCGGAACGACGCCGTCCGATGTGGTGAGTGGAACACCGCGAAGCGACGCAATGGATCCTTTGCTGCTGACCGCGCTCCGGATGATCTCGTCTCTGGCCTGTGCCATGGTCGGCCTGCGAGACGGGTCCGGCTCGAGCATGTGCAGCAACGCCGGGGTGAGATCTCCTGATCTGCTGGGCGAGATGATCTGGCCGCGAGCGACTCGGTGCAGCAGTGCGATGGAGTCCTCGTCGATGTCGAACGGCGGTCTGCCTTCGATCGCGGTGTACAGCGTCGCGCCGAGGGAGAAGACGTCGCTTGCCTCGGTCGGATCCTGTCCGCGTGCGACCTCGGGAGCGAAGTAGGCGGGAGTTCCGGTGATGACGCTCGAATCCGACTCCTCCACATCACCTTTCGCACGCGAGATCCCGAAGTCGCTGATCTTGACGATCCCGAGCGTCCGGCCACGGTCGGCGATGAGGATGTTGCCCGGTTTGATGTCGCGGTGGACGATACCTGCCTCGTGTGCCTCGGTGAGCGCGTCGGCAACCTGGGCGCCCACCTGCGCTACCTCGTACGGTGGCAGCGTCTCGGCGATGTTCAGTGCCTGCGCCAGCGACCGTGACGGCATGTACTCCATGACGAGCCACGGTTCTCCGTCCTCGATCGCGACGTCGTGCATGGCGATGGCATGTGGGCTGGACAGCCGCGCGGCGATCCGTCCCTCACGCATGGCGCGATTACGGACTTCGCGCGCGGCCTTCTCGCTCAGGTCGATCGTCGAGGTGACCTGTTTGACGGCAACTTTTCTTCCCATCAGCGTGTCCTGCGCAAGCCACACGGCACCCATTCCGCCACCGCCGAGCTTGTAGGCGAGGCGGTATCTGCCGGCGAGGAGATAATCGGGTCCGACGACCCGTGCGGTGCGTTGCTGCTCGGTCACGCCCACAGGTTAGTTGACAGTGAGCATCGCTGCCCGCGACGTCCGGCGTGACGCGCCGCCCCGGCCGTCACCAGCCGGTTCGTCGCTGCCTTGACGGAGGTCGCCGGAACGGCTTAACTTGGGGGTGTTCGAAAGTCTGTTCGAAGGCGGGACTTCCCCATCGTCTTCGGAAGAGGGCCGAGTTCCACGATTCCATCACCATGGGGAGGTAAGCATGTCTGTTTCCGCCGACTCTCGGCACGGTATCTCCCGCGACAACAGAGTTGCTCGTGACGGCAGTGTTGCTCGTGACGGCAGTGTTGCTCATGACGGCAGTGTTGCTCATGACGGCAGTGTTGCTCATGACGGCAGTGTTGCTCATGACAGCAGTGTTGCTCGTGACAGCGGTGTTGCGCTGGAGAGCATGTCGTTGCCGGAGAGGGTGGAACATCTTCGGCGACGCATGGCCGCTGTGCCGTCCAAGGGCGAAACACGCTCGGTCGCCCGTCCCTCGGTTTCACGGTCGAGTGCCCCTGTGTCGGCCGAGCCATCGGCGCCCGACAACCGCCTCGAACAGCAGAAAAGCACACGCGCACCTGCAAAAGAGGTGTTGAGTGTCCCGGAGGCGCTTGCGGCTGTCCTCCCTCACGGAGGCCTGGTTCGAGGGTCGGTGACCGCAGTGTCCGGCGCGGGTTCTCTGATGCTCGGCATGGTCGCGTCGGTCACGGCTGCAGGCGGTCACGTGGCAGTGGTCGGTCAACCGCGCTTCGGGTTGCTCGCAGCGTCCGAGATGGGAGCGCAGTTGCACAGACTGGCCATGGTTCCCGATCCGGGAGAGGACCCGGTGGAAGTGGCCGCGATCCTGCTCGACGGAGTGGACCTGGTCGTGCTCGGTCTCGGTGGTAGGTCGGTGCCGCCGTCGCGAGCACGTGCCGTCGTTGCACGCGCTCGAAGCAAGGGTGCGTCGCTTCTGGTGACGGACGGGCACTGGGACGGGGTGGATCTGCGGCTCGATGCGTCCGTGGCCGGCGTCGACGGTGTCGGAACCGGAGACGGTGCAGGCCGCGGGCGGCTTCGTGGTCTCCGGTTGGAAGTGCGCGCGCAGGGGAAGGCGATGCGCACTCGTTCCACTCGATTCGACCTACGTTCCGAGCGCGGCCGCGTCGAGTGGTTCGAGGTCCCGTCCATTGCGGCCGTCGGTGCCGACAGAGTGGCGGTGCTGGCATGAAATGGGAACAGGCATGAGCCGGGTGCTGGCGCTGTGGTGCCCGGACTGGCCCGCGGTCGCGGCTGCTGCCGTCGCCGATCTTCCGGCGACCAGCCCGGTGGCGGTGGTGTCCGCCAATCGTGTGATCGCATGTTCGGCACCTGCCCGCGCACACGGTGTACGGCGGGGTCTACGCAAACGTGAGGCCCAGGCTCGCTGTCCCGATGTGTATGTGGTGACGGCTGATTCGGATCGCGACGGCCGGATGTTCGAGCCGGTCGCCGCAGCCGTCGACATGGTTGCGCCGGGTGTGGAGGTACTGCGGCCGGGGTTGCTGATCCTCGGTGCCCGAGGTGTCAGCAGGTACTTCGGATCCGAGCACAACGCAGCCGAGCGGTTGATAGATCAGGCGGCCGCGGCCGGCGTCGAATGTCAGATAGGGATCGCCGACGAGTTGTCGACGGCGGTCATCGCAGCCAGGCATGCCGTGATCGTTCCCCGGGGCGGCGGGGCTCGTTATCTCGCCCCGCTGCCGGTGTCGGAACTGGCGGCAGAACCCAGTCTGGCCGCGGCGGACAGGGAAGAGCTGATCGATCTCCTACGACGTCTGGGTCTGCGCACCATCGGTGATTTCGCGGCCCTCACTCCCGGTGATGTGGCGTCCCGTTTCGGAACCGACGCCGTGCTCGCCCATCGGAGCGCGAGGGGTGAGGCGGAGCGTCCACCGTCGGCTCGCGCCCTGCCACCGGACCTGAACGTGGAGTACCAGTGCGATCCGCCGATCGATCGCGTGGATGCAGCGGCCTTCGCGGGCAGGGGGATGGCGGAGAAACTGCACACGAAGTTGGCGGCCGCTGCCGTTGCCTGTACTCGACTGCTCGTCCATGCATCCACCGGCAACGGCGAGAACCTCTCGCGAACATGGCGATGCGCCGAGCCTCTGACCCCGGAAGGAACCGCAGACCGCGTGCGGTGGCAACTCGACGGCTGGCTCACCGGGCGTAGCGTCGCCAAACCGACGTCGGGCATCACGATGCTGCGATTGGAACCGGTCGAGGTGGTCGCAGCCGGTGAGCTCCAACTCGGCCTCTGGGGAAGCGTCGGCGACGAGGAGGAACGCGCCAGACGCGCCCTTGTCCGTGTGCAGGGACTTCTCGGCGGCGACTCTGTGAAGATCGGCGTGCTAAGCGGGGGGCGTGGCCCCGGCGACCGGGTGACTCTGCGCAGTCTGGGCGACGAGTTGGTGCCCCTGTCGGATCCTGCTGCTCCCTGGCCCGGCCGGCTCCCGGCGCCCGCACCGGCAGCAGTGATGGACACGTCTCCTCGGGTGACGCTGGAGGACGCGAATGGCAACGACGTGCACGTCGGCATGCGCGGAAGTTTCGACACCCGCCCGGCCACACTGCGGTGGGGGAGCAAGGCGTGGCCACTACGAGGATGGGCCGGACCATGGCCGATCGACGAACGCTGGTGGGATCCCACCGTGGGTACACAGGGCGCGCGCGTTCAAGTGCTGGTCGAAGAAACCCGTGCCCTGCTGCTTCTCTACGGCGACGACGGGTGGCGAGTGGAAGGTATCTACGAATGATCCGCGGTGAGGATCTACCATCAGTGCATGAGACTGTCGAAGCGAGATGTTCCCTTGATCGCCAGTGCAGCGCTTTTCGTTGTCTCGCAAGCGAATATCGTTCGGCTGCTCGGTCCGGCCGGGCCCCGCGTCCTCGAAGTGCAGACGGCGTGGTCGGCACGACGATATCGAGAGATTCTCGAGAAGATGGACTCTCGAGAGACCGCGCGTTTTCGAAGCCACTACTACCCGGATTTCGTCCACCCTGCGATCTACGCCGTCGCGCTTCGTGCCGGTGCCGAGCGGTTGGGTGAACTGACGCCGATACCGCCCGCCACCGCACGTGTGCTTGCGCTCGCTCCTGTCCTCTCGGCAGCAGGAGATTACGTCGAGAACATCGTCGGCCTGCACCTGCTGGATCGGCCCGATCACATCACCGATTCGGTCGTGCGAGCCACCTCGGCCGTCAGTATCGCCAAATGGACTCTGGCGCTGGGATCTCTGGGGTATCTGACCGCCGGCTTCGGTTCGGTACTGGTGCGCTCGATACGCAGGTGATCGGCACCGGTCTCGTCACCAGTTGGCTCCGGGAACCAGCCTTCCGAGTCGCCTCGCCAGCTTGCCGACCCGCGCCGATGCGCTGGACGCGTCGTAGGTCGAGGTCGGAGGTACCGGGATCGGCTGAGATTCGCCCTGGTCTTCCGTCACTTCGCCTTTGGCCGCAGCCGAATCGGGGAACCGCCGGTAGAACTGATGCATCGTCCGGTCCTTGCCCTTCGGCGTGAAGATGCTGCCGAACTGACCGAGAGTGCCGAGTGGAGTGTCGATGCGCTTCGGCCTGTCGGTCAACGCCCTGATCACCATTGCCGCGGCTTTCTCCGGTGACACCACCGGGCCGACGTTCTTGTCGCCGGTGGGTGTGATCATCGGCGTCGCAACGAGCGGCATATGGATGGTCGTGAACGTTATTCCGTCGGACAGAGTTTCGGCTGCAGCCACGTCGGAGAACGCGTCGAGAGCGGCCTTGCTCGCCACGTACGCGGAGAAACGTGGTGTGTGGCCCTGCACTGCAGCGCTACTGACGTTCACGACATGGCCGAAGCGGCGCTCACGCATGTGCGGAAGTAGCGCCAACACGAGTCGGACGGCACCGAAGTAGTTGACGGCCATCGTTCTTTCGTAATCGTGCAGTCTGTCCGTCGATCGGTAGAGCGAACGCCGGATGGATCGCCCGGCGTTGTTGACGAGCATGTCCACGTGCCCGTGCTCACCGAGAATGGCCTTGACCGTCTGCTCCACCGACTCGGTGTCCGTGACGTCGCAGGGATACCCGTACGCGTCCCCGCCGGAGGAACGGATGTCCGCAACAACGCTTTCCAGCTGCTCGGCGCCGCGCGCCAGCAGAATAACCGTTGCGCCCTTGCGCGCTGCGGACACGGCGCTCGCCTGTCCGATTCCAGAGGAACCCCCGGTGATGACGATGTGACGGCCGACCAGCGGTCCGCGTGGATCCTGCTTGCGCGCGCGGTCCGGGTCGAGGTTGCGCTGCCAGTGCGTCCACAGTTTGTCTGCATAGGACTTCAACGGCGGCGGAACGAGTCCGTTCAGCGCAGTCTGGGTGGCAGTGGACGTGAACACCGTCGGAAGCGTCAGATGATCGAGCATGACGGGTGGAACACCGAACCGTGTGAGCACGGCGTCGCGACCGTTCTTGACCACCCTCGTCCGCGGCGAGACGACAGGAGCAGCAACCGCCCCCGGTATCCCCACGACCTTGGCCTTCGAACCCGCGGCCGCGCCGAACGCGGAATACACCTCGACCATCGACTGAGGCTCGGGGTTGACGAGATGGAACACCCTCTGACCCAGAGGATTCCGCACGATCAGATCGACGATGGCAGTGGCAACGTAGTCCACCGGTACCAGATTGGTCGCACCGATATCAGGCACTGTGACAGGCAGGATCGACGGTAACTTGGCAAGTTCGGCGAAGAACGGAAAGAAGAAGTACGGCCCGTCGATCTTGTCGATCGCGCCGGTCTCGGAATGGCCGACAACCGCGGACGGCCTGTACACGCGCCAATCGGTAGCCGAATCGCGGACGATCGCCTCCGCCTCGAACTTGGTCCGGTGATACGCCGTCGGGAATCCCTGGCCCTTGTCGAAATCGTTCTCGGTGAACGTCCCCACATGGTCACCGGCAATTGCGATCGACGACACGTGGTGCAACCTCGCCCCCGTCGCCACCGCCAGATCGACCACGGCCCGGGTGCCGTCCACATTCGCCCCGGACTGCTCATCACCGGCGGTCAGGTCGTACACCGCGCCGAGATGAACGATGTGATCGACATCCGACGGCACCTCCTTCACCCCGAGCCCCGGTTCGGTGAGGTCTCCCACGAGCGGATGAACCCTGTCGTCACCGGGCAGCCCGGCGACCTGCTGTTCGAGCTTGGCAACCGACTGTTGCCGAACCAGAACATGCACCTCCGCAGCCGAATCGCGCTCCAGTATCAGGGGCAGCACATTCTGCCCGAGAAAACCCGTACCGCCGGTAACGATGTACTTCGCCATCCCTCGAACTTACTTGATAGTAAGTTCCTCGGCCACCCTTGATTTCGGACCGAACGTGGCATTCAGTCACTTGAAGTGACCGAACGTCACGTTTGGTCACTTGAAGTGACCGAACGTCACGTTGGGTCACTCGAGGTGACCGAACGTCACGTTCGGTCCACGAAGACAGGGATGCGGCGAGGTCAGTGACCGATACCGACTTTTTCGTGCACTTTCTTCATCCATGCAGGCGCCCACCAGTTGACTTCGCCCATCAGTTTCACCAATGACGGGACGAGCAGCATTCTGATGATGGTGGCGTCGACGATCAAGGCGAGGATCATTCCGACGCCGAGGAATCTCATGATCGACAGATCGGAGATGGTGAATGCGCCGGTGACGACGATGAGGATGAGGGCGGCGGCGGTGACGATGCGTCCTGTCCGTTGTGCGCCGACGGTCACTGCTTCTTCCGTCGTGGCGCCGCCGGCTCTGGCTTCTACCATTCGGGACATCAGGAAGACCTCGTAGTCGGTGGACAGGCCGAAGACGACGGCGAGGATGAGGACGACAAATGTCGCTTCGAGTGGTGCCGGGGTGACGCCGAGCAGTTCGGCGCCGTGTCCTTCCTGGAAGACCCAGGTCAACACACCGAAGGTGGCTCCGAGGCTCAGCCCTGCCATCAGGACCGCTTTGATGGGGAGGACGATCGAGCCGAAGGCGAGGAACAACAGGATGAGCGTCGAGACGACCATGATCGCGATCATCGCCGGCAGCCACTTGGCGATCGCTGCGTTGCCGTCGTCGACGAGAGCTCTCGAGCCTCCGACGAGGATCTCGGTGCCCTCCGGCGGTGTCATCTGTCGCAGGGAAGCGACGGCGTCACTGGTCGACTCGACTTCGCTCTTGCCTTCACTGGGTTCGCTGAATGTTGCTTGGACGACGACGAAGTCGTCCGCGGACCCGGTGAACTGGACCCGGGCAATTCCGTCGACGGCTTCTGCCTGGCGGGTGATGTCTGCGATCGGGGCGCCCTGGGGTTTCTGCCCGTCGGTGCCGCGGAGAACTACGGTGGCACCTTCGCCCGTGGTCGGGAATTCGGAGTTCAGTGTCTCGACGGCGACGCGAGCCGGATCGTTCTGAGGCAGTGCGGTGTAGTCGACTTCTCCCAGCGTGACCTTGAGAATCGGCGCGGAGAGCACGAGCAGTGCGGCGACGATGACTACAGCGACGATTCCGGGAGTGCGCATCACCCGGGTGACGACGGCTCCCCAGAACTTCTGTGCGCGCGCGTCGCCGCGGTCGGATGCGCTTCGGCTCCAGGTGAGCGAGTTGATGCGATGACCGAGTATCGCGAGCAGGGCAGGAACAGCCGTCAGCGACAGGATTGCCGCGCTGGCGACGGCGGCCATGGCTCCGAATCCGAGCGATTTGACGACCGGTTGCGGAAACACGAGCATTCCCGCGAATGCGCAGATCAGCAGCAGCCCCGAGAAGACGATGGTTCGGCCTGCGGTCAGCACGGTGCGAACTGCGGAGTTCTGCGGGTCGACGCCTGCGCGCATCTCCTCTCGAAATCTACTGACGATGAACAGTCCGTAGTCGATGGCGAGGCCGAGCCCGAGAAGTGAGGCGACGTTGATGGAGAACGAGCTGACCTCGGTGACCACCGTCAGCGCCCGCAGAATTGCCAGTGCGCTGATGACGCTGAGGATGCCCACGAACACCGGCACCGCGGCCGCGACCACGCCGCCGAAGATGAAGATCAACAGCACCAGGGTGATGGGGATCGCGATCGCCTCGGATCGCACGAGGTCGCTCTGCAGCGTGGTGCTGAAGGACACTCCTACCACCGATCCGCCGGCGAACTGCGAAGTCACGCCGGGGACGACGAGTTTCGGCGGCAGGTCGCCGAACGTCGAGAACGTGACGCCTGACTTGGGGCCGAGGGTGACGGTCGCGAGCGCCTTGGTGCCGTCGTTGGACAGGAGGAACTGCTTGGCTGCGGCGTTCGCAGTCCAATAGGACGTGACGTTCTCGACGGAGTATTCGTTCTGGAACTCGTCGAGCACGGCTGTGACATCGGGTGCGATGTCGTCGATCGTCTTGCCTTCGGGTGCGGTGTAGATGGCGACGATGTCCGGTGTCGGTTGCCCGAGGCCGGCGACGAGTGTGCTGACTTCGGCGGCCTCGCTTCCCGGGTCGATGAAGCCGCCTTCGCTGAGCTTGGAGAACACGCCGATTCCCCATGCCCCGCTGAGGGCCACCGCCACGATGGCGATGGTGAGCACCCAGCGTTTACGGGAAACGACGAACGAAGCCCAACGTGTCACGTTCTCACTCCAGCTCTCTAGTTACATGCGATCGCAGAGCGAGCCTAGTGGCTGGAGACGACACGTTGATTTCTGTCGGTGCCGTGCGCTCTAATAGAACACACGTTCGAACGGTGTCTTCCCCTCTGTTCGACCGTGCTGTTCGAGTTCTCGATGAACGAGGGGATGGTCATGGGCTGGAACGATGGTCCGCCGACGTGGTCGGAGATGGAGCGGGTGCTGTCGGGGCGTCCTGCGCGGCCGGACAAGCCCGAGATCGTCGGCGACGGCGGGGACAGTCCTGCCTGGTCGCGTAAACGTGCGGCGTACGAAGGGTCGGTCACTTCGGCACCCGTGACAGGAACTCCGTATGCGGAGTTGCATGCGCATTCCGCGTTCAGTTTCCTCGACGGGGCGAGCCAGCCGGAAACGATGGTGGAGGAGGCCGCGAGGCTCGGGCTGGAGTCGATCGCCCTCACCGATCACGACGGTCTCTACGGGGTCGTGAGGTTCGCCGAGGCCGCCAAGGCGCTGGGTGTGGGGACTGTCTTCGGTGCCGAACTGTCGCTGGGAACGGACAAGTCGCGGGCAGGTGAGCTCGACCCGGACGGTACGCATCTTCTCGTGCTCGCTCGCGGCCAGGAGGGGTATCGCAGACTGTCGAGGGAGATCGCGGCGGCGCATCTGGCCGGTGGCGTCAAGGGAAAGCCTCGGTACGACTTCGACGCGTTGTCCGATGCCGCGGGTGGGCATTGGCAGATCCTCACCGGGTGCAGAAAGGGGCACGTGCGGCGTGCCCTGCGCAACGGCGGGCGGGACGCGATGGATGCTGCCGTCCGGGACCTGGTCGACAGATTCGGCGCCGACCGTGTCACCGTCGAGCTCACTCATCACGGATTGCCGGAGGACGACGAGCGCAACGACGCGCTGTTCGACGCCGCCGCCCGCTTCCGCCTTCCGGTGATCGCCACGACTGCGGCGCATTACGCGACGCCGGAGAACCGCCGTCTTGCCATGGCGATGGCTGCGGTGCGCGCCAGAAGCAGCTTGGACGAGGCATCGGGATGGCTCGCACCGACCGGTGGTACCCATCTTCGGTCCGGTGCGGAGATGGCTGCGCTGTTCCGACATCATCCCGGCGTGGTCGACGCCGCAGCCCGGCTCGGTCGTGAGTGTGCGTTCGATCTTCACTTGATCGCGCCGAAGCTTCCGCCGTTCGATGTGCCTCCCGGACATACCGAGATCAGTCACCTGCGTGATCTCGCGGTGCGTGGTGCGCGTCTCAGGTACGGCTCGCCGACGGAACATCCTGCGGCGCACGCTCAGATCGAGTACGAACTGGACATCATCGAGCGGTTGGGTTTTCCCGGGTACTTTCTCGTCGTCCACGACATCGTGAAATTCTGCAAGGACAACGACATTCTGTGCCAGGGGCGGGGTTCGGCAGCGAACTCCGCCGTCTGCTATGCCATCGGCATCACCAATGTGGACCCTGTTGCCAACAAGCTGCTCTTCGAGCGGTTCCTTGCGCCCGAGCGGGACGGTCCACCCGATATCGACGTCGACATCGAATCGGACAGGCGTGAGGAAGCTATTCAGCACGTCTACTCCAAGTACGGGCGCACGTATGCCGCGCAGGTCGCGAACGTGATCACCTATCGAGGTAAATCCTCGGTGCGTGACATGGCTCGCGCGTTGGGATTCTCCCAGGGGCAACAGGATGCGTGGAGCAAGCAGGTCACCCGTTGGTCCAACATCGGTGACCAGGAGGGAAGCGACATACCTGCTCCGGTACTGGATCTGGCGCGGCAGATCGAAGGGTTTCCGCGTCATCTCGGTATTCACTCGGGCGGCATGGTGATCTGCGATCGCCCCATTGCGGACGTGTGTCCGGTGGAGTGGGCAACGATGGCCGACCGCAGTGTTCTCCAGTGGGACAAGGACGATTGCGCTGCGGTGGGTTTGGTCAAGTTCGACATGTTGGGACTCGGGATGTTGTCGGCCTTGCATTACATGATCGATCTGATCGACGAGCACAAAGGCATCCGGATCGACCTCGCGGACATCGATCTGAGCGAGAAGGCTGTCTACGACATGCTGCAGCGAGCGGATTCGATCGGCGTGTTCCAGGTGGAGTCGCGCGCGCAGATGGCGACGCTGCCTCGCCTGAAGCCGAGTGAGTTCTACGACTTGGTCGTGGAAGTGGCACTGATCAGGCCGGGGCCCATTCAGGGTGGATCCGTTCACCCGTACATCAAGCGCCGCAACGGGCTCGAACCGGTCACGTTCGATCATCCGTCGTTGAAGAAGGCTCTGGATCGGACGCTCGGAGTTCCGCTGTTCCAGGAACAGCTCATGCAGATGGCGATCGATGTCGCGGGTTTCAGCGCTGCGGATGCCGATCAACTCCGCCGAGCCATGGGTTCCAAACGGTCCCCGGAGCGCATGAACGAACTGCGCGGAAAGTTCTACGACGGTATGCGTGAGCTGCACGGAATCGTCGGGGATGCGGCCGATCGTATCTACGAGAAACTGTCCGCCTTCGCCAACTTCGGTTTTCCCGAGAGTCATTCGCAGAGTTTTGCATCGCTCGTGTTCTATTCGTCGTGGTTCAAACTGCACCATCCGGCAGCGTTCTGCGCGGGACTGCTGCGGGCACAGCCGATGGGCTTCTACTCCCCGCAGTCGTTGGTCGCCGATGCACGGCGTCACGGTGTGCAGGTGCACGGACCGGATGTCAACGCCAGCTCCTGGTACGCGGACTTGTGCGGTGGTGGACTCGAGATTCGTATGGGTCTGGCCGATGTTCGTCACATCGGTCAGGCGCTCGCGGAGAAGATCGTCGAAGCTCGGGTACTGGGGGGCCCGTACACCTCGTTCCTCGATCTGACCGGACGGGTGGAGCTGTCCACCGCCCAGGCCGAATCATTGGCGACAGCAGGCGCTCTCGGCTGTTTCGGGACCACTCGTCGCCAAGCGTTGTGGGCTGCCGGTGCTGCGGCAGGGGAGCGGCCGCATCTGCTTCCCGGTCTCGGGGCGTCGACCCACGCCCCCGTGCTTCCCGGTATGAGCGATCTCGATCTGGCGTCCGCGGACGTATGGGCAACGGGGGTATCACCGAATTCGTATCCCACTCAGTTCTTTCGAGATCGACTCGACCGCCTCGGGGTGGTTCCGGCGCATCGGCTGTTGGCGATTCCCGATGGGGACCGGGTGCTCGTCGGGGGAGCGGTGACGCATCGTCAACGGCCTGCGACAGCGGGCGGAGTCACGTTCGTCAATCTGGAGGACGAGACGGGAATGGTCAATGTCGTCTGTTCGGTCGGACTGTGGGCGAAGTATCGAAAGCTCGCGCTCACCGCTCCCGCATTGCTGATCCGAGGCAAGGTGCAGAACGCCGAAGGAGCCGCCACCGTGGTGGCGGATCATCTGCAACTGCTGGATCTGCGGGTGCAATCCAAGTCGAGGGATTTCCGGTGAACCCCGCGCATCGTCCGATCCGGATCCCCCGCCCGCGACCGCCGAGCGTGCACACTGGAGTGCGTGAAACTTCTGTTGCTGGCGGACACTCATGTGCCGAAGCGGGCAAGGTCACTGCCCCAGCAAGTCTGGGATGCCGTCCGAGATGCGGATGTCGTCGTCCACGCCGGCGACTGGGTCGAGGTCGACCTGTTCGACGCGCTGCAGGCCGCGTCGACACGGTTGATCGCATGCTGGGGGAACAACGACGGGGAAGACTTACGCGCACGCATGCCCGAGCGGGCAGACGTCGCACTCGACGGCGTCCGACTCACCATCGTCCACGAGACAGGTCAGGCCACCGGACGTGAGAAACGCATGGCGGCGGCCTATCCCGACACGGATGTACTCGTGTTCGGGCACAGTCACATTCCGTGGGACACCACGGCCGACAACGGGCTGCGCCTGCTCAATCCAGGATCTCCCACCGACCGCCGTCGGCAACCGTTCTGTACGTTCATGACCGCCGACATCGAGGATTCGACGCTCGTAAACGTTCGCCTGCATCGAATCGAACGGTAGTGGCGTCGATCAGGAGTGCGACGCCTCCGACTGGACGCGGGCCTGATCGACCAGATCGTGGACCAGTCGGATGATCACGTCCATGTCGGTCATGACACCCGCGCGAAGCGCGTCCTGCTCCTCGGGGGACAGCGCGGGCGGGTCGTCCGAGTCCAGCGCCATCACGGTGTCGATCTTCGCTCGCAGCGTCTGCAACGGTTCCATCAACTCCTCGCCGGCGTCGGTGACGAGCTTGTTCTGCCGGCGGCCGGAGACGGTGAGCGCGGCGAGCATCTCGTTGTAGCTGGTGGCCAGCGATGCGAGTTCGTCGTCTCCGCTGACGACGATGGGTTCCAAGTCGCCGGTGCGCGCCACCTGCTCGGTGGCGTTGCGCAGACGTTTGACCGGTCGCAGCCCTGTTCGAGCCACCGCAGAACCGGCGATTCCGGCCAGGGCGACCAGGAATGCTCCGATCATCACGAGAGCGAGCGTCAACTTCCCCAGCAGCGGATCGTTGGACTCGAGCGACTCGGCGACCATGACGGTTTCGCCGGTGGTCGTCCGCTCGGCCGCGACCATGTATCCGCGCACCTCGCGGAGGGAATCAGGCGCCGTCCCGTCGACGACTGCCTGCTCCTGGGAGTCGAGCACACCCGCCGAGTTCGTGAACGGCTTGGACTCGGTGTTGAACGTGACGAGTTCCCCGGTCGACGAGACCAGCGCTACCTTGATCGCGGGGCCATCGGGGCTGCTGACGCCGAAACCGTACGCGTTCGGCGGGACGCCCAACTGTGCTCCGGTGATGAGTGCTTTGGCGTTGCGAGACACTCGGTCACCGAGCTGATCACGAAGAGCCTGGTCCGCGACGACGTAGATGGCGAGCGCACTGACCGCGACGGCGAGAGCCGCAACACTGATCGTGAGAACACGGATGCGGCCGTGCAGCGTCAACGCTGTGGGGCGATGGGCTGCGCGGGGGATCACTGGACGAGTATGACCGTGACTGCTGAGAGCGTTCTGAGAAACGGGATTACTCGGTCGGTGACGCGTGAAAATGCGCTGGGCGACCGCGTTGTCGATGTAGTACTCTGGCGATCTTCGCGCATGCGGAGTAGTCCACGTACTCGGCGTGGTGAAAGAATCGTGACTCCCACATGACATCAGAAGTGCACGAAAGCCTGTCCGGTGAACCGGAATCCGTCCGTCGCACCGTCGCCGCGATAGCGAACCTGCTCCTCGGCGCCTCGCGTTCGGCCACCACGGCAGACGCATTCGTCTCGACCTCACTGGGAGTGTCGAGCGACGACGTCGTCTGCGCCACCGAACTCCTCACGGTCTCCACGCGTCCGGCAGTGGCTGCGATCCTCGCGGACGAGATGTCGATATGGAACCCTCCGGTCGGTCCCGCAGAGGATTCGTGTCCTCCGACGTGGGAGCGAACGGACATCGACGGCACGTCGATCTCGCTGCCCAAGGAACTTGCCGTGTTCTTCGTCGGTGGCTCGTTCGCGCCGATCGACGTCGTGGTGTGCCTGAGGGAAGCGTCGTTCATGAACGACGAATTCGAGCTTCGCATCTACACCCGCACGGTCGACGCCGAGGCGGGCAGGGCACTGCTCGCGCAGACGATGACCGCGGCGCGCGGTCCTCGAAACTTTTTCCGAGGACGTGTTCTTCAGGCGACCGCAAAACCTGTACTCGGCCTGTCGATCGTCGACCTTCCCCGTCAGGACCGCTCGAATCTGGTGTTGCCAGCCGAAGTGTGGAACGAACTGGACACCAATATCGCTGCAGTGACCACTCGCGCCGACCTGATGCGTCAGCTCGGCCTCGGCACCAGCCGAGGAGTGCTTCTGACCGGTCCTCCCGGTGTGGGCAAGAGTGCCGTCAGCCGTGTCGTGGCCGGGGAGTTGATGGGAGACGCCACCGTCATCATCGTCGACGCCCTCGCTGGATCTCGTGCGCTGAGGTCCATCTACGAGGAGACCAGATATCTCGGACGCACCGTCGTCATCCTCGAGGATCTCGATCTGATCATCGGCACGAGGGGAAGCGGGGGTCGGGACGAGCCGTTGGCGGAGTTTCTGACCGTCCTCGACGGCACCCGGCAGTACGACGACGTTCTGACCATCGCGTCGACCAACGATCCGAAGTCTCTCGATTCCGCGGCAACGCGGTCGGCTCGGTTCGATGCGATCATCGAGATCGACTACCCGGACACCGCCGCGACAGCCGAGATCCTGCGTCGGATACTGACGTCGATACCCGGCGCCGACGCTGTGGACTGCCATGCCGTGGCGCGGTCCTTCGCTACTGCGGTCTCCGGGGCGGATGTGCGAGAAACGGTGCGACGCGCAGTGCTGGAACACGGAACTGCGGTGACCACACAGGTACTGCTCCGCACCATCGCCGACGGACGCTGGCGCGCAGCCGAATTGACGGGGCAGTACCTGTGATTCGGCGCTGCCGGTTCAGTCGCCCGAATGCTCGTCGTCGCCGGTGGCCAGTGGTTCTCGACGCGCCTTCTCGAGGACTTCGGTGGTGTGTCCGCCGTGGGCACCTGGTCCGACGTGGGCTTCGGCGCGGAGGCGTTCGACCATGTGCGGGTAGTGCAGTTCGAACGCGGGACGCTCGGACCGGATCCGGGGCAGTTCGGTGAAGTTGTGCCGCGGCGGCGGGCAGGAGGTCGCCCATTCCAACGAGTTGCCGTAGCCCCACGGATCGTCGACGGTGACCACTTCGCCGTACCGGTAGGACTTGAAGACGTTCCACACGAACGGCAACGTCGACGCACCGAGCACGAACGCCCCGATCGTGGAAATGATGTTGAGTGTGGTGAACCCGTCCGACGCCAGGTAATCGGCGTACCGACGCGGCATACCCTCGTTCCCGAGCCAGTGCTGCACCAGGAACGTGCCGTGGAACCCGAAGAACGTCAACCAGAAATGCCACTTGCCGAGCGTCTCGTCCATCATCCGGCCCGTCATCTTCGGGAACCAGAAATAGATACCGGCATACGTCGCGAACACCACCGTCCCGAACACCACATAGTGGAAGTGCGCGATCACGAAGTAGGTGTCGGTGACATGGAAATCGATCGGCGGGCTGGCGAGCAACACACCCGAGAGACCACCGAAGAGGAACGTGATCAAGAACCCGATGGAGAACAACATCGGCGTCTCGAGCGTCACCTGACCACGCCACATCGTGCCGATCCAGTTGAAGATCTTCACACCCGTGGGCACCGCGATCAAGAACGTCATGAACGAGAAGAACGGAAGCAACACCGCACCGGTGGCATACATGTGATGCGCCCACACCGCGATCGACAATGCCGCGATCGCGATCGTCGCGTAGATCAATGTGGTGTATCCGAACATCGGCTTACGCGAGAACACCGGGAAGATCTCCGAGACGATCCCGAAGAACGGCAACGCGATGATGTACACCTCGGGATGACCGAAGAACCAGAACAAGTGCTGCCACAGCAACACACCACCGGTCGC